>NZ_JASSPG010000001.1:0-603598 GCF_030247125.1 Halomonas sp. LC1 | reverse complement strand
TTAGGGTCTGAAACGCTAACTCCCAGGTGCTCATGAAGCTCTTCATAGCCGCCAATACGTTCATAGCCCAGATATCCCTGGGAAATCGTATCGACATGACATGTTCCTGCTCTGTAAACGCGTCAATCTCTTATCGCGAAGTCAGCAGGTTTACGTTCACCTAAGGCCCATGTGCACGAGCAGGTCAACGATCTACAAGCCAAACGGACATATGTACTCTCCTGTTTGCAACCATAAGCGCGAGCGCTGGAGTGGGTCGTTGTCACCGTTATGAACCTCTTAGTTGTTTATTAACACTATATCCCGCCTCATTCACGAGGGCTCTGATCGGGCAGTCTGAAGCTACGTGCCATCGGCATTGCTCGTAAGGGTCCGTATTTCCGGCGTGAGCGCCTGCTTCGTAATGCCCGAACACTGCGTTTCTTTCGCCGATTTATAACCTCCAGGAATTAATCTCGACCTTCAAAGCAGCCGTGATCGCCGACCGCCGCCGCGGTCGCTCGCTTTCTGATGCTGTGGTGGTCTCGCAGGAGCGTCAGCTCAGTGCGGTCAGCTTTGGCAGCCCCTTAAGCAAGGTCGGCCACCACTTGTCGGCAGCGGCTCCGAGATGAACCGTGATGCGCCGAGCGTGCAGCCTCAGCGTGGCGGCCACCTTCAGCACCTGCTCGCGCATCCGACTCAGACTCCAGCCTTGTCGGGTTTGCCGCTCCAGCAGGCAGCGCAGGCCATGCAGGACCTGGTAGGCGTAGAGGCTGAGCAGCAGGCTCACCTCGTTGCGGGCCATCACGTCCTGAACGGTGGAGGCGCCGCGATCCGTCGACGAGAGGTGCACGTCGAGTGCCGACTTCACCTCGCCCATATGGGCTTCGGCGCTGCCCCGCTTGCGATAGAGCGCCAGGATCTTCTCCGGCGGCCAGTCGAACTTGCCGAGGTTGGTGACCAGGAAGAAGGCATGCAGCAGCAGGTCATCGGGGCGTTCCTGCACCACCAGCACTACGCGCCGCGGTGCCGGCCAGGAGCCGGCTTGGTACGCCAGGTCGTGGCACCACTCGCGAGGCTGCTCGGGTGGCCGGCCGGGTGGCCGCTTCAGGAGCGGTGCTGCCAGCTTCTGTAGACCGGTGTGACTGCGCAACCGGCCCAGGTATTCGATCCCCCGGTCCTCCAGGGCTTCCAGCGTGTCGTTGTCGGTGAATCCGGCGTCGATGCGCACACGAACCTGTGCCCCGGTGCTCTCGTTGAGCCGCTTCACCAGGTGCGGGATCCAAGTGTCGGCGCTCTCTGCCGGGCCGGCGTTACCCTCTCGCAGTAGCCCGCCGACCATATCGCCGGTTTCGGCCAGCGAGGCGACCAGCGGCGAGTAGATGCGGGCCCCGTAAAGGCCATGATAGGCCGAGCCGCCCTGGTGGCCATGGGCCTCGATCGGCAGGCCGTCGATGTCCAGCGTCAGCTGCTTGGGTCGCTCCCCGTTCTTCAGCGACGTCAGCCGCCAGACCACCAGCCGCAGCAGGCCTTCGTGCACAGCATCGATATTGTCGTTGCGCCCGAGGCAGGTCAGCAGCCGCGACAGCGTGGCTTGCGACGGCCGGTCCTGGGCCAGGGGCGTCATCCCACGCGCGTCGCTGCAGGCCAACTGCCAGAGCGGGTCACGGCGCAGCGAGTCGGTATCGCTGAGATCGATCCAGCCCATCGCGCGCTGCAGCACCAGGAGGGTGCGTAGCTGACTGGCCAGCGAGTGGCGGATACGCAGCGGGTGACGCGGATCGACTAGGTTGTCTTCCAGCGCCTCAACCGCGCCGCTGTTGTCGAGGGTTTCACGCAGCAGCAAAGCGCCGCTGTCGCTGGTGGTGCGCTGGCCGCTCAACTCGACACGGACAGAGCTGTTGCACGAGGGCGTCCAGGTGGATAGGCTTTCACCCATAGCGGATGGCTCTCTTGGTTCAGGTTCTTGCCGGAACGTTCTGATTTCTCAAGAGAATACCATCCGCTATCTTCGTTTTCAGGCCGACCTCATGAATAAGGCGGGTATATTGCTTACCTAACATAATAATCTAACTCCCTTCCACAGCCTTCAGATCAAATATGTGGCGCGACGAAAACTTTATTGTGAAGTGAGCCAGTCGATCTTACTAAGCCTGAAGGCGCCTCAGTCGTTAGGTAATAAGTTTATTTTATATGAAATTTGTTAACTTCCATGTCTCAACATAAACATTTGAGATTCGCTAAAGTGTATATTTATTCGCTGACAATGCGAAGTTGGTTTTCTAAGTAAGGGCTAGCATTCGCCGGGAGCAGGTTTGTCGGAGTTAAAAGGACCAAGAGGTTGTTTTCTACTTAATAACACAAGTGGGCGGTTGAGACGGTAGCTAACAGTGTGGTGACCCATAAGGTGACTAAGAAAATTTGTTATAGGGCATAGACACTATTATTTACTCTGGGGGTATTCCAGTTTGTATTGGAAAGGGGTTCTCAATACTTTCGTCTGCTTGGTGACGCCTTTGCTCTTGTGTCCATAATGTCTTGAGATAATTCACCACATCTCGTATCTCGCTGGGAGCCAAAACTTCCTGATACGCTGGCATCGTTAGCCTATCGGTTTTATTCCAGGGGTCGCGCCAACCCTCGGCAATAATTCGGTAGAGCATGGCATCAGAGTGTTTCCAGGTATGGCCCTCTGGCCCATGTGGTGGAGCAGGTAACTCGCCTAGAGCATTTTGCTCTTCCCAGTTGGGCATGCCTTCGCCTTGTGTACCGTGGCAACTAGCACAGTATTGTCGGTAAACTCTTTTTCCGTCTTCCAGCTGAGGAGTATCGCTTGAAAAAGGACGGTCCTCAGCCATGGCGTGCCCCACAACCATTAGCGTCAGCCATGAGGCAGTGAAAAAACAGTGCTTACGCATCGGGATAAGTCCAGGATTGGCCTTCGTCTTCACTGTGTAGAAGTTCCCCTTTCTGGTTTAAACCATAGAGAGTGTCTTTGGCGGAGAGTGTGAGTGCAACGAGCTCTGTGCCGTCACCAGCTACTTGTTGCCACTCTTGACCACCCGTTTCACTACGCCATAGTCCTTGCTGTGTAACCACATAGACTCGCTTTGGGTTGCCAAGGCTATAAGCCACATCATAGACGCTGCCAGCATCAAGTGCTCCGGTCGGTCTCCAACCGCAAAAGCAGTCCATCGATAGACGCACCGCATCGTCCGATACCCCGTAGAGCCAGCCGGTCTGCATGCTGCCTTCCATGTCAGAGTGGACGAGTCGGTTAATCTTTTGTGAAGGACCACTGTCCATTTTTTTCCAGGTGGTGCCAGCATCCTCGCTTTGGTAGATGCCGTCTTCTTCAATTACCGCATAAAGTGTTTCGTTCTGACGGCGATGTACAGCTAGCGCAGTAACCTCTCGGCTAGGTAGGTTAGCGCTAAGCTCTTGCCAGGTTTCTCCATTGTCGGTGCTACGCTGCACCCCGATTGAGGGGCCTGCGATATAGAGCGCTTGCGGATCAGTGGAGGGGGCCGATACCGCGCGCAACTGGCCTTCATTCACGTCTTCGGGCAAGGGAATCGCATTCCAGGTCATGCCTTCATCGGCACGCTGGAATAGTTGGTTAGCCTCAATTTTAAACAGTCGTTTGCCTGTTACGTCATATTGCAGTGCAAGCAACCCTTCTTCAGTTGCCAAGGCCGTAATGGCGCTGCCAAAGCTGACTGCGGCCAAGCCTGTCAGTAAGAAGACACGTAAAAAACGACTCACGATCATGTGCATTTCAATATTTCCTTAAATAACGATTAGCCGATAACACCTAGGGCAGGGAAAGTACGCAATAACCAATATGACAGCTCGGATAGTTTGCCTGTGATCATTAAGCTACCCATCAGGATCATGATCAACCCAGCCGCTATATGTATGAAATGCCCCCAGCGACGCAGGAATTTCTGGTGCTTTATGAAGCGATCAAGTGAAAGGGCACTCAGCATGAAGGGCACACCCAGACCCAAAGAATAAACGCCGAGCAACGCCATGCCGCTCCAGGCGTTGGCCGTGGAAGCGCTGACGGTAAGAATGGCACCTAGAATCGGGCCAATGCAGGGGGTCCAGCCAAATGCAAACGCTAAACCAAGCAGATAAGCCGCACTGCGGCTTCCGCCGACGTCCTTCAGTCGACCCATAAACCGCCATTCTTGATGAAACCAGCGCCATGGCATGAGCCCGGTCATGAAGGCACCAAACAGTATAACGATAAGGCCACCGACTAGGTTTGCTTCTTGGCGATACACCAATAGCAGACGACCAATGGCGGTGGAGCTGGCTCCCAGCAACAAAAAAACGGTTGAAAAACCGAGCACGAACCATATCGACTGGGTTAACACCCGGAGTCGCTCTCGTCTATCCGCCTTCTGTAATTGTCCGAGCGAGCGGCCGGTCATGAAAGAAAGATAGCCAGGCACAAGTGGCAAAACACAGGGTGAAATGAACGAGATCAGGCCTGCCAGAAAGGCAGTGACCAGTCCTATATTGGCTACTTCAAGCATTACCCTTTACCCATGGCTAGGCTTGGAAATTTGATGAGGAATGCTTGATTGACTCGTTTTGATCTACTATTTGGCGAGTGGTGGACGCTGTGCCAGCATTCACTTCTGAAGCGTCTTCTACCCGGGCCTGAACATTGTTAGCGTCGCTTTGCTCGGTCGCTTCACCTTTTTTGTCTTTGCACTTCATCATGCATAGGCCTAATCCGCACATAATGAGACATGGCAATAGGCTCAATAGTATAGGCGCGATGCCCAGCAAAACCAGGTTATCCCAGCCAAAAGCAAGGCCGCCAGCCACTGCCACGCCACCCAGCAACATCAGGCCGCGTGGCCCTGTCAACAGGCCTTGTAGCCCCGATTTTTGTTTGTTCTGTTGGGTTTTGTCGTCACAACAACTCATGGTGCTACCTCATTATCTGGTTGCAATCATTTCGGCAAGAAAGTCGATCATGTCTTGAGTGTTCCACTCGGCTTCCCCCACGAGGCGCCCAATTTCTTTGCCTTGGCGGTCAAGTAGCAGCGTCGTGGGAATACCTACGGCCCCAAGATCTGCACTGGCCATCCCGGTTTTATCTATATAGGGAGCCAGATGTTCAATGCCTATCTCTTGATAAAATTCATTAACAATCTCGACCCCCTTACGGTCGATCGATAAGGCGACCACTTCAAAGTCATCGCTGCCAAGCTCAGCTTGCAGGGCATCTAAAGTGGGCATTTCCTCTCGGCAAGGCCCACACCATGTTGCCCAGATGTTGAGTAGAATCAGTTTCCCTTCAAAGTCAGCCAGTGTTAAAGGGGTACCGCCACTATCCTCGAAACTGATTTGTGCCACGTCGTTGGGGGTGGCCCAGAGAAGAAACCCTTGTGGCCCTGAGCTTTCTGACGGGGCGGCCATGGCAAGGGAGGTGGCCGTCATCAGAAATACGGCTACGAGATGTCCTGCCAGGATGGGTAGTTTCATCGCCACACTACCCCTTAGTGAGTCGCGTAAATGTCGGGGCTATTGGTCGGTTGCGAGGCTATGACATAGACCTCCAGCGGGCCGCGTTTTTCTCCCGACATGCCCGGTGAACCAAGCGGCATTCCCGGCACACTCAGCCCTATGATAGAGGGCTTTGCATCAAGCACTTGGGTCACGCTCTCAACAGGCACATGCCCTTCGAAGAGATAGTCTTCTACGACCGTGGTATGGCAGCCATGCAGTTCTTCAGGGACGTTATACTCGGCTTTCATTTCAACGAGGTCATGGGTGTCGACCGTCTCCACGTCGAAGCCGTTTTGTTCCAAATACTTGGCATATTCGGCACAACACCCGCAATTGGGATTTTTGTAGAGGGTCGCTGATATATCAGCCGCCAATCCCGATACGGGAAAAGCCAGTAAAGACGTAACGGCTAGCGCTTTCCAATGTTTCATATGTTGAGTGTCCGGTGAGATAACAGTGAGGAAGGTCTAAGCGACGCTACCCGCATAAGTGAAAAGGTTGCTTGCGTACAACGTACAAGCAACCCTATCCGAGCCGCTTTAAGCGTCATCGTTCTCATGCTGCATGTTTTCCATCATGGCGTTACATTTTTCCATCATGGACTTCATATCGCCCATCATGTCGTGCATACCACCTGCTTGCATCATATTGCTATGCATGTCATTGCCCTCCATCGGCTTCTGCTGATTCTCTTCTTGGGCAAGAAGCGAGCTAGCTCCGAAGCTACTGGCAGCAACAATGGCGGTAAACAGGATCGCAGTATTACGTTTACGCATGACACTCTCCTTTGTGTGTGAATCACTCTGCCAAACGAGCTGAGGGTAGGACGTGATGAAGGTTTTTAACCTGTGGCAGAGCAGCTTTTGTAAGATATCCTTAAAGCAGACTTCAAGGTCAAGGCCTCATTTTAAATTTCGATGTACAACCGAAAGGTTTGCCATAAGCGCCCGTTGAAGACTTGACCTTTGGGCAGCCTGGCGGTTGTAAGCTGGCTACGAGTAAACAAATGAGGGTAAGCCAATGCGAGTCTCCGAGCTGGCTCAGACGGGAGGGGTAACGGCAGAAACGGTACGTCACTATACAAGGGAAGGGTTGTTGCAACCGCACCGCGACCCGCGCAACGGTTATCAACTCTACGATATAGAGTCCTTGGGGCGCCTACGTTTTATCGACTGCCTGCGTTCGCTGGGCGTTAGTCTTCCAGAGATCAAACAAATATTATCTTGGGCGGATCAAGGCACCGTAGAGTTTAATGAACCAGTACCACTCGCCACTCAAAGGCGACGTCTTCTCTTGCGGACCCAAGAACTCCAGGTGATAGCGCGATGGTTAGATAACATGAACCAAGACAAGATGACTGAAAGCTTCAGGCTGAAGGAACTAATCGAATCGCTTGGGACAGGTAAATTAGTTTTCGAGGCTAATGATTCGCGAAGTAATCATTAGTGATGCTGCGAAGTCATGGCACTGTGCGTATCCACCATCCCTATCATGGATTGCAGATGCCAGAGTTACCAGACGGCAAACGTAATAATCAGCAGCGCTGCTAGCGTACGAGTCGCAGGACTACGTATCCATATTGAGACGCGGCGCGCTGCCACACCGGTCGCTAGGACGGCAGGCAGGGTGCCGAGCCCGAAGGCCCCCATCATCGCGGCGGCACGCAATGGCTCGGCTACGGCCAGACTCCAGGCCAGCATCGAATAGATTAGCCCACAAGGCATCCAGCCCCATAGCGAGCCAAGTGCGAACGCTTGGGGCACTTTTACAACAGGCATCAAGCGACGTCCTATTGGTTCGATGCGGCGCCACAGAACGCGCCCTAGTGCCTCGATACGTAGCAAGCCCTTCCACCAGTTGGCGATATAAAGCGCCATCAGTATCAACATGACCGCCGCCAGGATACGCAATACCAGGGCGAAGCTGTCCAATGCATGGTTGAGCACGGAACCGAGCAGGGCCACCAAGGCACCCGCGATCATGTAGCTGCTGATACGGCCTAAATTATAGCCGAGCAACAGAGCTGCTAAACGGCTAGGTTGTCGCATGCTGGGGGGCACAGCAAAGGTCAGGGCACTCATGATGCCGCCACACATGCCGATACAGTGCGCGCCTCCCAGCAAGCCGAAGACGAAGGCCACCGCCAGCGGCGGCAGGCTCAGGTCGGCGGGATTCATTTAAGGAGCGCCTTTGGTGCTATCCGCCGTACCAAGGGAGGGGCTGGTGGCGAAGGTCGCCGGAGGGGAGCCGTACGGTGAGATAAGTTCGACCTGTTCGGGTGGATAGCAAAGTCCTTGATCGGAACAGCCCTGAAAGGTCACCACGACGGCCAACGGTCCGATCACGGTCTCGCTCGCCTCGATGGGCGCACTCACCAACACCTGATTGTAGAAAACATTAATGTCCCCCAAAGATGCGTGCGACATTGGCTCACCAGGTGGCAAAGCCAGCTCTCCGAAATTGATACTTCGAGAGAGACTCTCAATCGCAAACTGATGCCGATGAAGGTAATGGTCTTCGGCGACGGTGAAACCGACATAAACCCGATCATCGTCTCGCCAAGCGGTGGTTCGGAAGGCTTCTGTAGCCGGTAGAAAGTCACGTTGCGTCGAACGGTTAAAAGGGGAGCTTTTGTCACCAACCCCAAATATCTCTTCACGTGCCGCTACCGGTGTGACTATAAAGAGTGCCACCATTAGAAAAGCGAAGACTTGTTTCATGAGTTTAACGCCGCCTTTGGCTTATCCACTGGCTGACGTCTGGACCAAGCGACCAGAGCAAAACCCGCTATGAGCATCGGTAGTGTCAACAGCTGCCCCATGGTCAACCAGCCAAAAGCGATGAATCCCAACTGAGGGTCTGGGAGGCGCACGAACTCCACGATGAAGCGAAAGGCTCCGTACAGAAGCAGGAACAACCCAGAGATGAGGCCTCGCTGACGCGGTCGGCGCGATAGCCACCACAGCACGGCAAACAACACGACACCTTCAAGGGCAAACTCGTAGAGAGCCGAAGGATGGCGTGGCTCTGGGCCCAGCTCCATCATGGATGGAAACACCATTGCCCAAGGTACATCACTAACTCTTCCCGGTAACTCGTGATTGATGAAGTTACCGAGGCGACCCGCTCCCAGGCCGATCGGGACTAACGGAGCAATGAAGTCAGTCAGTTGAATAAAAGCCAGTTGATGTTTGCGAGCAAACAGCCAGGCAGCCACTAATACACCGGCAAGGCCGCCATGAAAGCTCATGCCTCCTTCCCAGATTTTTAATAACCAAAGGGGGTTTGCTTGCAGTTGTTCGAGCCCGTAAAACAGCGCATAGCCAAGACGGCCGCCAACGATGATGCCGATGGCGCCGTAGAAGATCAGGTCGCCCATATCATCGTGGCTTAGGCCGAGTCGGTGGGCTCGATGCCGACCCAACCACCAAGCAGCGACTAGCCCGATGACATACATTAAGCCATACCAGTGGATCTGAAGAGGGCCTATGGCGATGGCGATCGGATCAATTTGAGGGTATTGCAACATATACCTTCCTTAACTTAGCGTTACAGATGGAGTCATTAATAAAAAAATAATGCGTTTTCATAACCGTTTTATCGTTTCCACTTCTCGACTTCTTGGATGACTCGCTCAACATCTTCAGACGTTATGTAACCTGTATGTTTGTAACGAATAGTGCCTTCGGTATCGACCAGATAGCTTTCTGGGGCGCCATACACACCTAGCTCAAAACCTAGGTTACCCTCTGGATCAAAGATGTTGACTTCAAAAGGGTTCCCGAACTCGTCAAGAAACTCGAGCCCCTTTGCCTGGGTATCCTTGTAGTTGATCCCAACCAAGCGGACGCCTCGCGCGGCTAAATCCAATAACTGCGGCATTTCATGTTTGCAAGTCGGACACCACTCTCCCCACACATTGACTAATGTCACCTTTCCTTTAAAAAGAGATTCATCAACGAGCCTTGAGGGGTCTTCCAGCGTTGTCAGGCTGAATGGCGGAAACGGCTGAGCTAACAAGGGTGAATCTCTGGCGCTAGGATCCATTGATAAGCCCTGATAAAAGAAAAAGCTTAAACCAAAAAAGCCCAATAGGGGTAAAAATAGCAATGTCCGAAATTTCACGTGTACGTCTCACAGGTAGTAGCGGGTAAGTGCCTGCTGAGCATTGTTAATGCTTACGAAAGTTGATTTAGAGCACTCGGTTGCTATCGGTCATGGCTGTCGAGCCCATAAGCGTTTCGCCAGCAGAGGCAGCAATGTAATGCCACTGATGAGAATCAGCGCGATTGTGAGGCCACGGGAGTCGGCCGTAATCAGCACTTCGCCGAACATGACGATTAGATACGCCGTGGGGATCACGCCGGCCAGTGTGGCGATCAAAAAGCGCCAGAAAGACAGGGGGGTGATACCTGCCGCATAGCTGACGGCATCAAACGAAAGGAAGGGCACCAATCGGGATGCAAAAACGATGAGCATCAAGCCTGTCTGAGAGCGCTCCTTTCCCAGCCAGTTGAGGATGGGCCGCGTACGCGGCCAGCGTTGCATCACTTCATAGCCGAGCAAACGAGCAATGCAGAAAGCGAGCAGAGCACCGGCTTCGGCACCGATAACGACATAGATCGTCCCCCAAACTGGGCCGTAAAGCGCACCAGCCACCATCGCAATTGGGCCACTGGGAATCGGGCTCATGACAATGGCCGCCATCATCATAAAGATGATGGCCAACGGCCCCCAGACGCCCAGCCTATCAAGCCACTCACGCAAGGCCTGCTTGTCGGTCAAGACCGACAAGGCGCCGGTCTCCATCAGAATCCAATAAAGGGCCGCCAAACCCATCAATAGAGTGAGCCCCAAAAAGAGCGTTTGCTTTACGCTAAGCTTGGTTGCCATGTGCATCTCAGTGGTCGTGATTGGGGAGACTCGCATCTCAGCCCTGTACCGTTATGGTGTATCATTCAACGCCCAATATTTCGCGAAACTGGTCGGTCGACACTGCGCCATTGATACGCTGAACTTTCCCGGCTTCATCACGGTAGTAGCTGGTTGGCGTTCCCGTAGCACCGGCCTCACGCATGATCTGGGCGTGATTTCTAAGAAGCGCTTGACTCTCCTCCGACGGCTCCACCGGCCTTATGCCGCCATTGCGAAATTCCAGTTCATGAGTTTCGAGAGCACTGGCCGGATTGTCGGATTCAAGGATTGCAGCAGCTTTGCGAAGACTGTCCTCTGATAGCACACCGACCAGCACGTGACGAAGCTGTAACACGCCTTGCTCAATGAGCGGGCGCGAATTTTTCCAGAGTGCATTGCAGTAGGGGCAGTTGGGGTCTGTTAGTGTGTACACAATATGCGAAGCATCATCATTCCCCTCCGAGATAAAACGAGTGTTTTCAAACGCACTCCAGGTAGCTTCCAGCATGGGGTCCAGCACCAGAGCCTGAAGCTGGCTTTCCATAACGGCATTGCCCTGCGGGTCGATTAACGTACCAATGACGGCGTAGTCGGAAGAGGAGGAGATATAAGCTGCCATAGGCTCATTATCATAAGACAAGGCATAGCCTTGGAGACCGTCAGGCGCTTCGAAGCTGCCATGGAAGGTGAACCCTTGATCCACCAATGCGGTAATCGATTTGGGCAAGGGAGACTCAGTATTCGTGGCACTGCTGGCCTGACGACTCTCAGTGGCATCAGTACTTGCTTCCTGCGCCAACGCAGGCAACGTTATAAGACCTAACAGACCTGCAGCAGCTAGGCAATAAGTGATAGGTAGGATATATCTCATGGATGCTCTCTTTATTAGTTTCTGATCTACCCAAGGGGGACGATTGTATTCGGTTGCCAGCTTCATCACTTCTTATTAAAAAACAGGTATTTGATGAGCGCAGCAACACCAAGCCCCAGCGCAATAATCAACAAGATCGCTATTAGGCCCATCCCTGCCATACCCCACATGCAGCTTTCACTTCCCATCATTTTGAATTCCTCGTTAACACGACATTGTTTGGTTTAGGCGCGATGAACAGCATCGTTTGGACGTGGTGTGGCATTGCCGGTATCCGATGTGAAACGGCGTAGCCGCAACGAGTTAGTCAGCACAAAAACACTGGAAATGCTCATGGCCGCCGCCGCCAGCATGGGGCTGAGCAATACGCCGATGAACGGATAGAGCACGCCCGCCGCCACGGGGATCAACGCTACGTTGTAGCCATAGGCCCAAACGAAATTGCCGATAATGGTCCGGTGGGTACGCTTGGAGAGCGCCGTGGCATTGACGATGCCTCGCAAATCGCCACTCATCAGCACCACATCGCCGGACTCGATGGCAATATCGGTGCCAGTGCCGATCGCAATGCCCACGTCGGCCTGGGCCAAAGCGGGCGCATCATTGATCCCGTCCCCCACAAAAGCGACGCGCTTGCCCTCCGCCTGGAGACGCCGGATCTCTGCCGCTTTCTGGTCGGGCAGTACCTCAGCGAGAATCTGCTGGATGCCAACCTGTCGGGCGATAGCATCGGCAGTGGCACGGTTATCGCCGGTGAGCATGGCCACTTCCAGCCCTTGCGCTTTGAGTGCTGCGATAGCGTCGGCAGAGCCCTCCTTGAGGGGATCCGCCACCGCGATGACTGCAGCAAGCTGACCGTCTACCGCGGCATAGAGCGGGCTCTTGGCGTTCTCGGCCAACACCTTGGCGCGTGTTTCTGCCTGGCCGAGGTCGATTTCCAGCCGACGCATGTAACGATCAGCCCCTACATGTACCAAGTGGCCGTCGACCTCGGCTTCAATGCCGTAGCCTGGCTCGGCACTAAAGCGACTGACAGGGGGTAATTCCAGCCCACGGGTCTTGGCGCCCTGCACAATAGCCTCAGCGATGGGGTGCTCGCTTTGAGCTTCCACCGCCGCGACCAGTCGCAGCACGTCGTTTTCATGACCGTTAATAGCTTCGAAATCAGTCAGTTCGGGGCGTCCTTGGGTCAAAGTGCCGGTCTTGTCCAGCACCACCGTATTCATCTTGGCCAGCGTCTCAAGCGCCGCCCCTTTGCGAAATAGCACCCCCATCTCGGCCCCTTTCCCGGTACTGACCATGATGGCCGTTGGGGTGGCCAGGCCCATCGCACATGGGCAGGCAATTAGCAGCACGCTAACGGTAGTGACAAAGGCAAAGGACAAGGACGGCGCCGGTCCGAAAGCGAACCAGAGTGCAAAGGTCATCGTGGCGATAGCGATGACTACGGGAACAAATACACCAGCAACCTTGTCGGCCAACTGCTGGATGGGGGGCTTCTCCGCTTGGGCCGTTTCCACCATCTTGACGATCTGCGACAAGACAGTGTCGGCACCGACTCGCGTGGCCCGAAAGGTAAGTGCACCGTTCTTGTTGATAGTGCCACCGACGACTTCGGAATCCTTCTGTTTGACGACCGGCACTGGCTCACCGCTGATCATCGACTCATCAACGTAGGAGTGGCCCTCCTCAACGATGCCATCTACTGGAACACGCTCCCCTGGGCGAACCAAAATACGATCGCCCGTGACGACGGCGTCGATAGGCAGCTCGACGGTTTCATCTTCGCGGATGACGCGGGCAGTTTTCGCCTGTAATTGCAGAAGCTTCTTGATAGCCTCGGAGGTGCGGCCCTTGGCAATGTGTTCAAAATAGCGACCGAGCAGAATTAGCGTCACGATGACCGCCGCCGCTTCGAAATAGCTCACGGCGGTTCCGACGGGGAAGAGCGCGGGCATTAGCAGGGCGGCGACCGAATAAAAATAGGCAGCGCTCGATCCGATCATAACGAGGCTATTCATGCCAGGATTAAAATGCCGGAGTTCGGCGAAGCCAGTACGATAGAAGCGTGCCCCGGCATAGAACTGCACCGGTGTGGCCAACAACCACTCAACGCCCATCCAGCCGCGATGCGGCATTAGACTCGTTAACAGCGCGTCAAAAGTGGGAATCATTTTCCCCATGGCGATGATGACTACCGGAATCGTAAATATTGCCGCGAGCACGACTCGACGGCGAAGCTCGGCTCTTTCCCGATCCTCGCTGTCCGTTGGTGGCGGCGTATCGGTATCCTGCGGTTCATAGCCTGCTTCGCGGATGGCATGCTGAATACGCGTTAACGAAACGGCTCCTGGCAGGAAACGAACGAAGGCCTTCTGGGTAGCAAGGTTAACACTCACTTCCACCATGCCGGGCAGCTTCGTTAGCGTTCGCTCTATCCGAGAGACACAAGATCCGCAACTCATGCCGGTAACAGGAATCTCGATACTTTCCACTACCGGTTGATAGCCCGCTGTTTCAATGGCGTCGAGTAGGCTAGTGGTCGTGGTAACTGCTTCGACCTGGATAGCCGCCTTCTGGGTGGCGAGGTTCACTTGAGCGTTGATCACGCCTGGCTGCTGGCTGAGTGCACGTTCCACACGTCCAACACAGGAAGCACAGGACATACCACGAATCTCGATATCGACGTTTTGCGCCATAATGAAGATCTCCTGTTATTTATTGACGACCCGATATGCGAGCTTGATTCCCCATGTTCGCTGTCGAGAAAGTGCTGATCATTCAGCCTGCTCAGCGATAGCTTCAACAATCGGGCAGCCTTCCTGCATAGGCCCTTCGCCTGCACACTCGCTCAGTGTTTTCGATAATACGGCTTCAATCCGCGTGAGGTGTTTGATCTGCTCGCGCACCTTGTGCAGCTTCTCCCCGGCGATGCGTTTAGCTTGCGCCCGGTCGCCATTAGCATCCTGAAGCATTAGCAGCTCCCGAATCTCTTGCAGCGTGAAGCCCCACTGCTTGGCATGGACGATAAACTGCAACCGATCCACAGCTTCCAGTGGGTAACGCCGATAGTTGGCATCGGTCCTCCTCGGAGGAGGCATAAGTTTCTCTTTTTCGTAGAATCGAATCGCCTGGCTAGCGACCCCGCTTCGTTCGGCAAGCTCGCCGATACTTAGTGTTTGCATAGCGTTACCTCACGACATTATTAATCTAAGCTTCTGGCAGCCTGACTCAACGAATCTACCGGTCGGGGCTCCTATTGCTCCGGTTGGCGCACGACCCTAAGGTAGGGCGTCTTGGTGTTCCAGCCTTCGGGAAAGTGTTGCCTAGCGTCATCATTCGATAGCGATGGCGAGATGATGACATCGTCACCGTTTTGCCAGTCAACTGGGGTGGCCACTTTGTGCTTGTCAGTTAGCTGAAGCGAATCGAGAACCCGCAGTATCTCGTCGACATTACGTCCTGTGCTGGGTGGATACGTCAAAGTGAGACGAATTTTCTTGTCAGAATCGATGATGAAGACCGTACGCACCGTCAGTTTGGGGTCGGCTTTGGGATGGATCATTCCATAAAGCTTCGCTACCACCTGATCTTCGTCAGCCAGCAAGGGGTAGTTCAGGGCCGTGCCCTGAGTCTGTTCAATATCCCCCAGCCAGTCGTGGTGAGAGCTGAGGGGATCCACCGAAACCCCAACCAGTTTGGCACCCCGCTTGGTGAATTCGTTCTTTCGCTTGGCAAACGCGCCCAGTTCTGTGGTGCATACTGGCGTAAAATCAGCGGGGTGCGAGAACAGAACCGCCCAGCTGTCGTCAAGCCATTGGTGAAAGTTGACCGTGCCTTGTGTGGATTCGATCGTGAAGTTTGGTGCTGTCTCGCCCAGTTGTAGCGCCATGGAAATGTCCTCATGTCATTCATTGAGTAGCCACCATAACTTTGAAGTCAACTTTAAGGTCAAGCCTGATGTGTAATATTTGCAATTCGATAGGAGACAAATAATTTGTCAATAAAGGTTGACCTTAAAGCAGCTGTAAGCCTTAAAATTCTTACGGCGTTAAAATGGATATGATAGGAGGTAGCACCATGGGATTGGTATCAATACCCTTGTTGGCCGTCTCCATAACTTAAGTTGCGATAACACATTGGAATCTCTCTCTTCCATCGGCTTGGTCGGCGCCTTTATCGGCGGATTGGTCTCCTTCTTCTCGCCCTGCACGCTGCCCCTGTTACCGGCCTACCTGTCGGTGGTCACAGGCGGTAGTGCCGGTAAAGCCGACAGGCGGTTAGAGGCATTGACCCTCAGTGCCTTCTTCGTCTTCGGCTTCAGCATCGTGTTCATCCTACTCGGGCTCGGCGCCAGTAGTATCGGGCAACTGATGCGAGGGTATCGCCAAGAATTCAACTGGGTTGCCGGCTCGGCGGTGATCGTGCTGGGCCTCTTCATGACCGGCGTGTTCCGATTGCCGCTTTTCCAGCGTACCTTTCAGTTCACCCCCAATGTCCAGGGTGGCTCTCCGCTTTCGGCTACTGTGTTCGGGGTATCTTTTGCCATCGGCTGGACGCCCTGTATCGGCCCCATCCTGGGCGCCATCTTGATGGCCACGTCCAATGCTGCTAGTGCCCAGGCTGGAATGATATATCTCAGTGCCTACTCGGCTGGCCTAGCGCTACCTTTTCTTGCCAGCACTTTACTGATTAACCGATTCGCTCTGCATCGGCAAAGCCTAGGAAGGTGGAGCGCCTATGCTCGCCCCGTGGCGGGCACGGTTGTGATCCTGATGGGCATCGCCATCGTCTCGGGTACCATGACGCGGCTTTCCAGTATCATGGTCGACCTTTTTCCCTCCCTGGCGACCCTGGGGTAGCCAGGCCGTCAGAGAAGTAGAGATTAATTTTCATACTGACTCCTTAGGAAGCTTATTAGGCTGAGCTAGTCTCCTAAAAGGAGATTATTTTTATAAAGCTTAGAACTTGATTCCTCTCATTATTAATTTAGTTTTCTCACCTACTTACTTTAATTAGGGGCTTCGTGGCGAGCTAACTTCCAGGCGCAGCGAATGCTGCAGTATTTTTTGAAAAACATTTACTATAGTAGGCCTTCCTGAATCTTAACTGAATAATAAAAAATTATTGGCAAGTAGCGCACAGCTACCTTTTTAACTTTATATTTCGTGAGTAGTTACCTGATTACCTTTCCTTGATTTTTCTTTTAGGTTGTTCTAGCTTTATTATGCCAAGCAAGAGCTATGGTGAATAAAATCTGATTTAATAAATGGAGAATCGAGATGGATTTTGGAAAATATGAGAATTGCATTGAAGCTTGTCACGTATGTGCAGCGTATTGTGACAAGTGTGCAACTGAGTGCCTAAAAGTAGACGACGTAAAAATGATGGCGGAATGTATTCGCCTTAACATGCAATGTGCTCAAATTTGCCGGTTAGCCGCTTCATTCATGGCACAAGAAAGCGAGTTTGCGCACGAGATCTGCCGTCTATGTGCCGACATTTGTAAAAAGTGTGGTGATGAGTGTGCAAAACATGATGCAACCCATTGTCAAGAGTGTGCTCAAGCTTGTCATCGCTGCGCTGAAGAATGTGCCGCAATGGCCAGCTAAGCTTCAAACCAGCCGGGGCAAGCGCTCCGGCTCGACGTGAACTTCTATGGAGAAATTCATTTGCTTTAACTCAGGCTTTCAAATTATTGAGGTAATTATTTTGAAATAAACTCTAGTAGAAGCAAGCCTACTGCGAGCCTCTTTTAAGGAAACACTGCATAAATACGACCGTTGCTGCCTAAGTGCCACCGGCAGGGCAAAATACAGTTTTCCACTACCCGCCAGAGTTCTCGATGAAACAGATCTCGTTTGCTCAGGCTGAGCACCAGAACAATAAGAAGGTCACCCGCCGGGAACGGTTCCTGGGACAGATGTTGCGGATCTACTTCCTTCAGCAATGGTATGCACTGGTCGACGAAGCGCTTGAAGATGCCATCTATGACAGCCAGGCCATGCGCGACTTCATCTGTATCGATTTGGTCATCAAAAGTGTTCCCGACGCGACTGATCTTTCTTATTCAGTTTAGTGACAGTGGTATTGTGGGTCGCCTGTTCGATCAGGCCCCACATGAAGTGACGAAGAACCATAAAAAAGCTTGGGCATACGCCCAAGCAATCGATCAAAACAGCTTCTCTGCTATGCTACTAACTCACCCTAGAAACTATACTGGGCAGCCACCATCACACGGCTCGCATCTTCTTCACGGCCATCGGCCAACTCCGTTTCGAAATAGCCGTACTCAATTCCGTACATCAAGCGTTCGTTGGGAGTCCACATCAGATTAAGAAATGTATTCTTGTTCTTTCTACCTGCATTCCCACCTACGGTAGGGTCGCCCAATTCGACATCGGTATAGCCATGGGACGCGTTCAGTGAATACTGTGGTGATATTTGATAAGAAAGACCAAGGGCTCCGCCATCGCCAGATAGCGTTTGCAGCTTACCGTTGGTATCGACGTAGGCATCGGCACCGTTGAAGTAATCGCCAGACAGATAGAGGTAACTGTTCGCCCCCTCGCTGGCGTTCACGATCGCTCTCAAGGTCACCGGTCCGGCATGGTAGGCACCTGCGGCGAAGGCCCCATAGCCCATTTCCGTATCCTTTTCGCTTCCGGTATCGTACTTCAGCTGCCGGGCGATGCCGGCGATTGAGTAGGAAAAGTCACCCATACTATCTTCATAGCGCAGGCTCAACGCGGGCATCGATGATACGGCATCGTCATTATCCGGTAGCAAATCATCTTCTGGCACTGAGCCATCTATATTCTCAGCCAATTGAGCTTGAGGGTCTTCCGCGGCTATCGAGAATCCTCCCATGGTGTAGCGCAACTGGGCTAGGCGCGACCCATAGCCATTGCTTCCCGCCGTGCCGAGGAAATCCAGTGTGGGCGTGGCGGCGACGAAGGTGGTGTAATTCGACCAGGTTTGCCCTGCCAGAATGCCATTCCAGGACCCATAGGCATGCCGTAGTCTGAAGCGCGTATTATCATCGTTGTAGGACCAGAAATCCCCTTCGATAACGGTGTCTAGCGTGCCCCCTCGACAGGCGTACTGGTCCGAAAGCCGATGCGGCTTTGTGTCGCGGTGACTTGAAACTGATCCCCGACATCCCTCTCATCTTCCGATCCTGCGACTTCAGCAAAGTAACCTTCGTTAGCTGATCCGGCATCCCGATCGAAGTTGTAAGCCATGTTCAGCCTGGCGTAGCCATAAAGCCCCACGGTGGTCTCTCCCACTTGGGTTTCCAGGGCCGAAACATACGTCGAGCCGATTGCCAAGGCCATAACCGTCATGCTGACCAAGGGAATCTTCTTGTTATTCCACATGATGACACCTCTTTATGAATTGTCTTGTTTTTACGCCGATTGCGGCACTATAAAGTTAGCTAAAATTCCTGAATTAAAGCTGAATTTGTTTGCCGAGATACTAGTTTTTCATAAAAAAGGTCAGCTCATGGCTGACCTTCTTAATTCATGTCAAGACTAAAGGATATCAATAGGCGACATGTAGTTCATAATAACGGTTATCATCACTGCCTCCCCTTGATCTTCCTGTTACCTCAAGCTGATAATTACCCGGTTGCAGCTGACGAACAAGTTCGAAGTGCCCCCGTGGGCTGGAAGCTTCTGCTACCTGCTGTCCCGCCTCATTATAAAGAACAGCTGAAATGCGGTTGCCAGTGCTGGTAAATCCTGGAAAGTGCTCACTCACTACTTTCAGTGTAGTCGCTTGTTCAATGTTAATATTGAAACGCTTTGATTGGCCTTGGGCCAGCAATTGTGTAGAAGAGACGCCTCTTTCAAGTAGTGGCAGATCTTGGATGGTCGTCCCATAGTTAGCCAATGCAGGCGTTGAAAGAATGCTAGCTACAAGCGCTCCAAAGAGAATTGATTTAACTTTCATGATAACTACTCCAGTGGTTGGTTACATGGTTATATTAGCTGGGGTTTTTGAAATGAAGCTGAATATAAAAATAAAAATAATAAAAAACGCCACCATTTGGTGACGTTAAAAGTTACACACTGTCAGAGTCGTTAGAACATTAGTTTAACACCGGCAACAACTCCAGTATCTTCAGTGTTGTCGCCACTGGCTCGGGAGAGATCTGCAGTGTCGCCGTATTCTTTCTCCCAATAGGCACCGATGTAGGGGGCGAAGCGTCGGGTCACTTCGTAGCCTAGCCGTAGGCCAGCACGAACCGAGTTAAGGCCTTCGCCCACGCCAAATTCTTCAACTTCACTGGCGGCCACGGCAATTTCGGTGCGCGGCTGTAGGTAGAGCCGCTGAGTCAGGCGCAGATCGTATTCGCCTTCAAAACTGGCGGCCACGTCGCCATCTTCACTCACTTGTAATGCCACGTCGGTTTCAATGCCGTAGGGCATTACGCCTTGCAGGCCGACAACCCCATAGGTGCGTTCAGCGTGATCATCGGAGAAAACACCGCCTTGATAACCGATCCCCCCCTGTAACTCCCAAAAATCAGCCACTAAACGACTATAGAGTAGTTCCAAAGACTCAAACTCAGCATCTTCGCCGTCGCCCTGGACATTTTCGCCTTCTGACTTTAGGTAAATGCGGTTGATATCGCCGCCGTACCAGCCTTGAAAGTCCCATACCACGGCTTCTGGGCCTTTATCAGGCACGCTATATTCGAGCCGATCAAACAGTGCCATACCCATATTATGTTCCTCAGTGGGCGCTGGCCAACTGTCTGGTGCCGCATAGCCATCTTCGGCTTGAGCGGTCGTGGCGGCGGCCATGCCAAGGGCGGCGCTGGCGAGGGTTAAGTAGCGCTTAATTTTCATACTGCCTCCTTAAGAAACTTGAACAACGCGGAACATGCCAGCATCCATGTGATAGAGAAGGTGGCAGTGGAACGCCCAACTGCCCTCTGCATCTGCGGTGATCAACGCAGATACGCGCTCACCGGGCTTCACATTTAGGGTGTGTTTGCGTGGTATCAATTCCCCTTGGCCGTTTTCTAGCTCCATCCACATACCGTGGAGGTGAATAGGATGCTCCATCATGGTGTCGTTAATCAGAATTAGGCGCAGCCGCTCATCTTTCTCAAAATGAATAGGGCCGGTCACTTCGCTAAACTTCTTACCGTCGAACGACCACATATAACGCTCCATATTGCCGGTCAGGTGCAGCTCAAGCTCACGGCCTGGCTCACGGCGATCAGGCCATGGTGTGAACGCTTTGAGATCCCGGTAAACCAATACGCGTCGTTCGTCAGGATCAATGCCGATTCCCGCCTGGTTATAGCGAGAGCCCGGCTGAGCTTCACCGGCGAGAAGCAAACCATTTGCGCCTATTTTGGCCTGCTCGGCTGCCATCCCCCCCATAGTAGAGTGATCCATGCCTTGCATGTTGGACATACCGGAGTGATCCATCCCAGCCATGCTGGAATGATCCATCCCCGACATGTTGGACATGCCAGAGTGATCCATCCCCGCCATGTTGGAGTGATCCATACCGCCCATACCGTGGGCACCCATGGCTTCCATACCGCGGTCTGCAATTTGACGGCGTTCAGGAATCTCCGCCTGCATGCCTTCACGTGGAGCTAGCGTGGCGCGTGCATAGCCGCTCCGATCCATGGCTTCGGCGAAGATGGTGTATGCCCGGTCGTCTTCAGGTGAAACCAGCACATCGTAGGTTTCAGCCACGCCAATACGGAACTCATCAACAGGAACGGGTTGCACCGGTTGTCCATCAGCGGCCACCACGGTCATCTTCAGGCCAGGTATACGAACATCGAAAAAAGACATGGCTGAGCCGTTAATCACGCGTAGTCGTATCCGCTCACCAGCTTTGAACAAGGCATTCCAGTTTTCTTGAGGAGAATAGCCGTTGAGAAGATAAGTATAAGTACTACCGGTGACATCGGCGATATCCCGCGAACTCATGCGCATTTGAGCCCACATGCCGCGCATTTCAGCGGTCTGAGCAAAACCGTTGTTACGAACATCGGCAAAGAAGTCAGCAATCGTGCGCTCTTGGAAGTTGTAATAGCCTTCCATGGTTTTCAGATTACGGAACACCGACATCGGGTCTTCAAAAGTCCAGTCGGTGAGCAGTAACACATGCTCACGGTCGTAACGGATAGGCTCACGCTCGGCAGCGTCGATAATCAATGGCCCTGCATGGCCAAGCTGCTCCTGCATACCGGAATGACTGTGGTACCAGTAGGTACCGTTCTGACGGACGGGAAAACGGTAGGTAAAGGTTTCACCAGGGGCGATACCTGCAAAGCTAACGCCAGGCACACCATCCATTTCCGGCGGTAGAATGAGACCATGCCAGTGGATGGAGGTGGGCTCGTCCAGCAGGTTGGTGACACGCAGTACTGCGTCTTGACCTTCTTTCAAACGAATCAGCGGGCCAGGACTGGTACCGTTAATGGTAATTGGTTGGGCTTCTTGTCCGTCAATAGGCAACGATTCACGGCGGATCGCCAGCGATACCTCGGGCCCTTCTTCAACGCCCTGAGCATAGACGTTGGTACGGCCCCAGGGGTTTGCCCAGGCGGGAGTTAACCCCATTGCCGCAGCAGAACCTAAGCCTAAGGCAGCGCCTCCTTTTAACACTTGCCGACGAGAAAGAGGGTGAGAAATGATACTTGAGCGTGCCATGTGTAACTCCCATCAATGATGAATGACACCATCTTGATGGAAGAACCTGAAACAAAGCTGAATAATGATTAATTAGCTACTTCACCCGCTAGAGGCAGGATAATCGTAACGCGCAGTCCACCCAGTGGACTGCGCTCAAAATACGAGTGCCCTGAGTAGCGGGCAATTAGCTGCGCAAGAATCGACAGGCCTAAGCCGTAGCCGGGACGGCGTTCATCCAGTCGTGTGCCACGCTCTCCCAAGCGCGAAAGATCCTCTTCTGCAACGCCGAGGCCGTCATCATCAATGGTGAGCGTGAGTGTGGTTGCGGAGACGGCAATATCGCAAAGAACGCGCCTGCTCGACCATTTTCCTGCGTTATCAAGCACGATGCCTAATATTTCTGAAAAATCGTGAGATTCAATGGGAACTTGTTCTTCCTCACGTGCTGAGTGAGTCAGGTCGAACATACGCTCAGGATAGAGGCTACGGAACATCTCAATCAGCCGTAAGCTATCACGAGTAACGTTGGCCATTCGTCCCGCATTAGGGCCTGCAATACGTGAACGACGCAGCTCCGCATCCAACTGGGCGTTAATGTCTTCAATACGGCTGAGTAGTTTATGGCGCCGGTTGTCATCAATGGGCCGGTTGCCACGCAGTACTTGAGTAACGGCTGCCAGCGGTGTTTTTAATGCGTGTGATAGGTTGGCGACCGATTCTCGCGAGCGCTTCAGACGAAGATCAATGTCGTCCATGAACCAGTTCAACTGGTCGACTAATTCATCTAGCTCCGAAGGGGCTACTAATGACAAGCGATCACGTTTGCCTGATCGCAATGCTTCAAGTTGTTGGCGCAGTTGCCAGAGTGGTATGAGTCCACGGTTAACCGCTAGCATGTTGAGTATGATGAGCATCCCTAAAAGCACGGCGGCGATCCCACCGACCCACCAGTGTAAAGTTGCAAGCCCTGATTCTACTTGGGAAAAATCCTCGCCCACCAATAGCACACCCTGCGTGCCCTGCCACTCAAAATGGCGGCGATAGACGAGCATGTGCTGTGTTCCGCGATTCACATCTATTAGGGCATCGCCGCTCTCATCTAGCAACGGAGCCAGCTGTTGCTGCCATTGCGGGTCAGAAGCGCTGACCGAGCCATTGAAACGGAGTACGTAGAGATGATGAAAGACTTGATAGCCTTGGCTAACCGAGTCGAGCGCAGTCGGTACAGTCGTTTGGTCTTGCTCTAGCTGCGCGACCGCGTGGTTTGCTTCACGTTGTAAGCGATCACCTAAAAAATCCCTTGCCAGGCTCTGTAAAAAGATCCCGTGCAATAGCCACGTGGTGACCACCACCAGTAGCGCGACGCCGCCTAACCATGCGAGTAGCCGAATGCGTAAACTGCGTCTATCAATGTGAAGCAAAGAAATACCCCTGACCACGTCGCGTTTGAATGACTGATTTACCGAGATAACGGCGCAGACGAGCGATGTAGACTTCCACCAAGTTAGGTGCGGCTGCGTCCTGATCCAAGGCGTAGAGCTGCTCTAGTAGCTGATCTTTCGAGTGAATACGGTCTGGATGAAGCATTAAGTAGCGCAGTAATCGAAACTCCGTTGCTGTTAGCGAACGCCACGTTTCTCCTTCTAAGCACACGCGTTGACCCGCCTCATCCAACGAGACACCGTTAAGCGTAATCACATGAGATAACTGACCAGACTGCCTACGCAACAAGGCCTTCAGGCGAGCCATAAGTTCGGCTTCGTGGAAAGGCTTGGTGAGATAGTCATCGGCTCCGGTTTCAAGTCCGATAACTTTATCTTCCCAGGTATCGCGCGCCGTCAAAATCAAAATAGGCGTACTGCGCTTCTGCTTGCGCCAATGAGCGAGAAGATCTAACCCCGACCCATCGGGCAAACCGACATCTAAAATAGCCAGCTCATAATCCTCGGTTGCCATCAGCGACTTGGCCGCTTTCAATGAAGCGGCCAAATCAACCAGGTAACCGTTGTCCTTGAGACTCTCTGCCAAGCTTTCTGCTAACAAATCATCATCTTCGAGTAGCAACAGTTTCATGGGTCTGCGTCAGATTAGAGAGAAAAATTACCGTACATGCCGGATTCATAATGACCAGGAATGTTACAGGCATACTCTAGCTCGTTAACATTGTCAGGGACACTCCATAATAAAGTCCCGGTTTCACCAGGCGCAATGGTGACACCTGCCATGTCCATGCTGGCCATATCGTGACCGCCGCCGTGTGACATATTCGACATATCGTGGCCTCCGCCGTTGGCCATGTTTAGCATCATTTGACGATGTTCTTCTTGGGCTTCTTTGCTACCAATCACAAACTCATGTTCTAAATTGCCGGTGTTGGTGATTTCAAATTTAACAATTTCACCCGCCGCCATTTCTAGCGTTTCAGGGTCGAACCACATATCGCCAGCCTCAAGGCTGATCGTGCGGTCAACGTCAGCCTCGGTTAGGTTATTGCCACCACCGCCGTGGCCGGGTGCAGCCAGCGCCGCGCCCGTGATCAGACTTAATGAAAGGGCAAACAAAGACGTTGTTAAAAGAGTGTAGCGCATGGTCATTTACCTCAGAGGTTATTGTCACCCATTCTTTATACGGTGTTAACCTGAAACGAGCCTGAACCTACAGTAAAAATATGGGTATACGGATTTAATGGTTGATGGGGCACCTTCACCCCATCAATCTGATACCACCCTCAGATGGTTGATAGATCGACTCCGTAGTTGAGTTCCTCTGCGAAGTCCGGCAGTCCGTAACCGATGGTTTTCTTGTAGAAAGGAGAGACCTTCGCAGTCGGTGCCTTCTTCTTGTGCTTCGTGGTGTAGAGCATTCGTGCCCGCATCACCTCGAAGGAGTAACCGCGCCCTTCACGGTTCTTGTCCTTGGCCAGTCGGTTGATGGACTCCGTGTAAGCGTTGGTGACGGGCATGTCCGTCTCGAAGTAGGTCATGGTCTCTTCGCGCCAGTTTCCCACTGCCCTGACCAGATCGCTCCAGACTTCCTTTTGGCCCTTCGGGATGGTGGCTATCCACTCGTCCAGGGCGGCTTCTGCCTGGAGCCGTGTGGTGGCGTCCCAGATGCCGTAGAAGCGCTCCTTGTGCTCGTAGGCGGCCAGCAGTTGCGGGAACGCGCCTGTTCAGGTCTCCATAATGAGGCGCTCCCGGTCTGAGACTTCGTGAGCGCGTTTCAGCAGGATTTTCCGGTCTCCCTTGAGAGTCCGGCTCTGGGACGGTTTCAGCTCCTTTCTGAGGCCCTTGCGCACTCTCTCTAGGGCATCGTTGGCCATGCGCACCACATGGAACTTATCGACCACGATACGGGCCTGGGGCAGCACAGCCTTGACCGCTTCCCGGTAGGGGTTCCACATGTCCATGCTGACGATCTCGACCTTCTGCCGGTCTTTCAGCTTCATCAGGTAGTTGGTCACCACGTCCTGGCGGCGGGTGGCCAGCAGGTCGAGCAGGGTTCGCTCCTCAATGTTGGTCAGAATGCAGCGGTAGCGCTTGTTCAGGTATAGCTCGTCAATGCCCAGGATGCGGGGCGTCTCGAAGCGGTGCCAGCGCCCCAGGAACTCGGCGCGGGCGTTGAAGATGTCGCGCACCGTCTTCTCGTCCAGGCCGGTCTGTGCCGCCACAAAGGTGTAGGGGTGGTTGAAGGATTCCTTCTCCACGTACTCATGCAGCCGCAGTGTCATACGGAATCCGTCCACCATCTCTGGTAGCTGGGGCCTGAATGTTGTCTTGCAGGCCCGGCAGGTGTATCGGCGGCGGACCACCCAGAGAGTGACCCGCTTGCCGTGGATGGGCAGATCACGATAGGGAACGTCACGCTTGCCGAACCGTACGAACTCACCCTGCACGCCGCATTCCTCGCAGGCGATGGGATCGGGCACGTCCACCTGGAAGTGCATTTCGTCGTCGGTTGATTTGCAGCCCAGTACTTGGTATTGCGGCAGGTGAAGGATGTTGTCGGGAAGTTCGGTCATGGTGTTGTATAGGCGTAGGTGTCAGTCAGATCCATCCGGCTCGGCATTGGTGTTTGCTTTTTTACCCAACAAGCTGCTGGAAACGAAAAGTAAGGCACCGAGGACAATTGCAATATCAGCCAGGTTGAAGGCCGGCCAATGCCAGTCTCGCCAATAGAAATCAAAGGAATCCACAACATAGCCGCGAAAGACCCGGTCAATCAGGTTGCCCATGGCGCCACCGAGGATAAGACTGTAAGCGATGGCTTCTCCTTTATGACGATTTTCAAGGATCAGCTTGATCAGAAAAATCGAGACCACTACCGCGATTCCGATAAAAAAGTAGCGCTGCCAGCCTCCACCATTCGCAAAAAGACTGAATGCGGCACCGGTGTTCCATAGGTGCACCCAGTTAAAGAACGGGGTCACCGAAACATACTCGCCATAGGCCATTGATTGCTGCACCAGCCACTTTACAGCCTGATCAGACGCTGCCAGCAGGCCCGATATGGACAATAGGGCATACGGCGAGAGCTTTTTGCCAATAATGAGCATTATTTAACCCTTCAACGCCAAAATGCGTCTGGCACCGTTAAGTACAATGCCCCCCGCGATGGTGCCGATAATCAGATCCGGATAATTGGAACCGGTCCACGCGACCAGGGCGCCGGCGGTGATGACCCCCAGGTTGATCACCACGTCGTTGGCCGAGAATATCCAGCTTGCCTTCATGTGCGCCCCGCCTTCCCGATGTTTGGATATGAGCAGCAGACAACTGGTATTGGCAATCAATGCGACGAATGCGATAGCCATCATCACCAGCGATTCAGGCTCACTACCGAATACAAAGCGTCTCACCACCTCTACGAGCACGCCCACAGCCAAGATCAGTTGCAGTACACCAGCAAGATGCGCGGCACGTACCTGCATTTTCACGCTATGTCCAACCGCATAAAGGGCAAGCCCGTACACCGCCGCATCGGCAAAATTGTCCAGGGATTCTCCAATCAGGCCGGTGGACTGGGCGATCAGACCGGCAGTCATTTCCACCACGAACAGAAGTGCATTGATGCCGAGCAACCAGCGCAGGGTCCCGGATTCTTGCTTAGCAGAAGCTGCCGAAAACTCGGCGGCCTTGATGGTCTCCGGATTTGCAGCGACGGTTTCCTGAAGCGAGGCGCCTAGCCCCAAGGTCTTCAGTTTCGAGGTGACGGGCTCGACCTCGCCGTCATGCACGACCTTCAGCCGGCGGTTCGACAAGTCGAAGGACAGCGCCCGAATCTCCTCAAAGCCGTTCAGGGCTAGGCGAATCATTCGTTCTTCTGATGGACAGTCCATCTTCGGCACGGCATAAACACTGACCCATCTCCCTGGCGCCTCGGAGGAGGCCTGTATATCGGTATCCGCTGCGGACGTTGCATCACCGCCACAGGCGCCACCACAGGATTTGCTCATGATACGACTCCACTTGAACAATGTTGTGGTACCATTTTAAACTATAAAGCTACTATAAGGTCAATAGAGTAAAGAATCCGTTGGGGAGGAGGCTGATGCGCATTGGTCAGTTGGCGCAGTTGGTAGGGGTCGAAACACAGACGATCCGCTTCTATGAACAGCAGGGCTTGTTGCCGCCGCCTGATCGGCAGGACAACGGTTACCGTGTCTATACCGAGAAGCATGGTGAGGGGCTGGCCTTCATCCGTCGCTGCAGAATCCTGGGCCTGTCACTGGCTGAGATTCACGAACTACAGAGCTATCAGGACGACCCTCATCAGCCTTGTACCGCCGTCAACGCCTTGCTCGATGATCACATCTCTCATGTGCGGTCGCAGATAACCGCTCTGCAAGCGCTTGAGAAACAACTCGTTTCACTGAGAGCGAGTTGCAACGATGACCGGGAAGTTGAGGCGTGTGGGGTTCTTGCTGGAATTAGCGAAGGAAACATGCACCAGCAGTAGGTGAAGCATCAACCAGATAATCCGATGAGATGCCGGTCTGTCTCACTCTCATGCAAAGGTAAGATCAACCATTTAATCCGCTTACCCTTTTTTCTCCAGTTGCGTCCAGGGGATCAGATTGTCCATCCGCTCCAGAAAGAGTTCGCGGCGAGTCTTTCTCTTCTTGTTCTGGTACTCGGCTTCGGAAAAGGTGATTTGATCCATGGCAGCACTGAATCCTAGTCAGTTGACGATGGCCGTATTATCGCTGATGGCAGGGACTTTTTCAGAGCTTCCTTAGGTATTGGGATCGGTTTCTCCTTTACCTTTGGGCCACCTATAGGTTGTAGGCTTATAACGAAAGCTAACTCCGCCTTCTTCCATTTTTAATGGATAAGGCGATGTCTCGACCAGCAACATGATAAGAGGAAATATCATGGTTAAGCACAAGATGATCTTTGCCATTGGTCTGGCTGCAAGCCTCAGTGTCCCCAGCAGCGCCATCTTCGCTCAAGGTATGAGCCAAGGCGCCCAAGGTCAGGGCAATATGATGGACGGCCAAGTCGGTATGGGTTCGGGCATGATGATGGGCAGTCAAGAAGGCATGTACCCAGGAATGATGATGGGAGGGCAAAGCGGGATGATGCCTTGTCCAATGATGGAAGGCATGGGGAGTATGTCCGGCATTGGCGGTATGCTCGACGAGCAGCAGATGAGTACCATGCGTGAGATGCGCCAAGAACACCGCGCGGCCCAGCGTGAGCGGATGGGCGAATTGATGAACCTGCGCGACGACATGATGCAAACCATGCAGACTGAACGCCCTGAACCAGAGGAAATAAAGGCGCTGCATGCTCAAATGGCCAACCTTCATGGCGATATGATGGCTGATAACGTGCGCATGCATAATCAGATGCAGGACTTACTGACCGATGAGCAGCGTGAACAGATGAGAGGAAGCATGCCCAGCCACCATGGCCCGCAATAAGCCTTGGCGATTGCCTCTTTTTTTAGGAGTGATGGCATGATGAACGCGGAATGTTTTGCTTTTATGGGGTCAATGGGGTGGCTAGGCTGGTTGATGCCCCTGGCCATGCTGTTATTAATTGGCTTGGCGATCGCTTCGCTGGCCAAGTACCTCTTCAGTCGTTCACGCTAAGGAGTTGAAAATAATGCAACATATGAGCACCAAGCTTTTACTCTCTGGTTCCATGCTGCTTGGGGCGGTCTCCGCCCAGGCGGCGTTACCGCCAGAGGCAACATTGTATAAAAACCCCCAGTGCGGCTGCTGTGACGCTTATGCACGCCATCTTGAAGAGTTCGGCGTAGAAGTGACGATTATTGACGATGTAGAGCTGGGTGATATTAAGCAGCAGGCAGGCGTGCCCTATGGCCTGGGTTCATGCCATACCATTGAGATGGGCGAGTATTGGATCGAAGGCCACGTTCCAATGGAAGCCGTGCAGGCGCTGTTTGAGGAACAACCCGATATTGACGGTATCGGTTTGGCGGGTATGCCCATTGGCACACCGGGTATGCCGGGGCCACAAGAAAGCCCTTACAATGTGTACACGTTTACAGGCCAGGAAGATGAGCCATTTATGACCCTTTAGTAGGGTGATAAAAGCTCGCCTGCTGTCTGCACGCCGTTCTAACCTGGATTTCTCATAGTACCTCAGCCAGTACCGCACTCAGGCTGTAACACCGCTAAACACCTACTGGCTCGACTTACATCGGCTACTTTTTAACCAACACTTCCCCCTTCCCCCCATTGCGTCGGGCCGGGGGCGCCCGAGCAGTCAGTTCGGCACCAACCGCCTGACGAGATCGGATAGCGCCGTTTTATAGGGGTAGCTGTCACTCATGAGTACGCGGATTCGACGCGTATTGCGGATGATGACCGCGCCTACTTTGATGAGCTTGAGCCTCAGGTTGCTCGGACTCATGCGCGCGAAGGGCGTCTTCTTCAGGTAAGTGCGTAAGCGCTCGAACAGCGTATAGGCAAAGCCCGACAAGATCAGCCGCCACTGATTGGCCCACCAGTGCGTGCTGGAGGTCCGGTCAGCAAACAGGCTCAGTTGTTGATCCTTGATCCGGTTCTCCATGTCACCCCGGGCACAGTACTGCTCGTAGTAAAGCTTGAAGCCGTCATCGTAACGGGAACTGATGATAAACCGGGGATTAGAGCCCAGCTCGCCTTCTTCCAGACGGGCCACCACCCAGCGTGGGTATTTCCAGGAGTGTGCTTGATACGGAAAGCGAAACGTCTCTGCCACTTTCCCTCCCACCTGCCATTGGGTCTTGCGTACCAGCATCATGGGCACATCCACTTCCTTGAGCAGCCGGCTGTTCTTGGCGATTCCCACGATGTAGTCGACGTGATGCCGATCACACCAGTTCAGCATCCGGGGACGACAAAAGTGGCTATCACCTCGTAACACGATGCGCGTATCGGGCCAGTATTGACGGATAAAGCGTACCAGTAAGGCGAGGATCGCCCAGCTATGGCGGCTGTCGCTGCGGTCACTGGTGCGCAGATAGCTCACCAGTAAGTGGCGCCCACAGAAGACATACAGCGGGAAGTAGCAGTGGTGATCGTAATAACGGTTAAAGAACTTGCCGGGTTGCTCGCCATGCACGGGGATGTCGGTGCCATCAAAGTCCAGCACGATCTCCTTTGGTGGTTCGTCATGCTGTTCAATGAAGTGATGCCACAGCAACTCATGGGCCTTCACTATTGCTTGCCGATCGGCGTTCTGCTCCACCCGGCACAGCGTCGACTTGCCTGCCAGCGTATCCTCTTCACCGAGCGCTGTCTGAAGGGCCTGATCATAGCGCAGGGCCTCATGGTCGTTGAAATCTTCATAGCCAGCGGCGACACCGAACACCCGCTGACGAACCAGAGTGTCGAGCTTATGACGAACCTGTTCTGGTGCGCGGGGATCATGAAGCACGGCGGCCAAGCGGCGTGTCAGGCGATGCTGTTTATCGACTTCACGAAGCAGGAGTAATCCGGCGTCCGACGTAATGTGGCCCCCGGAGAAGTCGGCCTCAATTTGGCGGCGTGAGAGTGGCGAGAAGGTCAGCTTTTCAGGTACCATTTTGGAAGCGGCTGTTGGTGCTTGATGGATTGGTTAGGTTCTTGAAATCATAGCACTTTCAGCCGCTTTCTTTTATACCCTGTGAGAAATCCAGGTTAGAGCCCAGCTCTAAGCGAAGAGATCTGTCGGTACGTGCGATACACCCTAATCGAATGGTGTTAGAAGCAATGAGAGAATCCCAATGACGTTACCTAATGAGCGGACACGTGCAATTATTCAGACTGAAGCCTTTCTCATTGAACTGAGCAAGGATAAATCCATTTGTGACGAGAAGCGGCAAGAAGCACGACGCTTGCTGCGTCACTATCCAAGTCGTAAAGAAATGCTTTTAGCTGGTCAAGTAGAGGAAAAGCTTACTGCAGGCTCTATATTTACCCCCTTTTTTTCAAGCAGCATGGAAAGAGAACCCCCGGGTTCTTTTGAACACGGGGCGGGAGATGCACCTGCATAAAGTCTTAGTCTTAGGTGCCAAGGGTGGGAGATGAGCCTGTATAAAGTCTTTTTATGAGGCGTCAAGGGCGGGAGACGAGTCTGCATAAAGCCTTAGTCTTAGGCGCCAAGGGTGGGAGACGAACCTGCATAAAGTCTTTGTATGAGGCGTCGTCAAGGGCGGGAGATGAGCCTGCATAAATAAAGAGCGACGGAGCCGCCATCGCGCAGGCAGCAAGCGTGTGGCTTCCAGCCTGAAAAATCCCTTCTTAGCTGCATGTTGAAGCATGCTTCGCAGTCCATCCATGACCTTCCGGTTATTCACATCTGCTGGGACGAGGTTTCGTTATGAGCGAGACCGTAGTGCAGTGGGGCAGGAAATGGTGCTGGGAAGCGAAGCGTACGTTTGGCACGTACTGGCTAGGAGTGACCTAATTCATGCAAAACGCTGCTACTGAATCAACTCTAATCTCGAAAAGGCTATCGCCCTTGGCTACGTCCGTCTCTATTTGATTTTTGAGGAGCTGGTAAGCTGACGGAAGACATTCTAGGGAGAAGAGTTGTCGGCTCGCAATGCAAGGCCGCAGCGATTCTATACAGTTTCTCAATGGTGATGCCCACTTCTCCACGCTCTATCCTTCCCATATAGCTACGGTCAATGCCTGCTAATAATGCAAAGCGATCCTGAGAGAGGCCATTCGCTCGGCGCTTTTCCCTAATGTTTTGTCCGATAGCGACTGCCAGCTTTTCCATATCTGCCTCATTGGTCATGAGGCAGGACTATCGAGCGTTGCGGCCTATCAAGCCACGGCTTATAATCCGTATTTTTCACTTCTTTGATGCCCATGCCCATGTCCCGTAACCTCCCGAGCATAGATAGGCGAATCATTCAGCTCTTGCTGAAGCCAGAAAACTCCACATTCTGTGTTCAAAGCCTTCGGGATCAGTATCTGGAGCTATACAGCGTTAATCCTGTACACAAAGCACCACTGCGACGCTTCATTTATGAACGAATCAAAAAGCTGGTTAAGGCTCATTTTGTTGAGAAGGACAGCGAGAGACGTAAACGTGGTCAGCTTTACCATGTAGGAGCTGCGCTGCTGGAAGCTGATCTTGGCAATCCTGAAGATGACTTTGCTGAGTGGCTTCAGCGCACACACCCTAAAACACCGAATGAGCCAGTCATCAAGGGTGCGAGCCAGTCAAATAGCGAAGAGAACAGGCAAGCAGTAAAGGCGACTACCGATAGCTACACGGTATTGGAAAAAAAGTTAAATGAGGCGCAAAGCCGGTTTTTGGAATCTTTAGGTGAAGTGGAGGCCTTCCAGCAGCTTATGAAGGAACATCCAGAGCTTAATAATAGCCTTTCAATTGACTACCGCAGTGCCCACGAGCGTAGCTCACGTCTTTTAGGCCATGTCAGCGCTTTAGAAAAGGCCATAGGCCGCCTCAGTGGCTCATGATTGTGTTGCGAAAGTGGCAAGCGGACTGTTTAGACAAGGCCAAAGCACACTATCAGAGCCACCGTGATTATTTCGTTCAGGCAACCCCAGGCAGCGGGAAAACCCGTCTTGCTGCCGAATTGGCCAAGTGGTTACTTGAAGAACATCTTATCGACTTCGTTATCTGCTTTGCCCCTACGCGGGAAGTGGTTGCTGGCATGCGGCGCACGTTTTCTGCTGTTTTAGACCAGCGTTTTGGAAACGTCATTGCATCCGCAGGAGCCGCTTATACTTACCAGTCCATGGAATACCAGCAGGGAGAATTTTGGGATATTTTTAAAAAATTTCGCGTATTAGCTATCTTCGACGAAATTCATCACTGCGCAGGCCATGATCCTCTCCTTAGTAACACATGGGGGCAGCAGATTATTCGGAATATCCAGGATCAAGCAACTTATACCCTCGGCTTGTCTGGAACCCCTTGGCGTTCTGATGACCTTCCTATCGCGTTGGCACGTTACTCTGATCCAGAAGGGCAGCTGATCTGTGACTATCGTTATGACCTACAAAGTGCTGTAAACGAGGGCGTGTGCAGAGCCCCACGGATTACGCTGATCGATAACCCTCTAATTAGGCTCGTCGAGGAAAAAGAAAACACCGAGTCTGTTCGAGGGTTTTCATGCTTCTCTCAACTACTCAGTGAGTCACCCGTTAGCTATGAAGACCTGTTGCGCCATGACGACATCCTCAATGCTGTGCTGGATATAGGTATTCTGCAGCTGAGTGAAACCCGGCATAAGACCCCTCAAGCTGGGGGGCTTGTGGTGGCGACGGATATTGAGCATGCCCACCAAATTGCTGGAATACTGAATGCTAAGCATCAAAGCTATGTCGTAGTCACTAGTAAAACACCTCGGGCTCAGCAACTAATTGACCGGTTTCGGCATGACAACACCTGCTGGATTGTAGCGGTGAGCATGATTTCTGAAGGCACTGATATTCAGCGTCTTTCTGTGTGCTGCTACCTCAGTCGCATTCGCACCGAGCTTCACTACAGGCAGGTACTTGGCCGTATTTTGAGAAGGGTTGGGACTGAAGATAGAGAGGCGTGGCTCTATGTCATCGCGGAGCCTACGTTGCGCCAGTATTCACAAAGAATAGCGAATGACCTGCCGGAAGATCAATCAACGCTGCAGTCCAAGAAAGTTAATGAGCGCGGTTCCGGGCCACATGCACGACACGCCGATGGCAGCAAAGCCGACGAAGCAGAAAATAAAGATAACTCTCCGTCTCCTATTGAGCAAAAGGGTAAGAGCGAGTTACAGGTTACGGACTCCTCATTGATAACCCTAAGTTTCTCTCAATACTACCGCCAGTATCTTCTATCGTTAATATAGCCTTGTCTTTTGGGGGCTAATACACCTAGCGTTAAGGCTCAAAACGTCTACCTTGTGATCCAAAGTGCTGCGCTTATTCTATGAATTCAGGATCCAAGCCTGAAGAGGAGCAAGCCACATGTTTTTAACCCTGCTGCTTTGACGAGTATTATACTTGGGTATTCGGAATTGAGTGTGGAAGCTGCTGATTTGTTCTCCCTCTCAATTCCGGTTTCAATATAGAAACCTCCGGAGAAGTGTCCGCTTTCCAGCAGGTCGCAAAGCTTAGGGATTTTGGACCGTGCTCAACCGTTATGGGCACTTTATCCAGTCCAAGCCCTTAAGCTCCTTACTACAATAAAGGTGATCGATATTGTTTGTAGAGATAACGAAACACACAGTCCGAGATTTCTCACAATGGGTGGAGTACTTCGGGGAACATTTCCTGACTGAGCTTGCAGCAGGCTACGCCAGTGAGTACGCGGGTTCAAGACCCGCCACTGAGAAAACAGCGTGGTATCAAATCCAAAATTTCTTGAATTTCATTTCGCAATCAGGTGGCGCTAAGTCACTGAAGCAATGGCTTCTCAATCACAACTGGAAAAGCACGCCACCCCTCGACGTATCGGTCCACTGGTATTCCGTAATCGCGGATTATCGTGAGTCCTTAAAGAAGCAGGATATCGGGAACTCTAGCCGGGGTAACGCGGTTTGGGGTGCCAATCGCTTTCTCGAAATAGCCGAAAACAAAGGTTTGGTACCTCTAGGCTTACGATTACATGGATGGAAAGTGGAGCATGAAATTGGTCAGGGCAGTACCTTCTTAGACGTTACGATTGATAAATCGATTGATGTAGAGGCCCTCGTCGGGAACGGACTCGACTTTGTTGAAGATGCCGTAGAGCTTGATGACCAAGAGAGGGAGGGCATCAGGACTCTCGTTTCCAATATTATGCTTGAAGCGAAAGAGAGCAATCAGAGCGAAGAGATTGATCTATTTTCATCAGCAGCAACAGTTCTTGCGAGACGCATCGAACTTGTTAAGTGCACTTCTGCTGAAATCATTGTCGACCATATGAATAAAGTTGCTCAAGCATCTATTTGGGCTTCCGATCCAGAAATTATTCGTAAAGCCAAGGATTTGCATGAACTCTTTCGGACGTCGAAAGAAATAGGGGCGAAGACTGCTGGTAACGAATATCTACGGTTGCTGTCAGCAGATCCACTTCCAGTCCTGGTCGCCTACGCCATTAAATACTACGACCATCTCTGGCCTAGAGAGAGGAGAGGTGGCCTCACTGACCTCTACTACCCTCAGTTTTTGTCAAAGATCAGGGAGAATGGACTGTCACATCACGATGTGCGGAGGTATCTCGGCAACGATTCTTTGGTATTGGCAGCGGCTCATGCGTTCATCACCATCGAAGTTGCAGGTAACCCAGACAGTATTTCCAATTTGCATCGTGACGCTCTGCAATATGAAGAAGATGCCCAAGTTTATGTTCTCTCTTGGTATAAGTATCGATCAGGTGAAGAGCCTGAGTCCGAGATTGTCTCCAGTCGGACGGATGTTGGTCCTGTAACAACAGGTTCCCTGTCTGTCGTGGATGTCTTCAGACACGTGCTTCAGATAACTGAGCCTATGCTTGCCTTGGCGCGAGAAGAGGATCAAAACGCTCTGTTCATGGGAGACTATAAAAACAACACGCGCGCAAACAATGAGGAGGGTTTCCGCAGACCAACGAAGATTAATCCTGCCACTTTGAATTCAAAGTTTCGTGAGATCTGTCATTCGGCTAGTAGCGGCAAGTGGTCAAGTCCGCTAAAAGCCATTCGCGGATCTGTCTTGCTGCTTGAAGGACTGCTCACAGGTGATGCGACGGCGGTTGGGAAAAAAGGCCGTCACAAAACTTATGACATGGCCAGAAAATACGTGTCGCACATACCTGAGATGCTGCGTCGTACATCAAAAATTCGTGAGTTTTTGGATTGGTTTGAAGCACTGTTAACGATCGATATTGAGGACTATGCTGACAAAATTGGTATTGATAAAGAGGCTTATGATGAGCGCAAAAAGGTGATCCTGGAAAATCACTTTGGTGGTATTCAATGCTCAGATCCCAAAGCTGGCGTTCAGCCGGGCACGGTCGAAGGAGTCGTTTGCGATAGAGTCGATAAATGCGTGAGTTGTGAGCAACGGAGAGATATTTTTGTTCTATCCCAATCAAATATTATTTCCTTGCTTCAATGGCACGCCGTCATCGATAGAGCCCAGAAGGGCTTGTCTGAAGATGAATTTGAACCGTGGGCGCTCTGGTTTCTCTACACGAACATGATGCTCGAAAGGCTCTCCAGTGCGCCACAGCACTCGACTTTATTGAGGAATGCTCAGGAGGAAGTAAGGAGTCGACCGAATCCGTATGAACAAATCATACCCACCTTTGACGTGACGGAGGAGGTTGTCTGATGGGAGCGGTTATCGATTTATCTCAATATCAATCGCATTTTCAGGGCACTGAAGATCAAGAGCTTACAGGCCTGGAGAGCTACAAGCCTTCATTTTTAGCACCAGGAACGGAATATCGACACTTGGCATGGAAGATCAAAGATGCCCCCAAATCCGGAAATTCCATCGCTTTTACCGTGCCTATCGCGCCGAATGTTTTGCTGTCCGATGATCCGGATTTGCTTGAAACTGTGAAGTTTGCTCTTTCAGTGATGGGAACGAGTCAGGCCAAGCACATCGGAAGAGTGAATTCCCAGAGCCTCATTAAGAACTCAGCTAACATTTGGAATTTCCTGCGACTGCTCAGGTTCAAGTTTGATATCCAGTCGCTGAGCAGCATTAACGATGCTGTGAAAGAACAACTGCTAGAAGAATATAGGAATCCGTTGGTGCATCGACTGAATCTTCGGGAAAGACTGCCTGAGTATTTAGATTCGGTGACGGATTTGTCGCGTTTATGTATTAAGCGCAGTCAGACTAAACCCGATCTGAATGTCTCGCTCATTGCCGAGGACCTAGGCGTTGGTAGTCGATTGCTGAGTGATGCCTTCCCCGTAGCTTTGGCTAAATTTAGGGAGAAACACGACTTTTATATCAAGAAGCAGCAGAAAAAGTATTTAAATCAGGAGTGCGACAAAGAACCAGAAAAGCCTAAAAAAGATACCATTCGAAAAGATCTAACTGCGGTAAGAAAATTTCTCCGAATTATCGAAATTTTTGGGAAAACCCTTCCAGAGAAGCACCGTCCATCCGTCATGCTATCAGACTTTAATCCGAACAAGCTTGCCAAGAAATGGGGTATGAGCGGTGGTCGGACCCGAAACATTCCTCAACCCGTGTTTTTCGAATTCATGGATCGGGCGATCCGCTGGGTAGTTGGTTATTCTGATCCTTTGTTGGACTACAGAGACAGGGCAATAGAGCAACATCGGACGTTCTTGGAGGGAAATAATCGCGGTGGTTCCGAGGAAAGTCGGTGGACGTATGCGTCAGGGAGAATGGCGTGGTGGTTTCGAGATAACCCATTGAAAGAGCTGGAGAACCAGCCTGGAGCGCCCTATGAAATTTCCACGTGGGCCTCTGAGCCGAGTGAAGAAACTTTCTCGCAACGACGAACTATCAGTCCAGAGCAAGTTGAAGAGATGAAGCGTCTCCGCAGTGAGGGTCTTAAGTATCAGGATATCGCTGACGAACTTGGCGTGTCGAAAGCGTCGGTTTCGCGTCTTCTAAACCGAGGCTGGTTGCCGAATGAAGGATATAGCCTTAACAAGGTATTGCATCGGTATCTGCCGACCGCATGCCTTGCCGTAATCTATTGCTTTACCGCACGACGACAAGTCGAAATCGAGTCCTTGCAAGCCGGATGTTGCTTTGATTCGAAAAATGGCCACTGGATAAAGCTATACAGCGCTAAAGCTCTCCAAAATTATCAAGTGTTTCCGACCATCAAGTTGGTTCAAAAGGCAGTCCACATCCTAGAGAGGCTCACTGAATCAATCCGATCAGAGGATGATCAGTCGCTCTTGCGGATGCCAACTTTCAAAGGAGAAGAGGTCAATTACTGGCAAGATGGTCAGTTCAATGAATTCGCAGATCTTGTCATGGATACCGATGAAGAAAATAACTGGGTCTGGAGTGAGCACCAATTTCGACGTTTCTTCGCGATGACCTTTTTCTTCCGGTGGGACGCGGGGGATTTGCCCACTCTGTCGCATTACCTCCGTCACAGCGGATTCCAGATGACCCAGCAGTATTTGACCGCCCCTGATTGGCGCTTGGCATTTGATGAAGTTCGCGCAGAGAAAATCGCGGACCTCGCTTTGCATCCTGAAGGCCTTTCAAGCGCCTTACAAGAGGATTTCAGCAAACTACTGTCCGAATTAGAGGTCGAAGACGAACGGCGCTCAAGCAGGCTTATAAAGCGCGTCAATGAGGTCGGCATCGTTATCAATCACATTCCTGATGGTCTTTGCTTTGGAGAATCCCCCGCATACAAAGAACGTTCTGCTTGTTTGGAGAATGAAGCAGTGCAGCGCTCATCAGCGGTTCAGGGCAGTTGTCAGGGCTGCCCAAACCTCTGCTCATTCAGTCATCCACAAGACCCTGAAATCATTATTGATGCCGCGCACAGCGCTATCATGAAGAAGTTTTTGGAGAAGACTGATGACAAAAGAGTATGAGACTCCAAAAAAAAGCGCTCCCTCAGAGTCCAAACTGGATGCGAGGGGCCAGATTATCAGCAAGATTGAGGTCATCGAAGAGTATTGTGAAACGAAGCAAGCCAGGTTCGAGTTGCCTCGCAGAGGAGCGTTCTCTCTTAACTGGTTCACGGATTTTGCCGGAATTCATAAAACCAACAGGCTGATCAAAAAGGACGGCGAGTTCAGGCCAAGGCTTGACCAAGCTCTGAAGGATGCAATCCAGGTATATAAGGCAATTGCGAAGTTCGACCCAGCGAAAGAGACAGAGGTCGAGCAGCTTAAGCGCGAAAATACAGAACTTGAAGCAACATTGAGGCGACTTGCTACGGATGTTTGGGACTTGATGAAAGAAAACGAAGAATTCCGCAGAAGATTGGGAGTTGCGCAAGCGCAACATCGCGACAAGGCGAAGGTGGCGCGATTAAAGGAAGGTGGAGATTGAAGCGATGGCTAGGATTGTAAGGACTGAACATAAACATCCAGTCGTCATTGCTCATAATGGCGCTTTAATGCGGGTGCCGACGCATTGGCTCATTAACCTCACTGATGAAAACAAGCCAAGTTACGTATCTGATCTAGCCGGCCGTCTTGTTTCATGGCTGTCGTTTCTTGAAGAGCGAGGTATTACGGCGGAAGAAGCTGTCCACGATGACATCATTAAGTTCCGCGACGCAGAAGGTGAGAGCCTTGCGCCTGGGACAGTCAATGCCAAATTGCAGGCGGTAATACAGTTTTATTGGTGGGCTCAGGAGAGAGGTTTTTTCAGGCCGACGATTGTCGGATGGAGAGATTTCTACAAGCCTGACCAGCTGTATCAAATTGATGTGAAAGCTCCCAGGCCAAACTCGAAAAGCGACTCTCGCTATGTCATACCTTTTTTGCTGAAAGTTCCCAGAAAAGGAAGCCCTAAGCTAATTACAAAGCAACAGGTTGGTGACTTGATGGCGCGGGTTCGTGAGCGAACCGAAAGCATACGTCGAAAAGATGCTGACGATGCGATCATGATTCATCAACGTCGGAATGAGCTGATGCTTCGCTGGGCCAGTGAGGGCGGTCTGAGGCGGCTAGAGGTGGTTAGGCTGTCAAAGGGCTGCGTTCCTGGGTCTCAGAAGGGCAGTTACAAAAAGCGTGTCGAAGTAGGAATCACTCTTGGTACGAAAAACGGCTCGCACCGCACGATATCGGTGACAGCAGAGCTAATTAACGCGACCAATCAATACATTCACGAAGAGCGTCAAGACATTGTAGATCAAACCAAAAGCGATCCAGATGCTGTGTTCGTGACTGAAAATGGCACGGCAATGACAGCAGGTAACTTGTCAAAAATGGTGAGCCGCTGTAGTTCGAGCATCACCCCTCACGACCTACGCAGATATGCGATTTACCGATTTGCCTGTCTGAAATACCAGGAAGAGCGGCTACTTGTAAAAGCGAGTGGAGATCGTAAAAAGATAGATGAAGACAGCATTGAACGGGCGTTGGCTGGCTTCGCAGGTCACAATGACTCCGGAACAACCTTTAAATACTACGTGTCACTGGCGAGAGTCTCGACCGAGGGTTCCGCGTATTTGCAGACGATAGGTAGCGAAATCGATGCGCTTAAGGAATTGATTGGTAGCTTAGAGGAGCGTAAGGAAAAGATCACTGAGAGCATGTGATGTGACGCGTATTCTCAGTGATCGCAATAACTATCCGGCGCATTCGGCCTTCTCTGATTTTGGTTGAGCGTGTGCGCTCTGCTCAGTGAGGAGTTCTACCAGGTATGACATTCGACTGTGATGAGCGCTCTCTCTTACGACAGCAGACTTCATAACTGACCGTGAGCCAATTATGTGCACCTCTTGCTCAGCGCGTGTGATGGCCGTGTAGATCCAAGATCGGTCGATAAGGGGTGAATTGTCCAAGGCGATAATCACTTTTGGAACTTGGGACCCTTGGGTTTTATGTAGTGTCATCGCATAGCCAAGTCGAATGTTATCTAGCAATGCCTTTGTAAGAATCAGAGCTTCTGTTTTGTCGTCCATCTTGAGTATACCCAGATGGTCTTCAGCTTCCTGATCTGCGGACAATAGCCTGCCCAAGCTTCCATTCTGTAGGTCGTTCTCATAGTCATTCTTCAGGCACATGATTGGATCACCAACCCGAAATTCTGTACCCCAAAAGTCACCCCAAATCTCAGGCTTCAGTTGGGTGCCGTCTGGATTTACGGCTGCTTGGCACGACTCATTTATGAGTTTGGTGAGTTCCTTCGTTGGAGCAACAACTTTGCTGTCACGCGGTGAGTGAGCCAAAAGTTCAGTACAGGCTTCTATGATCTCTTCGCGGCTGGAGACTTCATGAAAGTGTATCCTCCCGACGGTCATCTCAGGCGGTAGTTCTCCGTTGCGTATAGTCAGTGAGTAAGCGGGTATGCCCGTTTTTTCGTCTTGACGCTGAACAATATCCAATTCAACGACAGGGCAGGCTCGGGAGCTGATAATGTCTCGAAGCGGCAGCCCAGCACCAATCGGTGGTAATTGATCAGGGTCTCCGACCAGAAGCAATCTGATCGATGCTGTCGTTTTAATAATGATCTGGTAAAGCGTCGGGAGATCGAGCATTGACGCCTCATCGATGACGAGTAAAGTCGGCTTATCGTCAACTTCAACATTGCGAAGGAACCGTGCAATTGTCATGGTTTTAATGCCAATGCTCTCTCGTAGGCGCGTCGCGGCTCGACCAGACAGAGCCATCGCATATATGTTGTAGTCCAATGCGCGATAGCATTCGATAGTTGTTCTGAGAACTGTCGTTTTGCCGGTGCCTGCACCACCGATAACACAGCTCAGTCCATGCGATAGAGACATTTCCACTGCGTCTGACTGCCGCTCAGTGATAGGAAAGGGTAGGGCCATCGCTGATTCTGTAATAAGGTCATGCTCTTTATCTGATAAGTCTGATTTCGCTGATCCAATTTTGCGCAAACGCTTAGCTACAACGCGCTCCATTATGAGGAGTGCAGTCGAGTGGTATCGACCACTCTTCGAATCATAAGTGATAAACTTTGCATTCTTTCCTGATTCCAGGGCATGGGCGATCACGCCATCATTTGAAGTAGAAAGTATCTTTCCGACACGCCGTTTTAAGTCGGAGGACGTTGCACAAGTATGTCCGCGTCCGCAGTGCTTGATCAAAGCTTGCTCTGTTGCAGCTGCAAAGCGTCTGTCGTCATTTTTACTAAGTCCAAACTGGCTCGTTGCGATCTTCTCTGTTTGTTCGAAAGTCAGGCCGAAAGTCAGCAGAGAGTACGGGTTACACTTTATTTGATCGACAGCACTTTCACCGTGTGCTTTGAAAAGCCTACGTTGAACTGACAGTGGAATGCCGTGGTTGCTTAAAAATTGTGCGTGTCGAAGGTTTTTGTACTTTTGAAAGCCCTCGATCAAGGCGTCGATAGAGTCATCGGTCAGATGGTTTCTGAAGGCTTCTCGGTCACCAATTGTGGCAAGCCGGACGATATCATTTCCCATCGCTTGAACGAGTTTGCGTGCTTTGACACTGCCAATGCCTCTGAAATCTGGGTCAAAAGCCAAAAACTGAATCAAGCTTTCATAGGTGGCTGGCATCTTCAATTCACAAGAAATGGGGTTGCGCCAGACTGCTTGCCGGATCTTATAGCCATTGTTTTCGATAATCTCTTCGTCGCATGGGCCAGATATCTCCCACACTTGTCCCACCGCAGCCTCTACAGGTAACGATTGGGTTGGAATATCGACCTGCACAATAACCTTGGCAGACTTTAGATTGATTGCATCTTTGAGCAGTATACCGCCGAATATTGTGCGTTCGTTATTTGTGAAACGAACTTTGGTGATCCGTGTTAAAGCCTTTCTTTTCATCGCTTCCGTCAAAGCCCAATCCCCATCTCGGTTAACACTTCCGATAGTTCTTCATATCGCTTGAGCTTTGCTTTCAGCTCAAGGCACTGAGCCTCTAGCTCTTGCAATCGTCTCTTGTCGTTGGAGCGTTGGCCGGCCTCAACGTCATATTTTTTAGGTTTATTTTCTTTTTCTTCCTGAAATCGCTGCTCTTTTTTTTCGGGCAGAATTCCGATGGGTCGAAGGTCATCTTCGAGTCGTTCTAAACGGGCCTTAACAGCTGGATTTTGTCGGAGAACGCTCTTTGCAAAACCGACCTGCTGAGCAACTTCCTGGCGATTGAGTTGCCCACGACGCACAAGATTTTTGAAATCAGCGTTAGTTTGCCTTGCTATCCAACCTTCAAAGAGGTCGATGTTTTCAGCTGCTTTCTTCTGACTCATATCTGGTCCTTGGTTCTTTTGTCGCGGTATCTGGTGATCGTGGGTCGAGACACTTTGTAGCGCCTGGCTATTGAGGCAATCGATTCTCCGTTGTCTAACCTTCGGTAAATATCCTTGATTTCTTTCTCGCTAAGAGCAGGCGGACGACCCATGTGAGTGCCTTTCGCCTTGGCTCGTTCTCGGCCCTCGCTGGTCCGATCAAGGATGAGATCCCGTTCGAGCTGGGCAAACGTACCGCACAAATTGATCATTGCTTTTGCGAGGGGGCTGGTATTAGAAGTGTCGAGAGTTCCATCCAATGTTTTGATCGTTGCCCCCTTCTCGTGGATTGTTTCGATGACCTTGAGGATCTTCGCTAACGACCTCCCAAGCCGGTCTAGTCGTGTCACAAGCAAGACATCGCCATCTCGTACAAAGTTGATTGCCTCGCCCAACTTGGACTCATGTTCATCGGAGACTCCGGAAAGCTTCGCTTCCCAAATTCTCTCGCAGCCAGCGGCTTCAAGGCTTTCAACCTGACTCGATAAATCTTGATCAGTTGTCGATACCCGTGCGTACCCGATTTTCATAAAAGTGTCCGTAAGTTTTGACTTTTGTACATCCTATCATCGTGATGAATTAAAGTCATGAAAAATACTTTTCTGCATGCACGAAATTATAAAAGACACTTTGGTTCGTTTTTTGAGTTTCGACAATCCTGAGGTTGGCGGAAATTTGAAAAAAAGGTGGAGAGGGGCGAGACTGACAAGAATCCTGTACCGAAATCGGCGATTCGTTCATGTCCTCATTTATCTTTGGCCCAGAGTCATCGGGTAAAACTACCCTGACGCTTTCGGTCATTGCCCAAGCGCAAAAGCAGGGCAAAGTGTGTGCCTTCGTTGATGCCGAGCACGCGCTCGACCCCAGCTACGCTGAGAAGCTGGGCGTCAACCTGGACGACCTGCTGGTTTCCCAGCCGGACACCGGTGAACAAGCGCTGGAAATCACCGATATGCTGGTCCGCTCGGGCGGCGTGGATGTGATTATCATCGACTCCGTGGCTGCGCTGACTCCGCGTGCGGAAATCGAAGGCGAAATGGGCGACTCCCACGTGGGCCTGCAGGCGCGCTTGATGTCCCAGGCGCTGCGTAAAATCACCGGTAACATCAAAAACGCCAACTGCTTGGTGATCTTCATCAACCAGATTCGTATGAAGATTGGCGTGATGTTCGGTAGCCCCGAGACCACGACCGGCGGTAACGCGCTGAAGTTCTACTCCAGCGTGCGCTTGGATATTCGCCGCACCGGTTCGGTGAAGTCGGGCGACGAAGTCACCGGTAACGAAACCCGCGTGAAAGTCGTCAAAAACAAGGTGGCACCGCCGTTCCGGCAAGCTGAGTTCCAGATCCTTTACGGCAAAGGTATCTACCACGCGGGTGAGGTTATTGATCTTGGCGTGCAGTGCAGCCTAGTGGACAAAGCAGGCGCTTGGTACAGCTATAAAGGCAACAAGATCGGCCAGGGTAAAGCCAATGCGGCGCAGTACCTGGAAGAGCATCCTGAAATCATGAACGAGATCGAAACTCAGATTCGTGATCAGCTACTGGCCAAGGCGGAGCCGAAGAAGGAAGAAGCGCCTGCCGCTGATGTGGCTACAGATAGCGATGATGATCTGCTTTAAGCCGCTACCTCCATTGCATGTGCTAAGAGGGAAACTCGATGTTTTCCTCTAATGTGGATGCTTCTGCACGTGAAGTAGCGATTCAACTACTGGCTCGGCGCGAGTATTCTCGCGCCGAGCTGGCGCGTAAGTTACAGCAAAAAACTTTTGATGCCGATGAAATCTCTGCTTGCCTAGACGCCCTGGCCGAGCAGTCGCTGCAGTCCGATGCACGCTTTGCCGAGAGCTTTATACGCTCGCGTATTTCCAGAGGGCAGGGCCTAATTCGCATTAAAGGCGAGCTTCGCCAACGCGGGGTTGACCAGGAAACTCAGGCCGCCGCGTTGGCAGCAGTAGAAGAGCGTGAAGCGGTAGACTGGTTTGAGCTTGCTCGAGAAACGCTGGAAAGGCGTTTTTCCACTCCGGGTGATTCCCCCAAAGAGCGTGCCAAGCGCGAGCGTTTTTTAGCAGCGCGTGGGTTTGATTTTGAACAAATTCGCTATGCGCTTTCCTGTTTGTAGCCCAGCTCAGGGCTGTCTATAACCCCGCTCAGGGCTGTTACTGCCCTAGCTTACAGCGGCTTTCTTCCTGTTTATTTCTTCTCTGTTTAGGCCGTCTGTTTTGGTTTTGCCACTAACTGCGGCTTTAGTCGTTTGACAACTGCGTTATAATGGTCCCTTTGCGACCCCAGCGGGTGGCGGCGACAGCGCCCTGGGGCATCACGCTTTCTTGTTACGGATACCCTATGAAAAGCGCAGAGATCAGACAGGCCTTTTTAACGTTTTTTGAAGAGCACGGCCACACGGCTGTTCCGTCTAGCTCGCTGGTGCCGGGCAACGACCCGACGCTGCTGTTCACTAATGCGGGCATGGTGCCTTTCAAAGATGTGTTTTTGGGTCGTGACCGTCGCCCCTACGTGCGTGCCACCTCTGCTCAGCGCTGTGTGCGTGCCGGCGGCAAACATAATGACTTGGACAACGTAGGTTACACTGCACGCCACCACACCTTCTTCGAAATGCTGGGCAACTTCAGCTTTGGCGACTATTTCAAGCGTGACGCCATCCGCTTTGCCTGGACATTTTTGACCGAAACCCTGGGGTTACCCAAAGAGAAACTCTGGGTCACCGTACATATCAGCGACGACGAAGCCGAGCGCATCTGGAAAGATGAGATCGGTATCGACCCCGAGCGTTTCTCCAAGCTGGACGAGGACAACTTCTGGCAAATGGGCGACACCGGCCCTTGCGGCCCCAGTTCTGAGATCTTTTTCGATCACGGCCCGGAAGTGTGGGGTGGCCCACCCGGAAGCCCTGAAGAGGATGGCGACCGCTACATCGAGATCTGGAACCTCGTCTTCATGCAGTTCGAGCGCGATGCCCAAGGCACCCTCAATCCACTGCCGAAGCCCTCTATCGATACCGGCATGGGGCTGGAGCGTGTGGCGGCTGTCATGCAGGGTGTGCACTCCAACTACGAAATCGATCTGTTCCAGAATTTGCTCAAGGCGGCAGCAGACGCCACGGGACATAGCGATACCACCGCGCCCTCGCTACGCGTCATTGCTGACCACATTCGCTCCTGCGCTTTCTTGATTGCCGACGGCGTACTGCCCTCCAATGAAGGCCGCGGCTACGTGCTGCGCCGGATTATTCGTCGTGCCATTCGCCACGGCCACAAGCTGGGCGCGGCCGAGCCGTTCTTCCACAAGCTGGTGAGTGCGCTGGATGCCGAAATGGGTGATGCCTACCCCGAGCTGCGCGAGGCCAGCGAGCAGATCGCCCGCGTACTGCTGAAAGAGGAAGAGCAGTTTGCGCGGACGCTGGATCACGGTATGGGCTTGCTGAACACGGCGCTCGAAGAGCTGCAAGGTGATGTGCTGCCCGGCGAAACCGTGTTCAAACTCTACGACACCTACGGCTTCCCGTTCGATTTGACTGCTGACGTGTGCCGAGAACGTGAAGTGACACTGGATGAAGCCGGTTTCCAGCGTGAACTCGAAGCTCAACGCGAACGCGCTCGTGCCGCCAGCCAGTTTGGCGCGGATTACACGGCCTCTATCGAACTGGACGGCGAAACCCAGTTTACCGGCTACGAGCGGCTGGAAGACCAAGCCACCGTGACCGCCATAGTGGACAGCGAAGGTAACGCGCTGGCGGCCTTGGAAGCGGGCCAGAAGGGCACCGTGGTGCTGGACCGCACGCCATTCTACGGCGAGTCCGGCGGCCAGGTGGGCGACACGGGCTACTTGCACGTCGATGGCGGTCGTTTTCAGGTGAACGATACCCAGAAACAGAGTGGCCACCACCTTCACCAGGGGGTAATGGTCGAAGGGAGTCTGAGTGTCGGCGCCAACGTACGCGGTGAAGTGGACGCCAGCCTGCGCAGCGCGACCATACGTAACCACTCCGCGACCCACCTGCTGCACAAAGCACTGCGTATGGTGCTGGGCGATCACGTTCAGCAGAAGGGCTCGTTGGTCAACGCAGAGCGTCTGCGTTTTGACTTTAGTCACTTCGAACCGATGACCGCAGAGCAGCTTGCTGAGGTCGAGCGCATCGTCAACGAGCAAATCTTGGCCAACGCGCCGACCAAAATCGAGCAGATGAGCCTCGCCGATGCCAAGGCCAAAGGCGCGGCAGCACTGTTCGAAGCCAAATACGCTGATAACGTGCGCGTATTGACCATCGGTGCCGATGACTTCTCCATCGAGCTTTGCGGCGGTACCCACGTCAAGCGCAGTGGCGACATTGGCTGCTGCCACGTGGTCAGCGAAGTAGGTATTGCCTCGGGTGTGCGTCGTATTGAAGCGATTACCGGCGAAAACGCACTGGCGTATTTCCGTGAGCAAGAAGCCCGCGTTCAGCGGATTAGCGAACGCTTAAAAACCAAGCCAGAGCAAGTGGAAGCGCGTGTCGAATCGCTGGTGGAGCGCAACCGCAGCCTGGAAAAAGAGCTCGAGCAGCTCAAAGCGAAGCTGGCGAGCGCGGCGGGTAGCGATATGCTCAGCCAAGTGCAGGAAGTGGGCGGCGTGAAGCTGCTGGTAACTGAGTTGGATGGCGTGTCTGGTAAAGATCTGCGCGGCGTATTGGATCAGCTGAAAAACAAGCTAGGCTCTGGCGTGATTATGCTAGCCACTGCTGACAAGGCCGCTGGTAAAGTCAGCCTGATTGCTGGGGTCACTTCTGATTTAACTGGCCGTGTTAAAGCGGGTGAGCTGGTTAATCATGTGGCCTCCCAAGTGGGTGGCAAAGGGGGTGGGCGCCCTGATATGGCTCAAGCAGGCGGCAGTCAGCCCGATGCGCTGCCGGATGCGTTGAACAGTGTCCCGGCTTGGTTGGAAAACACACTTCGCTAAATAGAGAGGCCGGTGGCATTATTTGCTACCGGCCTTTTTGCTAGTTAGGAAATTAGCAATAACAATATTCACCTTCCATTCCCGAACGTAAAGGAAAAACGGCATATGGCACTATACGTACAGAAGTTCGGCGGCACTTCGGTGGGCTCTGTCGACCGTATCAAGGCCGTGGCGGAAAAAGTTAAAGGCTTTCGCGACCAGGGCCATCAGGTAGTGGTTGTTGTCTCCGCGATGAGTGGCGAGACCAACCGCCTGACCGAAATGGCCCATGCTCTGAACGAGGATCCCGCCCCGCGTGAAATGGATATGTTGCTCTCAACAGGGGAGCAGGTGACCATTTCCCTACTGGCCATGGCGCTACAGCAAATTGGCGTGTCGGCGACCTCGCACACGGGTGCCCAGGTAGGGATTCATACCGACAGCGCCTACACCAAGGCGCGTATTCAGCGTATTGAAACTGACGATCTCAAATCTGACCTGGATGCAGGGAAGGTCGTGGTGGTCGCTGGTTTCCAAGGCGTAGACGAAGACGGCAATATCACCACGCTGGGGCGTGGCGGCTCTGATACCACCGGCGTGGCGCTTGCTGCCGCCTTGGGGGCTGATGAGTGCCAAATCTATACCGACGTAGACGGTGTTTACACCACGGACCCCCGTGTATGTTCCAAAGCGCAGCGCCTTGAAAGCATCACCGTAGAAGAAATGCTCGAACTCGCTAGTTTGGGCTCCAAAGTGCTGCAAATTCGCGCTGTTGAATTCGCCGGTAAATACAACGTGCCGCTGCGGGTACTGTCTAGCTTTGAAGACGGCCCTGGCACCCTGATTGTTGCAGATTCAGACCAAGACGAGGATTCTATGGAAGAACCGCTAATCTCCGGTATCGCGTTTACCAAGAACGAAGCCAAACTCACCCTGCTGAATACGCCGGATGTACCTGGTGTGGCTTCACGTATTTTGGGGCCGATTGCCGACGCGAATATTGAAGTAGATATGATCGTCCAGAACGTTGCACCAGCTGGCGATTACACCGACTTCACCTTCACCGTGGCAAAAGGTGACTATAAAGCCACCAAAAAGCTGCTAGAAGAGACCGTTATTCCTGACCTGGGCGGCGGTGAGCTGCGCGGCGATGACAACATTGCCAAAGTGTCGCTGGTCGGCGTTGGCATGCGCTCTCATGCGGGTGTTGCCTCTAAAATGTTCCGCGTATTGGCCGATGAAAACGTTAATATCCGTATGGTCTCTACTTCAGAAATTAAAATTTCTGTCGTAATTGACGAAAAGCATATGGAGCTTGCAGTTAACGCCTTACACAAAGCGTTTGGTCTCGATAAGTCCGATATCGAATCTGAATAACAATTGTGGCCTAAACCTTCTACGCTGAAGTTACTCGCTGCCGTGTGGTGGTGAGCTTTCTTTCAACGGGAGGGTAAGGTGTCATAGGGGCCAAAGCCTTTGGTGGCAGGCGTCACCATGCCGCATAATGGCATGGTGACGCCGCTGGCGGACACATCCCGTTGTATAAAACGTCTGAGAAGGAGATCAGCCATGCTCATCCTAACCCGCCGCGTTGGCGAAACGCTGATGATCGGTGATGAAATTACCGTCACAGTATTAGGTGTGAAAGGTAATCAAGTGCGCATTGGTGTGAACGCACCAAAAGATGTCGCGGTTCACCGTGAAGAGATCTATCAGCGCATTCAGCGTGAACGTAATAGTGAAAGCGAATCAGAATAAATGGCTGTCCGTGTTACGCTCATTAAAGGGCGTTTAAGCGGTGATTTTAGGCCGGCGCGAAAAAAATCGGAATAAGGCTGGACACCAGCCATCAAAATCGGTAATATTCGCGCCGTGCCGTTGAGGAGAGGTGGCCGAGTGGCTGAAGGCGCTCCCCTGCTAAGGGAGTATAGGGTTTATAGCCCTATCGAGGGTTCGAATCCCTCTCTCTCCGCCAACTGCATGATGTAGCATCGTAATTTGATACGCGCCCGTAGCTCAGCTGGATAGAGTACCTGACTACGAATCAGGTGGTCGGAGGTTCGAATCCTCCCGGGCGCGCCAATTTGCAAAGCTAAGTGCTTGATGTTACACTGATTTCATTGCTTGAGGAATTAGGCAATGACTGAAAAGCGCCCGTAGCTCAGCTGGATAGAGTACCTGACTACGAATCAGGTGGTCGGAGGTTCGAATCCTCCCGGGCGCGCCAGATTCTAAAACCCGCTCTCATAGGAGAGCGGGTTTTCTGTTTTCTAGCCTGACTATCGTGGCTCGCGCGGTAGTCTTGCGATCGTGTAAAGCGCCCCCGCATCTTTGCGGAAGGGCGCTTTTTTTTGGCCCGTAACGCGCCAAGGGAGAGTGCCGGGTAGCGAAAGCCAGTGATGCGCCTAAAAAAGCGCCTGGAGAGGCGCTTTAAATCGGCTGGGGGCAGGAAGGGGCGTGCTCGACAGCCTTAGGCGGGTTCGCAGGCGTTAAGTGCGCTTGCGCTAGGGATAAGACTACCCAAAAGTGTGTCCAGGTCGGTCAAGCGCTTTAGGCGCTGAAAATGCAGGTTGGCTTCGGCGTTGCCCTGGCGCATCTGGGCAAGCCACTGCTTTACCAGAGATACGACCACGCGGTCAGGAAGATGTTGGCGCTGTAGGGCGGCGTACTCTTGCAGTACGCTGGCGCGCATTTCCCACGTGGTGTCCGCCAAGCGTTCGCCGGTTTGCTGCCAGTGGCGAATGCGAGGGGCGAGCCAAGGGTCTGCCAACGCACTTCGCCCAAGCATCACATCGCGACAGCCTGAGAGCGTGCGGGCCTTCCAGTAATCTTCCAGGGTCCAAATGTCGCCGTTGGCCACCACGGGGATAGACACGTGGTGGCGCACTTTGCCGATCCACTCCCAGTGCGCCGGCGGACGATACCCTTCGTCTCGCGTTCGCCCATGGACGACCAGGCGCGCCGCGCCGCCCGCCTCAGTGGCCTGCGCACACGCCACTGCCAAGCGACGATTGGCAAACCCCAGTCGAATCTTCGCCGTCACCGGGATGTCACCGTCTAGCGCGTCCGCGACCGCTTTCACGGCGCGATACACGCGGTCGGGCTGGCGCAGCAGTGAGGCGCCGCCGTCGTGGCGGTTGACGAGCTTGGCAGGGCAGCCAAAATTGAGATCGATACTGATCGCGCCCAGCGCCAGCGCTTGGCGCGCATTCTCGGCCAAGGCCTGAGGGTCGGAGCCCAGTAGCTGCAGATGCACCGGCACGCCGCTGGGCGTGGCGACGGGGCACTGCTGTAATTCGGGGCAGTGTTTATAAAACACACGTGGGGGGAGGCGCGTGTCGACGACGCGGACGAATTCCGTTACCGACCAGTCAAAACCGGCCTGCCGAGTGAGCAGGTCACGGGTGAGCGCATCGATGACGCCTTCCATCGGTGCGAGACCGATCTTGCCTTTATGTAGTAAATTAACAACCATGGCTTCCACTATGGCGCGATTGCATTCTATTCTGGATGTGGCAGGTTAGTGTATTACCCTTATTGCGCCAAGCGCCGTTGGAGGCGTTTGGTGTGCCAATAATCCTATAAAATAAGGAGAGCACGCTATGCAGGGGTCGGAGTTGCTCCAAGAGGGGCTCGCTCTAATGGGTCTTGGTATGGGCTTTGTTTTTGTTTTTCTTACTATTTTGGTCATTAGCGTCACGCTAATGTCAAAGCTGATTGACCGCTTTCAGCCTGCCCCTGTGGCTGCGCCAGTGGGCCGAAAAAGTGGAAAAACTCCCGCCAGTCAGGGCCAAAACGACGAAGTCGTCGCAGTGATCAGTGCTGCAGTGCATCGTTACCGCTCGTCCCGCCGTCCGTAAGACGCACGCTTTTGTGTGCTTATTTCGCTCTGATGGCTATTTTTTTGTTAAATTTACTACAAATCCATAACGCTAAACTGTGAGCCACGACCATGAATGAAACAAAACGTCCTCTGGGAATCACTGATGTTGTCCTGCGCGATGCGCACCAATCGCTGTTTGCTACGCGCCTACGCTTGGATGACATGCTGCCCATCGCCGAAAAGCTGGATAAAGTCGGCTACTGGTCTCTGGAAACCTGGGGCGGTGCCACTTTCGATGCGTGTATCCGTTATTTAGGAGAGGACCCGTGGGAGCGTATTCGTGCCCTTAAAGAGGCGATGCCGAACACACCTCAGGCAATGCTGCTGCGCGGCCAAAACCTGCTGGGTTACCGCCACTATGCCGATGACGTAGTTGATAAATTCGTCGAGCGCGCTAAAACCAACGGCGTTGACGTGTTCCGCGTGTTTGACGCTATGAACGACCCGCGCAACCTGGAGCGCGCCATCAAAGCGGTTCGCCAAGTCGGTGGCCATGCACAGGGCACCATTTCCTACACGGTGAGTCCGGTACATACCCTGGATAGCTGGGTAGATCTTGCCAAAACCATTGCTGCAATGGGCGCAGATTCTCTGGCTATCAAGGATATGGCGGGGCTACTCACGCCGTACACGGCGTATGATCTAGTCACGCGTCTGAAAAAAGAGCTCTCCATTCCGGTTCACCTGCACTGCCATGCGACCACAGGCTTATCGACCTCGACCATTTTGAAAGCGGTCGAAGCAGGAGTCGATAACGTCGACACCGCCATCTCCTCCATGTCGATGACCTACGGCCACAGCCCGACGGAATCGGTGGTCGCCATGCTAAAAGATACCGACCGCGACACTGGCTTGGACCTAGAGTTGCTGGAAGATATCGCTGGCTACTTCCGCGAGGTGCGTAAAAAATACGCCGCCTTCGAAGGTTCGCTGCGCGGTATCGATTCACGCATTCTGGTGGCCCAGGTTCCCGGCGGAATGCTCACCAACATGGAGAGCCAGCTAAAAGAGCAGGGCGCTGGCGACAAGCTGGATGACGTGCTGAGTGAAATCCCCCGCGTCCGCGAAGATCTCGGTTTCATTCCGCTGGTTACCCCCACGTCACAAATCGTGGGTACCCAAGCGGTCATGAACGTCATGATGGGCGAGCGCTACAAGTCGATCTCTAAAGAGGTACAGGCGCTGCTGAAAGGTGAATACGGCTCTGCCCCAGCACCCTTCAATGCCGAATTGCAAAAGCGTGTGCTGGAAGGCGGCGAGCCAATTACCTGCCGCCCGGCAGACAACCTCTCACCTGAGATGGACAAACTCGCCGCCGAGCTGAAAGAGAAAGCCAGCGCCGATGGCATTCGCCTTGCCGACGGCGAGCGGGAAGTGGATGACGTATTGACCTATGCCCTGTTCCCGCAGATTGGTTTGAAATTCCTCAAGAATCGCGACAATAAAGACGCTTTCGAGCCTGCGCCGGAAGCACCTCGCACGGCTGCGCCGGCCAAAGCAGAAACAGTCCCTGTCGCCGCACCAAGCGCTGGTGCTGGCCCGGAAACCTATACCGTGAAGCTCAACGGCAAGGCGTACGTGGTCGAGGTGTCGGAGGGGGGCGAGATTGGCAACATCCAAGAGCAGTCCGACGCCCAGCCCGAAGCCGACGCCCCGGCACCCAGCGGTGTCAGCATCGATGCGCCGCTGGCGGGTAACATCTTCAAAGTGAACGTGCGGCCAGGCGACCAAGTGGCCGAAGGCGATGTCGTGATCATTCTGGAAGCCATGAAGATGGAAACCGAAGTGCGTGCCAGCAGCGCCGGTACGGTGTCGAAAGTCAACGTCAGCGAAGGCGATAGCGTGGCCGTTGGCGATGCGCTGATCGAGCTTTAAGGGCTTTTCGGAATGGATAAATTAATCACTCTATGGGAAGGCTCCGGGCTCTATAACCTGGAGCTTGGCCAAGCGGTCATGATCCTGGTGGGGCTTGGGCTACTCTACTTGGCGATCTACAAGAAGTTCGAGCCTCTGCTGCTGGTGCCGATTGGGTTTGGCGGTATTTTGGCCAACATTCCCGAGGCCGGTTTGGCGATTTCGGCGTTGGATCAAGCCATTGAAGTGGCCAAGCCCGCCGTGCTTGAGCAAATGGCGGCGGCGCTGGGCGCGACGCTGGACCCGCTGGCCGGTGTCGAGGGTTGGCGCGAGACCCTCAAGGCCATTGCCCACGACTCGGCCGCGCCGGATCAGCTGCGCGCTGCCAAAGACGTGGCGGTGAGCGTCGGCTACAGCGATGGCATGCTCTATAACTTCTACAAGGTCGCCATTGGCTCGGGCATTGCGCCGCTACTGATCTTCATGGGCGTAGGGGCAATGACCGATTTCGGCCCGCTGCTGGCCAACCCGCGCACGCTGTTTCTGGGCGCGGCGGCACAGTTCGGCATTTTCGCTACGCTGTTCGGCGCCGTGCTGCTCACGTCCATGGGCATCATGGATTTCTCGCTCAATCAGGCGGCGGCGATTGGTATCATCGGCGGGGCGGATGGTCCGACGTCGATCTACGTTTCCAGCGTGCTGGCGCCTGAGTTGCTAGGGGCGATTGCCGTCGCGGCCTATGCCTACATGGCACTGGTGCCGTTGATCCAACCGCCGATCATGCGCCTGCTGACCACCGAAAAAGAGCGCAAGATCACCATGACGCAGCTGCGTCCGGTCTCTAAGCTCGAAAAAGTGGTCTTCCCACTGATGCTGTTGATTGCTGTCGCGCTGTTTCTGCCGGACGCGGCACCGCTGCTGGGCATGTTCTGCTTCGGCAACCTGATGCGTGAGTGTGGGGTAGTGGAGCGCCTCTCCGATACCGCGCAAAATGCGCTGATCAATATCGTCACGATCATTCTGGGTCTGTCGGTAGGGTCTAAGCTGATGGCGGAGAGCTTTTTGGCGTTCGAAACCTTAGGGATTCTGGGCCTGGGGATCGTGGCGTTCGGTATCGGCACCGCTGCCGGTGTCTTGATGGCCAAGCTGATGAACCTAGTCAGCAAAATGCCCATCAACCCGCTGATTGGCGCGGCGGGTGTGTCTGCCGTGCCGATGGCGGCGCGTGTGGCGAATAAGGTGGGTCTGGAAGCGAACCCGCATAACTTCCTACTGATGCACGCCATGGGGCCGAACGTTGCTGGGGTCATCGGTTCGGCAGTGGCTGCCGGTGTGATGATCAAGTACCTGGGCTAAGCGGCTAGTTAGACAGCACGTCTGCCGCTATAGAACGCGGCTTACCGAGCAAGCGCTCGTGTAAGCCGCGTTTTTTTTATATTTGCTGTAGCTCAATGGATGTTTTAAGGCGGTTTTCCAGTCCGCTGATATCCAGCTCGACATCGCGTGGCCAGCCAATGGTTAAGCTCACTCCGTTGCCATCGTACTCCGCCTGTTGCACGGGCAGTGCCTGCTCGTCGCACCAAGCGCGGGCTTGCGCTTCGTGGGCGAAGCGGACCTTTAATAAATAGCTATCCCGCTCGACGACTTCCCGGGTGGGCAGCGTTTCCAGCCCGGCATTGACCGCCTGCGCATAGGCGCGTGCCAAACCTCCGGTACCTAACTTGGTGCCGCCAAAGTAGCGAATCACCACGCAACCAATTTCGCCAATCTGGCTGCCCTGCAACGCCTGGAACATCGGACGGCCTGCGGTTCCGCCGGGCTCGCCGTCGTCGGAAAAGCCAATATGCGTTTGCTCTCCAGGAGGTCCGGCGATAAACGCAGTGCAGTGATGGCTGGCATTCGGGTGGGCAGCTTTGGCCGCTTGAAGCAGCGCGTCGAAGGCGTCGGTGGTAGGAGCGTGGCACACCCAGGCCAAGAACTGACTCTTTTCAACGTCAATCTCGGCGGTGTGCCATGTCTCAGGGGCTAAATCAGGGACTCGATAGCGCAAATAGTACTCCCAGCAGGGTGGATAACGTTAATGGTGCCGGGTTTCCGTTGCGTGGTGGGCTACGCCCATTACCATGCCCAGCACCTGGATATCACAATTATGCAGGAAGACTTCGGACATCGCTGCATCTTCGGGCCATAAATGAATGCCTAAACGGCTGATAGAGAGCTGCTTCAGCGCCACTTCCCGCTGGTTAATCGTTGCTACGACGGTTTCTTGATGAGCGTCGTGCTGGTGGCGATGAATGATGATGACATCGCCGTCGAAGAGGTTGCAGTCGCGCATGCGATCGCCGCGAATACGCAGGGCGTAGGTGTTGCGACGTGTGACGCGAGGGGGTGTGCACGCTTGGCGCGCATGTGATGAGGCGCTGCGAGACGCTAGTGGGGTAGGCGTCGATGGCGCTACCGGTTGAGACAGCGTCTGAGAGGGTACGTAAGAAGGTACGTGAGACGTTACCTGAGGGGATAGGCAAATCGTCATAGTGTGTTCTCCCATGCAGCGCCCGTTGCCAAGGCGTTTGATTGAGTCGATAGCTGTAGTTTTATTCTGTTGTGTCTATTTATACAGTTGTTACAGTATAAGCCTGTTTTTGCATACAGTGCTAGTGCTGTCTCACACCTGGGTTTCTTACGCGGAAATTGAGACAGGTCACGCTGCGACCCAAGACCGCAGAGCGTGACTGGCGAGAAAGGGCCTTTCCGTGTAGAGTTCGACCCAAAATCAACGTGCCTGGAGTGTCTTTTGAGCCTGTGCCTGCAAGCCCGACAATTGGCCTGTGAACGCGACGACCGTTGGCTGTTTGAAGGGCTCGATCTCGATATCCAAAGCGGTGAGATCGTGCGCATTGAAGGCCCCAACGGCAGCGGCAAGACAACGCTGCTGAAAATACTCTCCGGGCAATTAACCGATTACCGTGGCGAGCTTTACTGGAATGGCGAACCCATGCGCCAAGCCCGTGAACATTTTCTCGCCAATTTACTCTATTTAGGTCATGCCCCAGGCGTGAAAGCAGGCCTGTCACCGCTGGAAAATCTAGCTTGGTATCAGGCGCTTAGCGGAGAAAAGGGCAGCGAGCCTGCACGTGAGGCAGCGTTGGCTGCCGTTGGGTTGGCGGGGTTTGAAGATGTTCCTGCCGGCCAGCTTTCCGCCGGGCAGCAGCGGCGCGTGGCGCTGGCACGCCTGACCCTGACCCAGCGGGCGCTGTGGGTGCTCGACGAGCCTTTCACCGCGATTGATCGCCAAGGGGTGGCGGCGCTAGAGGCGCAGCTGGTGGCGCATGCGCAGTCTGGCGGCTGCGTTCTGGTCACTACTCACCACGCATTGACCGAGTCACCTGTGCTTAGGCGCATTCAGCTGGGGTAAGAAGGAGACAGCGTTGCAACGTTCACACGCTCAACTGAGCACCCCAGAGGTGGCTATCCATGCTCCCCAGGGCGGTCTGCTGGTGGCCATAAAGGCAACCCTCAAACGCGACCTCACCCTGATGCTGCGCCGTCGTGGCGAAGTGCTCAATCCGCTGGTGTTCTTTGCGCTGGTGATTACCCTGTTTCCCATTGGTATTTCACCGGATCCAGAGCTGTTGGCAAGCATTGCGCCAGGGCTTTTATGGGTGGCCGCACTGCTCGCGGCACTGCTTTCGCTGGATAGCCTGTTTCGCAGCGACTACGACGATGGCAGCCTGGAACAACTATTACTGGCACCCCAGCCGCTGGCGGCGCTGGGGTTGGCAAAAGTGGCGGTACATTGGTTGTTAACGGGTTTGCCGCTGGCACTGATGGCACCGCTGCTGGGCATCATGCTGTCGCTTCCAGCGGGAAGCTACGCCGTGCTAGCGCTGTCGTTGGCACTCGGTACGGCCAGCTTGAGCTTAATTGGGGCGATCGGAGCGGCGCTAACAGTAGGGCTGGCCCGTGGCGGTGTGCTGCTCTCGCTGCTGGTGCTGCCGCTCTATATACCAGTACTAATTTTCGGCGCAGGTGCCGTACAAGCCGCTATTTTTGGCGAGGGTATTGCCGCGCATCTGGCGATTTTAGGCGCACTGTTAGCGCTGGCGCTGATGTTGGCTCCCTGGGCCATTGCGGCATCGCTGCGCATCAGCATTAACGGTTAGAGGACGGGAACACCATGTGGGCCTTTATCAACAAACTAAGATCACCCAAGTGGTTCTATGCCATTAGCGCCAAGCTGCAGCCACTTTTTTGGGTGGCGGCGACGCTACTACTGCTGGTAGGCACCGTCTGGGGGTTGGCCTTTGCGCCTGCGGACTATCAACAGGGCAATAGTTTTCGCATCATTTATGTCCACGTACCCGCCGCATTCCTAGCCCAATCCATCTTTGTCTCCATGGCGGTCTCCGGGCTGGTATTCATGGTCTGGAAGATCAAAGTGGCGGATATGGTCGCCACCGTGATGGCCCCGCTGGGTGCCGCGATGACCTTCGTAGCGCTTTTTTCGGGCGCAGTATGGGGCGTGCCCACCTGGGGAACCTGGTGGATGTGGGATGCACGGCTTACCTCCATGCTGATTCTGCTGTTTCTCTACCTGGGCGTAATTGCCTTGCGCGGTGCGTTTAGCAGCCGCGATAGCGGTTCCCGTGCCGCGTCGGTGCTAGCGATGGTGGGCGTGATCAACATTCCGATTATTAAGTACTCAGTGGATTGGTGGTACACCCTTCACCAGCCCGCCACTTTCACGATTACAGGGCGCTCTGCCATGACCATGGACATGTGGGCACCGCTGCTGATCATGGTATTGGGCTTTTACAGCTTTTTTATTGCGCTCACGCTGATGCGCACGCGCAGCGAAATTCTGCGTCGTGAAGCCAATAAGCGCTGGGTGCGCGAGCTTGCCGAGGAGACGAACTAATGGCCTTTTCCTCGCTAAACGAATTTTTTGCCATGGGCGGTCACGCGGTCTACGTGTGGGCTGCCTGGGGAGTTACTGCGCTGTTGATGCTAATGATCGTGTGGCACGCACGTCAGGAGCGCCGCCAGCTACTCAACGTGGTAAAGCGCCGGGCGCGTCGTGAAAATGCCCAGCGCAACGCTCAGCCATCGCACGCGCAGCCCCTGCAAGAGCCAGTTAACTCTGCTCAGAAGGACGTTCACTATGACGCCTAAACGTAAACAGAAGCTGTTTGTTATCTTAGGGCTATTGTCGCTCACCGCCATTGCGGTGGGGCTCACCCTGTATGCGCTGCGCGCCAACATCAATCTGTTTTTCAGCCCGGTACAAATTGCCCAAGGCGATGCCCCCATGGAGCGCCAAATTCGCGCGGGGGGCATGGTCAAAGAGGGCTCTGTGTCCCGCGACCCGGAAAGCCTCGATGTTGAGTTCGTAGTGACTGACTACGTGGATGATCTAGAGGTCTACTACAGCGGTATTCTGCCGGACCTATTCCGTGAAGGGCAGGGCGTGGTGGTGGTCGGCGAACTGCAGGCCGATGGCCGACTCTACGCCGATAAGGTGTTGGCACGCCACGATGAAAACTACATGCCGCCCGAAGTGGCGCAGGCATTGGAAGAAGCAGGCTACTCCCCGGCAGACTTTCAAGCGAAAGCTGCCGAAGTGGGCAAGCGCCTAGAGCAGGAAGGCTCCCCAGAAGGAAGCGACTATTAACGACTGCACGCACGCTGTGCGATAAAGCCTGATGCTAATTCGGAGCACCCATGTTGATTAAGATCATTCCTGAAATCGGCCACTTTGCCCTGGTCATCGCGCTACTCATGGCGGTGGTTCAGGCGGTGATGCCGCTTGCCGGGGCTGCCACGCGTCGCCCGCTGTGGATGGCCTATGGTCGTCCCATGGCCATCGGCCAATTCCTGTTTGTGACCATTGCCTACCTCTGCTTGACCGCCAGCTACATGCTGGACGATTTCAGCGTGGCTAATGTCGCTAACAACTCCAACTCTCTGCTGCCCTGGTACTACAAATTCAGCGCCGTGTGGGGTAACCATGAAGGCTCGGTGCTGCTATGGAGCTTGATGCTGGCGGGTTGGGGATTCGCGGCATCGGTCTTCTCGGGCGACTTGCCCCGCGACATGGTGGCCAGAGTGCAGGGCATCATGGGCATGGTGTGTGTGGGCTTCTTGCTCTTCATTTTGATGACCTCCAACCCCTTCGAGCGCTTGCTGCCGAACATGCCGCAAGATGGCGCCGACTTGAATCCGCTGTTGCAGGATTTTGGCCTAGTGGTTCACCCGCCGATGCTCTACATGGGTTATGTGGGCTTTTCGGTGGTGTTTGCTTTCGCGATTGCCGCCCTGCTGGGCGGGCGCTTAGACGCCGCTTGGACCCGCTGGGCGCGCCCCTGGACCAACGTGGCCTGGGCGTTTCTCACCGTCGGGATCGCACTCGGCAGCTGGTGGGCCTACTACGAGCTTGGCTGGGGCGGCTGGTGGTTCTGGGACCCGGTGGAGAACGCTTCGCTATTGCCCTGGCTAACGGGCACGGCACTGGTTCACTCGCTGGCGGTGACCGAAAAACGTGGCTCGTTCAAGAGCTGGACGGTGCTGCTGGCGATCTCGACGTTCTCGCTGTCGCTGATGGGCACCTTCTTGGTGCGCTCGGGCGTACTGACCTCGGTCCATGCCTTTGCCAATGACCCCTCGCGTGGCTTCTTCATCCTGATGCTGCTGGCAATCACCGTCACGCTATCGCTGCTGGTGTTTGCACTGCGTGCGCCGCGGGTGAGCCATAAGGTCGGTTTTAACTGGCTCTCGCGGGATTCGCTGCTGCTGATCAACAACATCATTTTGGTCATCATGACCGTCACGGTGCTCTTGGGCACGGTGTACCCGCTGATTCTGGATTCTCTGGGGTTGGGTAAAATCAGCGTAGGCCCGCCTTACTTCAATGCGCTGTTCGTACCGCTCACCGTGGTGATGTGTGTCTTCATGGGCTTGGGGCCGGTGGCGCGTTGGAAAAGCATGAGTGGCCGTGAGCTGTGGCGCAAGCTAGGTCTCGCGGCGGCAGCTGCCATCGTGCTGGGTGTGGCCATGCCGTTGGTCTACGGCGGCGAATGGAACCTGTGGGTGTCGCTGGGCATTATTTCTGCGCTGTGGATCGTCTTGCCGATGGTGCGCGACCTGTTCGACAAGACCCGTCACGCCAGCTCGTTTGTCGCCGGGCTGCGCAAGCTCTCGCTCTCTTATTGGGGAATGGTGCTGGGCCACGTGGGCATTGCGGTGACCATCGTGGGCGTTGCCGTCGTTTCGAACTACAACATCGAACGCAACGTGCGCATGTCGCCGGGCACCACCGTGGAAGTGGCGGGCTATCAGTTCACCATGACGGAACTCACCAACCGACGTGGCCCCAACTTCCTGGCCGATACTTCGATCATTCAGGTACAGCGCGGGGACGAGGGACGCAGCTTCGTGATGCGCCCCGAGAAGCGCCTTTACCTCGCCACCGGCATGCCCATGACCCAAGTTGCGCTGCGCCCTGGTTTGTTCCGCGACCTCTATGTGGCCATGGGTGAAGACCTGGGCGACGGCAGCTATGCCATGCGCGTCCAGTACAAGCCGTTTGTGCGCTGGCTGTGGTTAGGCGGCCTGCTCATGGCCTTCGGCGGCATCTTGGCCGTAGCGGATAAGCGCTACCGCCGCGCAGCCGCGCGCCAACCTGCATCCTCACGTATTGATCAATCTCCGTCACAGGAGGCCACGGTATGACACGCCGCCTGCTGTTGCTTCTTTTACCCATCGGTTTTGTGGGCATCGCGCTGTTTCTCTATCAAGGGTTGGGGCAGGACCCTTCCCAGCGGGATTCGGCCCTCATGGCGCGGGAGTTTCCCGAGTTTCAGGCCACTACCTTGCGTGACGCCGAACGCCAGGTAGACCAGTCGCTGCTCACCGGCGAAGTGACGCTGGTCAACGTCTGGGGCGAGTGGTGTCCCGCCTGCAAGCAGGAAATGCCGCAGCTGTTAGAACTCGCTGATAACGGCATCCGTATGGTGGGCATCAACTACCGAGATACCCGCGAGAAAGGCCTGGAGTTTTTGACCGAATTCGGCGACCCCTTCGAGATCAACATCTTTGACCCGGATGGCAGCCTCGGTTTCGACCTGGGCGTGTACGGCGCGCCGGAAACCTTTCTGGTGGATGCCGAGGGCGTGATTCGCTATCACCACAAGGGCTATGTCTCCCCGGAAGATGTCCGTGACCGTATCCTGCCGGAGGTAGAAAAATGGCGATAATTCGTTGGATAGTGACGGCCATGCTGCTGGCCACCGCCGGTAGCGTCATGGCAGGCGGAATCGAAGTGCGCGAGTTCGATGATCCGGTACTGGAGAAGCGCTACCGCGACCTGACCGCCTCCATGCGCTGCCCGCTGTGTGAAAACCAGGCCATCGACGACTCCGATGCGCCCATCTCGGCGGACATGCGCGAGCGCGTCTACGTGCTGCTGAACGAAGGCCGCGCCGATATCGAAATCATCAACCACATGGTGCAGCGTTTCGGCGATTACATTCTCTACAACCCGCGCCTGGAAAACCGCACCTACCTGCTGTGGGGGCTGCCCATTGGGTTGGTGGTGCTAGGCATGCTGGTCGTCGTGCTGATGGTACGCGCCCGCCGCAACGCTTCTGCTAAAGCGCTGAGTGCAGAAGAACGCGCCCGCTTGGATGCCCTGATTAACCGCGAGAGGTCTTCATGACACCGCTCTGGATAGCGATTGCCTTACTGTTACTGCCCGCGCTGTGGCTATTAGTTGCCCCCATGCGCGGTGCCCGCGTTCTGCGCGACCAGCTAGATCACTTTGAAGCCAACGATACGTCTGCCGAGCAGAACGTGGCGATTTTCCAGCGGCGCATGGCGTCCCTGGAAGCGGCACGCGAGCGTGGCGACATCGACGACGCTCGTTTTAATGAAGATCGCCTAGAGCTAGAGCGCAGCCTGCTGGAAGACACTGCCACTCAGGCCAAGCGGCCACTGAAAGCTGCGAGCGCTGGACGGCTGGTGGTGCCGCTGGTCATGGTCGCCGTGGTAGGGGCCAGCACCTTCTGGTACCAGCAAAACGGGGCAGAAGGCGACCTGACGCTCTACGCCATCCAAGAGGAAGTTCGCAACGACCCGGAAGGCTCGATGGCTATGTTTCTGGAGCGCATGGAGGCCGAGGCCGAGCGTCAGCCCAACAACCCCAACGTGTGGAGTTCACTGTTTCCGCTCTACCGCGATACCGGCCAGCCCGAAAAAGCCGCCGATGCCCTGGAGCGCTTGATTGCCATTGAAGGGCGTATTCCACCGCTGCTCGCCCAGCTGGCGCAGCTCCGCTTCTTCATGGCCGAGCGTGAACTAACCCCTGACGTTCAAGCGTTGGTGGATGAAACGCTAGAGTTAGACCCCCGCCAGCCCACCGTGCTGGGGCTGTTGGGCATCCACGCCTTCGATAACGGTGACTATGAAACGGCCATTGACCGCTGGCGTCGGGCTGTAGCGAATATCGAAGATCCCGAAACCGCTGAATCGCTGCGCGATGGCATTCGTGTTGCCCAAGAGCGCATGGGCGTAACGCCTGAGGCGCCTGCAGACGCGCAGGGGCAAGGGGTGCGGGTGCACGTTTCCATGGATGAGGCACTGGTAGACAACGTCAGTGACGACGCTACGGTGTTCATCACCGCGCGGGATATCGACGGCGAGCTGCCGCCGCTGGCGGTGATACGTACGCAGGTTTCTGAGCTGCCCATGACCGTCGTGCTGGACGATACCGCCGCCATGTCGCCGCAAGCGCAAATCTCCCAGGTGCGCGAAGCACGCTTGGTGGTGCGTGTCTCAGAATCTGGGCAGGCCACGCCGCAGCCGGGCGACCTGTTTGGCGATTTGGAGAGCGTCAGCGTAGGTGCTATCAGCGAAGACGATGCGGCCAATGTCGTTATCAACCGTGTTTTTGAATAATCTCCACTTAAGCTACCGCTGCTAAGGGTTGCAATGCGCTTAACCTCTATTCGTCTTGTTGGGTTCAAGTCCTTTGTCGATCCGGTCACCGTGCCCTTCGATGGCAATATGACGGCCATCGTCGGGCCGAACGGCTGCGGTAAATCCAATATTATCGACGCCGTGCGCTGGGTGATGGGGGAGTCCTCCGCCAAAACCCTGCGCGGCGAATCCATGGCCGACGTTATTTTCAACGGCTCTACCGGGCGTAAGCCGGTAGGGCAGGCCTCTATCGAGCTGAAGTTCGATAACCGCGATGGCGGCATGGGCGGTTTGTACGCCCAGTACTCAGAAATTGCCGTCAAACGCCTAGTGACCCGGGATGGCCAGTCCAACTACTTCTTCAACGGCCAGAAGTGCCGCCGCCGGGATATCGCCGACCTGTTCATGGGGACCGGCCTAGGCCCGCGCTCCTACGCCATTATCGGCCAGGGCATGATCTCGCGGCTGATCGAAGCGCGCCCGGATGACCTTCGCGCCACCCTCGAAGAAGCCGCGGGGATCTCCAAGTACAAAGAGCGCCGTCGGGAAACCGAAAACCGCATGCGGCGCACCCAGGAGAACCTGGAGCGCCTGGACGATATTCGCGAAGAGCTGGATAAACAGCTCGAACGCCTCAAGCGCCAAGCGGAAGCCGCCAAGCGCTATCAGGAACTCAAACAGCACGAGTACCGCTTAAAAGGCGAGCTGGCGCTGCTGCGCGGCCGCACCCTGCGGGCCGAACAGTCTCATCAAGAGAGCCGTGTCCGCGAGCTGGAAATTGCCGTCGAGAAAGACGTGTTTGGCGTGCGTCAATGTGAAACCCGCCTGGAGCAGGCCCGCGAACAGCACGACGAGCTGGCCGAAGTGTTGGACCGTTACCAGCAGCAGTTTTATGAAACCACCACGCGCATTGCCCGCTTAGAGCAGGACCAGGCCCACCGCCGAAGCCGCGAAGCGCAGTTGGCCAATGACATTGCCACCGCGCGCCGGGATCTCGACGAGCAGCGCCAGGTCAGCGAGGGCGACCAGGAGCGGCTCACGGTCATCGACGAGCGCTTTGAGGAGCTGCTACCCGAGCATGAAGCGCTGGAAGAGCAGCTCGAGATGCTCGAGCAAACGCTGGCCGACGCAACGCCAGCGCTGGAAGCTGCCGAACAGCAGTGGGCCGACGCCGAAAACCGCTGGCGCGAGGCCAGCCGCGATGCCGACCGTAGCCAAGACCAGCTGCGCGACTTAGAGCAACGTATTGCCCGCCTGCAGGCAGAAGGGCAGCGCCGCCGCCAGCAGCGCGGCGAGCTGGCCGACATGACCGCGCTACAAAACGAGCACGCCGAATACCAAGCCCGCCTGGAAGAAGCCGACCAACGTGCCGACGCCTTCCAAGTGGAGCGAGAACAGTGGCAGCAGCGCTACAGCGATGCCAAAAGCGCCTACCAGCAAGCGGTAACTTCCCGTGACGAGCAACGCGCTGCGCTTAGCCAGCAGCAGGGTGAACTTGCTTCGCTGCAGGCGCTGATGGATGCCGCTCTGGCCGATCACGACCCTCAGCTAAGCGAAACGCTTGCCGCTCATGGCCTTGCTGATGCACCCCGCTTGGGTGAAGCCATTTCGGTCAGCCAAGGCTGGGAGCGGGTTATTTCCTGGCTACTCGCCCCTTGGTTAAACGCCCGACTGGTAGCCGCCCATCAGCTAAACGCGCTGCCCGAAGCGCTAGCGACGGAGTGGTGCTTGATTGATCAAGCGCCGCCTTCCACAGCCACGGCGGGCGCAGGCAATCGCCTCAGCGATTTGGTGAAAGGCGCAGGCGCGCTAACGGAGTGGTTAGCAAGTATTCACTATGTTGATACCGCCGAGGCGGCCGAAGCGCTGTTGCCTATGCTTGCCCCTGGTGAGAGTGTGGTCAGCCAAGACGGCGTATGGCGCGGTCGCGGTTGGCTGCACCAGCAGTCGAACGGCGAGGGTGTCGATGCGCTATTGGTGACGCGTCGCCGCTTTGAGGAGCTAGCCGCAGAGCGTGAGCGGGCGGAAGAGGCGTTGGCGCTCTTTGATGAACAGTGCGAAGCCGCCAACGAGACGATTGAAACGTTAGAGCTGACCCGTGAGCAGCAGGCGGAGCAGGAGCGTGACCATGCGGTCACCCGCCAACAACTAGCGGTGCAAGAGCAGCGGCTTGCCCAACGCCTTGAGCATCTCTCCAGTCGCGCCACGGAGCTGGACGACGAACTGGCCCAGCTGCAAGAAGATGAGGCGGAGTTAACGCTTACTTTAGAAGAGCAGCGCGCTCGTTGGCACACGGCCATGGAGCAACTGGAAACCGCCGCAGAAGCCCGCGAAACCAGCGCCGAACAGCGCCACCGCCAGCGTGAGCAGCGTGAGCAGCTCAACCAACAGCATGCCCCGCTCAAAGCGCGGCAGCAGGCGCTGGCCTTGGAACGTGAGCGCTTAAAAGCCGAGCGCGACAGCCTGCGCGCGCAGCAGTCCCGCTCAAGCGATACCGAAGAGCGCCTCTCACTGCGTATTGCCGAGCTGGAAGAGTCCCGTGAAATGCTGGTCGAGCCTGACGAGCTGGCCGCTGAGGAGCTCGAAGAGCTGCTTCACCAGCGCGAACAGCAGGAACGGCGGCTCAATGAAACGCGCCAGCAGGCCCAGGCGCTGGCCGAGCAGCTGCGCAACGATGAGTTAGCCCGCCAGCAGCATGAGCGTAATCTGGAACAGAGCCGCGAACAGCTCCAGCAGCGCCGCATGGATGTGCAGGCGCTGGCGCTCAAAGCAGCGACCCAGGATGAGCAGTTAGCAGAACTAGGCCACGATGCCGATGCACTCGCCAGCACACTGCCCAGCGATGCCAGCGAACCTGCTTGGCAAGAGCGCTTGGAAAGTACCTCGGAAAAAATCCGCCGCCTGGGGGCGATCAACCTCGCGGCCATTGAGGAGTACGATCAGCAGGCCGAGCGGCGTAACTACCTCGAAGCCCAGCATGCCGAGCTTACCGAAGCACTGGAAACGCTGGAGCGGGCGATCAAGCGGATCGATCAAGAAACCCGCGTCCGTTTCCGGGAGACGTTCGATCAGGTCAATAACGGCCTGCAAACGCTCTTTCCCCGTGTGTTTGGCGGTGGGGCGGCGTGGCTGACGCTGACCGGTGATGACCTATTGGAAACCGGCGTGGCCATCATGGCTCGACCGCCGGGTAAGAAGAACAGCACGATTCACCTGCTGTCCGGTGGGGAAAAAGCCCTGACTGCGCTGTCGCTGGTCTTTGCCATTTTCCAGCTTAACCCGGCCCCGTTCTGTATGCTGGATGAGGTCGACGCTCCGCTGGACGACGCCAACGTTGGCCGCTACGCCAAGCTGGTGAAAGAGATGTCCGAAAGCGTGCAGTTCATCTATATCACCCACAACAAGATTGCCATGGAAGCCGCCGAGCGCCTGATGGGGGTCACCATGCAGGAGCCCGGCGTTTCGCGTTTGGTCTCCGTGGGTATCGATGAGGCCGCCGAGTTGGTCGAATAGTGCGTGTGGCCCATGGCTGCGCCGTGTTGCGACTTCCCAAGAGTTTCCTTATTTGCCAAGGCGTGCCTGTCACCTGGGTGCACCAGCGCAAGCGGATAGTAACGCCATGCCCACGAAATGCTTTGATAACAGCAAGTTGTTGAAAAAACGTGGTGTTGGCGGTGGGATCGTCGCGGCCGTATAGGCTTAAGTCCCGCTTATCGCTTGCGAATCATTGCCTGTCGTGAAAGCGCAATGCGTTCATAAGAAACTAGCGATAGTGAAAAACATTCACTAGCATAACGTTTAAATAGGGTGAACTGAGTGGGTAGCGGCCTCACACCGCATGCCGTGCTTGGCCACCCGTATCAGAGATGGAATAACGCGGAAAGGGCACTTTTGATGGTTGATAAGGTCGAAAAATTCGCCTAAAAAGCTCCCTTAGCGGCTCAAACGTGTGAAAATCAGCAAAAATTGGCTCTTTTCGTAGCAACCGCGCTATGCTTGGTGCTAAATATCGATTTATAAGAAGGTTCCCATATTCTGGCGCAGTGCCGCGCACTGTGCCCTAGTAACCGGTTAGATGACCCATGGAATGCTCGACATGGAATTAAGAGAGTGGTTAATCATTCTAGGACTGGCACTGGTTTCGCTAATCGTTGTCGACGGTGTGCGTAGGCTCCAGCGTCAGCGTCGTGTGCCCCGGCTAGACCAAGCGGTAAAGGATTTGCCGACCGCGAAGCTAGACGAGTTAGACGACGAGGCGAAAGAAGCCGAGATCAATTGGGAGCTGCCAAACGGCGGTGCTCGGGTGGTCAAGCCCGCCGATTACAGTGGGCTGGGGCAAAAACCCAAGCTCAAACGTCAAGAGCATCCTGGGCCGTCCAAAGTGCTGTCGGATTTTCGTCGCTCATTTGGCAAGTCGGCTGCCAAGCCCTCTTCGCCAGCCGCGCACACCGAACCCGCTGCCCGTGTATCTGCCGAACGACATGCAGCCACGCAGGAGGCGAAGCCGGAACCCCGTCGTGAGCCAAGCCTGTTTGCCGCGGACAATACCCAGGCAGCCAAGCACGAACCGCCCAACACTGCTGAGCCGACTCCGTCTGCCACTGCGGCGTCGGCCTCTGTGCCGCCCGAACCGGAAACGACATCGGCTGCCGCGCCTACGATGCGCGCCGTAGACGACGCCCCCGTTGCCAAGCCTACCGAGGACGTTGCGCCTGCACAGCCTGACGTGCCGCCCATGACGACGGCGGAAACGCCCGTAGCAGAGCCCGTAACAGAAGAAACTCCCGCACGTTCTAAAGACTCGGCTGCCGATGAGCCGACACCGACCCTCGACCCAGAACCGGTGCTGCGCGCCGAGCCTGAAGATGCCGTGTTTGCCAAGCACGCGTCCGACGCTCCCAAACGCCGCCAACTGCGCGAAGAGACCGTTGGCGACCGCGAACTGGATGACGACGACATCGATGAGTATCGTCTGGTCGATTTCGAAGGTATCGGGCGCTCGTTCAAGCGCCGTATCATCGAGCGTCGCAAAGAGAAGGCCATCAAGAAGGCCGAAAAAGCCAAGCGTGCCGAAGCCTTGGCCAAGCAAAAAGCTGAGCGCAAAGCACTGGAAGCCGAGCAGCGTCGTGAGGCCAAACAGGCCGCTGACGCTGAAAAAGCGCGTATCGCTCAAGAGAAAGCCCAGGCTCGCGAAGCCGCCGCTCACGACGCCGCTGCCAAACGTGAAGCGGTGCCGTCAGCGCCTGCGCTCGATGACTACGATGACAGCGCGAGACGCTACGAAGAGCACTACCAAGGCTTCGATGACGACTATGAAGAGACTTACGCGGCGCAGGACAGCGTCGTACGTGCCCACCCGACCTTGGAAAAGGCTCTGCGGCACGATGTGAACGGCGAACACGCCAAAGAGACGCTGGCCAGCGCCGAGGAAATGGTCGTCATCAGCGTGCTCTCCCGCGATCCCGATGGCTTCGATGGTGGCAAACTGCTCGAACTCATCATGGCCTGTGGGCTACGGTATAGCCGCACCATGGGCGTTTTCCACCGCTTCGAAACGGAAAGCCCGGACAGCGAGCTACAGTTCTCGATGGTCAACGTGCTCAAGCCCGGTACGTTCCCTATCGAAGAGATGGACGAATTTGTCACCCCCGGCATCACGTTCCTGATGCCGCTACCCGGCGCGATGGATAGCTCGGCGGCTTTTGAAGCCATGGTCGAAACCGCCATGGTGGTAGTGCGCCACATGGGCGGCGAGTTGAAAGATGAAAACCGCAGCGTCATGACGGCACAAACCATCGAGTTTGCCCGTCAGCGGGTGCACGAATTCGAACGTCGCCACCGTTTGCACCGCCAACTGCAGGCGCGTTAATCGCTGCGTTGCGCCGACACCCGCCTTCTTCCAGAAGGCGGGTGTTTTTGTTACTAAATGCCTGTTTATCTGTCTTCGGAATCTCTGAATGAGTCAGCCTGACCCCACCTTGCTGGAAGAGATCAGCCAACTGCGTGCCGATCTCGATGACGCCAATCACCGCTATTACGTCCTGGACGAGCCGACGTTAACCGACGCTGACTACGACCGTAAACTGCAGCGCTTGACGCAGTTGGAGAGCGATCATCCCGAGCTGATTTCCCCGGATTCGCCCACTCAGCGAGTCGGTGCCGCCCCGGCAGAAGGTTTCCCCGAAGTGGCCCACGCCATTCCCATGCTGTCGTTGGATAACGCCTTTAGCCGTGACGACATAGCGGCCTTTGCCGAGCGCGTCGCGGAGCGTTTGGAGTGCCAAGCCAGCGAGATCGAGTTTAGCTGCGAGCCGAAATTGGATGGCGCAGCGGTATCGTTGGTGTATGAGCAGGGCGTGTTGGTTAGCGGTGCAACCCGTGGGGATGGCCGTACGGGGGAGGGCATTACCTCCAACCTGCGTACCCTGCGCTCGGTGCCGCTTAAGCTCATGGTTAAAAGCGTGCCTGAGCTGTTGGAAGTGCGCGGTGAAGTGATTATGCGCCACGCTGGCTTTGAAGCACTCAATGAGCGCGCTAGAGAAGAGGGCAGCAAAGTCTTTGCCAACCCGCGCAACGCCGCCGCTGGCAGCCTGCGTCAGCTCGACCCGCGCATTACGGCGACCCGTCCGTTGGAGTTCCACGCCTACCAAGCAGCACGCTTGGAGCCCGACTTGGGCGATGCCACCCACAGTGCGCTGATGGCCCGTTTATCCACTCTAGGCTTTCGCACCAGCGCGGAACTGACGACTCTGTTCGGCCCGGACGCGGTGGCCGATTACTGCGAACAGCTCGGTGAAAAGCGCGACCAACTCGGGTATGACATCGATGGCGTGGTGATCAAGGTCAACGACCTGCGCCACCAGCGGGAACTGGGCTTCGTTGCCCGCGCGCCGCGCTGGGCGGTGGCGTTCAAATTCCCCGCTCAGGAGGAAGTCACCACCCTCAACGATGTGGAGTTTCAGGTCGGCCGCACCGGGGCCATCACGCCGGTCGCCCGGCTGGCGCCGGTTACCGTCGCGGGGGTGACGGTTTCTAACGCCACGTTGCACAACGCCGATGAGATTACCCGCCTGGGCGTGATGATAGGCGATACGGTAGCGATTCGCCGCGCGGGCGATGTCATCCCCCAAGTGGTGCGCGTGGACGAGGAGAAGCGCCCGGCGGATGCCCGCGCGATTACTTTCCCCGATCACTGCCCCGTGTGCGGTTCGGACATCGAGCGTATCGAGGGCGAAGCCGTGGCCCGCTGCTCCGGAGGGCTTTACTGCGCCGCCCAGCGCAAAGAGGCGCTAAAACACTTTGCCAGCCGGAAAGCGCTGGATATCGACGGCCTGGGCGAGAAGCTGATTGAACAGTTAGTGGATCAGGAGTGGGTGAAAACCCCTGCCGATCTATTTCATCTCAGCGTCGATCAGTTGAAGAGCCTGCCGCGCATGGGCGAAAAGTCCGCCACTAACTTGGTCAACGCGCTGGAAAAGGCCAAACAGACCACGCTAGCGCGGTTCATCTACGCGCTGGGTATCCGTGAGGTGGGCGAAGCCACGGCGGCCAATGTGGCCAACCACTTCGGTACGCTGCAAGCGTTACAAGATGCCGATCTGGCGGCGCTGGAGGCGGTCAATGACGTGGGCCCCGTCGTGGCGGCGCATATCCACACCTTCTTCCGCCAGCCCCATAACTTGGAAACGCTGCAAGCGTTGATCGACGCAGGCTTGATCTGGCAAGAGGCAGAGGTCACGCAAGGCCCAACGCCGCTGGAGGGCCAAACCTGGGTGCTGACCGGGGCGATGGACAGCATGACCCGCGACGAAGGCAAGGCGCGGCTGCAAGCCCTGGGGGCCAAAGTAGCGGGCAGCGTATCGAAAAAAACCACCTGCCTAGTGGCGGGTGAAGCCGCCGGCAGCAAGCTCACTAAAGCCGAGCAGTTGGGGGTCGAGGTGATCGACGAAGCCACGTTCATCGAGCGTTTAGCCGCCTGGGAGCAGAGCGAATGAGCCGTTTTATCGAAGTTCCGGCACGCATGCTGCCGCCGGAAACACTCACTGCGCTACTGGAAGCCTTCGTCACCCGCCAAGGGTACGACACCACCGATACCGGAGAAGGGATGAGCGGTTGGGTCGCCGAGCTCAAGCAGCAGCTTGACCGTCACGAGCTGATCATTGCCCACGACCTAGAGCTCGAGATGACCGAAGTAATGACTCTCGCCCAATGGCGCTCCTTTGGGCGAGAGTTGGCGGATGACGAGGAAGAGGGCGATTACTGAGCCCGCACTAGCGCGCTGATCAGCCGGCGCCCTGGATGAAGATGGTCCACCAGCGGCTGCTCGATGGGCAGCGGCTCATCGCAAAGGCGCGATGCGATGACTTCCGCACACAGCGGTGCGCTCGCCAGCCCCCGTGAGCCGTGGGCGGTGGATATCCACAGCCCTGGGTAGTGTTCACCGGGGGTAGACGGCACTTTCGAGGCATCTTTGCGCAGCACGGCATAATCTCGTTGCCACGCCGCCGCGTTGGGCACTGGCCCCGCATAAGGGGTTTTATCGGGGCTGGCGGCTCGTACCGCTGCCCGGCCTTCCAGCGCCTCAGGGCGTAACGCAACGCCGGAGGCCTCAAGCGCGGCCACCCACGCTGGCAGCGCTTGGCGCAATTCGTCGATATTGCGCTGGTGCTCTTCGTCGATGACGTGACTCGTCGCGTCGTTGGGAACGAAGCTCGCACCAAAGGTCAGCACGTTCTCGATGGGCGGCGACACATAGCCTCCCGCGCACACCACTTTATCCGGCGTCTGGGTGCCTTCTGGCAGCGTTAGCTCGCTGACCTGGCCCCGTACCTGCTGCAGCGGCAGCTCGGCGGTTTGGGCAAACCGGTTCGCCAGCGACGCCGTGGCGATCACCACGTGGTCGGCCTGTAGCCTCTCCCCGTTGGCCAGCGTGACCTGCCACGATGGTGCATGTCCCGCTGTCTGCGTCAGCCCGGTGACTTCGCCTTGCTGCACGGTGATGCGGTCGTGTTGCAGCCACTGCTCGCAGAGTCGCTTTGGCTGTGCCCATCCCGCTTGTGGATAGTAGAGCCCCTGGGAGGCCGAGACCGCCACGCCCGCCAGCTCGCTGAGCGTGTCGGTGCGTGCTGCGACGATGGAGGCGGGCAGCGGGTGATGGGCCATGAATCGCTGTTGGCGCGTGGCCTCTTTGTCGCTGAGTGCCAGTTGCACCACCCCGCACGACCGCCAAAGTGGCGGCTCCTGTGGATGAGCCGCTGCCAGTTGTTCAAACCGTCGCTGGCTGTAGAGAAGCCCCACTAAATAGAACCGGCTCTGTAGGTTGGTATCCACCGCCAGCTTCACGTAGAGCGCCCCCTGGCGATTGCCGGACCCCCCCGCGCCTGGCGCTTCGCGCTCGATCACCGTCACCCGTTTACCGCGCTTGGCCAGCGCCGCCGCCACGCTGCTACCCGCTAGGCCTGCCCCGATGACCACCACATGGGGTGAGTCGTGGTGAGCGGGGGGCGTGAACCAGGGGGTGACACTGCGCCGCGAATCCGAGGGGGGCGTGTCAATACCACCGGCCAGCATCTCTCGCTTACGGCCAAAACCCGGCACTTTCTTCCAGTGGAAGCCTGCCGCTTTCAGGCCGCGCTTGACGATGCCCGCGCAGGTAAAGGTAGCGAACGTCGCCCCCGGGCGAGACCGAGCGGCCATGGCCTCGAAGAGCGCCGGTTGCCACATGTCCGGGTTTTTCGAGGGCGCAAAGCCATCGAGAAACCAAGCGTCCACCTGGCCGTCCAGCAGATCGAGTCGTTCGGTGGTGTCGCCAAAGTGAAGGTCGAGGGTGACACGTTCGCTTAAGTGTAAACGGTGAATACCGCTGACCGCGTCGGGCCAAAGGGCGCACAGCGCTTGTGAATAACTCGCCAACGAGGGCCAGGCGCTGAGCGCACGCGTCAACGCTTCCCGGCTCAACGGAAATTTTTCTGTGGATAACAGATGCAGCCGCGCGCCCTCTGGAGCGTGCTGCTCGAAACAGGCCCAGGCGCATAGCATGTTCAGCCCGGTGCCAAAGCCCGTTTCGCCGATCACGAACGCCCGCGATGCCTGCCATGCCGCAAAGCGCTCCGGCAGCCGGTTCGCTCCCAAGAACACGTGCTCGGTTTCTGCACGGCCATCCTCACGGGAAAAATAGACGTCATCGAAGGCGTCCGAGTGGGGTGACGTGTCGTTCCAGGTGAGCTGCGGGGCGCTTAATGCCGCCAGCGGTGGCAAGGGTGGGGCTTGAGTCGAGCGTTGAGTCACGCGGGCATCCGTGGGTGATGAATGGTTGGTTAAAAAATGATCAATTTGTTAATCGGGGCGCTATCTCTGGCTTATAGAAAAGCGTCCGCCGGGTTTTCACAGAGTTTTCCACAGGCTCTGTGAAAAAGCGGGCGGACCCTCCACACTCGCCTCAAAGGGTCAAGGCAAAACTTTTTTGAACGGCTTAACAATTACCTTGGCATAGACCCCTGCGATGATGTATGGATCGGCGTCTGCCCAGGCCTGAGCGTCCTCTAAACTGTCGAATTCCGCCACCACCAAGCTGCCGGTGAAGCCCGCATCGCCGGGGTTATCGGAATCGATGGCTGGGTGCGGCCCTGCCAAAATGAGCCGCCCCTCATCGCGCAGCTCTTCGAGGCGCGCTAGATGGTCAGGGCGAGCCGCCAAGCGGCGCTCTAAGCTGTTGGCAACGTCTTCACTGATAATGGCGTAAAGCATGGGGATAACTCCTTGAAGGCAGGGGCAGTGGCGACGCTGTCGCCCAGGTCAACACATTGACCGCACCCCGGTTAGCGCGCACCATGGCGAGCTTGTTCGTGTTGTACACGCCTATTCTGACAAACTCGCCACACGGCGTCATGCTAATGCCACTACTTCCTAACGCTCTTGCGACTGTACTGCCCACCGCCTTCGATGCCGACCAGCGTTACACGGTGGATCTGCACATGCACTCAACTGCTTCTGACGGAGCGCTTTCGCCTGCTGAACTGGTGGCCTTGTGCGCTGAACGCGGTTTGACCCATATGGCGCTGACGGACCACGACACCATGGACGGCGTGGAAGAAGCGAGCCACGCTGCCCAGCAGGCAGGGCTCTGCCTAGTGCCAGGGTGCGAGTTATCCACTCGCTGGCAGGGCATCAACATCCACGTGGTCGCGCTGGTGCCGGGTGGCCTGCAAGGGCCGTTGATCGACGGGCTCGAACGCCAGCGAGACGCGCGCATCAAACGCGCCGACGTGATCGCCGAGCGGCTGGAAAAAATGGGCCTCCCCAACGCCCTGGAAAAAGCCCGCGCCCAGGCAGGCAGCGACCGCCCGCTAGGGCGGCCCGATTTTGCCCGAGCGCTCGTGGCGGAGGGCGTGGTGGCCGACTGGGCTGGCGCGTTCAAGCGCTACTTGGGCAGCGGCAAGAAGGGCGATGTCAAAGCCCACTGGCCGGAGATCAGCGAAGCGGTCGGGTGGGTCGTCGCTTCTGGTGGGGTGGCCGTACTGGCCCATCCGCTGCGCTACGGGCTCACTCGGCGCAAGCGCGGACTGTTGATGGATGCCTTTATGGAGGCCGGTGGCCAAGGCGTGGAGCTGGTGAGTGGACAGCAAAACCCCGATACCACCCGCGACCTGGCGCGCCAACTGGTCGAGCGGTCGCTGTACGCCTCACTGGGCAGCGATTTTCACTTTCCCGGTAGCCACGCGGCCCCTGGCAGTATGAGCCCGGTGCCCCGCACCGCCGCGCCGCCGATTTGGCAACACCCCCGCTTGGCGCACCTGCGTGACGCCCCCAGCGGCATGCTCGCCCGCGGGTGCTAAGCGGCGGGATCAGCTACGCTGAAAGACATCCCCATGCTGACCAGGAGTCATTGATGAGCCAATATTTTCAAATACATCCGGAAAACCCGCAAAAGCGGCTGATCGACCAAGCCACCGAGATCATTCGTAAAGGCGGCGTGGTGGCGTACCCCACGGACTCGGGCTATGCGCTGGGTTGCCATCTAGGCGAGAAAAAGGCCATCGAGAAGATCAAATGGCTGCGCTCGCTGGATGACAAGCACAACTTCACCCTGGTGTGTTCGGATCTCTCGGAAATTGGCACCTACGCCAAAGTGGATAACGCCGTATTCCGGCTGCTGAAGGCCCACACGCCCGGCCCCTACACCTACATTCTGGATGCCACTACCGAGGTGCCGCGCCTGCTGCTGCACCCCAAACGTCGCTCCATCGGCGTGCGGGTGCCCGACCACCGGATTACCCATGCGCTGCTCGAAGCGCTGGGTGAACCGCTGATGAGCGTGACGCTCATTCCCGTGGGTGAAGCGCTGCCGATGAGCGACCCCGAAGAGATTTGCGACCGTTTTGGTGCTCACTTAGACCTGATCATCGACGGCGGCGCTTGCCACCTCGATCCCACCAGCGTGATCGACCTGCGTGAACTGCCGCCGAAAATCGTGCGGGAAGGGCGTGGCGACATTACGCCGTTTCAAGATTGACATGCAAACGCGTCTACACGACGGGGGCGCTTAGCGCCCCCGTCGTCTTGCCAGAGCGCTACGAATCGCTCGGGGCTTCCTCGTCGGGATCGTCATCCTTTTTCTGCGCTTTCTTGCGCGGGTCTTCGCTATTTTCATCCAGCCAGGTGCCGCAGCGCAGACAGTAGCGGGCGCGCTTTTCATGGCGGTCATGGCCACACCCGGGGCAGGCCTCTTCCGAATACCGGTCTTCACGAATCGAGCGAATCACCTGGGCAGAAAACACCCCGGTGGGTACGGCGATGATCGAGTAACCAATCAGCATCAGAATGACGGTAATCGCCTTGCCCAGCGACGTGGCCGGCACGATATCGCCATAGCCCACGGTGGTCATGCTCACGATGGCCCAGTACATCGACATGGGAATGCTGGTAAAGCCCGCTTCCGGCGATTCGATGGTGTACATCAACGCGGCAAACAGCGTGACGACCATGAGAATGCTGCTGAAAAAGAGCAGAATTTGGCGCAGGCTGCGCTTGAGCGCATCCAGCAGTAGCCTGCCTTCCCCCACGAACTCCATCAGCCGCAAAATGCGGAAGATGCGCAGCACGCGCAGAATTCGCACGATCACCAGCCCATGCGCCCCCGGCACCAGTAGCACCAGCCAGGTAGGGATGATCGCCACGACATCGACGATACCGTAAAAGCTCTTGAGGTAGACCGTGGGGCGCTCCAGGCAGTAGAGGCGCACCAGCAGCTCCAGGCTAAACAGCAGCGTGAATGCCCACTCGATGTAGAAGAAGATATGCCCGTAACGCTCGGCATAGATCTCGATGCTGCCCAGCAAAATCACCGTCACGCTCAGCAGAATGGCGACGATCAGCGCAATGTCGAACGCCTTTGCCCCCGGCGTATCGGATTCGAAGATAAGGTGGAACAGCCGGGTGCGAAGTCCGTCGGCACCGGGAGTGAGTGGAAAGCTCATCGCGTCATCCTGAAGTAGGCTTAATCAATCGTGCAGTGTCGTTAGCGTAGCGCGGTTTCGTGAGCCAAGCGACGGGCCAGATTTAACGCAGCCACGCCATACGCCGTGGATGGCATGCCCTGGCTATTCAGCGCGCTCGGCAGCGTGGCGGCCTCGCTTCGTGCTGCGCCATCGAGCTGCGGATGCTGGGCCAGCGCATCCAAGGCCTGCTGTGCGGCGCTGAGGTGCGCCGCGTCTTGGCTGTCGTGGTAGGCATCCAGCGCGACAGTGGCGCGGTGTAGCCATTCGGCAGGGCGCGTTGCGGCGGGTAGTGGCCACTGCTGGCGCCCAAGGGCGTTGCCACGCGCCGCCTTGCTGGTATCGGAAGGGCGCAGCGGTACGTCGCTGGCCAGCTCGACGGCGAGCGTCCACAGCGCCGCAGGGTCGCCCGCTTTCAGCTCCAGCTCCACCTCGCAAATGGGCGCACGCGCGCGACCGCAGACGATCTCCCCTTCATCCAGCACCAGCTCGATATGGCTGCCTTGCCATACCAATGGCCAGCTACGGCGTGTGAAATCGGTGCTCAATGTGGGGCGCAGCGCCGCGATGCACTCGCCCAGCGCGCCTTGAAACGGCGGCAGCTTGGCCAGTGCCGCTTGGTCTAGGTCGGCGGTCGGTACAGGCCACTCCCACTCCTCGCGGCTAGAGAGCCCGCCGCCGCCCTGGCCCGCCGTTTTGACGGTTTGCAGCACCTGCTGGTCGATGTTGCGCAGGCGCACGGCCACCCGCGCGGCGGCAAGATCGCCCGCCGGGGTGTCGAAGTAGGTGTTGGCAAGCCGCTGCTGAACCGGCGGCGTGGCCGCAAGAACGGGGTGGTGTAACAGCGCTGACAGCTGGCTGGGCGGCAGTGCCAGTTTGAGTTCCACCTCGGTGGGCGCTGGCGCGTTAGTTGACTCTTTCATGACAATCGCCACCTCAATATTGTGACATTTTGGTTAATTTTTGATGACATTATGAACTTTTCATGACGGCGGCGGACGCACTCTTTATACTGGCGCCCGCCATTTCCAGGCTCCCCGAAAACAGGCTAAAGGCTATATGGTAACCTCCAACCCTTTTTCCGCGATGTTTGGCCGCTCGCCATTCCAGCCGTTGCTGGCCCACATCGTCAAGGCCAATGAATGTGCCGACCAACTGCTGCCGTTCTTCGAGGCAACGTTGGCCGGTGATTGGGACACGGCAGCGGAACTGCGCGAGAACGTCACGCGCTTAGAGCACGATGCCGACACCCTGAAGACAGAGCTGCGGCTGAACCTGCCGAACACCATGTTCCTACCCGTCTCGCGCTCCGACCTGCTCGATTTGATCAGCGTGCAGGACAAAATCGCCAACAAAGTGCGCGACATTACCGGCATCATGCTGGGCCGCAAAATGCGCGTGCCCAACGAACTGGCCGAGCCGATGCGCGACTACATGCGCACCAGTGTGGCCTGCGTGGCCCAAGCGCGCCAAGCGCTGGAAGAGTTGAAAGACCTGCTGGAATCCGGTTTTGGTCGCAACGTTTCCGATGTCATGCAGAACATGATCCGCGAACTGCACACCCTCGAACACCAGGCCGACAGCCAGCAGGTGGCGATTCGTCGTCAACTTTTCGAGTTAGAGAGCCAGCTACCGCCGGTGGATGTGATCTTCCTTTACAAGATCATCGAGTGGGTCGGTGAAGTTTCTGACCGCGCAGAACGCGTGGGCAGCCGCCTGCAGATTTTGACCGCACGCTAAGGGAACCTCATGCAGATTATTGCCCAGCACGGTGACATTTTTATCATTCTGGCCTGTTTGTTCGGCTTCTTCATGGCGTGGGGCGTGGGTGCCAACGATGTCGCCAACGCCATGGGAACCTCGGTGGGGTCGAAAGCGATCACCATCAAACAGGCGATCCTAATTGCCGTCATTTTTGAATTCTTGGGTGCTTGGCTGGCGGGTGGCGAAGTCACCAACACCATCCGTAAAGGCATCATCGACCCCGAACTGCTTCAAGAAGACCCGCAGCTACTGGTATACGGTATGTTGGCTGCGCTGCTGGCTGCCGGTACCTGGCTGCTGGTCGCTTCCATGAAAGGCTGGCCCGTATCCACCACGCACTCCATCGTCGGGGCGATCGTGGGCTTCGCGGTGGCGGGCTTGGGCGCGTCTACCGTGGATTGGAGCGCGGTGACCAAGATTGCCGCAAGCTGGGTCGTGTCCCCGCTGCTCGCCGGTACCATCGGTTTCGTGCTGTTCAAATCGGTCCATCACCTGATTTTCGAGAACGACAACCCGTTCACCGCCGCCAAGCGCTATGTGCCGGGCTATGTGTTCCTGGTCGGTTTCATCGTCGCCATGGTGACGTTGACCAAGGGCCTCTCCCACGTGGGGCTCGACCTCACCTTCAACCAGAGCCTATTGCTCTCGATCCTGCTGGGTCTGGTGATCATGGGCATCGGGATGCTGATGCAGCGCCGCATCAAGTTCGAAAAGAGCGCCAACGACCATTTTGGTTACGCCAACGTAGAGCGCGTGTTCGGCGTGCTGATGATCTTCACCGCCTGCGCCATGGCGTTTGCGCACGGGTCTAACGACGTGGCCAACGCGGTGGGCCCGCTGGCGGCAGTGATCAGCGTGGTGCAAACCGGCGGCGAAATCGAAGCGTCGGCGCTGGTGCCCTGGTGGGTCCTGGTACTGGGCGGCGGCGGTATCGTCGTGGGCTTGGTGACTTACGGTCATAAAGTCATCGCGACGGTTGGCACCGGCATCACCGAACTCACGCCGAGCCGTGGTTTCGCGGCCACGCTGGCGGCGGCAACCACGGTGGTACTGGCCTCGGGCACCGGCCTGCCGATCTCGACCACGCACACCCTGGTAGGCGCGGTGCTGGGCGTAGGGCTGGCGCGGGGGATGGCGGCGCTGAACCTGCGCGTGATTGGCACCATCGCCATGTCCTGGCTCATCACGCTGCCCGCCGGGGCTGGCTTGGCCATTCTGTTCTTCTTCATGTTCAAAGGCATGTTTGGTTAATCACCGGATGTCATCGTGCCCGGTTGGCCAAGGCTAACGGGCACCTCCCCAGCGGCACCTTCTCGCAAACGGTCTTTGCATAAGATCTTTGCAACGGAAGGTGCCGCTGTTTTTGGTGCTCTGTTAAAGTAAATAGCGACATCTTCATTCACCTGCTGCCGGAGAGCGGCCCTTGGACACTCGTTTCCCCTTTGTAGATTGGTTTCGTAACGCTTCCCCGTACATCAATGCGCACCGGGGGCGAACCTTTGTCATCCTGATCGAAGGCGAAGCCATGGCCTCTGGCCGAGGGGAGCAGCTCATTCAGGACTTGGCGCTGCTACACACCTTGGGGGTCCGCTTGGTCGTGGTGTTCGGCATTCGCCCACAGGTGCATGAAGCGCTGACGGCCGCCGGTGTCGAACCCACCCGAGTGGATGGCCGCTGGGTCGCGGATCGCGCCGTGATGGCCCACGTCGAGCAGGTCGCGGCGCACCAGCGGCTATGGTTGGAAGCGCGGCTTTCTCTTGGCTTGCCCAGCACGCCGCTGCACGGCGTAGAACTCAGCGTGATTTCCGGCAACCTGGTCACCGCCAAGCCGCTGGGCGTGCGCGAAGGGGTGGATTTTGACCACAGCGGCGAAGTGCGCCGGGTGCGCGCCAGCGCCATCGAGGGGCTGCTGGAGAAGGGCTCGCTAGTGCTGCTGCCGCCACTGGGGTTTTCCAGTACGGGTGAAGTGTTCGATTTAGACGCCTCGGAGGTCGCCCAACACGCCGCCGTGGCGCTCAAAGCCGATAAGCTCATTTTGCTGGGCGAGTCCGACGGCTTGGAGGACGAGCAGGGCGCGCTATTGCGCCAGCTGTCTCCCTTTGAAGCCGAGCCACGCCTGCAGCATGCTGTGCCGGGCAGCGAATTGGCGCGGCATTTAAGTGCTGCCTGCACCGCCGCCCGCGAAGGCGTCGCACGCACGCACCTGCTCTCGTGGCGCAATCACGACGCGCTGCTGGGCGAGCTGTTCACCCGTGACGGCGTGGGCACCATGATTACCCAGCACCGCTACGAGCAGCTGCGCCCCGCCACTCTGAACGACGTAGCGGGCCTGCTGGAGCTGCTGGAGCCGTTAGAGCGGCGCGGCATGCTGGTGGCGCGCTCCCGCGAACGACTCGAACACGAGATCGACGATTACATGGTGATCGAACGGGACGGCATGGTGATCGGCTGCGCGGCGCTCCACGTCTTCCCCGACACCACCGTGGGCGAGCTGGCCTGTGTCGCCGTTCATGGCAACTACCGGGGCGGCGAACGCGGCGAACGGCTGGTAGAGGCCCAGGAACGCCGGGCACGCCAGCGCGGGCTGTCCGACATGTTCGTGCTCACCACCCACACGGCCCACTGGTTCGTCGAGCGCGGCTTCCGCCCGGCAAGCCTAGAAGACCTGCCGCCGTTGAAGCGCGAAGCGTACAACCATGCCCGTAAATCCAAGGTGTTGGTGAAAAATCTGGCGGGGTGAAAGTGAGTGGAAAAAGGTGAGTGGTGAGTGGCCGGGGCGGCCACACCGCCCCGGAAGGCTGCTCAAGTATTGAGAATCACACCGCCGTTCAAGTGCATGGTTTGGCCGCTCATGTAAGACGACTCCTCGCTGGCCAAGTAGACGTAGGCCGGGCCGATTTCGCTGGGTTGGCCGGGGCGTTTCATCGGCACTTGGTTACCAAATTCCGCTACTTTATCGTCCTCGAAGCTGGCCGGAATCAGCGGCGTCCAGATGGGGCCGGGGGCCACGGCGTTGACGCGAATGCCTCGGTCCATCAGCGACATCGCCAGCGAACGCACCAAGCCCTGAATAGCGCCTTTGGTGGCAGTATAATCGATCAGCGTGTCGTTGCCCTTGAACGCATTGATGGACGAAGTGGCAATGATCGTATCACCCTCGCTCAGGTGGGGCAGCGCCGCTTTGGTCAGGTAAAAATGGCTGAAGATATTGGTTTGAAAGGTTCGCATGAGCTGGTCGTCGGGGATCTCGGTAATGTCGTCCCAGTCGTACTGCTCGGCGGCGTTATTGATCACGATGTTGATCTTGCCAAACTCCTGCCGGGTACGGTTGACGATCTCCCGGCAGAAACTGGGCGCGGCCACATCGCCTTTCAGCACTAGACAGCGGCGTCCTTCCGCCTCCACTAGCCGTTTGGTTTCCTCGGCATCCTGGGTCTCTTTGAGATGCACGATCACGCTATCCGCGCCTTCACGGGCATAGTGGACGGCCACGGCGCGGCCAATGCCGCTGTCGCCGCCGGTAATGATCGCCACTTTATCCAGCAGTTTGTCGGTGCCGCGATAGCTTTCGCGAATGTACTCCGGCTCTGGACGCATGACGTGCTCATCGCCGGGTTGCTTGTTCTGGTGCTGTGGGGGCTGCTGCTGTTCGCTCATGTGCGGTCACTCCTTTGCGTGCACGAATCGCTTCGATCTGCCGGCAGGGCCGCCCCTCTCCAGGGCGGCTGGCTGCCAGCGGGGAGCTTTCAACGTAGACCAAAGGCGAAGGGAAGGGCAAATGACACAGCGCCCGCGGCGGCTGGCATAGTCAGAATTAATAAAGGCTATTTAAACAGCTCATCTACGGCGCTACAGAATGGGTTTTGTCGCTAAAGGTATGATTTTTATTGTTTTTTGAGCGTTTCTTGGCGCTGTGCTGACGATGTGTGGATTGCCGCGCTGCATGGCAATCAACCTGCCAGCAGCTATAGTGAGGGAGGCCTGTCCCTAGCTATGTGTAGACAGCCACTTTCTCGACCACCAAGGAGTAGGAGGGACTATGTCTCCGGATAAAGACGACCAGAAGAAAGACCAGCGCGACGACCATCACGACGATGCGAACCCCATGCCCGACACGCACCACGTCAATCCGGATAGCGATGACGAGTCGGAGAAAAAGTAAGCCCATACCCGCTACCGAACAGGCGCTGTCAACAGCGCCTTTTTTATGGGCACCGTCAGCGATATGGCTGGCGACCGCCACCTTCTTAACCTTTGTTGCGGCCCAGCATGCGCTGGGTTAATTCGGCGGTGTGGACATGGAAAGGGGCCCCAGGCTCGCTATAGTTCTGGTGAGGTTTCACTGACACGGAGAACGTCACCATGAACGATCAAGGACCCCATCACGACGCCACGGACCATCACACCGGTCATCACCCTGACCACGAAACACTGAAGCAAAAAGGTCAGCAGAGTGCCGATGACATCAAAGAGGCCGCCCGCGAACAGGCCGAAAGTACGTTCGAGCGCCAGCGAGACACCGCCGCCCAGCACACCCATACCTTAGGCACGGTGCTCAAGAACGCGGCGGATGAGTTTGACCGCCAGCAGCAACCCTTCTGCTCGGAACAGGCCCGAAAACTGGCGGATCACACCGAGCGCTTTTCGCAACGCATGCGGGATAAAGACCTGCACAGCCTCTGCCGCGCTGCCGAGGATTACGGCCGCCGCGAGCCGGCCATGTTCATTGGCGGCGCCATTGCCGCAGGCTTTTTGGTCACGCGCTTTCTGCGCAGCTCCCCCGATAAAGCCCCTGCGACCGCCGCGTCCTCCGAAACGGCGGTTCCCGACCAAACGCTTTAACCAGGTGTTCACCACGCGCTTACATCACACGTCATGCAGGAAGCGGGAGACCAAGAATGGAATCAGAGAGCCAAAAAAGCAGCTCGATAGGCACGCTGCTATCCACGTTACTCAACGAAGTGACCGCGCTGGTGCGCGGCGAGGCGGCACTCGCCAAAGCCGAAATGTCGGAAAAAACCCATCAAGCGATGGCAGGCGTGGGAGCCGTTGCCACGGCAGGCGCGGTGCTGTTGGGCGGGTTTCTCACGCTGCTGGCAGCGCTGGTCATGCTATTGAACGGCGTGCTGCCACCGGAAACGCGCCCGTGGCTGGCAGCCGTAGTCGTCGGGGTCGTGGTCACGCTGGTGGGCGTAGTCATGCTCAAAGCGGGGCTGAAAAAAGTGCGTGCCCAGGGGCTGATGCCGAACCGCACCATGAATAGCCTGCGCAGCGACAAAACGCTGGCCAAGCAGCATCAGCAGCACGTCAAGGAGGAGGTGAAATGAGCGAGCGCGATACTTCACACAGCCAGGCACAGCGTGACCCGGACGAGATCGAACAAGAGATTCACCAATCCTGCGAGCGGCTGGATGCCACGCTGCACCAAATCGAAGAGCGCTTTTCGCCCGAACAGTGGCTGCACACCACCTATGACTACCTGCGCCACGGCGGTGCCAACGAATTCTTTGCCAACTTGGGCACGACGGTGAAGCAAAACCCCGTGCCCACGCTGCTCACTGGCGCAGGGTTGGGCTGGCTGATGCTGCGCCAATCGAATGGCTCTGATCGGCATCGCCACGCCCACGGCCATGCCACCGATGTACACCCAACGCCAACAACGCCGGATGAGGTGGTAACCCCGCCCCGCGCCAGCGCCGGACAGCACGACCCGCGCAGCGACGCGACTGGCACGGGCATCAAAGATCGCGTTCGGCATGTGGGCCACAGTGCTCACGGGGCGGCACAACAAGTCGGCGAAAAAGCGCACCAATGGGGAGGTCGTATGCACGATTCCATGTCTCACGCCCAGCAGGGCACACAACACCGCGTCGATCACATGAAAGAGCGCGCCCACCACGCCAGCGACCGCTCTTCGGACTTCATTCAAGAGCACCCGCTGGTGGTTGGCGCCCTAGGGTTTGCACTGGGGGCGGCGCTTGCCAGCATGAGCGCTATGACGCGCAAAGAGAACGACACCCTGGGCGAGTACCGCAACCAAGCCATGGATCAAGCAACCAAAATGGGCGAGGCGGAAGCGGATAAAGCGCAGCACGCGATTCACGACAAAGCGGAATCGGTTAAACAGCACGCCCATGAGCATCGCGAACAGGCGCATAAAGAGGATGATAACCCCACCCAGCATAACGAGCCGGGGTTAGCGGGCTCTAACACGCCGTCGGGCAACACCCAGGGCGCAGGGACTAATGGCGCCACCCCCGGCAGCGTCCACCCCACGACCCCAGGGGCGACTACCACCACGTCAACCTCGGAAACGCGCAAGCCGCCGCTGCCATAGCGGTGACACCTGCTCATTCGCGCGTTTCTCTCATCACCCATGCCACGGCGCTACTTCTTGTAGCGCCGTTTTACTTCAACGTTGAGGCGACCTTCGCCCAGGCGCAGTTTGAGCCGTTGGCCGGGCTGGGTGTCGTCGGCGCGGCGGATGACTTGGCCTTGGGCATCTTGGGCAATGGCGTAGCCGCGGCCGAGTACGGCCAGCGGGCTGACGGCGTTCAGCTCGCGGGCGGCGCTGTGCAGGCGTGCTTGCCGCGTTACCAACAGGCGCTGCATGGCGCTGGCTAAACGACGCTGTAGGCTGCTGATACGCTCGCTTTCGGCGCGGTGCAGCCGTGCCATATCCTGGCTGGTCAGGCGTCGGGTGAGCTGGGCCACTTGGGCGTTTTGCTGGGCGAGCGTTTGCTGCATGGCGCGGGTAAGGCGCTGCTGCAGCGTAGTTAGGTGCTGGCGCTGGCGGGCGAGCTGCTCACCGGGGTGACGAAGGCGGGCGCGTAGGGTATCTAGCCGCTGGCTATCGCGTTCTAACCGCGCCTGCATGCTTCGTTGCAAACGCTGCTCCGCTTGAGCGAGCTGGCGCTTGAGGGCGTGTTGGTCCGGCACTAGGCGCTCGGCGGCGGCAGACGGAGTCGGGGCGCGCATATCGGCGGCAAAGTCCGCCAGGGTGACATCCACCTCGTGGCCCACCGCTGACATCACCGGCAGCCGGGAGTGAAAAATCGCCCGCGCCAAGTGTTCGTTATTAAACGCCCAGAGATCTTCCAGGCTGCCGCCGCCACGGGTGATCAGCACCACATCTTGTTCGGGGTCTAGCCGCGCTTGCCGGTTGAGTAAGCCTAGGGCCGAGATCATCGCCGGGGCGGCGTCTGCGCCCTGAACCGGTACGGGAATCAGCGTCACGTCCGCCAGCGGCCAGCGGGCGGCCAATACGGCCAGCACATCGCGAATGGCCGCCCCGGTGGCGGAGCTTAAAATCAAAATCTTGCGCGGTGGAAAGGGCAGGGGGCGCGTATTGGCGAACACGCCTTCGCCTTCCAGCTGCGCTTTCAAACGCTCGAAGGCTGCCAGCAGCTCGCCAAGGCCAGCGGCTTGCACCGCTTCAGCAATGAGCTGGTAATCACCGCGTGGCTCGAACAGCGAGACCCGCCCGCGAAGCTTCACTTGGTCGCCATCGCGCATGGGGGCGGCGACAAAGCGCGCCCGCTGACGAAACAGCGCGCAGCGGATCTGCGCCCGGTCGTCTTTTAAAGTGAAATAGATATGCCCCGAGGCCGGGCGAGACACGTTAGAAAGCTCGCCCTCTACCCACACTTCCCCCACGTCGCGCTCCAGGGTTTGCTTGGCGCGCTGGTTCAGTTGGCTCACGGAGAGCGCTTTGGGAGTGGGTGATGTGCTTGTCGGTTCCATCGGTGGCCTTGGTGATCATTTCGTGGATGACACGATACCTCAAACGAGGTGCGTAAGCCTTGCCAGCGCCGCTTATGCTTGCGCGACCCCCAGCGTCATTAGCAATTGGTATAAGCCCAACCGTCTCTCTGCATTGCTGGGGCGGCCCTCAAAACGTTATAATAGGCGATTAACTTTTCACGCCCCATCTTCCCACTTCTCAATGGGTGTTGCCGCTATGCTACGTATGGCCCAAGAAGCGCTTACGTTCGATGACGTACTCCTCGTTCCCGGCTTCTCCGACGTTCTGCCAAAGGATGTCAGCCTCAAAACCCGCCTGACCCGCAATCTCTTCCTGAATATTCCCCTGCTTTCCGCTGCAATGGACACTGTCACCGAAGCGCGTCTAGCGATTGCGATGGCTCAGGAAGGCGGCATCGGTATCATCCATAAGAACATGACCATGGCGCAACAGGCCGCTGAAGTGCGCAAGGTGAAGAAGCACGAAAGCGTCATCGTCAAAGACCCGGTCACCGTGAGCCCCAAAGCCAAGCTGGAAGACCTGCTGGCCATGGCCCGCGAATACGGCTTCTCCGGCTTCCCGGTGGTGGAAGGCGAAACACTAGTCGGCATCGTGACCGAGCGTGACATGCGCTTCCAGCCGAACCACGGCGACAGCGTGGCCGATATCATGACCCCCCGCGAGCGTCTGGTCACCGTACCGGAAGGCACCGAACTCGAAGTCAGCAAAGCCAAGATGCGCGAACACCGCATCGAGAAAATGCTGATCGTCGATGACGCCTTCCACCTGCGCGGCCTAGTGACTTTCCAAGACATCGAAAAAGCCCGCACCTACCCGATGGCTGCTAAAGACAGCGACGGCCGCCTGCTAGTAGGCGCAGCGGTCGGCACCGGCCCGGAAACCCCGGACCGCGTAGCCGCACTGGCAGAAGCAGGCGTTGACGTGATCATCGTCGACACCGCCCACGGCCACTCCCAGGGCGTGATTGATCGCGTTCGCTGGATCAAAGAGCACTTCCCGCAGATTCAAGTGATTGGCGGCAATATCGCCACCGCCGCTGCTGCCAAAGCGCTGGCGGAAGCAGGCGCAGATGCCGTGAAAGTCGGCATCGGCCCCGGCTCCATCTGCACCACCCGCATCGTGGCTGGCGTTGGCGTACCGCAAATCACCGCCGTTTCCAACGTGGCCGAAGCGCTGAAAGAGTTTGATATTCCGCTGATTGCCGATGGCGGCGTACGCTTCTCTGGCGACCTAGCCAAAGCCATTGCCGCTGGCGCCAGCGCCGTGATGGTCGGTGGCCTGCTGGCCGGTACCGAAGAAGCGCCGGGTGAAGTTGAGCTTTACCAAGGCCGTACCTACAAAGCCTACCGCGGCATGGGTTCCATGGGCGCAATGTCCCAGAATCAAGGCAGCGCCGACCGCTACTTCCAAGACAAAGATGCCGGTGCCGAAAAACTGGTACCGGAAGGCATCGAAGGTCGCGTGCCCTATAAAGGCATGATGGGCGCCATCGTCCACCAGCTGATGGGCGGCCTGCGCGCCTCCATGGGTTACACCGGCTGCCGCGATATTCAAGAAATGCGCACCAAGCCGGAATTCGTACAAATCACCGGCGCTGGCTTTAACGAGTCCCACGTTCACGACGTGCAGATCACCAAAGAAGCCCCCAACTACCGGGTGAGCTAACCAGCGCATTAAGTTACACGGCGGCGGGCATTGCCCCGCCGCTTGCTTTTTAGCCAATGCGGCCCGTTCCGCGTTATAGAGGCTCCGCCATGAGTGACATTCACGCCCATAAGATCCTGATTCTCGACTTCGGCTCCCAGTACACCCAGCTGATCGCCCGCCGGGTTCGCGAAATCGGCGTATTCTCCGAAATCCGCGCCTTCGATATCACCGAAGAAGAGATTCGCGAATACAACCCCAACGGCATCATCCTGGCCGGTGGCCCGGAATCCGTCACCGAGCTGGATTCCCCCCGCGCCCCGCAGTGCGTGTTCGAAATGGGCCTGCCGGTATTTGGTATCTGCTACGGCATGCAAACCATGGCCGAGCAGTTGGGCGGCAAGGTAGAAGGCTCTAACCAGCGTGAGTTTGGCTACGCCCAGATTCAAATCGACGCCGAGACCGCGCTGTTCAAAGACATCAAAGACCACGTAGACGCCGCCACCGGCAACGCGCTGCTAGATGTATGGATGAGCCACGGCGATAAAGTCGCCAAAGCCCCCGACACGTTCACCGTGACCGCCTCTACCCCAAGCTGCCCGATTGCGGCCATGGCCTGGGAAGAGAAGCAGTTCTACGGCGTACAGTTCCACCCGGAAGTGACCCACACCCTGCAAGGCCAGCGGATTCTTGAGCACTTCGTGCTGGATATCTGTAAAGCCGAAAAGCTGTGGACGCCCGCGCAAATCATCGAAGACCAAGTACAGCGCGTACGCGAGCAAGTCGGCGATCGCCACGTACTGCTGGGTCTTTCTGGCGGTGTCGACTCTTCCGTTGTGGCCGCGCTGCTGCACAAAGCGATTGGCGACCAGCTCACTTGCGTGTTCGTGGATAACGGCCTGCTGCGCAAGAACGAAGGCGACCAAGTGATGGAAACCTTCGCCAAGCACATGGGCGTGAAGGTGATTCGCGTCGACGCCGAAGAGCTGTTCCTGGAGAAGCTGAAAGGCGAGAAAGACCCGGAAGCCAAGCGCAAAATCATCGGCAACACCTTTATCGACGTGTTCGATGAAGAAGCCAGCAAAATCGAAGGCGTGGAGTTCCTGGCCCAGGGCACCATCTACCCGGACGTGATCGAATCCGCGGCCTCTAAAACCGGCAAAGCGCACGTGATCAAATCCCACCACAACGTGGGTGGCCTGCCGGAAACGATGAAGCTCAAGCTGGTTGAGCCGCTGCGCGAACTGTTCAAAGACGAAGTGCGCAAACTCGGCCTAGAGCTCGGCCTGCCCTACGATATGGTGTACCGCCACCCGTTCCCTGGCCCCGGCCTGGGCGTGCGGATTCTCGGCGAAGTGAAGAAAGAGTACGCCGACATTCTGCGCGACGCGGATGCCATCTACATCGAAGAACTGCGCGCCGCCGGTTGGTACGAAAAAACCAGCCAAGCCTTTGCCGTATTCTTGCCGGTGAAATCGGTAGGTGTAGTAGGCGACGGCCGCCGCTACGAATGGGTCATCGCGCTACGCGCCGTCGAAACCATCGACTTCATGACCGCCCGCTGGGCGCACCTGCCCTACGAGCTGCTGGAGAAGGTTTCCAACCGCATTATCAATGAGTTGGAAGGCGTTTCGCGGGTGACCTATGATGTGAGCAGTAAGCCGCCTGCTACTATTGAGTGGGAGTGAAGCTTTTACTGAGCAGCCATTTTTAAAAAACCCGTTGGAAAACGGGTTTTTTTTAATTAATATCTAATTAGACTGTTATATTAGAATTCTTGGTTATCTGGTGGCGCTGGATGCGGCGATATCATTGTTGCTGGACTTTAATTAGTTTTTTCTCATATGCTTGATTGACTTTTTACCTAAAAATATTTGTCTCTTAGAGTGCTACGGAAATAGTTGTTTGACATATGAAAAGGCGAGTGAGAGGCTTTAAATTTTTTGGCATCAATGCAGATATAAATATATGCACTGGTTTTATAAATTAAAATTCTTGAGCTCATTTTGCTACGTTTTACAGTTGATACTGAACTCTGATTATGGAAAATGACTTGAAAGTTGTAGATTTGTTTTGTGGGTGCGGTGGTTTTGGTCTCGGCGCTGAACTTGCTGGATTTACTACTGTTGCAGGAGTTGATATAGACGAAACATTGCAATCTGCTTATAAGCTAAATTTTCCTAGAGCTAGAGTTATAAATGGTGACCTAGCTAAAATGGATTCCAATACCTGGAAATTGATTCTTCAGGACTGTGAGGTTGATGGTGTAATTGGAGGCCCCCCTTGCCAAGGTTATAGCCGTATGGGGAAACGTAAAAAGAATGATCCTCGAAACGAGTTAGTTCACCATTATTTTCGCCATGTTAGAATATTAGAGCCCAAGTTCTTTGTGATGGAGAATGTAGAGGGTTTATTAGATAAAGCATATAAAGATGCCTTCCTTAAAGATCTTCATTCTATGGCTGATTTGTATACTATTATTGGGCCAGTAGTAGTTGACTCTTCTTTTTATGGCGCAGCTACAAAGCGTAAGAGAGTAATAGTTTTTGGCTATAAGCCTGAGTTTTTTAAAACAATGGACTACAGCGATGTTTTTTTAACACGAGAAAAAAACACTTCTGTAACAGTTAAAGACGCCATTATAGATATCCCTGAACCAATTAATCAGACAAAAGATAAACACGACCTTGGATGGGCAAAATATAAAAGAATTAAAAAACTTTCAGACTATGCAGTTAAGATGCGTATGCCACCTCCGGATGAATTGGGTTCTATTGAAGCTAAAGAGAAGTTTGCAAAAGGAATGGTTTCGGGGATGTTCGTTACTGTGCATAAGGAAGAAGTGAAGAGTCGTTATCAGAAATTAAAACCAAATGAAGTTGATTCTGTAAGTCGTGCAAAGAAATTAGCATGGGATGGTTTATGTCCAACTTTGAGAGCTGGTACTGGTTCTGATAAAGGTAGCTATCAAGCTGTTCGTCCAATACATCCAAAATCAGCACGGGTAATTACAGTTAGGGAAGCAGCTCGATTACAAGGCTTTCCTGATTGGTTTTGTTTTCACCCGACGAAATGGCATAGCTTTAGAATGATAGGGAATAGCGTGTCTCCGTTAGTTGCAGAAGTGATTATGAAAAACATTAAAGGATGCATCAATTTTTCTAATCAATCAAATTCACCTATCCAAAAAAGTAGCGAGTTTTAAACTTTAACTATAAATTTTAGCTTGGAGTGTAAAAATGAGTGCTAATTATGATGGTAAAAATATTATAGAAGCCTTTCCGGCTAAAAGATTTTTTGTGGATATGTTGACAAGAGATATTGAACTATTAGATGCCGTATTGGATTTAATAGATAATTCGTTAGATGGCGCAATGCGCGAGTTACGCAGATTAGGAAAAAGACAAGAAAAAGGTAAATATCAGGGTTATAAAGTTGAGATTGAGTTTAATAAAGAACGTTTTAGAATTAAAGACAATTGTGGTGGTATTCCTAGAGAAGTTGCAATTCATTCGGCTTTTCGAATGGGGCGTCCTTCTGCTGATATTGACCAAGACTTACCTACTGTGGGTGTCTACGGCATAGGCATGAAACGTTCAATTTTTAAAATGGGGAAAAGTTGTAAAGTTATAACTAAAACGAGCACTACTAATCTAACTGTAAATATGTCTCCTGAATGGATGGCAGATGATGATGACTGGAGTCTGCCATACCAAGAGCAACAAGTTACTGACGCTAGTGATACTGGTACAGAGATTATAGTTGAGAGCTTAAGAGAGGGTATTAAAAGAATATTCAGCTTAGAAAATGCTTTTTATAATGATTTAAAAAATGCTGCAGAAGTTTATTATTCTTCTTTTATTGAGAATGGGTTTGAGATTAAAATAAATGGGACGGTGGTGAGTTCTAGTGCTAATGTTTTAGCTATAGAAGAGGACTTCTTTAACAAAAAAGAAGCAATATCACCATATGTTTATATTGATGAAGTGGATGGTGTAAAAATTTCGGTAATGATAGGCTTTTATCGTGGTTTTATAACCCCAGATGAAGAAGATAATGCACTTAGAGGCACTGAAAGTAAGGCTAGCTCATCAAAAGCTGGTATTACAATAATATGTAATGATAGAGTAGTTCTAAATGCAGACAAAACTAGAAAAACTGGTTGGGGTGAGTCTGGAGTGCCACGTTACCACACGCAGTTTATTTCCATTGCTGGTGTTGTAAAGTTTCAATGTAATGACCCATCTAAGCTACCATTAACTACTACCAAACGTGGTATTGAAGGAAACTCTGATTTATATCTAAAAGTTAAAGACAGGATAAAAGAAGGCCTTAAGATTTTCACAAGTTTTACTAATAAGTGGAAAAATCGTCAAGAGAGAGCCAGGTTAAGTATTCAGAGTGGTGGTTCGAGAAACGTTATTCCATCTGATATTATAGAAAAGATACCACAAAACAAATGGACTAATATGAGAGGTGAGGAAAATAAAAATGCTCGAAAATTTATTCCTAACTTGCCGATGCCAACAATAGAGTCAACAGAGCGACGTATCACATTCAGTCGACCAGCTGAAGATATTAAAACCATTTCTGAGTTTTATTTTGAAAACGAGTCTGCTTCACCTAAAGAAGTCGGAGAGAAATGCTTTGACGAAGCTTTAAGGAGGGCTAAATAATGTCCTCTGGATCAACTATTCCTTATCATCTACGCCAAAATAAAGCAGTAGAGCGTATTTTGTTTGAAGAGAAGTTGAAAATACTTGACTCATGGGTCGCAGAGAAAAGTGATACGCCTATAGAACGTTATCGCTATGTAGGTTTCGGCGGACCATTTTTAGAAGATTTTAAAAGTATTCATCGTAATCTTAATATAACAGATATGGTGTCAATAGAATCCGATGAAAATACTCTAAGGCGTCAACAGTTCAATAAACCTATCTCTTGTATTAAGTTGTTGCCTGAGGCAGTTACTTCATCTGAATTTATAGCCAGCGATCAATTTGAAAAAAAAACTATACTCTGGCTTGATTATGTAAATACTGAATATGTTTCTCAATTGGATGATGTTAAAAATGCAATTGAAAAAATGTCCGAATTTGACGTGCTCAAAGTAACGCTTAATGCGCATGTTGCAAATCTCAAGGACAAGGGTAGGCCTGAAACTTTACAGCAAGATCGTCTCGAGTTTTTTGAAGAAAAAATACCCAATGAATACCTTCCTTCGCACTTGGATAGTGAAGATTTTACCGCAAAAAACTTCCATAAAGTCTTGCTCAAAACTATACATAATGCATTTTCTGCGGGTACAGCTAATAAGGCAAATGTTGAAGCTGTAATATTAAGTTCATTTGTTTATCAAGATGGTCAGAGAATGTTGACTGCTACTTGTATCTTGTTATCTAGTGAGAATAAAAATGACTTTTCAGAAACTTCAAAGTTAAAAGATTGGGAATTTTATTATGGTAAGAATCAAGAAATTTATGATATTTCTTTACCATCATTGTCAGTGCGTGAAAGGGTTGAAATAGAAAGGCTCTTGCCGAGGGGGGGCTTGGAAGACGTAAAGAAGTACTTAGGGTATAAGGTTGCTAGAGGAAGTAGTGAAAATGATCTTTTGTTAAAAAATTTCATAGATTATCATGCAAGGTATCCTTGGTTTGGAAAAATATCGTTGTAATAGTTTTCCAGAATCGGTTCGATAAATTTAATTTGCGCATTAATTAATAAGATAAATTTATTTCTTGGTTTTGGCTTGAGAGGTTTCTATTTTATTCTTTTAATTGAATTTTAAAAAATAGACTCCTCTCTAGTGCTAAAGAAGACTTGTTGTTAGTCGAAAACGTAAGTGGCATGGTTAGGTTTTTGGTAATTATTATGTGAATGAGTGTGCAATGATGTAAAAAGAAATTGCGCAGTCTGCTTTGTATTTTTCATCGTGTTAACGTGATAAATCATAGCTAGGTTTTATATAAGTAAAGCCGAGATGACAGAAAATTATATATAATAAAGAAGATTTATTTGCTGACAATTAATGTTGATAATTAAAATTTATATATGGCTATTGTGCGATATTTATGAACGTGTTTGCTGAAAATGATGGAAGCTGCTAGCCAGTGTGAGCTGTCACAATCTTAACGGTAGACTGTGCGCTTCTATGCTCTGAGTGCGGCGATCATGGCGCGACGAAGCGCTTACTACGACTACCTCGAAAACACCCAGAAGGGCAGTCTCGATATTACGCCTTGGCTGTTGTGGTTCCTCGATACGCTGAAAGAGGCGCTTGAGCAGGCGCTGTTAAGAATCGACCGTGTATTAGTGAAAGCGACCTTTTGGCAGCAACATGCCACTACGGTACTGAACGAACGGCAAATTAAGGTGCTGAACCGTTTGTTGGATACCGCAGGCGAAGAGTTTGCACAGGGTATTAATGCCCGCAAGTACCAGTCGCTTGCCAAGGTAAGTAAAGCCACCGCCACGCGGGATTTGGCAGAACTGGTGGAGAAAGGCTGTCTTTCTAAGCTACCTGGCGGCGGGCGCAGCACACGTTACTCCGTGGAGGTGGGGTAGGGTTACCTGTTGAGAACGATAGGTTCCAAGGCGTTAGTCAGAAACTCTATCGCAGTTGTCGTGGTACAACGGCGCATCGGTGCCTAGCGCTAGGTGCTCGGTGGCGCTGTTGTAGTAGAAGTGGCCATGCTCAACGTTGGCAAGGTGATAATCCCCGCAAACCCCATAACCCTTGTTGACGCGTTTTAAATGCGAGATGTCGGCCTGTGTCTGGCTACCGAGGCGTTCCGATATGCTTGTGGCGATGTGCGCATCACGCTGGGCCTCGGAGTAGGCTTGGCCGCCGAATATCAGGCCCGCCACGATGAAAATGGCGACAACGGGAATCCATAGGTTATGCATAGCGTGCCCAGTGAGTAGGTATGGTGTGCATGATGCCAGTAGGCAAAGTAGTTAGCAGGATAATAACGGGCAGCTGGTTTAGCTGCACTGATGGGTGTGGGCTGCGTGCGTTGCTGTTGAATGCCTCTTGCAGATTGAATAAGCTGCCTGCCGCTAAAAAGCCCTATTCAACCCTCCGCATCATCCCGAATCGCTATAAAAATGGCGCTTACGTGCCGCCCACGGCTCCGGGGTAACTTTATGGATGAACGCAAATGACGCTTGAGCATTTGGTGGCGAATTATGGCAGCTTCGGCTTATTCGTGGGGGCGAGCCTGGAGGGCGAGGGCATCGCGATGCTGGGCGGCATCATGTCTCATCAGCACCTGATCGGCGTTTGGCCTGCTATCATCGCCCTGGCATTGGGTTCTTTCGTGGCGGATCAAGTGTTCTTCCTGCTTGGGCATGGGGGGCGCAATAGCGCTATCGTTCGTTCGGTGCAGGGTAGCGCAGCGGGTGGGCGTGTAGTGACCACGTTCAACGCCCACCCGGACGTTTTCGCGTTCTCCTTACGCTTCCTTTATGGGCTACGCATGGCCGGTGCGGTGACGATTGGCACAACCGATTATCCTTGGCCACGATTTATCCTGCTCAATGCTATTTCGGCGTTGCTCTGGTCGGCCGCCTGGGTCACGCTCGGTTATCTGTTTGGTCAGGCCCTTGCGCCCCTTTTTGAGCGACTAAGCGGCCTTTCCCATTTTGTTTGGGCGGGTGTTGCCGCTACCCTTTGCATCGCGGTAGTGGCCGTGATGGCTACCAGGCGGAGACGAGCTCAGCGCTTAACGATGCGCGATTGAGCTTGATGCCTCCGGCAGAAGCGGCATTACCTTTACGTTTGTGCTTCAGCACGCGCTAGGCAGGTGAGCAACACTAGAGTCAGCGCTGCCATTCCACCTGTATAGACGATCAGCTTCCAAGCTGTGCTGCCATGTCGTTGAAGTCTTGCAGCACGCCACGCAGGGCGCAGCCTGGAATGCTCCAGCGCGTTGCGAAACGTTCGGCAAAGCGCGCCGTGACGATCATAACCAGGGCCACCGTCGCAAAGGCAACGCTTAGAAGGCTACTCACGCTCAGAGGGAGGCTCAGCGTGCTTGCCTTCTACTGGACTTTGCTAACCCTCACCTGCATGCACGTTTCTACGATATCTTGATGAGATTCTTTTATTTGCGTTGGGATAACTCATGAAAATCGACCTCTACCAAGTAGATGCTTTCGCCTCAAAACCCTTTGAGGGCAACCCTGCCGCCGTGTGCCCGCTAGAGGCGTGGTTGGATGATGCGCTTCTGCAGGCCATTGCAGCGGAGAATAACCTGTCCGAAACCGCTTTTTTCGTACCCACGGAAGCGGGCTACCACTTGCGATGGTTTACGCCTTCGGTGGAGGTGGATCTGTGCGGCCACGCCACCTTAGCGGCGGCCTGGGTGGTGTTCCATGCCTTGGGCGTGGTGGCCGAGGCGGTGGCCTTTGAAACCAGAAGCGGTGTACTGACCGTTCGCCGCGAAGGCGATGCGCTGGTGATGGACTTCCCCGCGAAAACGCTCGCACCGCTAGACATGCACGCGGAAGTCGCTGCTGCCCTGGGCGGTATCGAAATCGAGGAGCTGCTGATCTCGGATGACATTGTGGTGGTAGTCGAGGAGGCGAGTGTGATTGAGCGCCTTGTGCCAGATATGCAGCGGCTTAAACAGTTACCAGGGCGAGGTGTGGCCGTTACCGCGAAAGGCGATGACGTGGATTTTGTGTCTCGCTGGTTTGGCCCCAAGGTCGGCGTGGAAGAAGACCCCGTCACCGGCTCGGCGCATACGTCGCTTGCACCTTACTGGGCCGCGCGTTTGGGTAAGCAAGCACTTACTGCCCGCCAGGGTGGCGCACGCCAAGGCGCGCTGAGCTGCGTGGTAGAAGGCGAGCGCGTGATGATTAAAGGCCGCGTTGCGCCTTATCTAATGGGGCAAATCACGCTTCCTGAAAATGCTTCCTTAAGGTAGCACCCCCGCACTCTATAGCGCGCTCCCTCTAAGGCCGCTCTTTGAAGTGACGCAGTGAGGGTAGAGCATGAAGGGAGAGAAACGACACTGCCCTTGGCGTAAAAGAGTCCGCCCGCTCCAGTTATCGTGTGCTTTACTGTCTGCAATGCTTATTCACGGAGGAAGCACCCATGGCCATTGGCGGTTTAATAGGATTACTGGACGACGTTGCCGCATTGGCGAAGTTGACCGCAGCATCACTGGACGATGTGAGCGCTGCCGCTGGTCGTGCGACGGCGAAGGCGGCTGGGGTGGTGGTGGATGATGCGGCGGTGACGCCGCAATATTTGCACGGGGTAGTGGCAGAGCGTGAGCTGGCGATTGTAAAGCAGATCGCGCTGGGTTCTATCCGCAACAAGCTGATGTTTATCTTACCGGCGGCGCTGCTGCTGAACCATTTTCTGCCCGGGCTACTGCCGATCATCCTGATGATAGGCGGCACCTACTTGGCGTTTGAGGGCGCGGAGAAGGTGTGGCATAAGCTCTCTGGCCAGCATGACGATGACAAGCCCGCAGTCGAAAAAGGGCCGGAAGCCGAGAAGAAAATTGTGAGTGGTGCCATCCGCACCGATCTAATTCTGTCTGCTGAAATTATGGTGATTGCGCTGGCGACGGTGTCTCATCAGGTGTTCTGGTCACAGCTAGCCAGCTTGGTCGTGGTCGCGTTTGTGATCACTGTTTTGGTGTATGGCGTGGTGGCGCTGCTGGTCAGGATGGACGATGTGGGCCTGAAACTCGCCCAGCGGGATCATTCGGGCGTACAAGCCCTGGGCCGTGGCTTGGTCACGGCTATGCCCAAGGTTCTGGCGACCATCTCGGTGGTGGGCACCATCGCCATGCTTTGGGTGGGTGGGCATATCTTGATGGTGAATCTGGGAGCCGAGGGAACGGGCTGGTTCAGCGCGCCCTATGAGTGGGTACATCATATTGAGCTAGGCATTCGCGAGGCCACCGGGGCCTTGGGCGGCACGCTGAGCTGGAGTTTCAATACGCTGTGTTCAGCGGTGATTGGCTTCTTGGTCGGCTCGGTGGTGATGGGGGTGTTGCGCTTCGTTCCTGCTAAGCGGGCGCATTCTAAATAGCGGCGCGGTACCATACCCGCTTACTAACGCCAGCCCCAAGAGGCTGGCGTTTCACTACCTGCTGAGGCTTTTGCCATGACACGCGTCGCTATCTTCGTGGATACCCAGAACGTCTATTACACCGTGCGCGAGGCCTACGGCAAACACTTCGATTATCGCCGTTTCTGGGCCAAGGCAACGGCCAACCGGGAGGTGGTGGCCGCCCGCTGCTATGCCATCGATAAGGGCGACGCCAAGCAGCGTGAGTTCCAGAATATCCTCCGCTCGATTGGTTTCGAGGTCCGGCTCAAGCCCTTCATCCAGCGTGCGGATGGCTCCGCCAAAGGCGACTGGGACGTGGGCATCACCCTCGATGCCATCGAATACGCCGAGAAAGCGGATGTGGTAGTGCTGGTCTCCGGCGATGGCGACTTCGATCTGTTAGCCCAGAAAATTCGCGAGGTGCACGGCAAACGCGTCGAGGTGTACGGCGTACCTCAGCTCACCGCTGCTTCGCTCATCAACGCCGCGAGCGAGTTCATTCCTATCGAGCGTGATCTGCTGCTGGGGTAAATGAGCAGCGAAAGAGGTTTGAGCCGAATATAAAGGCTATTCAGCTCAACAAGTGAGCCGAATAGCGAGGCCTTACGCCTCTTCGATGCCATCCACCAAGAAGACGCGGTAATCAGCACCCTGGAAGCGGTGCTTGCGGGCTTCTTGGTAGGCGGGGCTTTGGTACCAGGCGCGGGCGGCGGCCATGTCGGGGAAGCGTAGAATCACGGCACCCTCCATCGCGCTGCCTTCCAGCACTTCAAAATCGCCGTAAAACGCCAGCGGTTGCGGGTCGTGGCCTTCGCGGGCGGCTTTGGCTTTTTCGCTGTAGCGCTGCATTTCTTCGCTGTCGTGGGTGTGTTCACGGGTCAGAACGATATAAGCGGGCATTCCTTTCTCCTACGCAATATGAAAAGTCGCTAAAGCATACCACCACCTAACGGCGCTGCCCCATGAAGCGTGGCTATGGGATCAATCGATTTGGGTGGGGTTGTCGGCTTCGATCATGGCGTTGTCTTCTACCACGCGTTCGAGCTGTCGGTGCTCCAGGGCGGCAAGGGCGATGCGGTAGCAGTCGTCGATATGGCTGTTGCCCATGTACTTCATGGCGGTAAAGCTGATGCCGCCTGCCACGGCGCTGCCGATGAGCGGCACGAATTTGGAGGCACCTTTCGCCGCCACCCGCACGCCCATTTTACTTAGTAGCGAGATGATCAGGTTCTGGGTGATGTATTTGCCCGCCATTTTGCTGCCGGTGTTGGAGATGGCGGTCATCACGAACAGCTTGCTGTCGGTATCCAGGCCGTCGATTTGCTCCGGCGTCAGCCCAAACTGGCTGTTAATTTTGGGGATGATGCGCATCAAAATCGCGACGTCCGAGCCGATATCCAGCCCCGGCACCGGGATGATGGCGGTGCCCGCAGAAAGGCCGGCGCTTTTGGTCACCATCGTTTGGCACGCTTTTTTGATAGCGTCGAGTTCTTCCTTTGTTTCAATCATGTGTAGCTCCTATTGACGATGGCACCTCATCACCCTAGCCGAGGCTTGGCTGAAAGGCGAGCGACAACCACACTAACGGTGTGGCAGGTGCCAGGCCATAGAAAAGGGCGGCTGTTAGCCGCCCAGGAGGGAAGAGTCGAAGGGCTTTAGAAGCGTTAGAACGTTTGCCAATCCAGCTCGAGCGCTTCGGCTTCCCGCTTTGCTTTGCGCGCGGGAGTTGTCGCCGGCGCGTAGCTGGCCGGTGGGGCTAGAGGCTCCTGACGAGCTGGCGCGTAGGTTGCCACAGTGAACTGGGAGGTAATCTCGGCGAGCTGTTTGGCTTGGTCTTCCAGCGAGGCGGCGGCGGTGCTGGACTCTTCCACCAGCGCGGCGTTTTGCTGAGTGACGGAGTCGATTTGCGAGATGGCGATATTCACCTGATCGATCCCCCGGCTCTGCTCTTCCGAGGCTTGGGTAATTTCTGCCATCAGCGCGGATACCTTACTGACGTTATCGGCCAGTTCGCGAATGGTCGTGCCGCTTTTCTGGGCTTGGCCCGAGCACTCAACGGTTTTAGTGCGGCTTATTTCCAGCATCGAGCGGATTTGGCTCGCCGACTGGGAGCTGCGGCTGGCGAGCTGGCGCACTTCATTGGCGACTACGGCGAAGCCTCGGCCTTGTTCACCTGCTCGTGCCGCTTCTACCGAGGCGTTGAGTGCCAGCAAATTGGTTTGGAAGGCAATGCCGTCAATGATGCCGACGATCTCGCCCATTTTCGTGGCGTTCTCTTCCAGCTCGCGCATCATCGCCAGCATCTGCTCACTCTCCTCGGCGGAGGTGTGGGCGGTTTTGGCCGCGCTTGAGGTGATTTTGTTGGCCTCGGCGGCGTTGTCGGCGTTCATTTTGACCGTGGCGGTCAGCTCATCCAGGCTGGCAGCGGTTTCTTGCAGGGCGGAAGCCTGCTCTTCCGTACGCGATGATAAATCCTGCGTGCCGATGGAAATTTCATTCGTGCCGGTAAATAAGTTGTCGCTGTTTAATTTTAAACTTTGCACGATACTGGTGAGTTGCGACTGCATCTCATGTAACCCGGACAGCAGCACGCCGATTTCATTACGGCCTAAACGCTGAATGTCTTGTGTTAAGTCGCCACTGGCAATCGCTGTTAAATGTGTGACGGTATGATTGATGGGGTTAATGATGGCTTTCACGATGACGAGGCGAGCCAATACCACCATGAGTAAAGCAAAGCTCATGATAAATAGGGTGGCCAATAACGTGAGTTGGCTGTTCTTTTTATCTTCGGTCAATATGTCTTTCGTTCTTGCTTCCGTTAATTGCACGAAGTTACGCACCGTGCCTTGAAACTCTCTTCTTAATTCTATGACCGGTAGCCAAGCGTCTTGTGCAGCTCCTAGAGTGGCCGCTTGAAGTACGCGGTTGAGTGTGTCGGTATAACGTTGATAGATCTGATTGATCTCGGCGGCAAGCGCTTCCCGCTCGCTCTCGGGCGGTGAGGCGATGGTATTGAACTCGACTAAGCGCTGCTCGGCGGAGGATAAATACGTCTCTGCTTCTAGCTTCCAGCGGTTCAATTCACTCGTTGTTTCATTCTCTTGCCATGCTTTGAGGTATTCCCGAGTGCTGGCATTGGCTTGGGTCAGGTTCGCTTCGGAGCGGTTGATGGCGTTCATCTGACGCACTCCCACGTCTGCGATTTCATGCAGGGAGCGGGTGCCATTTTTATTGATGACGATGCTCAACGCAGAGAGCAGTAGCATGAATAACACCAGCGTGCCCATGGCGATAGTCAGCGTTTTTTTGATCGAAAGATTATGGATGAGACGGCTCATGTGGCGTATTCCCTTAGCTTTTCATGTGGTCTTGAGAGGAAGTAAGCGTTTTTATTGTTAATGACGGGGCGATTGTAATCACGAAAACAGAGCGTGTGTGGGTTGGATTGTGAAACAATGTCAACACCACGATAAAAAGCTGATATGGATCAATTTTCAGATAGACGTGAAAGCGCTATGGATATTTCTTTTAATATTTTTAATAGTTGTTAAATTGATTGTTTGATGTGTATCGATGTGTATTGAAGGTTGAAAGATAGCGACTTCATTTATACGCGTTTACTAATAAGTAAGTATAACTACTGAGAGTGACTCATAGCGAGGTGAAAAGAGGAGTGCGTGTGAATTGCTCACTAAAGCGAGGCGGGATGTAGAGGGGTAGACGAGAAAGAGGACCGCACGTGGCGGCATGAATAGCGGGCAACTCAGGGTTTTTGGGTAGCCCGCTGGCATTAGCGCTTAGCGGCGGCGTCACGGCAACCATGCTCATGGCAGGTGGGGTGGTGCTCGTAGAGCGTTTGGATGATTTGGCAATCGGCGGCCTTGCCGCCTCGGCACTGGTGAACCACGTGGCGCAGCTCGTCCGCGAGCGCTTGCAGTTTGGCAATACGCGCTTCCAGATGGGTTAAATGGCGGCTGGCGATGTCATCGGCGGCGCTGCAGTCGGTGTCAGGGTGGTCAGACAGCGTCAACAGCTCCTGAATGCTGTGTAGGTCTAACCCTAGGTGGCGGCCATGGCGTATAAAGCTGATGCGCTCGACGGCCGCCTGATCGTAGTAACGATAGCCCTGCTCACCGCGTGATGGGGGCGGCAGCAAGCCAAGCTTCTCATAGTGGCGGATGCTCTCCGGTGAACAGCCGGTGCGGGTAGCCACTTCTCCAATGCGATAGGCGTGTGTCATCGGCTTGACCCTGTAACGATTACAGGGTTTAGGCTAATCCTTATTCCCACCGTGGACAAGCAGGTGACGAGATGACGCTGATAACCGAGCTGCTACACATTGCTTTGACGGCAGCCCCCTGGTTGTTGCTGGGGCTGGTGATTGCCGGGCTGATCAAAGCCTGGCTACCCGAAACATTGCTGCAGCGCTGGATGGGTGGGCGTGGCCTGGGCAGCATTGTGCGGGCGGCGGTGATTGGGATGCCGCTGCCGCTGTGCTCCTGCGGGGCGATTCCCACCGCCATTGCCCTGCACAGGGGCGGTGCGGGACGCGGGCCGACCACGTCGTTTTTGATCAGCACCCCAGGCGTGGGCGTGGACTCGATTCTGCTCACCAGCGTGCTGCTTGGGCCGCTCATGGCGGTGGTGCGCGTTGTTGGGGCGCTGGTGACGGCCATTGTGACGGGCTTGCTAGTGGGCTTTACCCGCGACTCAGAGGCCGTTGCACCTGTCGCCAAGAGCGGCTGCTGCTCGTCGCATGGCTGCCATGACCACCACGCCGAAACCGGCGAACCTAGCGGTTTGAAAGCGGGGCTGCGTTATGCGTTTAGCGATCTGTTGGATGATATCAGCGCGTGGATGTTTGCCGGGCTGCTGCTGGCGGGCGTGCTGGTCACGCTGGTACCGCCGGATACCCTGGCACGGTTTTCGGGTGGCCTGTTGGCGCTGATGTTGATGGCGGTGGTGGGCATACCGCTCTACATCTGTGCGGCCGCCGCCACGCCGGTGGCGGCAGGGCTACTGTTAGCCGGTATCTCGCCAGGAATGGCGCTGGTGTTCCTGTTGGCGGGGCCGATTACCAGCCTCGCCACGCTGGCCATTTTGCGCCGCGAGCTGGGTAATGCGGCGCTCGCCGTGTACCTCGCCAGCGTGCTGATCGTTACCGTGCTGGTGGGGTGGTCGTTTGATACGGCCGTCAGGATGGCCGGCTGGAACCCGGTGGAGCAGGCGAGCCAAGTACAAGAGCTGCTGCCCCACTGGTTGGAGTGGCTGGCCTTGGCGGTGCTGGCGCTGGTGGCTATCCGACCGCTGCGCCGCCGTTTACTGGGCTTTTAACCGGGAGTGAGCCGCTGTTCGTGGCTTAGCGGGTGTCTTTGTAAATACGCCCGCCTTTCATGATCATCCGCAGATTCTGTTCGGGGTCGTGCAGAAAATCGAGGCTACGGCTAGGGTCACCATCCACCAGCAGTAAGTCGGCCCAGGCACCGGGTTCGATCTTGCCGAGCGTGCCGGGGTAGGGGTTGCGCGGGCCGGAGAGGGCTAGCAGCTCGCCGTTACGCCCAGTGGCCATGGCGAGCACCGTGAGCGGGTCGTAGAAGCGGGTGAGTTTGGCCAGTTGGCGCAGCTGGTTAGGCGTGTTTTGTGGGCTGAACAGAATGTCGGTGCCCCAGGCCGTGTGGATGTCGAAGCGCTGGGCGAGTTCGTAGGCGCGCACGGTGCCTTCGGCCACTTGCCGCTGTGATTCGCGACGGGCGGCGTCGGGGTACACGTTGGCGTCTTCGTCCTGCAAGAACGGCTGTAGGCTCCACCACGCCCCTTCGCCTGCCATCATGCGGGCGGTCTCTTCATCGGCGAGCTGGCCGTGTTCGATGGATTTGACGCCTGCCCGCAGTGAGCGCTGTATGCCTTTTGGGGTGTACACATGCACCATGACGTAGGTGCCCCAGTCGTCGGCAGCCTCTACGGCGGCGCGCAGTTCGCGTTCGGTAAACTGGGTGCTGTCGAGTGGATCGTATAGCGAGGCCACGCCGCCACCGGCCATCAGCTTGATTTGTGAGGCGCCGAGCATGAGCTGCTCACGGGTGCGTCGCAGGACTTCATCCTCCCCATCGGCAATCGCCGCGACCCCTTGGCGCTCCTGCTCGCTGAGCGGGGAATTCGAGCCCCGTGGAATCTCATGGCGCATACGGAAATCGCCGTGCCCGGAGGTTTGGGAAATCATCGCCCCGGCGGGGAAAATACGCGGCCCATCGACGATGCCTTCGTTAATGGCGCGCTGTAGCGCAAACGACGGCCCGCCCACGTCTCGCACCGACGTCACGCCGCGCATGAGCGTGCGCTTGGCTTCCTGGGCCGCCACCAGATGGATGTAGCCCACATCAGCCGTCATGGCGGTGGTTTGGGTAATCGCTGCCAGCGTGGTGTGCCAGTGGGCGTCGATGAGTCCGGGCATGAGGACGCGGCCACCGCAGTCGATCACCTGCGCCCCGTCGGCTGCGGCATCGGCGGGCAGCAACGCTTGAATGCGCCCCTCGTCGATACGTACCGACACACCGCTCTGCACCGCACTGCCGCTGCCATCAAACAGTTGTAGGTTGGTCAGCAGCAGCGGGCCGCTGGCGTGACGCGGCTGCGCACTCACCACGGTGGGCACGTTGAGCCCGGCAAACATCGCCATGACCGCTGCCGTGCCACCCAGCATTTGGCGGCGCGTGAGGTCGGCCATCACTCGCTCGTGAAACTGCTGCAGCATAGGTGAACCACAGCAGCAGGCGCCAGGCCCATGAGAGGCGTGCCCATGAGGCAGCGGCGTGTGTAGATACGGGGCGTGAAACGTCTTGGCAGCGGGCATCAGCGTTCTCTCATCGGCGAGGGGCGATCACGCTTAATAAACTATAGTGAGTGCCCTTAAGCAAGCTTAAGCTAGGCACGCAGTGAGCAGGAGAAAGCGGAGAGGGTAAGCGGATGGCAGGCCACCCGCTGTGGTTTTACGCGTCGTTGGGCGTGACGCGCCAAATGGCGTTGGTGAGATCGTCGGCAATGATCAGCGCGCCGTCGGGGTCGATGGAGACACCTACCGGGCGGCCCCGGGCGCGACCATCATCGGTGAGAAAGCCCGAAACAAAATCGATGGGGTCGCCGCTGGGCTGTCCGTCGCTGAACGGTACGAAGACCACTTTGTAGCCCACCGGGTCGGCGCGGTTCCAACTGCCGTGTTCGCCGATAAACACACCTTCAGCGAATTCATCGCCCATTTCGGGGATAGAAAAGGCGAGACCTAGCGGTGCCACATGCGAACCCAGGCTGTAATCGGGGGCAATCGCCGACTCTACTTTTTCAGGGTTCTGTGGGCGAACGCGGGGGTCGATATTCTGGCCCCAATAGCTATACGGCCAGCCGTAAAAGCCGCCTTCCTGAACCGTCGTGAGGTAGTCGGGTACGAGGTCGGGGCCTAACTCGTCACGCTCGTTGACGACCGTCCAAAGCTGGTCGGTGCCGGGTTGAATCGTCATCGCCGTGGGATTGCGAAGACCCGTGGCATAGGGGCGGTGCATGCCGGTATCAGGGTCGATCTGCCAGATTTCCGCGCGATTGACCTCCGCTTCCATCCCTCGCTCGGTGATGTTGCTGTTGGAGCCAATGCCCACATACAGAAACTCCCCATCGGCACTGGCGGTCATCGCTTTGGTCCAGTGGTGGTTGATCTCGGCGGGGAGTTGGGTAAGCACCTCGGGTGGCCCGCTGGCTTGGGTTTGTCCCTCTTCGTACTCAAAACGCACCAGGGCATCTTGATTGGCGACATACAGGGCGTCATCGATCAGCGCGAGCCCGTAGGGAGCGTTGAGGTTTTCCGCAAAGGTGGTTTGCTCTTCATAGCGGCCGTCGCCATCGGCATCGCGCAACAGTGTCAGCCGGTTACCGCTCTGCACCGAGGTGGTCCCCTGGGATTTGATCAGCCCGGCAATGACATCCTTTGGCTTGAGAGAGGGGGCATTACCACCGCTGCCTTCCGCCACCAAGATATCGCCATTGGGCAGTACCAGGGTTTGGCGGGGGATTTGTAGATCGGTGGCAATCGCGGTGATCGTGTAGCCCTCGGGCACGCTGGGCAGGGCATCGCCCCATTCGGCGGGCTCGGGCACGCTCATGTTGGGCAGCAGGCCGCGAGAAGGCTCGGGCAGCGTCGGGTTAGGCCCGTAGCGGGTGACCTCTTGGGCGCTGGCGCTACCCGCTGCCAGCAGCAAAAAGAGGGGCGCGGCGTAATAATGCGGGCGACGTAGAGCGCGCTTCATGGCTTACCTCCGTGGCCAAAACGGGAAAACCCCACCCAAACGGCGGTGCCTGCAAAAATGGTGACCACCAGGGAGAGCGCAAAACCAATCGGCATCATGCCCCAGGCGTCCCGCGCGTGGATAAGGGCGTTCACAAAGCCGAGTATCCACGTGAGCAGCAGGAGCGCTGGATAGATCAGTAGCATGAGTCTGCGAGGCTTGGCGCGAAAGAAGCTGATCAGTGAGCTGATCAGCGCTAGCCCGGCAAATACTAGCCCGCCAGCGTTGAGCCAGGAGGCAAAAGTCGCCCACTGAATTTGATAGCTATTGGCGTAAGCGTAGTCGCTGAGCGTGGCGCCTAAAAAAAGCGGTAGGCACCCCACTAAAAACACCGAGTGAAAGAGGGGCAGCCCACGTTGGTAGGTATGCGTATGGGTGGCTGTCACGGCATGCTCCTTATGCTGATCTAGCGAATGGCCATGCTTGGCGAATGCGATGAAATGCGAGGCGTTCGGCCAAGCAACGACCTCCTGTGTTGCGTAACCAGTGTAGGTCAGTAGCCGAGTTTTACCCAAAGCGAAGCAAGCGGCGCTTAGCGTTCTCACGGGCCGTGGGCATACTGCGCGGGCAGCCGTTCGGCTAAAAAATCCATAAACAGCCGGGTACGCTGGGAAAGCGTGGCTTGGCGGTAGTAAACCGCGTTAATCGGCTGCGTGACGAGTTCGGTGTGGTCGGGCAGCACGTCGACCAGGGTGCCGTGCTGCCGGGGCGCGCGGGTCATGAAGTCCGCCAAACACACGATCCCTTCCCCCTTCAGAGCAAGTTCTAGCAGCGTGCTGCCGCTGGAGGCGGCCAGGGTGGGCGTGATATGTAAGCGCTTACCATCCGCGCAGGTCAGCGGCCAGTGGTTCAAGTGGTCGAGCTGGCTAAAACCGAGCAGGCTATGGCGGCAAAGCTCTTCTACCTGTTGAGGCGTGCCGTGACGGGCCAGATAGGCGGGGCTGGCCAGTACCCGCAGCGCGCTGTGGCCAAGGGGACGGGCGTGAAGCGAGGAGTCCTCCAGTGTGCCAATGCGAATGGCCAAGTCGACTCGCTGCTCCAGCAAATCCACGAAGCGGTCGTGGGTATCCAGCTCTAGGGTAATGCCAGGGTAGCGGGCGCGAAATTCACCGATCACGGGCACGACCACATGCTGCATGAAGCTGGGCGCAGCGTTGACTCGCAGCCTGCCTTGAGGCTGGTCATGACGATCAAGAAGGGCCTCTTCGGCCTCTTCCACGGCGGCGAGGATGCGTCGGCAGTGGGCGAGAAAGGTGTCCCCTTCTTCGGTCAGTTCCAAACGTCGGGTCGTGCGGCGCAGCAGCGTCGTGCCGAGCTTCTGCTCCAGGCGGTTCAGCGCGCGGCTGACGCCTGACACGGTGATACCCAACCGTTCGGCGGCAGCGGTAATCGAGCCGCCATCCACTACCGTGACAAACGCCTGCTGCTCTTCCAGGGTGCTTTTCATCGTTCGTAAGCGCCTCGATGATGAATCTATTATTGATTTTAGCGCAAAAGTCTCTTGCCGGACGTTTGGTTTTTCTCTGCGCCTTTGCGCTGCACAATACTCGCCAATCAATGCCCTGCTTACCTTGTGTTAGCGGGGTGGTCACGATACCTAGTGAGGTCGAAACAATGAAGATACTGTTGATCAATGGCGGTAAAGCGTTTGCCCACTCTGGTGGAGAACTCAACAATACCCTGCATGCCGTGGCGGTGGATACGCTGAAAGAGCTGGGCCACGAGGTGCGCGAAACGGTCATCGAGCAGGGCTACGAGGTGGCTGCGGAAGTCGAAAATTACCTGTGGGCAGACAGCATCGTGTATCAAATGCCCGGCTGGTGGATGGGCACGCCCTGGACCGTCAAGCGCTACATCGATGAAGTCTTCACCGAAGGTCACGGGTCGCTCTACGCCAGCGATGGCCGCTCTCGCCAGGACCCGTCCAAACAGTACGGTAGCGGCGGCCTGCTGCAAGGCCGCCACTACATGCTGTCGCTGACCTGGAACGCGCCGATTGAAGCGTTCGACGAGCCAGGTAACTTCTTCGAAGGCCGTGGCGTGGATGGCGTGTATTTCCCGTTCCACAAGTCTCAGGAGTTCATTGGTCTCAAGGCCCAGCCGACCTTCATTGCCAACGACGTGATCAAGGCGCCAGACGTAGAGCGTGACAAAGCCGCGTATCGCGCCCACCTGCGCCGTGTGTTTGGTTAAGCCGCTGCGCTGCTAAAGCATTCCACACGCATCAAAACAGACGCCCACCGACAACGGTGGGCGTTTTTTTGTGCCACGTGTAGCGCTCTCTGCTCAGGCTTTGCGCGGTGAATGAGCCGGTAAGCGCAGGCAGAAGGAGGCGCCCCCTGCGGCTAGGTTCGTCACCTGAATATCCCCGCCCTGGAGGGTCATGATTCGCCGGGCAATCGCCAGCCCCAGCCCGGCGTGCCCGGTACTGCCAGACACATCGCCGCGATAGAAAGGCTCGAAAATATGCGGTAGGTCCTTGGGAGGGATGCCGGGGCCGTTGTCTTGTACATGCACCTCGGGCTGGCCGTCGGTGTGGCCTACGATGACCTTGATGTTGCCTCCCGCTGGGCTGTAGGCAATGGCGTTGCTGATCAGGTTATCCAGTACCCGTTCAGTCATGGCGAGGTCGGCATACGTGGTGGGTAACGCGGGGTCGCCGCTGAGGGTGAGCGTGAGCGCGCGCTCTTGGGCTGCTTGGCTGTGCTTTTGCACCACATCGTTGACCAATTCGGCCAGAGGGAAGGGCTCGGGCATCGGCGGTTAGCTCGCGCTCTTTGGTTTTTTCAAGCGAGGCGGACGCCATAGCATCCACTCGCCGAAACAGCGCTTTTACCCGGGCGGAAAGCTCCGCCACGCTGAACGGCTTCGTGAGGTAGTCATCCGCTCCCATTTCCAACCCCAGCACTCTGTCCAGCTCGGTGCTTTTGGCGGTCAGCATCAAGACGGGCACATAGCCGGGGGAGGAGCGGATGTCGCGACAGACCGATAGCCCATCCAAGCCGGGCAGCATTAGATCGAGAATCACCAGGTCGATACCGCCTTCGCGAAAACGCATGAGCCCTGTATCTCCCCGGTCATAAAGAACAGGCGTCATACCCAGCTCGGCCACGTGCATACGAACCAGCTCGCCGATACCTGGGTTGTCCTCGATGATCAGAACGTTTCGCGTCATAGCTTCCTGGCTCTCGAAAGGGGCGTTACTCTTTCATGCTGTCGGTGGTGTCCATGTGATCGTTCTCCATGCTCATGTCGTCATCCATGGCCATACTGTTTTCAGACATGCCTTCATCCATCATGACGTGCTCTTCCATATCGCTGTTCATGGAGTCACCCATTGAGTCGTCCATGGAGTGGCCCATGTCATCGGATTGCATATTGTCTTGCATCATGCCGCCATCGTTTTTCATCTCTTCTGCATGGCTGACCGTTGCCATCAGGCTGAATAGGCATAATGCTGCCAGAGTGGTGAGCTTGTTCATGTGCGTAACTCTCCGAGAGAAGGCCTGCCGGGTTGGTAGGCTCACTGTTAGTCTCGGCGCTACGCGTCACGGGAACATCACGGGGTGTTAAAGAGTTTATCTCGCAAGGTTAACGAATGTATAACGCAGCGCTGCGAATACCGATAGATACCGCGACTGTTCATAAAACGGTTCATAAAATCGACTTATAAAAAACTGTGCATAAGGAACCTCCGTGACCACGAACCGCCGTGAACTCGTCTCGCTGGTTGAGCAAGGAATGATCTCACCTGAGCAGGTGCCACAGGCCATTGGCATTGTAGGCCTGCATCCTACGCCCCGCGCCTGGGCGGCACTGCTCGATAGGCTAATGCTGTGGCTCGGTGCCTTAGCACTGGCCTTTGCGGTGCTGTTTTTCGTGGCGTACCACTGGGTGGCGATAGGGCACTGGCTGCGCTTTGGCTTGGTGCAGGCGGTGTTATTGGTAGCGGTGGGCGTGGCGGTTTGGCGACCTGCGAATGTTTGGGTTAGCCGGGTAGCGCTCACGGCTGCCTTTGTGCTGCTGGGCGTTCTGCTGGCGCTTGTTGGGCAGGTGTATCAAACCGGTGCAGACTCGTGGCAGCTCTTTTTCGCTTGGGCCCTCTTGGGGCTGCCGTGGGTATGGGCGGCGCGTTTTAGCCCGCTCTGGCTGGTATGGCTGGGCGTGGGGAATCTGGCGATTTGGCTGCATGCCAGCGTATGGGGCTGGGGCGTGAATGGCCGCTTTCTCGCCGGGGAGTCGGGCTTATGGGGGCTTTGGGTAGCCAACGTGGCGGCGCAAGCGGTGTGGGAGTGGGGCGCACAACGGCGAGCGTGGCCAGGGCGCTGGGCAATACGCGTGCTGGCGCTGGGCAGTGGCCTACCGATCACACTGCTGATGATGAGCTGGGTGGCTGGGTTCACCTTTGGCGTCACGCCAAGCGCGTTGCTTTACCCCGTTTGGTTGGCTGCGCTGTATGGCGTTTACCGGTGGTGGCGGTTGGATCTGTTGATGCTGGCCGGTGGCTGCGTATCGGTTATCGCCGTGCTGACGCTTTGTATGGCTCGGATGGTGATGTGGGAGGAAGGCGATCCAGGCGGACTGCTGATCGTTGCCGTGACGGTATTTGCCCTGGGAGCGGCAGCCGTAGCGTGGCTAAAACGCCTACAGCGTGAGGCTATCCAATGAGCCAACAATATTCACCGTTGAAGCAAGCACTCGCGCAAGCGGGAGTGGTTCTGAATGAGCGGGCCACTGCCACGCATTCTATGCCCTGGTTCGTGCGCGGCGTTCAAGCGCTTTCCGGCTGGCTGGCCGCGCTGTTTTTGTTGGGGTTTATCGCCACCGGCGTGGTGTGGGTACTAGAAAGCCCGCTTGCTGCCTTACTGGTCGGCGGATTGATGGTACTAGGCGCGTATGCGCTGCTGCGACGCTCATCCGATAGCGATGTCATGGAACATATGGCGCTGGCGTGTAGCTTGGTGGGGCAGCTGTTGATCGCGTGGCCGCTAGCGGATGCGCTTAGCTTTTCTGTGGGCTTGGGCTGGGCACTGGTGATCATGCAAATGGCCTTTGCATGGGGGATGCCAAGTCGCCTTCACCGCTTTGTGGCCGTCGTGTTGGCGTGCCTTGCTTTGGAGTTTTCGCTTGCCGCCAGTGGGTTGACGCAGGTGGCGAGTGGCTTTGTGGTATTAGCGCTGGTGGGGCTGTGGTTGAACGAGTTTCGCTGGCCGGAGCGCCTGAGTGACATGCATGCCTGGGGCATGGGCCTGTTAGTGGGCGTGCTTATGCTGCAAGGCGTTGCCCATGCAGGGCAGGCGCTGTGGCTAGGCAACTTTACGGAGCTGGACGCCCTTTCCCCGATGCTCAGCCGAAGCATCAGCACGGCATTGGCAGGCGTAGCGCTGTTATGGGTAGCACATACGGCGCTGAGCCGCCACTCGCCTTCAAGCAGTGTGATGTGGGCGGTGTATAGCGCTGCCTTGCTGGTGGCGGTGCTCTCTTATTTTGCGCCTGGGCTGAGTAGCGGCATCGCGGTGCTACTACTGGGCGTTGCGATTAGCCATCGGGTGTTAATGGCCAGCGGTATACTCCTGCTGCTGGCGGCGGTCAGCGCCTACTACTACTGGTTAGATATCTCGCTACTTCACAAGGCAGCGTTGCTGTGTGTGCTGGGCTTCGCGCTGTTAGCGCTGCGTTGGGGGTTGCAGCGCTGGCGCTTAGCGACAACAAAAAGAGGTGAACACCATGGCCGCTAGCGTTAGGCGTTTTCGATGGGTGGTCCTGCTGACCACGCTGGCGATGTTGGTCGTGGTCAACAGCGCCATTTGGCAGAAGGAGCGTCATATCGCGCAAGGGGAGGTGGTTTACCTGGAACTGGCCCCGGTCGATCCCCGTTCCCTAATGCAGGGCGACTATATGGCGCTCAACTTTGCCCTGGCGAACCGCCTGCAAAGCGAGCTGTATCAGCGCGGTGAGACCCCTTCAGCCTCAATGAATGGTGACGTGGTCGTCCGTGTCGATAGCGCTCGAGTGGCTTACTTCCAGCGAATAGACGATGGCACACCGCTAGAAGCGGATGAGCGGCGCTTACAGTTTCGCCTGCGCCATGGGCGGGTGCGTTTTGCCACCAACGCCTTCTTCTTTCAGGAGGGCCATGCCGAGCGCTATGAGACGGCCCATTACGGCGAGTTTCGCGTCAATAAAGAGGGCGAGTTGTTGCTCACCGCGCTGTATGACGACACCTTCCAGCGTTTGGGAGAAGATTGACCGCGCTTCGGGCAGTCCGGGGCCGTTTCAGCTATACCCTTACTACGTGCACCACCGTATTTGACTCGTATTACGTGAACGTCGATGGGAGACTGGTGATGAGTTGGATGCCTGATATCGAGCCGAACTGCCCCTCCGCTGGCCGTTTGGAAGACATCGAAACGCTGATTGTGCCTCGCGCTCGCGACATTGGCGGTTTTGCAGTGCGCCGAGCGTTGCCTGCTCCGAAACGGCAAATGGTGGGGCCGTTCATCTTTTTCGACCAGATGGGCCCGGCCGAATTCCTCCGTGAAGAGGGCATCGACGTGCGGCCGCACCCACACATTGGGTTAGCAACGGTCACCTACCTTTACCAAGGGGAGTTCCAGCACCGCGATAGCTTGGGAACGAACCAGATGATTTATCCTGGCGCGGTGAATTGGATGGTCGCGGGTAATGGCGTCACCCACTCTGAGCGGACCAGCCCCACCACCCGCGAACGCGACCACTCGCTGTTTGGCATTCAAACCTGGGTGGCACTGCCCGAGGCGTATGAGGACAAGCCCGCCAGCTTTGCCCACCACGGTGAAGAGACGCTGCCGCTGCTCAGTGGTGAAGGGAAAAACGTACGCCTGATTCTGGGCACGGCCTGGGGCGAGCGCTCTCCCGTAGAGACCTTCTCCGATATGTTCTACGCCGACGCGGTGCTTGCCCCAGGCGCGAAATTGCCACTGCCGGATCATCACGAAGACCGCGGGCTTTATGTGACCTCCGGCGCAATTCTCGTGGCCGGTGAGACGTTCGAGGCTGGGCGTATGATGGTGTTTCGGCCGGGCGATGCGATGACCGTGGTGGCAGGGGAGCAGGGGGCACGTTTGATGCTGCTGGGAGGGGAAACCCTCAATGGCCCGCGCTATATCTCGTGGAATTTCGTCGCCTCCTCGCGTGAAAAACTGGACGCCGCCAAGCAAGCGTGGATCGAGGGCGACTTCGAACACGGGCGTTTTAAGCTTCCTCCGGACGATGACCGCGAGTTCATTCCCTTTCCTGGTCAGCCATCGCGTTAGCCTTCGTGCTTGCCGGATGGGGGAACGTGGTCTGTACTTTGTCCAACCATCGACATGGATCGCCCACTGATGACAGTGGGCACGCGGCGCAAGCCGTTGGTGGATGGACGTATTGGCTCACTTTCACTAAATAAGGCAAGTATGAAAAATCAAAGCTCATGGCCCGTCTGGTGTGTGCTGGCCGTCACGCTACTTTTTTCCAGCGTGGGGATGGCGCAAACGCAAGGCGATGAGAGCGACGACTCGCGTTGGTTCACCATGGATGCGATCAACACCGGGTTGGATGACGTACCCGACGATGCAAAGCGCATGTCGCCTCGGGAGACCATCCGCAGCTTCTTGAATTTCACCGAAGAGGAAAATTACGCCGATGCGGCGCATTTGTTGAACCTGGCGGATATCGACCCCAGCGAGCAGGCCACGCGGGGGACCGAGTTGGCCAAACAGCTTGCCGAGATCTTGCGCCGTGGCGAGTGGCTGAATGCCTCCAACCTGCCGGGCCGCCAGGATGCCGCCATCGAGGACCCTTCTGGCCAGAATCCACTAGCGGGCCAACCCCGACGCAATATCGAGTTAGCCGCGCTGCAGGTGGAAGGCCAAGCCTACGATGTGCGGCTGGGGCGCTATCGCGTGGGGGAAGAGGACCCCATCTGGCTGATCATGCCAGAGAGCGTGTCATCGATTCCGACACTGTACGAAGAGTACGGCCCTTCCATGCTCGAGAGCTACATTCCTGAACGTTTCAAAGCGTCGTTTGGCGTGCTGAAAATTTGGGAGTGGCTGGCTATCCCCGTTTTTCTGATCACCATTGGCGTCGTCGGCATCGCGACCTATTACTTGATGGGGCTGATCGCCCGTATTCTGCCCTCCGGTATATCGACGATATTCGCCGACCAGATCGGCGTGCCGGTGGCGCTCATCGCGATGTCGCTGGTCACTCAAATGCTGCTCGATTACGTGGTGTCGTTTTCAGCGGTGGCCACCACGACGTTCAGGGTGTTGCTAATTGCGATCATGGCCTGGGGCGCAGGCACCATTGCGCTGAGGCTGGTCGATACCATCATGCTGCGCATGACCCGCCGCTTGGTGGGGGAGATCGACGACACCAAACCCAAAGACAAGCGCCGGCTGCTAACCTCGCTCTACGCCCTGCGTCGAGTGATTATCTTGATCACCGTCGTCTCGGTGTCGGTCTATGTGCTTGGGCAAATCCAGCTGTTTGAATCTCTAGGGCTTTCCATTCTGGCCTCGGCCAGTGTGTTGGCCGTGCTGGTCGGTATCGCGGGTCAGGCGGTGCTGGGCAATATTCTGTCGTCGTTCCAACTCTCACTGGCCAAGCCCATCCGCATTGGCGATTTAGTGATCTTCGAAGGGCAGTGGTGCTATGTGGAGGGGATTTTCTACACCTTCATCCGCCTACGCTCCTGGGATGAGCGGCGGTTGATCGTGCCGGTCACGTACTTCACCTCCAAGCCGTTCGAAAACCTCTCGGTGAAAAGCACCAAGATGTATCGCTTCCTGGAGCTAACCCTGCACCTGAGTGCCGATATCTCCCAGGTACGCGAGAAGTTTTTAGAGTTTGCCAAAGAAGAGGATAGCGTGATAGAGCACCATAAGCTGCTCTGTTACGTCACCGGCCAAACCGCACACGCACAAACGGTCACCTGCTACTTAATGACGTCCGACCCCATGGCAGGCTGGACCGCTGAGATGAACGTGCGTGAAAAGTTAATGGCCTATATCCGCGACGAACACCCGGAATGGTGGCCACGCGATGTGGTGGTGATTAGCCATCATGATATTGCGCGTGGGGAGAGTCAGAGCAAACGCTCCGCATCGAGCGCTAACGAGGGTGTTAGCAGTGGTTCTGAAAAGAGTCCTGGGAATAGCACTGAGAATAACCAAAGTGAGGGTGGCGAAGCGCCTGCAGCCGACTAAAAAACGCTGGCGATAAATGTGATTTAGCAACTTTTTCGCTACAATTGATGTGAATTCATCATCGAGAGGTGCTGCATGCCTGCGCTTGCTCAATCTAGGTCGACGCCTGATCAGGTACTCGCGAAAGCGGTGCTACGTGCTGCTGAGCAATTGGGGTTATCGCAATCAGCGTTAGCTGACGTGCTAGGGGTACACCGCACCACCATTACGCAGCTAAAGAAAAATTTGAAGCTTGACCCAAACTCTAAACAAGGCGAGCTGGCGCTACTGCTGATTCGTTTAGCGCGAGCGCTGTTCGCCTTGACGGGAGGAGATCAAGTATGGATTCAGCACTTTATGCGCACGCCCAACCGTGCCACGGGGGGCGTGCCTGCTGAACAAGTCACACGGCTAGAGGGGCTGTTCGCAGTCCTTAGATTCGTTGATGGGATGCGGGGCAAGGTGTGAGCATTTGGGAACGCTGTGATGGCACAAGCCATATCGTGCCTATTTCCGGCACGCTGTATCGGTTGGTTGAGAGCCAGGAGCAAGTCGCGACCCTAAGCTACGTCGATACGTTAGAAGAGCAGGAAATATTGGAAGCACTGCTCGAAACGGCCAAGCCTCCCTATCCCAAGCAGGAGCGCGACCTTCACTACCTGTTAAAAACGCCTTTTCGATATCCGCCCCTCAAATGGGGGTCACGGTTTGGCCGTGTCCATGAGCCTAGCATCTTCTACGGTGGGCAAACGATACCGACGACTCTCGCTGAGTCTGCCTACTATCGTTGGGTGTTTTGGTACTCAATGGAAGGCACGCCAGCGGCGGACTCCCTACGTTCAGAGCACACGCTATTTTCGGTGGGCTACGCCGTTACGAAGGGAGTAACACTGAACTCAGAAGTTTTTGCCAATCATCAAGCAGTGTTAAGGCATCCCGTGGAGTATGCCCCTTGCCAACAAGTAGGCAGCGCCATGCGAGCCGCAGGAGTAGAAGCGTTCGAATATGCGTCAGCTAGAGACCCTGCTGGCGGCAGCTGTGTAGGTTTGTTCACACCCAGCGCGCTCACCCAACAGCAGCCTGCCGATATGCAGTCGTGGTTTTGTGTTACGACTGCCGATCAAGTCTCTTTCAAGCGCAAAGATGCCGCTGGGGTAACGACCTTTGAACTGAGTGAGTTTCTCTATCGAGGCGGTTTGCCGTTTCCGGCGTAAAGGGTATTGCCCGTCTTGTTTATCCAGGTAAAGCATTAGCTTGGCCAGTGCCATGATCCTGCCTGATAGGCCAAAGGCCTTGCTGACAGGATGGCGGATTGCGGTAAGTTGTCGATGTGTGCCCTTGGCCGTTGCCAGGGCTGCTCCTCATTGGGAGGCAGCCACTCCAAACGGTGGCTGACCGCTGGTTCGTCTATTTCCAATACCAACGGCGCCTCTTCATGAGAGAAATACTTGTTGGCTGTATATAAAACCGCCTCTTCTAAATTCAGGTGTACACAATCGTTTTTGTGGTCATTCCCGCAGCGGGGGACAAAGCCCTGCTGCTGCGTTTGATCCCAGGTAGTGCGACTTACTACTCTGAATAGAGGCATAAACACTCCTAATACGTTAAGTATTCTTTCTTAAATTAGCCTGCTTCTTAGGTTGTGCTATTAAACTGCGCTTCGGCAAGCCGTTTCGCGCCAGCAAAGTCTGCTTTTCCTGACCCTAGACGAGGTATCACTTTCACGGTGAGCCAGTCGCTGGGAATCATTAACGCGGGCGTGCCGTGGCTGCGCAGGGCGGTTTTGAGCGTTTTGGCGTCCAGCGCTGCTTCGCTCAGTAGGACGATGCGCTCGCCTTTGTTTGCATCGGGCAGGCTGACGGCCATCAGCGGTATGTCGGGGTCGTCGATGACCGCTCTGACCGCGGCTTCAACGGCGCTGAGGCTGACCATTTCGCCGCCGATTTTGCCAAAACGGGCGTAGCGGTCGATCAGTGTTAAAAAGCCATCTTCATCGATAAACCCTTTATCGCCGGTAACGTACCAGCGCTGGCCGTCGAAGCTTTTGAGGGCCTGTTCGGTGCGCTGGGGGTCGTTGAGATAGCCCTGCATCACCTGTGGTCCGCTAATCACAATCATGCCTGGCTCGTTGGTGTGTAGCTCCTCGAAGCTCTCAGGATCGACGACCTTAATGCTGGTGCCGGGGAGCGGCATACCCACGGTGCCGGGCTTATTGCCTTTTTGAACCTGCTGGTAGTGAACGCCGACGGCGTCAGGCAGGTTGACCGCCGCCACGGGAGCGGTTTCTGTCGCGCCGTAGCCTTCATAAATCGCCTTATCGAATTTGTGCGCAAACCCTTCACGTACGCTTTCATCCAGTTTCTCGGCACCGGCCACCACAACACGCAGGCTTGCCAACATGGCGGGCTGTACCTTTGGGCTGCGGTTGAACAGGCGCAGCATGCTGGAGGTACCGAACATAATGGTGGCTTTATGCTTGGCCACCGCGTTGGCAACACCTGGGGCATCGGTGGGGTCGGCGTGACTGACCAGCGGCAGCCCTTCGATCAATGGCAGTAGCTGGGTGACGGTAAAACCGAACGCGTGAAAGAGCGGCAGCGAGGCCATGACCACATCGTCGTGCTGGGTATTGAGCACATCGGAGGTCTGTTTGATATTGGCCATCAGGTTGCGGTGGCTCAGCATCACACCCTTGGGCTGCCCTTCGCTGCCGCTGGAGAACAGAATGGCCGCCGTGGCGTCCGCATCCCGGCTATAGCAGAACAGCGCCTGTAACAACCAAGCGGGTAGCAGGCGCACGGCAAGAAACGTACTGACGCGCTCAAACCGGGAGATCCCCGCCTGTAGATCTTCCAAATAGATCACCTGCTTGCCCTCCAGCAGCGAGTCCACCGCCAGTCCCCGTTGGCTCAGCTTTTCCACAAAGCGGCGCGCGGTGACGACGGTGCGAATATCGGCTTGCTGCAGCGCAGAGGCAAGAGCAGCTTGGCTGGCGGTGTAGTTCAAGTTCACCAGCGTTTTACCCGCGAGCAGCGTGGCCATATTGGCCAGTACCCCAGCAGTGCTGGTAGGCAGCAGTAGGCCAAGCGTCGATTCGTTGAGGCTGCGGTGGCGAAAGCGCTTGGCGAGCAGCAGGCTAGCGGTGAGCGCTTGGCCAGCGTTGAGTGGGCGACTCAAAGTGTCGGCCAGCGCCGGGGCGCTTGGGCTGCGTTTGACACTGTTGATCCAGGCCTCAGGCAGCGAAGGCAGCTCCTCCATGGCGTGTTGCCACGAGTGGGTCGCCTGCTCGAAGATACGCCGTTTGAGTACGTCGGCGGGGGTGGCTTTGGGCAGCGGTTTACCAAAGGCGACTACCACCGAGCGGTGCAGCGGCGCATTGCGTAGCTCTTTGAGTTTGCTAGACGAGCGGGAGAATTGGCTGCCCCACAGGCCACGCAGGTAAAACGGCACGATGCGCACGTCTGGGTGGGCGTGTTTGCAGGCGCGCTCGTAGCCTCGGCGCAGCTCGCCCAGCTGGCCGTTGCGGCTAATCGCTCCTTCGGGAAACAGGCAAACCACTTCCCCTGCGTTGAGCTGCTCGGCCACGGCGGCCAGCGCGTTTTCGGCCCCAGCGCCGCGCTCAATGGGAATGCAGCCCAGCGCTTTAAAGAACCAGCGTAGGTACCAGCGCTGGTAGATGTTTTTCAGCATCACGAATCTTACCGGGCGCGGGCTGGCAATTTGCACCATCGCCCAGTCTACCCAGCTAATGTGGTTGCCCAGCAGCAGCACGCCGCCTTGGGCGGGCAGGTTTTCCAGCCCGTGAACGTCTACGCGGTAACGGCGGGTAAGCAGGAAGCTGAGAATGAAGCGCACTAGGCTCTGGGGCAGTTTGAAAATGGTGTAGCCACCGCCCACCATCGCCACGCTAGCGACCAATAGCAGCAGGTAATGGCTATCGACCCCCGCCAGCGCGAACATCGCGGTGAGCACCAAAAAGCCCAGCATCGACAGGTTTTGGATCCAGTTATTGGCGGCCAGCACAGTGCCTAGCTCGTGATCCGCCGCATGAAACTGAATTAATGCGTTGAGCGGCACGATAAATAGCCCGCCCATCATGCCGATGAACACAAAGTTGAGCGCTTGGCTGGTGGGCGTGGTGAGGAGAGGAAGGCACCAAAGCCCGACGGCGACACCGACAGCACCCAGCGGAATTAACCCGGTTTCAATACGGTTGCGGGAGAGCTTGCTGGCTAACAGCGAGCCGAAAGCGATGCCGATACCGCTGGCGGCGAGAATGGCTTGCAGCACCAGCGTGTTCTCGATGCTGAGCGCCTCTTTGGCATAGGCGGGAAAAGCGGCCAGCAGCACTTGCCCCACCGACCAGAACGTCGCTAACCCAATGATGGAGAGCCGCAGCACCGGCTGGCGGGCAAGAATGCGTAGATTCTCTTTTAACGCAGTGCCGCTGCGGTAGCGTGCCCAGGTGAGCGGGGTAGCCGCAGGCTGTGCTTCATCCAGTGGGAGCCGATAGAGGGCGACGACCTGAAGGCCGCTGTTAAGCACCAGTAGCCAGCCCAGCGGAGCGATATGGCGCAGTAGGTCGCTTGGCGTACTGGCGCTGGGGGTGACCCAGTGTTCAAACAGGGCGGTAAACGCCACCGTGCCGGCCAGGATCGCACCAATGGTAACCGCCTGCACTAGCCCGTTGGCTTCGGCTAGCCGGGGTTTACCAAACAGCCCTTTCACTAGGCCGTACTTGGCGGGTGAGTAGAATGCAGACTGAATAGCCAGCAGCAGCGTCATCGCAAAAGCGAGCCAGAACCAGCCTTGATAATAAGCGGCCGTGATCCCCAGCGATACCGCCACCGCAGCCCAGGCGGAGAGCCTTAGCACACGTACTTTGGGCGTGCTGTCGGCAATATGGCCTGCCGGGCTGAAGAGGAGAATAAACGGCAGCAGAATTAGCCCATTCACCAGAGCGGTAAGCACGACCTGGGTCGCGCCATCGTAGCTTTTGAAAATCGTATTCTGAATGACGATTTTGTGCCCGAGATCTACGAAGGCATTGAGAAAGATGGCCATCAAGTAGGGCCAAGCGCCCGCGATGCGCAGCAAAGGTTGCATGGTATGTCGCCTTAGTCGCCGAAAGTTAACGCACTGTCGGCAAACGGGGTGAGTGTTGCAACGCTCACCGTTCAAGTTGAGTTATATAGGCTTTCCGGTATCGTTATACGCTACTTTTAAGCGTCGGAGGCCCTGTGAGCCAAACAAGTGCGCTGGTCGATACGCTGAAGCGCCAACTGCGCGCCCAAGGCTACACGTATGCCGATGTGGCCCGCTGGCTTGGGCTTAGCGAAGCCTCGGTGAAGCGGCTATTCGCCAATAAGCACGTTACCTTAGAGCGCCTAGAGGTGATTTGCGACCAGCTTAACCTGGAATTCGCCGAATTGATCAGCGCCATGCAGGCCGACGAGCAGCGGGTGCAGGAGCTGACCCGAGCGCAAGAGCAGCGTATCGTCGATGACCGCGAGTTGTTTTTGGTCGCGGTGTGCGTGATTAACGGCTACCGATTCGAAGAGATTCACCACCAGTATCGGCTGAGCGAGGCGCAGTGTATTCGCCATCTGATCACGCTTGAGCAGTTAAAGCTGATCGAACTTTTGCCGGGTAATCGTATTCGCCAGCGCGTGGCGGCTAATTTCCGCTGGCGTCCTGGCGGGCCGATTCAGCAGTTTTTCCAGCAGCATATTGCCACCGAGTTTTTCCAGTCGCGCTTTGATAGCGACACCGAAAAGCTCATGGTGTTGAATGGCCTGCTTTCCCAGGCAGGCAGCGCCGAATGGCAGCAAATCATGCAGCGCCTGGCGAACGAGTTTCACTCCCTATGCGAACGGGAAAGCAGCCTGCCCCTTCATCAGCGCTTCGGCACCACCTCGGTGCTGGCGGTTCGCCAGTGGCAATCCACGCTGTTTAAAGACGTGTCCCGCGCTTCCATGCCCAACAAACGCCCCAACGAGACTTCTTTGTGATCCATCGTACCCCTTTTCAGGCCCTGGCCTGTCCGTTAGACGGCGAACCGCTCCAGTTGGAAGGCGGCACTTGGCGGTGTGCCTCAAACCACAGTTTCGATGTGGCGAAACAGGGCTATATCAACCTGCTACCTGTACAGCAGAAACGCTCCACCGACCCTGGTGACAGCAAAGCCATGGTGGCCGCACGCCAGCGCTTTTTGGCGGCGGGTGACTATGCGCCCATTGCAAAGGCGCTTAGCCAGGCGGTGATGCGCCACTGTGAGCAGCCAGACACGTACAGCTGCCTGGATGCAGGCTGTGGCGAGGGTTACTACCTGCGCCAACTGTCCCAATACATGCCCGAGTCGCAGGCGCTGTCACTGATGGGGTTGGATATCTCGAAGTGGGCAGTGCAGTCGGCGGCGAAGCAAGACGATAAGCACGCACCGATCAGCCGTTGGGTAGTGGGCAGTAACGCCCAATTGCCGGTGCAGTCGGCAACGCTGAATAGCGTGCTGTGTATGTTTGGCTTTCCGGTGTATAGCGAGTTTGCACGCGTGCTTAAGCCGGGCGGGCAACTGCTTCAAGTAGAAGCGGGGCCGGAGCACCTGCGCGAGCTACGGGAAATTATTTATCCCACCCTGAAGCCTGCGCGTGAGAGAGCGCCTGATGTGCCGGATGGTTTTAAGCACCTCGCCTCAGAGCAAATCCGCTACTCCATCGCGCTGGAAGGGGCGGAGTCTATCGGCGATTTACTGACCATGACGCCGCATTTGTATCGTGCCAGTGCGGAGGGGCGCGAGCGAGCAGCTAACTTGGAGCAGCTCACGCTGACTATTGATGCTCAACTGATCGTATGGGAGAGGATTTAATACCCAAACGCAGAAAGGCCCGCCGAGGCGGGCCTTTCTGTTCGAACCATTCACCTAATGGGTGAAGGTTCTAGCAAACTTTTCAGTGCTATCTAAAAAGATAGGACTTAGGAGATTTGCTTGATGTTAGAAGCCTGAAGGCCTTTTTTACCCTGGGTAACGTCGAAAGAGACGTTAGCGCCTTCCTGAAGGGTTTTGAAGCCGTCAGACTGAATTTCAGAGAAGTGTGCAAACAGGTCGTCGCCGCCGTCAGAAGGAGCGATGAAACCGAAGCCTTTAGTGTCGTTAAACCATTTAACTGTGCCAGTTGCCATTGTGTAGATCCTTTCGCGCTAATGCGCCGTAATAAAATTCCTGGTATTACCCAGATGAAGTAGCGGGTGAAACAAGGAATACAATATCAGGCTGCCGAAAAAGATCGTACGCTTCTGAAACCATGCTGCTTGCTAACCAACTGACGCTACAGTGTCATGCTTCTGGGGCTAGGTCAAAGCCTTTCGCGTTTATTTTCTGACTGCCCGCAGGCCACGGATTACTTCCAGCCCATTTTCCAAAGGCTGTCATCTTTGAGCGCTTGCCATGGCAGCGTGCTCTCTCGGTGGGAGTGAACCGCTTCGAGCACGACATCCACGACGTTCTCCTCTTCATCGCGGACCAGTTGCGTCACGATGAAGTGCTTCTCCTTATGGCGTGGCGTTACGGCTGTCCATTTGCTGTGGTGTAGCTTGTTAGGGTTGATGTTATTCATCGAGACTCCAGTTAGGTAAGCAGAGCGGCAACGTTGGCGAAGGGGGCCTATGATAGTCGTCATAAAGGGCGTGTTAAGCTATTTCATTGGCGTGAGAGGGCTCACGCGACGCTCCCTCTGTTTCGGTAACCAATAGTGATGTTTCATGCCATGGTTGGTTCCACGGATTTACATCGACAGGACATTCAATGACATATCTCTGGAAGCGCTATCTTCAAGCATCGCTCATCCTCCGCGTCACCGTTGCGCTGGTACTGGGCGTGCTGGTGGGCATCGTGGGCGGTGACGAGGTGGCCGTGTGGCTAGCTCCCTTGGGGGATTTGCTGCTTCGGCTACTGACGTTTCTGATCGTCCCGATCGTGCTGTTCACTCTCATGGTGGGGGTGAACCAATCACGGGAAGGCAGTGCCGGCCGCGTGGGCGGCAAGGTGTTCCTTTACTACTTAGGCTCTTCGGCGCTGGCCATTACGGTGGGGCTGTCCGTTGCCACGCTGTTCAGCCCGGGCAGCGGCATGACGCTCAGCGACAGCGCGAGTTTTTCAGTGCCAGACAACCCAGGCGTGGTCGATGCGCTGCTCAATATCGTGCCGGGCAATATCGTGGCCGCCTTTGCCGAACTCAATATGCTGGGCATCATCTTTACCGCGCTGGTGTTCGGGATTGCGCTGTTGAAAATGCGCCAATCCGAGCAGCAGCACGCGCTTGGCGAGCAGCTTTATCAAGTTATTGAAGGATTAAACGAGGTCACCCTGAAAGTGATGTCGGGGGTGCTGCATTTCGTGCCCATTGGCGTCTTTGCCATCGTTGCTGAAACGGTAAGCCAGCAGGGGATGGAAACGCTTCTTTCGCTGGGTGACATGGTGATGGTGCTGTACATCGCGCTCGGCGCACAGCTGTTGATCTACTGCGCGGTGATGCTGCTGTTTGGCGTGAAATTACGCAGCTTTTTTGGTGAGGCGCGCACGCCGATGGCCACCGCCTTCGCCACGCAAAGCAGCTCCGGTACGCTGCCCATCACGATCAATGCTGCGCAGCGGTTGGGCATCCCGAAAAGCATTTATGGCTTTAGCCTGCCCCTGGGAGCAACGCTCAATATGGACGGTGCCGCGATCCGTATTGCCATTTCAGCGGTGTTTGCCGCCAACGTGATTGGCGCGCCTCTGGACTTGATGAGCATGGTGCAGATCGTGCTGATCGGCACGCTGGTCACGGTAGGCACGGCCGGGGTGCCGGGGGCGGGCATCATCATGATCGCCACCGTGTTTGCCCAAGTAGGCCTGCCCATCGAAACCGTGGCGCTACTCACCGCCATTGATGCCCTGGTAGGCATGGGGGCAACGGCGCTGAATGTCACGGGAGACTTGGTCGGCACGACCGTGATTGCCCGAAGTGAAGGGCATACGCTGGCTGAAGCGCCTGATGAAGAAGGCGGCCACGCGGTGGAGAACGCTTGATTTGCGTTGGAGCGATAGGAGGAAGCCATGATTCACGATCATGAGTACCGCTACCTGGAACGCGCCGTGGCGCTGGCCGAAGAGGCGCTCAATGCCGGTGATGAACCCTTTGGCAGCGTATTAGTCAGCGCCCAGGGCGAGATACTGGCGGAAGACCGCAACCGTATTGCCGGAGGCGACGCCACGCAGCACCCTGAGTTTGCGTTAGCCCGCTGGGCAGCCAATCACCTATCACCGGAAGAGCGTGCAGCCGCCACGGTGTATACCTCGGGTGAGCACTGCCCCATGTGTGCGGCAGCCCACGGCTGGGTAGGGCTGGGGCGGATCGTTTACGTCAGCTCGACCAAGCAGCTAGGGCAGTGGCTGGCCGAGTGGGACGTTGCAACGCCGCCGGTGGCTACGCTACCGATCCACGACGTGGTGCCAGGGCTTGCGGTAGATGGCCCGGTGCCAGGGTTGGACGAGCAAGTACACGCTTTGCATCGACGCCTGCACGGCAAGTAGCTACGCCGTTTCAACCAGAGTTAAACGAAAACGCCGCCTTGCGCAATGCAAGGCGGCGTTTGTTAAACTGATCACGCAATGAGAGAGGCTAGTGCTTCAATATGACGTAAAAGGCGTGAATGATGCCTGGAATGAAGCCAAAGAGCGTCAGCAGGATATTGAGCCAAAAGTGTCCTTTGAAACCGACCTCAAAAAACACCCCTAGCGGGGGAAAGATAACCGCAAAAATCATCTTGATCGGGTCAGTCGCGGTAAACGCCATGTAGCCTCCTTTGCTTACACCGTTAGTATAATGTTGCCCAGCCGCCAGTGTAGAACGATTCCCTACACTTGGCTAATGAGCCGGTTCATCTTACGACCATCATTTTACGGGGTCGTTCCCCGTCGGGCGTCATGACGTTGAACGCTCACGGATAATTCACTGGACTTTTTCATTGGAAAGGATGCCATGACACGCTATCTCCCCCCTTCACTGCTATTGCTCAGCACCGCTTTTGCCGCCCCCGTATGGGCACAAACCGATACAGAAGCCGTGCTGCCCACTGTAGAAGTCAGCGCACCGCGCTTGGCGCGAGAGCTTTACGCCACGCCTGCTGCGGTCTCGACGATAGAGCAAGACGCCATTGCCCAAGGCCAGCAGCGGGTGCGTTTGGATGAGTCGCTCAACCGGGTGCCGGGCGTTTTCCTGCAGAACCGCGATAATTTTGCCCAGGGGCAGCGTATTTCGATTCGCGGCTTTGGTGCCCGTGCGCCGTTTGGGGTGCGAGGCATTACGGTAATGGTGGACGGCATTCCCTACACGCTGCCGGATGGGCAGGCCCAGCTAGATGCGATTGATTTGGATAGCGCTGAGCGCATTGAGGTCATTCGCGGGCCGTCCTCGGTGCTCTACGGCAACGCGGCGGGTGGCGTGATCGACATTACCACCGCCGATGGACGCGACAACCCCGGCACTCGGCTGCGCATGGGCGCCGGTAGCGATGGCTACCAGAAAATGGCGCTGCAAAATGGCGGCGTGCAGGGGGATTGGTCGCACCATATCAGCCTCACTGCGCTGAACGTAGATGGCTACCGGGAGCAGAGTTCCACCGAGAAGTATCTGCTCAATGCCAAGCTGCGCCGTGAGTTGGGCAGCGAACGGGCACTCACTGCCATCATCAACTTGCTGGACAACCCGCGTTCGGAAGACCCCGGCGCGCTCAACGCCCGCGAGGTGGCCGAAGGGCGCGACCAAGCCGCACCGAACTCGCTGGCGCTGGATGCCGGTCAAACCGTCGACCAGCAGTTGATTGGCCTTCAATACGAGGATTTGTCCGCAGGGGAGGGCGAGCTGTACCTGAAAGGCTTTATCGCTCAGCGGGATTTTGAGCAACAGCTACCGTTCGTGGGCAGCAGCCGCCTGGGCTATCAGCGCGATTACATGGGCGCTAGCGCTGAATATCACCACGAGGTAACGCTAGGCAACCTGCCGCTGAATTACATCGTTGGGGTGGATGCCGCTCGCCAGAAAGATGACCGCTTCCGCAACGATGTGAATCCCCAAGGGGCGGTGGGCGAGCCGCTCGCCGATGAAACCCAAACTGCGACCTCCACTGGCGTGTTTGCTCAGGGAGATCTAGCGCTGTCGGAGCCGCTGACGCTGTCGCTGGGCGCGCGGTTTGACCGGGTAGATCTTGATGTCGACGACGATTTTGCTGCCGACGGTGACCAGAGCGGCCAGCGCACCTTCAACGAGTGGAGCGGCTCTGCCGGGCTGAGCTACCGCTATCGCCCGCAGCACCAAGCGTATATCAATACCGGCACGGCCTTCGAGACGCCGACGTTCTCTGAGTTTGCCAACCCCGCTGGCGGTGGCTTCAACCCCAGCGTAGAGCCGCAAAAAGCCTGGAACCGTGAAGTGGGGCTGCGTGGTTACATCGAGCCGCTGGCGCTGGATTACGATGTCGCGCTCTTCTCCGTCCGTGTGCGCGATGAGCTGGTGCCCTACGATGAAGGCGGCCGCACGTTCTACCAGAACGCCGGGGATACCAACCGTGATGGTGTCGAGCTGGCGCTGGGGTGGCAGTTGGCCGACCAGTGGCGTTTGGACAGTGCGCTGACCCTGGCGCGCTACGAGTTCGACGAGTTTGCCACTCCTTCTGAACGCTTCGATGGCAACCGCATTCCCGGCCTGCCGGAACAAACCTGGGTGAACCAGCTAACGTGGGAGAACCTCGACGAGCGCTTTGCCACGCTGGAGACCGAATATGTCGGTGACTTGGTGGCCGATAATGCCAATGAGACGTCGGTGGATAGCTACTGGCTGGTGAACCTGAGGGTGGGAGACGGCTGGCAGCTAAGCCAACAGACTCGGCTAAGCGCTTATGTGGGCCTGCGAAATCTGCTGGATGAAGAGCACTACTCCAATGTGCGCTTGAACGGCACCTTTGGGCGCTTTTATGAACCCGCTCCAGGGCGCAGCGTTTATGGTGGCGTAGAGTTGAGTTTTTAATCAGAAAAAATCGATGTTATCGCTTGGTGTGCCTACGATCTGAGTAACCCTAGGCGGGGGCGCTGTGAATCCCTCCTTGGACGCTACTTTCGCCATCCATGGCGAAAGACCCCCGCTACGGGCTACTCAGATCGTCTCACCTTAAGTGCGTGAATGACCTTAATGACAACGGGCGGCCAATGGCCGCCCGTTTTCTATCTAGCTGACTTCGTAGAGCTAGCAGTTACTCCGGTAACGCGTAGCCAATCACGTAGTCACCCATCTTAGTGCCAAAGGTGCCGTGACCACCGGCTGTCACCACCACGTACTGTCGGCCGTCGGCGCCGGTATAGGTCATCGGCGTGGCCTGACCACCGGCGGGTAAGCGCGCTTTGTAGAGCTCTTCACCCGTGGTGATGTCGTAGCCGCGCAGGTACTGGTCCAGCGTGCCGCTGAGGAATGAGACGCCGCCAGCAGTGGTCAGCGGGCCGCCCAGCGCGGGCACGCCCACGTTCAACCCAATCGGCAGGCCAAAGGGCATGCTGTCGCGGGTGGTACCGTTGCGATGTTTCCACACGACTTCTGCATCCTGCAGGTCGATACCGGCCACATCGCCCCAGGATGGCGCTTGGCAGGGTAAGCCCAACACGGAAAGCAGCGGCCCTAGTTCTACCGCATAGGGCGCGCCTTCGTTGGGCTGTAGGCCCTGCTCGCTGGCGGAGCCTTGGCCCTCTTCGACTTGGTCACGGGGCACCAGCGTAGACACGAACGCAAGGTACTTCGCGCCGGTAAACAGCGCCTGGCGCTCAGGATCGACCGCAACGCCACCCCAATTCATTACCCCCACATTACCCGGGTAAACGATGCTGCCTTCCAAGGAGGGCGGCGTGTACTGGCCTTCGTAGCGCAGCGAGCGGAACTGGATGCGACACATCATCTGATCGAACGGTGACGCGCCCCACATATCCCGCTCGGTGAGCGGCGGTGGCAGCAGGTTCAGCGCCGAACGCGGCTGCGTCTCTGCGGTCCAGTCGCCTTCGATAGCCCCCTGCGGTGCGGGCACTTCTTCGATCGGCACGATGGGCTCGCCGGTTTCCCGGTTGAGCACGTAGAGGCTGCCCTGCTTGGTGGGCTGAATCACGGCGGGCTGGGTGCCGTTTTCAGTTGCTAGGTCGATCAAGACCGGCTGAGCCGGGGTGTCCATATCCCACAGGTCGTGGTGAACGAACTGGTAGACCCAGGCCACTTGGCCGTCGTCCAAATTCAGCGCTACGAGCCCTGCGCTGTAGGTTTCATCGTTTTCAGAGCGGTCAGCGCCGTACTGGTCCGGGGTAGCATTGCCCATGGGCAGATACACGAGCCCCAATTCTTCATCGACGCTGATCGGTGCCCACACGTTAGGAGAGCCACGGGTATAGGTTTCTCCCTCTTCGAGTGGGGCGGTGTCGTCTGGGTTGCCACTGTCCCAGTTCCACACCAGCTCGCCGGTATGCACGTCGAAGGCACGGATCACGCCGGACGGCTCGTCGATGGAGCTGTTGTCGGTGACGTGGCCGCCCAAAATGACCAAGTCTTCCGTCACCGTGGCCGGAGAGGTGGAGTAGTAGCCGCCAGGGGAGAACTCGCCAATGTTATTGGTGAGATCCACTTCGCCGTTGTTGCCAAAGCTTTCGCAGCGCTCGCCGGTATCGGCATTCAGCGCAATCAGGCGGGCGTCGGCAGTGGGCAAGTACAGCCTGCGCGGGCACATTACGTCCGTGGCGCTAATCATCTCAGAAGTGTCACCTTCATCGGATGCCAGCGCCGGGCTGTCGCCGAGGCCGCTGATGAATAGCAGGAAGGCCAGGTCCAGGTCGAACTGGCTGCCGTCATCGAACAGCACGCGAGGAGTGGCCGTGCCGTCTTCCGCAGACGCCGTGCCATCGTTAGTGCTGCTGTCTGTGTTGTCAGCGTCGTCGTTCGAGGCTTCGTAGTTAGACGCATCGTAGTAGGCGAGGCCGCGGCAGGTCATGTGGGCCCAACCGGAGAAGTCGTCTGCGCCCATGGTGCTGATATTGGGGTCAAACTCCCATAGGGTTTCGCCGGTTTCCGGTGACAGCGCCATGGCACGACTATGCGACGTGCAGATATACAGGCTGTCGTTGACTTTCAGTGGCGTGTTCTGGTTGGTAATTTCCGGCGGGGCGTTGGGGCCGGGTTCATCGCCGGTTTGGATGCGCCACACTTCTTCCAATTTACCAACGTTCTCGGGCGTGATTTGGTCGAGTGACGAGTAGTGGGTGCCGGCATTGGTACCGCCGTAGGCAGGCCAGTCGTCGCCCGCGACCTGGGCTGGGTTGACGGCCTCGGTGCTATTGGCGGACTCGATGGTGCCTTCCACCGTGCCTGGGTAGCTAAACTGGCTGGCAATAGCAACGATGATCGCCGCGCCAATACTGGCCATGAGCGCCAAGCTGCCACCCCGCGAGTTGAGCGGTTTGCGCCACCACGGCAGCAGCATGATGATGCCGATGAGACAGGGAATGGCGACCCTAGGTACCAGTTGCCACCAATCCAGCCCGACTTCCCAAAGTGCCCACACCAGAGTGGCGAACAAAATGAGGGCGTACAGCCAAAGTGCCGCCCCTTTGCGCAAGGCCAGCAGCAGCCCGGCCACTACTAAGCCCGCCCCAGCGATCAAGTAGTAGGCGCTACCGCCTAGCATGAGCAGTTGGCCGCCACCTACGGCAAGTGCAATGCCAGCTAACGCCAGCAGCAAACCCAGCACCAAGGCTGGCCATTTGCCGCGAGCACGCGTGTGTTCATCCATGAGGTAAACCCCTCTTAACAACGAGTTGATGCCGCTTAACCGACAAGGTCTGCGGCGGCTCCACAACGTGCCCTAACCCATCGGCAGGGCCGATGGGTTAAAACACACATTGATTAGCTGTGATTTTAATAATCAATTCGCTTTTGGTCTAATACTTTGCTGGCTAATCGATACCAATGCCAAAAGCCGCGCTACTCAACATAGCGCGGCTAGAAGGGAGGGGAAGCGATGATAGGTAGATTTAACCTAGCGTAACCTGCCTGGGGGAGGGCGTATCAGTTCAGCTTAACCAGCATTTTACCGGTGTTGCCCCCCTCAAAGAGCGCCAGGAAGGCATCGGGCGTATTGTCGAGTCCCTCTTTAACGGTCTCTTTGTAGTCCAGCTTGCCATCGGCGACCTGCGGCGCGACCTCGTTCAAAAAGTAGCGGTAGCTGGACCAGTGATCGGCCACGATGAACCCTTGCATTTTGGCCTTACGAACCACGAGCTGCGAGAGGTTATTTGGCCCCGGCGTGGGCGCTTCGGTGTTGTAGCTGTCGATCATGCCGCAGACGGCAATGCGCGCTCCCTCGTTGAGCTGGCTGAGCGCCGCTTCGAGGCAGATACCACCTACGTTCTCAAAATAGACGTCGATGCCGTTGGGGCTGGCGAGCTTGATGGCATCGCTTAACTCTTGCGCGCTGCGGTCACGGTAGCTGACCGGCTCGACGCCGAGGGATTCCAACCAAGCAAGCTTATGGGCAGCGCCCGCGATGCCCACCACGTGGCAGCCTTTCGCTTTTGCTAGCTGTACGGCTAAGGAGCCCACTGCGCCGCTGGCAGCACTGACGAGGACATTATCGCCCGGTTTGCACTCGGCGATCAGGTTGAGGCCTGTCCAGGCGGTCATGCCGGGCATGCCGAGCACCCCTAGGTAGGCTTGGTCGGGCACGTTCGTGTCGGGAAGGGCCGTCACGCTGTCCCCCGGCAACTGTGCGACATCGCGCCAGCCGCCCATATGGCTCACCTTATCGCCTACTTTCAAGCTGGAGTGGTTCGAGGCGATGACTTCACCAATCGCACCGCCCTCCATGGGCTTGCCAAGCTCGAAGGGGGCGACGTAGGTGTGCACGCCGCTCATACGACCACGCATGTAAGGGTCGACCGAGAGCCAGTGGTTGCGAATACGCACTTCGCCCTCTTCTAACTCGGGTAACGCTTGGCTCTCCAGGGAGAATAGCTCGCGCTTGGGTAAGCCGGTCGGGTAGTCGGTGAGGGTATAAAAACGAGATTGCATGGCTGCCTCCTGCATTGAAGTAAACGTAACGTTCCTTGCAGGGTAGAGACCATTAGCACGCTTGCAAGTTCGCCATACGTTCACACCAAAAAAAACGGCCCGAACGGGCCGCTTTGCTCAGCAGGGGTTGCCCTGGGGCAACGCTGATCGTTTAAGGGGTATCACACGCTTGCGGGTGTGTTATCCGTTAATCTACCAGAGTGATCATCACGGGGGCCGTCCCTCGGCGAATCATACCGAGTGCCCGCGCTGCCCGCTTGGAAAGGTCGATGATGCGTCCTTTGACGAACGGACCGCGATCATTGATCAGTACTTCCACTTCTTGCCCAGTATCCGGGCGGGTGACCAGCACTTTGGTACCGAAGGGCAGGCTAGGGTGCGCTGCGGTCAGTGCCTGCTGGTCGAAGGGCTCGCCACTAGCGGTGGTGGCCCCTTGAAAGCGGTCGCTGTAAAAAGAAGCCACCCCTTCTTGTAACTCTGTGGTCGTTACGGCTTGACTGGCAACTGCTTGATTGACAAAGAGCAATAGCAATAAAACAGCAAAAACGCTCGTTCGGATCGTACGTAGATAGTCTCCCATAGGAGTACCTCAGTGGTTCGTAAAGCGGACTCCGCATTCGTTGACGAGGTGCCGATAGGCGTATGGATAGTAGCTTGCCCTCTGGAGGTCGGCAAGCTTTAAGAAGATCGACGCAATTAGCTCCATAATTCTGCTTTTTGTTCAACGGCGCTATGCCCTTGAGATTCAGTGGCTTAAGCAGCGTCAATGAAGTGAATTAATGAAGACGCGTGGGCGATGCACTATTTTTCATCAAACGCTCACTTTAACTCGTTAAGCACCTTATAATTTCCCATCGTTCACGATGCTCTCTATGGCGTCACCCACCCTCGCCAATGAACAAGGATGCACCCATGGCTAAGTCTTCTTCTCTCACACTGTTGATTGTGGCGGTGGGCGGCGTTGCCGTTGGCTACTTTGCCGCGCAAACGTTGCCAAACCTGGCCCCTCCTGCAGAAGCGCCCGACGCAGAAACGACGGCCGAGCAGGACACGACGCCTGCGGCCCTGCAGGGCCTGGAGTACCTCACCTTGGGCGAGCGTGCGCGTGGTGAGATCACCTCCGCGAGCGAGCTCAACGGTAAAGATGGCAGCCGCTTTACCCGTTATGCCATCACGTTGGACGAAGAGGCGCTAGTGGAGGTGTCGTTGAGCGGGGCGCTGCAGGGCACCGTCGCCCTGTATGACGACCAGCTTCAACTGTTGGCCAACGCAGACACGGTACGCCACCGCATCGAAGAGAGCGGCGATTACATCGTGGTGATCAGCGGTGCCGATGCGCATAGCTATGGGCCTTTCAACGTCAACAGCCGCACTATTGAGCTGAGCGATGCCGATACCATGACGGTGGGTACGCCCATCGATAGCTGGCTCGATACCACCGAACGTGAGATCACGCTAACCATCGAAGAAGCAGGCATGTACCAGATCGAAATGCGTGCCGATGAGTTCGATGCGTACCTAGAATTGGAAGGCCCGAACGATTACTACCGCGAAGATGACGACAGCGCGGGTGAGTTGAATGCTCGCATTGCCGATTTTCTTGCCCCCGGTGAGTACACGTTGACTGCCCGCTCTGCCTTTGGTGATGGCAGTGGCCTGTTCACCCTGACGGCCGAGCCCCATGAGCTGCCGGGGAATGGCGAGCTGCGTAACGATGGCACCGTCACCCCCAACGATACGCTGAGCGGCTGGTACAGCGGGCAAGACGTCACGTATGACTTAGAGATCGACCAAGCGGGCATGTACCAAATCGATATGAGCTCCAGCGATGTGGACGCTTACTTGGTACTCGAGGGCCCTAACGGTTATTACCGTGAAGATGATGACAGTGCGGGTGAGTTGAATGCGCGCATTGCCGATTTTCTCGCGCCGGGTACTTACCAACTCACGGCCCGTACCGCCTACGGCACTGACAGCGGGCTGTTCACCCTCGCCATCGAGCCGCGTGATCTGCCGAACGATGTCGAGTTACGCAACGAAGGCGCGCTCACTCCCGATGAAACGCTCAACGGCTGGTACAGCGGCGAGGCTCTGACCTATCAGCTCACGATAGAGGAAAGCTCGCTCGTCACGCTGAGCATGAGCTCTAACGACTTCGATACGTATCTTGAACTGTACGGCGAAGGTGTGTCCTATACTGACGACGACAGCGGCGGTGGTACCAACGCCCGTTTAGAGCAGGCGCTACTGCCCGGCACCTATACCGTGAGCGCACGCGGTTTTAGCGCCAGCGGCAGCGGTATGTTCGAACTAGCGGTGAGCGCAGAACCCACCGAAATGCAGCCGGACACCTAAAGCCACCGCGAAGTATCGGTTCGTTTTCAACAACGCCCCTGCCGCTCTGCAGGGGCGTTGCCGTTCTACGATGATCAGCCCGCCTCATAGGGTGAGTGATTCACAAGGAGGTTAAGATGCTACGCACGTTCAAAACACTAGGAGTGGGTCTATCGCTCGCCGGAGCGCTTCTCTTGGGCGGCTGTTTGGCCGCTGATACATCGCCCTCAGAGCCGTTTGCATTGGCCTCGCTGGCCGTGGAAAAACAGTACGTGGCCCCGGGATGCCAAGGGGAGCAGTGTTCGACGGTGACTATCTCAGCGCTGGCATTTCCCCAGGCGCCTGCGTCAAGCGAGGCCCTACAAACCCGCTTGCTCACCCTAGGCATGGCGATCAGCGACGAGACGGCTGCCCCTGCCGAGAGCTGGGACGCGTACGCCGAGCGCTTCCTGAGTCTGGCTGAAGAGGACAACCAAGCCGCGCCTGGTGACATGACCAGCGAAGCGCTATTGGAAGCCACGGTGTACGCACGTCATCACGACCTGTTGGTCATCGAACTCAATAGCTATGTGTATCATGCCGGCCAAGCGCATGGGCTTCCGTTGACTGAATACATGGTCATCGATGAGCGCGAGCGGCGCATCGTCGAGCCCGAGGACATGCTGGTGGACGGGCAGGAGGCCGCTTTCGATACCCTTTTGGCTGACGCGCATCAGCGCTGGATCACTGAGATGGGCTTTGATGCGCAGTTTGCAGCCCAGTGGCCGCTGAGTAAAAGCCGCAACATTGCGCCGCTGGAGGACCGCTGGGAAGTAACCTACAACGTTTATGACATTGCGCCCTATGCGGCGGGCCAGCCAACCCTCACGCTCCCCCTTGAGGCGCTGAAAGGCGTGGCCAAGCCGCGTTACCTGGGCCAATAAACTAGCTCTGCGATTGCTCCTAATGGCGTAAAACAAATCGCCGGTTATCGACTACGCTGAAAAGCAGCTCGCCGACACGAGACGTGTGGGGGAGCTGCTTTTTTATTGTTCCCACGAAGACCAATAGGCATGGATCGCTTATGACACTCGATACGCAAGCCGCTCGGCAAGTGCAGCTACTGGTGGTCGATACTCAGGGCCGCTTGCTGCTCAAACGCGAGGCATCGCCTCCCCACTGGACGCTACTCGGCAGCGCGCTGGCCCACGATGAAGATTACCCGGCGGCGGCAATCCGTTTGCTCTTCGAGGAGGCCGGGCTTACCTGCCCCTTGGGGCCGCTACTTCGCCAGCGTGCCCACACCGCGAAAGCGGGCCAAACCGGTGAAGAGCGCTTTTTCTTGGTGCGCTGTCCTGATACCCAGCTTGACACCCACGACAACGCCCAGGGCAGGCTGATGCTGGACGATGGCCGTGACGCCACGCCCTGCTACGCGTGGTGGCCACTCTCGGAAATGCAGAGCAGCGAGAGTGACACCTTTTCGCCGTCCTGGTTGCCAGAGCTGCTGGCCAGCGTGCTGTTTAGCGAGATGATGATGCCCACCTCAGCGGCCCGCCTTTAAGCACCCAACGACCACCAGCAGGGCGGCCGTAGGTAGCCGCCAGTCGAATACGCTCATGCCTGCCAGGACGAGTAGCAACGCTGCCAAGATAGGCACGCCATACGCCAAGCTGCCCACGAGGCTGGCGTGACCGAATCGCAGCGCTTTGTCCCACGCCACCATGGCGATGCCGTAAGGCCCCAAGCCTAGCGCGATGCCTGCCACGAGCGCTTCGCCGCGGGGCAGCGCCACGTCACCCTCCAGCCAATCGCTAGCGATACAGGTGAGTGCACAAGCAATCAACAATAAGCGCGGCAGCAGCGGCGTGAGTGAGATAGGGGCCGCTTGACCTAGCCATGAATAGAGTGCCCAGCAGCAGGCCGCCAGCAGCGCCAAGCCATAGCCGGAAGCCGAACCGCCAACTCCCCCGCTGAGCGCTTGGGGCAGCAGTAATATCGCCGCGCCCGAAAAAGCGATCAGCGCGCCGGCCACGCTTGCCCACTGCAACCGTCCCCAGCGGCTCCACTGGCTCAGCAGCACGAACAGCACCGGCCATGTATAGGTAATCAACGCCGCTTCGGCGGCGGGGGCGAGACGCATACCAATGAAATAGCTGCTGACGGCACCTACGATCAGCAGCGGGATACCCAGCCAGACGATCAGCTGCCAGCCCAGCGAACAGGTGGGCATAGAAACACGACGGCTGAGCGGCAGCGTGGCCAGCGCGCCTGCTAGCAGCGTGAGGGCGGTGAGCTGTAAGGGGGCCGTGGCATTGGCGAGTTCGGCCAGCAGCGGTGCCATGCTCCATAACGTCACCGCCAGCAAGGCGGCACACACGCTGTATGTTGAGGATACCGCTACCGGGGAGTGAAGGGGGTGCATGATGCGTCTCCTAAAGCCGTCGATGATTCAAGCCGTCAAGGGACCCCGTCTTGAAAGTGTCCCATGCCGCGCAGCATACTCATCACTTACCCATCAAGATAACGATCTTTTATGATCGATATCATCAACAATGGTGATGTATGCGGGCACCCACGTTTGATTTGACGCTATTGAGGACGCTGGTAGCCATTGCGGACACCGGCAGCGTGACGGCGGCGGCAAAACGGCTGGCCTATACGCAGTCGACGGTGAGCATGCAGCTGCAGCGGTTGGAGGCGCAGCTCGCGGTGAGCCTGCACGAACGGGAAGGGCGGCGGCTGCGCTTTACCGCAGAGGGCGAGCGTTTACTGGCCCATGCACGACGGCTGCTGGCGCTCAATGACGAGGCCTGGAGCGATATGCAGGCCCGCCAGATTACTGGCGATCTTACGCTGGGCATTCCTGAGGATTACGCCTCACTGCTGCCGTCGGTGTTTGCGTACTTTCACCAGCTTTACCCCGCCGTAGGGCTGACGGTTCAGTGCGGCACCAGCGCCCACTTGGTCGAACAAGTGAAAGCCTCGGCGCTGGATTTGGCGCTGGTGACGCGCCAGCGGCACTCCCCCGGGGGCGATGTCATTCGCCGTGAGCCGCTGGTGTGGGCGGTAGGAGTACACCAGCAGCCCTCCTTGAGTGACCCAATTCCACTGGCGCTTTACACCCCAGGCGCGGATGTATTTCGCGAAGTGGCCGAGCAGGCGCTGCAAGCCGCCGGGCGAGATTGGCGAGTGGCCTATACGAGCCAATCCATGGCGGGGCTAGCGCCGATCGTGACGGCGGGCTTGGCAGTGGTCGTCGTGACTCGCAGTATGCTCACGCCTACGCTGCGCCCGCTGGATGAGAGCAGCGGGTTGCCTGCACTGCCGATGATCGAGCTTGCCCTGCACCGCGCCCCGCACCGTCCATCCGAGCCCGCACGGCGGTTGGGTGAATTGATACGCGAACAGCTAGCGGCTGCCAGCGAAGCGTTATAAGGTAAACCGCTGGCTAATCATTATTTTTCTAACGGGTCGACGTTGCACTATGCTGACGGTGACGACATGGCTGGGCAGGGAGTCTTGAATGCACGAGTTAGATCACTATATCTATCCACACCGGGTGCTGCACTGGCTGGTGGCACTGGCGGTGCTGCTCTCGCTGGCGAGCGGCCTGACACTGGGGTTTTTGGGCTATGAACGCACCTTGGCGCTGGTCGGGAATACGCTCACGAACCTGCTCTATACCAGCCATAAAACTTTGGGCGTCACGATACTGCTGCTCATGACGCTGCGCATCATCACGCGAGTGGCGTTCGTGGTGCCGGATCACGATCCGCCTTTGAACGCCTTCGAACGTATGGTCAGTACCAGCGTTCACCACCTGTTGTATGCCGCATTGGTGGCGATGCCGCTGATCGGCTGGGCTGCCACGGCGACAGGCGGTTTCCCCGTCGAGTTTTTCCACTGGCACTTGCCAGGGCTGCTGGGTAAGAACGACGCTCTCTCGCAAACCCTGTTCATGTGGCACGAGCGTTTGGGCTGGGCACTGGTGGTGCTGATCACGCTGCACGTTGCGGGGGCGCTATTCCACTGGCGTATCAAACGCGACAACGTGATGAAACGCATGAGTCTGTTTGACTAAGCGGCGCCGCTTCTCCTCCTATCACGCCGAACCATAGCCGTAAGACCGGTTGGTTTGGCGTGATTTCTCCGCGTACATATGGCAATCGGCCTCTTTGAGCAGTTGCGCGAGCGTGCAGTTGTCGTCGCGGCTCAGGCTCATCCCGATGCTGATACCGACCTGCACCAGCGCGTCGCAGGGCAGCTTGATCGGTGCGCTCACGGCCTGGGTGATGCGGCTGCAGATATCGTCCAGCAGGCTGGGGTCTTGGATGTGCTCCAGCAGTAAGATGAACTCATCTCCACCAAAGCGCGCGCAGTGGTCGCCTTCCCGCGCCACGTGCGCTAGCCGCTTGGCCACTTGCTGAAGCACGAAATCTCCCGCTTCGTGGCCGAATTGATCATTGATCGGTTTGAAGCGATCGAGATCGCACATGATCAGCGCCAGCGGCTCGTGTTGGTCGTGGCTGCGGGCCAGGGCCGCTTCGGCGTAGCGCACCAAGCCGTGCCGATTCAGTAGCCCCGTGAGCATGTCGTGGTTGGCAAGCTGCTCTAGCGCATGAGTGCGGGCAGCGACTTTGGCTTCCAAGGCGGCTTCCTGCTTCTTAAGCATGGCGACGGTGTTGGCCTGGGCGCGCTCTTTTTGCCATTTCAGTTTGTTGAACCTGGCTGCCAAGGCAAAGGAGAGCAGCAGCATCTCGATGGCCGAGCCGATCTGAATGCCATGCAGCGTGACGAAGTTCGCAGGCAGTATGCTCATGTTGCGCAGCGCGAACACGGCCGCGCCGAGTAAAAAAATCGACCACGCGACCACGAACAGGCGAGCGCTCGGCACGCGTCGCCAACTGCAGTAAATTCCACATACTAACAGCAGCAGCGACGCGCTGAACCCAACCACATCCATCAAGCGTAGCGCGTATTGTATGGGTAGCAGCAGGGCGGCGAGCAGTGCGACCCAGTAGATCATTCGGCAGCCTGACAGCATACGGTGCCAGCGGGGGCTATAGCGCCACGTGTTGAGAAAACTCTGAGCGAACAGCGTGGCCATGGCCGAGGCAAACGTGAAACCAATGGCCACGAGCCGCGCGGTGTGCTCGCCGAGAGCGCTCCAGAAGATCAGGGTTCCCAGGCCATTGAAGGTCAAGATCGCCAGAGTAAAACCAAAGCTAAACAGCGCGTAGTAGAGAAAGACGCGCTCCTTGAGACCCAAAAAGAGCAGAAAGTTATACACACCCAGCGCCAGCAGCATGCCGAAGTACGTGGCTAGCCAAAAGTTGTGGCGATCGTTTTGGGTATAGAAACTGTCCGGCGTCATCACGCTGTAATTCAATACCTTACTCCCGGCGGCGGTGACTTGGCTGTACAGCGTGACGGTTTCGCCACCGGCGAGCATCACCGGAAAGACCGCCTGTCGGTGGGCGAGCGCGCGCGCCGAGAGCGGTAGCGCACTGCCGCTTTGCTGCACCTCGCTAAACTGCGCTCTCAGGGTGTAAAGCGTGACGACATCCAAAAAAGGATATTCGAACGTTACCAGCCAGGTGGCCGGGCGGGGCGAGGCGTTGTGCAAGCGAGCGGTCAGCCACGTGTCGCCTTGGGTATAGCCGAGGTGTAAGTCGTCATCGCTCGTGACGGATTGAAAGTCCTTCGTGTGGTCCAGCACGTCACGTAGCGTTAGCGGTGTCTCGGTGTGCCAGTAGCGAGTGACGTCGTTGAGCGAGTAGCGGGCGTGTTCAGGAGAGATCGACAGCGTATTCGCGGCGCTTGCCTGAAGGCACCCACTGAACGAGAGGACAACGAGACAGAGCAGTAAGCGCTTTAACCAACCGTGAGCATCCATAGCGTTCGCTTTTGTGATGTTTTTACTCCGCTCAGGAAACCCTGATCGCTAACGAAAGGGCGAAAGAACGACGCCTTCGTGGTGCGGGTAGGATGGCGTGGGTCATCCAAAACCACTTTGAGTGTAGCCGTGATTCCCTCCCAGCAGATGAGAATGATGCTAAAGCGTGAGACGGTTCAGACTTTCAGTGAGTCGCTGAATCAACTGCCCGCTATGTCGCCAAAAGTGCCAGTAGAGCGGTACGGTTAACCCGTGCCCCGGCGCGATACTCACCAGTTGGCCTGATTGCAACTGTTCGGCAGCTTGGCGCTGCGGAATCATGCCGTACCCAATGCCCGCCATGGCCAAGCGCACGAAGCCCTCTGACGAAGGGCACAAATGGTAGGGAAAGTGCCCCTGGTAGCCGCACTGGGCCAAAAACTGATGCTGTAGTTGATCGTGGGGGCCAAAGACGATAGCGGGAGCTTTTTGAAAAGCCTCTGCGCTAGGGCCTTCTGGAAAAAAGCGTGCGACGTAGCTGGGCGATGCCAGTGGCTGATAAAGCATGTCTCCCACGTGCAGGCAGCGCGCACCGGCGATCGGTTGGGGCGTGGCGCATAAGCAGGCGGCAACATCGCCATCTCGCAGGCGTTTTAAGCCCACGTCCTGGTCCTCGATAACCAGGTCGAGCAGCACCTCCTCCGATTGGCAGATATCCGCCACAGCGTCGGCCCACCAGGTGACGACGCTATCGGCATTCACGGCGATGCGGAGCCGAGGGGCGGCTCTTTCCAGGGTCGGTAGGGCGTCGTGTAAATCGCGCTCCAATAGCTGCACCTGCTGGTAGTGGGCGAGTAATCGCTGGCCCGCAGGGGTGGGGGCAAGAGTGGGATGGCGTATCAGCACCGGCTGGCCCAGGCGAACTTCTAGCGCTTTCACTCGTTGCGAAACGGCCGATTGCGACAATCCCATCACGTCGCCTGCCCGCTCGAAGCCGCCGCACTCCACCACGGTGGCCAGGGCATGCAGTAATTTGTAATCCACCATGGCGTTCTCTCTGTTGTTGGCTAGGGCAGTTAACCAACCCCACATTGGTGAGTAAAGACGTGCACGTCACGTTGCGTAAATGAAAATCAGTCTCTTTGTTTGACTTGCCGGGGAAGTGCGTCACAATTCGCCGCTTATGTGTAAAGGGGATGCAGCATGGAATTATTGCGGGTGGTTTTTTGTCACTACCGCTGGCCGTTTCTAGGCGCACTGGTGCTGAGCCTAGTGAGTGCTGGGCTAGGGGTGGGGGTGATTGCGTTCATCAACCAGCGGCTGATCGAAGCGGGCAGTGCCCTCTCCGCATTGCCCCAGTTTTTAGGGCTATTGGCGCTGCTGCTGGCGGTCACGCTGGGCACGCAGCTAGCGCTTACCTTGCTGGGCCACTACTTCGTCTTCGATCTGCGCTCCCGGCTGGTGAAGCGGATTCTGGATACCGATATCGAACGGTTAGAGCAGCTTGGTAACGCGACGCTATTGGCAAGTCTCTCCAGCGATGTGCGCAATATCACCATCGGCTTCGTGCGCCTGCCGGAGCTGGTGCAAGGCGTAGTGCTGACGCTGGCCTCGGTGGCGTACCTTGCGTGGCTCTCGCCGCAGATGGTGGTGATCACCGTGCTGTGGATGGCCTTCACCATGGGCGTTGGCTGGGTGCTGGTATCGAAAGTGTATCGCCACTTCCATCAGGTGCGCGAAAGCGAGGATCGACTGTACAAGGATTATCAATCGGCGATCGAGGGCCGCAAAGAGCTGGCGCTTAACCGTGACCGTGCGCGGCGCTTTTTTGATGAATCCTACACGAAGAACGCAAAAGCGTACCGCCACCATATTATTCGCGCAGATACCTACCACCTCAGCGCCAATAACTGGTCCAATATCATGATGCTGGGCGCTATTGGCGTGGTGTTCTTCATGGCCAACGTGCTGGGCTGGGCAAGCTCGGCGGTGGCAGCCACCTTTGCTCTAACCCTGCTGTTTTTACGCACGCCCTTGATTCAGGCCGTGGGCGCATGGCCCACGTTAATCAGCGCCCAAGTGGCGTTCGATAAACTGGCAAGCCTGGAGCTAGCGGAGTACCAGCCGGGCTTTGATGTGGAGGATCGCTTCCACGACTGGCAGCGCTTAACGCTCACTAACGTGGTGTATCGCTACACGCCGTCCTCCGGGGGCGAAGGCTTCCAGGTGGGACCGCTCAATCTCACGCTGGCGCGTGGCGAGCAGGTGTTTCTGATTGGCGGTAACGGCAGTGGTAAATCGACGCTGGCGCGTCTGCTGTCAGGATTGTACCGCCCGCAAAGTGGCCAAATTAGTGTGGATGGAAAGGAGCTTAGCCCGCAAGAGTGGGCTGCGTTTCGGGCGCGCTTTGCCAGCGTCTTTACCGATTTTCACCAGTTCGACCAAGCCATGGGGCCGGGCGGCAAAGCGGCTGACTCCGCGCTGGTCGCGACCTGGCTTGAGCGGCTGCAGATGCAGCATAAGCTTGAGTGGCAAGATGACCGGGTGGTGAATACTCAGCTCTCGCAAGGGCAGCGCAAGCGCTTGGCACTGCTGCTGGCGATTGCCGAAGAGCGGGATATTTTGCTGCTGGATGAGTGGGCAGCGGACCAGGACCCGCAGTTCAGGCGGCTGTTTTACCGCGAACTGTTACCCCACTTGAAAGCAATGGGCAAAACCGTGTTTGCCATTAGCCACGACGACAGCTACTTCGTCCATGCGGATCGTTTACTGGAGATGTCCAAGGGGCAGCTGAGTGAGCTGACGGGAGAGCAGCGGGCACAGGCCAGTGAGGACGCGGTGGCGCAGATCAGCTCGTAATGAGCGGCTTACCCTTTGCGCCGCGCCTGGCGGTCGCACCCTTCTAGCGGGCAATTACCGCATACGTCAAACTCATCGAGCAGGTAGCGCAGGCAGCAGAGCTTGCGCACCCGCTTGACCTCTTCACTGCCGCTGGGCTGATACGTACGCACTGGCTCGAATAGCGGGTTGCGCTGCCCGTTGAGGGTGCGCGATTCCAGCAGCGCGCGCGTGGCGGCCAGGGCTTCTTGGTTAACCAAAGGATGCGCGGCTAGGGCGTTAACGTAGTAATCCACGTAGCCACCTGCGTTGCTCCAAAATACCCGTGGTGCGGCTCCAGAAATGGCCGAGAGACGCTCGATGAGCGGTGCCCAGTGCTGCTCGATGAGCGTGGTAAAGCGCTCGGTGGTGTCCTGCGTTGTAAAGCGCTCGCCTTCATGGGGCAGCCAAAGCCCTTGAGCGCAGCCTTCTTCATTTTGGATCACATAGAGATCGTCGAGCCCGACGGGTAGGTCGCGGTTCAGCAGCAGATGAGCCGTCAGCGTGGGAACCGTAACGGTGCTGAAGTGCCACTTCGACCAGAGCGAGGCAATGGCTCGCTTATCTCCGCCGGGGTAGCAGCTGGCGTAGCACGCCATATCCTCTTCGAGCAGCGCAGCGTTGCGCCAACGAGATGCCTTGATAGCCCCATGCGGCACCGCACCACCGATCAATGGCGGCGTAAAGTGCTCAAGCGGCCCCTGATAGCAATCAGCAAGAGACAGTGGCAGGGCGGTGTCGGGCTGGCGCAAGGCGAGAGGCATAACCGAACTCCAAGACGTGATAAGCGCACGTGGGTAGAGCGCCAGCATAAGCGATAATGCTTATCAGTTGAAGAGTTAATTGAGAACGACTCGTCTTCCAGCCGTGGCCATTATTGCGCCACGGCTATGCGGTGCCCGCCGTTTGGATGCTGCATGACCTGCATGGGTAGCCCGTAAATGGCTTCCAACGTGTCGTTTTGCATCAGAGCATCGGGCTTGCCGTGGGCCAGCAGGCGGCCGCTGTGAAGCGCCATGAGCTCATCGCAGTAGCGCGAGGCCATGTTGATGTCGTGAAGCACGATGATCACGCCCAGATTCAGCTCGTCGCAGAGCTTACGAATCAGCGCCAATACCTCCATTTGGTGGGCGATATCCAGCGCTGCGAGCGGCTCATCCAGCAGTAAAAAACGGCTGCCTTGGGCGATCAGCATGGCGAGCCACACCCGTTGGCGTTCACCGCCTGAAAGCGTATCTACCAAGCGGTCGGCGAAGGCTTCCGTGTGGGTGAGGGCAATCGCCCGCTCAATCGCCTCTTTGTCTGTTTGATTATGGCGACCTAGTAGACCGTGCCAGGGGTAACGCCCAAACGCCACCAGCTCGCGTCCGGTGAGATTTTCGGCACTGGGTAGATGCTGGGGCAGGTAGGCAACTTGACGGGCAAACTCACGATGCCCCCACGCCTGCAAAGGGCGTTCATCAAAATGAATATCGCCTTCACTGACGGGCTGCTGCTGCGCCAGCAGCTTGATCAGCGTCGATTTGCCAGAGCCGTTATGGCCAATCAGGCCATACACCTTGCCTTCTTCAAAAGTATGGTAAATCGGTTGAAGAAGGGGCTTGCCGTTGATGGCGAAAGTGGCACCCTGAACGTTAAACATGCGTCACTCCTGGCCAAGCGGACGTCGCGCGAATGAAAAGTGCATTGTATCGCTAATAGTTATCATTTAGAAATTTTTCCGTGACCGGCCGCTTATTTTTGTCATCAACGGCAAGCGTTGGTGCACGATATGCCCGACGACCAGCAGGAGCAGTAACCAAGAGAGCGGGCTGTGCAGCAGGTCGGCAGGGAGCATAAGCGCTGGGAGGTTGTTTTCTGCACCAGGAATCACCTCAATACCATAGACCTTGAGTGGCCAGCCGCCGGCGTAGTTTCTGATTAATCCAAGACTGGAAATCAGCATCAACAGCACATAAACAAGCCATGCACGGCGCTAGCCAGCCGGCCACGTAACGTGCGCAGCTGCCGAGGCCGCTGACCACGCTGGTTAAACCACCAGACTAATCGCGCTAAGGTGATGACCAATAGCAGTAGGCCAATCGCTCCGTGTGGCGCTAACCGTGACAGCATTAACGTCACGCTCGTTTCGCCAAACACACGCCACATGACCACGACAAAAAACTGAGTAAGCACTAATAGCGCAGTGAGCCAGTGCAGTAGACGACTGACGACACCGTAATGATGGGGAGTGTCGCGCCATGCAGTGGGCAACAGTGTAGAGGAGAGAGCTGCTTTCATAACGAGACTTAGCGGTAATGGGCGGAGCCAAGATTGTAGTGTGAATACTTATCATTTAGAATCTCGCCCTTTGATTTATTTTCTGTTTCCTCGATTGCCAAGGTCACGCCAATGACAATGCCTGCCCGTGCCTCCGCTGTCCTCGTTGACGGGATATTGTCATGCATCTGATGGGCCGCCGTTCTCCCGCTCATATCTGCTTACTGCTGAGCTTGCCGTTGATGGTGCTGCTGGGGCTGAGCCTTCAGCAGCAGGGTGGTATCGCGCAGAGCGTTCAGGCGCTGCTGTTTCCCACGCTCGATAACGTCGATGAGCTGCTGCTGCACTTTGCTTGGTGGCCGCGTTTTACCATTGCGCTATTAGCCGGTGGCGGTCTAGCGCTGGCTGGGGTGCTAATGCAGCAGGTGCTCCGCAACCCGCTGGCATCGCCCACCACCTTGGGCGTGGCGTCGGGCGCCAACTTGGCGTTGATGGCGGCTACGCTATTGGCCCCCGGCGTGCTTACGATAGGCAGTGAGTGGATTGCATTGCTGGGTGGCGCTGCCGCTATGGGGCTGGTGTTTGCACTTTCGTGGCGGCGTGGGTTGGCGCCCATTGCGGTGGTGCTGGCGGGGTTGGTGGTCAATCTTTATCTGGGGGCGCTCTCGACGGCCCTGCTGTTGTTCAATCACGAAACCCTGGCGGGTCTGCTGATTTGGGGAGCTGGCTCCCTGGCGCAAAATGGTTGGGATGGCGTGGCGTCGCTGGCTCCCAGGCTAGCCATTTGCGGCTTGGCGGCGTGGCTGCTGCTGCGTCCTTTGGCCGTTTTGGAGTTAGACGACGCCAGCGCCAAAAGCCTGGGGATTTCGCTGAAGCATTTGCGCTTTGCCGGTTTAGGGCTGGCGGTCTTCATCACCGGCAGCGTGGTGAGTGTGGTGGGTATCATCGGCTTCATTGGTTTAGCGGCTCCCAATATCGTGCGTATGGCGGGGGCACGCACGCTGCGTGCGCGCTTGCTCTGGTCGACGTTATTAGGCGCCGTACTGTTGGCCACCACGGACCTCTTACTGCAGCGCTTTTCCGGCATGATGGCGACGCTGATTCCCACCGGGGCCGTGACGGGCGCCTTAGGCGCACCGCTGCTGATGTGGTTAATTCCGCGCCTTAAACTGCAGGGCGACCGACCTCCCCAGACAACCGGCGTGGTGATCACGCGCCACGCCGCGCCCCATCGGTTAGCGATAGGGCTACTGCTAGCGCTGGTGGCAGCTATGGTGGTGGGCCATTTGGTGGGGCAAGGGGCCAACGGCTGGAGCATCATCGCCCCGACGAACTGGGGAGTGATCGAGTGGCGCTTTCCGCGCGTAATGGCGGCAGCGGCCAGCGGTTTGATGCTGGCAATAGCGGGCACTATTCTGCAGCGCCTTTCGGCTAATCCCATGGCGAGCCCTGAAGTGCTGGGTATCAGTGGTGGCTGCGCCATCGCGCTGATTTTAGGTATTTATCTGCTCCCCGCTCCCAGCAATGCCATGCTGGTGGCGATAGGAACGCTGGGGGCGTTGGCGACGCTGCTTGTGCTGGTAGCGCTCAACCGTAAGAGTGGCTTTGTGCCTGAGCGTTTACTGCTCAGCGGCGTAGCGATTAGCGCGCTGTTCGATGCGGTGCGCAGCGTGCTGCTGGCGGGCGGTGACCCGCGCGGCCAGCAGGTTATTGCGTGGCTGGCAGGCTCTACTTATTACGTGGATGTAGGCAGCGCGCTGCTCGTAGGCAGTATTGCGGCGGGGCTTGCGTTGGTATCGCTGCCGTTCACCCGCTGGCTAGACATCATGCCGCTGGGTACCGCCACAGCGCGTTCGCTGGGCATTGGCCTGAACCGTGCGCGCCTAGCACTACTGCTGCTGGTCGCTGTGCTCACCGCCTGCGCCACGCTAGTGGTGGGGCCGCTCTCCTTCATTGGCTTATTGGCACCGCACATGGCCCGGCTAATGGGCTTCTCCCGCGCCCGCCAGCACTTAGTAGGCGCTGCCTTGATCGGTATGCTGTTGATGGTGTTGGCCGACTGGGTGGGCCGTCAAATCATGTTCCCGTATGAGATTCCCGCAGGCTTGGTGGCCTCGCTGATTGGCGGCGCCTACTTCATGTGGGGGCTACGACGGCTATAAGCTGTGCTAATGCGCCATTAGCAAGATGATTTTTGGTTATGTGAGCCTTCCCTTACCCTGTCGCCATCTTCACTCCAGCAGAAGGCGAACGGCAATGTGGGAAAGCTACTTAACGGGTTTGGTAGTTTGCGGCGGTATCATCATGGCGATTGGGGCGCAGAACGCCTACGTGCTGGGGCTGGCCGTTCGCCGCGAGTACCACTGGTGGTCGGCGGGGCTGTGTATAAGCGCGGATATCATCCTGCTCACGGCGGGTATGTTTGGTGCCAGCGCGTTTTTGCTCACCATGCCCAATGCCATGGAAGCCATGCGCTGGGTAGGCGTGCTATTTTTGAGCTGGCTAGCGGCACAAGCGCTATGGCGCGCTGCCAGCGGCCGCGAAGGCTTGAAAGCCAACAGCGCCAAAGCGCGTAGCCTGCGCGGCGTGTTACTGGCGACGCTGGCGGTGACGGTGCTCAACCCGCAAGTCTACCTCGATACGCTGCTGTTAATTCCCGCCATTGGTGCCCAGCAGGAGAGCGCCGGTGTGTTCGTCGCCGGGGCGTCAACGGCGTCAATTCTCTGGTTCAGCTTGCTGGCCTGGGGCGGCGCGGCGCTGTCGCCCTGGCTCTCCCGCCCTGCGGCATGGCGCACCATCGACGGGCTGATTGGCCTGATGATGGCCGCCATCGCGGTGCACCTCGCACTCGGCTCGGCGCTGTTGTAGGGGTTGATTGACGCGTTACGCCTGATCGAAGTAGCGCTTGATGATACCCAGCACCTGCTCAATATCGCTGTCGCTGATATCACGATGCACTACCATCCGTGTGGCGTAGAGCAGCTCTATCAGCACGCCATGTTCCTTGAGCCAAGCGGCCAGCGGCGCGATATGCGCTTTGTCGATCTGAACAAACACCATATTGGTGGCCTGTGAGGTCACCTCAATGGCGGGAAAGACGGCCAAGCCTTCCGCCAAGTGGGCCGCACGGCGGTGATCGTGTGCCAAATCCGCTACATGGTGATCCAGCGCGTGCTGGCAGGCGGCGGCAATAATACCTGCCTGGCGCATTCCGCCTCCCACTACTTTACGCCAGCGCCGGGCGCGGTCGATCAATGCCTGAGAGCCCACTAGTGCCGAGCCCATCGGCGTGCCTAACCCTTTCGAAAAGCATAGCGATACGCTGTCGAAGGGCTGGCAGAGCTGCGTGAGTGAGGTATCCGTCGCGACGGCGGCATTGAAGAGCCGGGCACCGTCTAGGTGGGTGGCCAGACCATGTTCTCGAGCCAGCGCGGTGGCCTGCTGCACGTACTCGGCAGGCAGTACCTTGCCGCCTATGGTGTTCTCCAACGCGAGCAGCCGGGTGCGGGCAAAGTGAAAATCGTCGGCTTTGACGGCGGCAGCGACTTTTTCGAGTGGCAGGCTGCCGTCTGTGGCGTTCTCGATCGGCTGCGGTTGAATGCTGCCCAACACGGCGGCACCGCCCCCTTCATAGCGATAGGTGTGGGCGCTCTGGCCAACGATGTACTCATCACCCCGCTCGCAGTGGGCCATCAAAGCCACCAGGTTGCTCTGGGTGCCGCTGGGGAATAGCAGCGCGGCTTCTTTGCCCGCACGCTCGGCCAGCGTGGCTTGAAAGGCATTCACCGTCGGGTCGTCGCCCCACACATCGTCGCCCAGCGGCGCCGACATCATGGCGTCTCGCATGGCGGCGGTAGGGCGTGTCACCGTATCGCTACGTAAATCAATCGTCATCGAACGACTCCTGGTTGGGGAGTGGGACAGGGCATGATGCCGATAACCCACTATGGTTAATGGGCACGACACCCAACGTTTATCTGCCCGGTCTGACCGTATGGCAATCCAGCATAGGCAATAAGATGGATCTTAAAAGTGGTTATCCGTTCTGGACGGTAAAAAATGGCTTGTTAGCGCCGTTTCCCCAGCTTACTCAAGATCTCAATGTAGACACAGTGATCATTGGTGGAGGTATCACCGGTGCTTTGATCGCCGATGAGCTTAGCCGCCACGGCCATCACGTAGCGGTGCTCGAACGGCGGGACGTTGGCTGGGGAAGCTCTGCCGCCAGTACGGCGCTGCTGCAGTATGAAATAGACACCCATATGGTGCATTTGGCCGAGCAGTACGGTGAGGCCAATGCCGTGATGGCTTATCGAGGCTGTGCCGAGGCGATTGTGTCCCTGGAGCGCTTGGCTGCCGAGTTGGGCAACGTCGCGTTCAGCCGCCAGGAGAGCCTCTACTTTGCGAGTCAGGAGGCGGATGTCGCTGCCTTGAGCGCTGAACTTACGATGCGCAAGCGCTTTGGCTTCGATGTCGCTTGGCTGGACAAGCGCACGATCGAGGCGGACTACGGCTTTTCTGCGCCAGGGGCGATTCTCTCCTCGCTGGCCGCCCGTGCCGACCCTTACCGTATGGCGTATCACCTATTGGAAAACGTCGTCCGACGCGGCAGCCAGGTGTTTGATCGCACCCAGGTGGAGCAGCTAACGCCGGACGGCGAAGGAGTGAGCGTCGTGTTGCGCAATGGGGCGACGCTACGCAGCCAACAAGTCGTCATCGCCGCCGGTTACGAAAGCCAAACGTGGTTGCCGGAGCCCGTGGCGGCCAATCGCAGCAGCTATGCGTTCGTGACCGACCCCTTACCCCGCGAGGTAATGGGCAAGCTGGGACACACGCTGGTGTGGGAGTCTGCGCGGCCGTATCTTTATCTGCGTTCTACTCAGGAGGGGCGACTATTGATCGGCGGAGAGGATGACGATGAAGACATCGCCGAGCGCCGCGACGCCCGGGTGATGGAAAAAGCGCGAACGCTGGCGGCCAAGGTAGAGGCGCTCTGGCCGGACCTTGAGATCAATCCGACGTTTTGCTGGGGCGGCACGTTCGCGGAAACCGACGACGGCTTGCCCTATTTCGGACCTCATGAGGCGCTGGGGCTAAGGGTTCATTTCGCCATGGCGTACGGGGGAAACGGGATTACTTACAGTATGATAGGTGCCCAACTGCTGCGGGCGTTGATCGAAGGGCGCGATCACCCTTTGCGCGCGCTGTTCTCATTTCAGCGCTAGCGCCCACGGGCATCAACGCGTCGCTGATAAGACGCTACACTACGAGTACGAACGCCTCTCATGCGTTCGTACTCGTCGTTAAGATGACCTTCCTGCCGTATCGCATCGTTTGATGAATAAGTGAGTGTTTGTCATGAGTCCCGCCCTGTTCCTTCGTGCCCTGGAGCGCAATGATTTGCGCTTCGTCCATGAACTCAATAACAACCAGAGCATCATGTCTTACTGGTTTGAGGAGCCTTACGAATCCTTCGATGAACTCGAAGAGCTGTACAACAAGCACATCCACGACAACGCCGAGCGGCGCTTCGTGGCCGAGGACAGCGCCGGTAACGCGATTGGCTTGGTGGAGCTGATCGAAATCGATTACATCCATCGCAGTGCCGAGTTTCAGATCATCATAACGCCCGAGCACCAGGGGAAAGGGTTTGCGCGCTCACTGATTCGTCAGGCACTACACTACTCCTTCACGATTTTGAATCTGCATAAGGTCTACTTGATCGTCGCAGTGCAGAACGTCAAAGCGATTCATCTCTATGAAGAGAGCGGGTTCATCGAAGAGGGGCACTTGGTACAGGAGTTCTTCATCAACGGCAAATACCGTGATGTAAAGCGCATGTACATCTTGCAAGAGACGTATTTGGCGCAGCTAGGACAGCAGCCAGACGAAGAAGGAGGGTGGGAGTAGATGTCCCGCATCTCGGTCAACGGCCAAAGCGCATTGACCGAGACGCGGGAAGCGCCTTATTGCTGGCGCATGTAGGCGGCGAGGGCATCGAACGCAGCGCGCTGCTGCTGAGCACGTTTTGCCCATACTTCCATCACATCGACTTCCATGGCCGATTTTTGAGACGTGGCATCTTTCATGGCGAACACTCCTGGTACAGGGGGAGAGGAATCGTTTTTGTTATACACAGCTTGCGTTGTGCAATGCAGTAAAATAGCTGTGATATGAATATTAGGCGCTTTCCTCCGGCGTGACTAGCCCAAAAGATGTAAGTGATCTGCCATTGCGCGTAAGAAATAGCTTACAAATCGTCGTGAGAGGGGCGCCTGTTGTGCTAGCTTGTTGAATGGAAAAGATTTTCATAATACAAAAAAGCCGACATAGTATGTCGGCTTGGGGGTTATCTTTTCGTCTAACGAGATGGAAACCGACGCAAAAAGCCCTAGCTAGCCGTAAAAATCGGCGATGGCATCATTGGCAGCGCGTAGCCACTGTGCCTGGCAGTGCCAGAATGCCAGCACGTCATCGCTGACAGGCGGGGTGAGGTGGGTGACGATCATGGCAAGGTCCTCCTGTGGGACGCCCTTAACAGTGTAGGCCTATTGATGTTGCGTTGCAGCATCAATAGGCGTTCCCCTGACGTTCGGCAAAGTGGCGCGTCTCGGGCTAGGCTAGGTAGGCTGAATTGTCATTTCCCTGCGAAAGGAGTCGCACATGAGCGCAAACGTTGCCGAGATCATCGTCGAAACACTGCAAAGCGCAGGTGCCAAGCGCTGCTATGGTGTCGTGGGCGATACGCTGAACCACTTTACGGACGCGTTACGGCAAAGCGATATCCAGTGGATTGGCGACCGTCACGAAGAAGTGGGTGGTTTTGCAGCCGGTGGCGAGGCGTATATGACCCAGGAACTAGCGCTATGCGCAGGTTCCTGCGGCCCCGGTAGCCTGCATTTTGTGAACGGGCTGTTTGATGCTCACCGTAATGGCTCTCCCGTGGTGCTCATCGCCTCGCAAATTGGGCTTAGTGATACCGGTAGCCAATTTCCCCAGGAAGTCGACCAAAGCGCCATTTTCAAACAGTACAGCGTGTTTTGTGAAACCGTTGTCTCTGCCGAGCAGGCGCGCCGTATGGCCGCGCTAGCCGCCCAGGCGGCGCTCGCCAAGCGCGGCGTTGCGGTGCTGATCGTACCGGGTGATGTGATGACGCAAACGCCGGATAATCAGTTGGGCTATCGCACGCATCGGTTTAGCTACTCGCTACGGCCAACGGCACAAGCGCTGGTGCCCGCCGTCGAGCAGCTCAATAAAGGTGGCAACATCACCATTTTTGCCGGCGCTGGCTGCGAGGATGCGCGGGAGCAGGTGATCGCCTTAGCGGAGAAACTGCAGGCCCCGATTGCCTGGACCTCTCGGGCGAAGGATTTCATAGAGCATGACAACCCCTATCACGTTGGCATGACGGGCGTGTATGGCCTGGAAGGCGGCTATCACGCAGTGGCCGAGTGCGACACCTTGCTGCTACTCGGCTGCAATTTTGCGTTTAGCCAGTTCTACCCAGAGCGTGCGACGATTATTCAGGTAGACCAAGACCCAACGCATATCGGCAAACGTTACCCGGTAGACGTGGGCATCGTCGGCAGCACGCGGGATACCTGCGAGGCGCTCAGTCAAGTTGTTAAGGAGAATACGCGCAGCCACTGGCTAGATAAGTGTCGCAAGCGCTACGCCAAGTCGTTGGAAAAATCGGCCCATCAAAGCCGCGATAGCCAAGTGATTCACCCACAAGAGCTGACGTTGGCCATTGACCGCCACGCGGCGGAGAATGCCTTTTTTACGGCTGATACCGGCAGCGTCAACGTATGGATGCTGCGCCATATTCGTGCCTCCCAGCAGCGGCGCACCCTGGCGAGTTTGCAGCACGGCACCATGGCCAATGCGTATCCCCAGGCGTTGGGGATTCAGTTGGCGTATCCCCACCGCCAAGTGATTGCCATGTGCGGAGATGGCGGGTTAACCATGCTGATGGGGGATTTATTAACCTTAGTGCAGCAGCAAATTCCGCTAAAAATCGTGGTGTATAACAACAGCTCTCTAAGCTTCGTGGAATTAGAGCAAAAAGTAGAAGGGTTGCTCGATGCTTACACGGAGCTTAAAAACCCCAACTTTGGCGAAGTCGCCACCGCCATGGGGTTATGGGGTCGCCGGGTCGAGCAGGAGGCCGAACTGGATGTCGCGATTAGCCAGTGGCTTGCCCAGCCGGGGCCTGCCTTATTAGATGTGGTGGTGAACCCCATGGAGCTGGTGATGCCTCCTAAGGTAGAGGCCGGGCAGGTCGCTTCAACAGCGCTCTACTCCGCTAAAGCCGTGTTGAGCGGGCGCATGGACGAGGTGGTTCACTTAGTCAAAAGTAACTTCTTAAAACGCTAGCGGCTTGTCGCATGCTATGTTGGCAGTGGCTCATGACAAACTGACAACATTAAGAGCAATGCTATGACGCAAACGCCCGCCATTCATCACCATGACCGCTGGGTGAATACAACCAGTGGTCGAATATTTACGCGGACTTGGGAATCAGGCAGCACTCGTTCGGATGTCCCTATTGTGCTGTTTCACGACTCCCTTGGCTGTGTAGATCTATGGCGCAGCTTTCCCGCGGCGCTCTGCGCCGCAACGCGGCAACGGGTTATTGCTTACGACCGGCTTGGCTTTGGCCGCTCCGATGCGTACCCAACGTCTCTGCCGCTCAGTTTTATCGACGATGAACCCACGGGGAGCTTTGCTGCACTGCGCGAGGCCTACCAAATCACACGCTTTATCGCTCTGGGCCATAGCGTTGGGGGCTGCATGGCGGTGCACTGTGCTGGGGGTTACCCGGATCAGTGCCAAGGGCTGATAACCATTGCTGCCCAAGCGTTTAACGAAAACCGCACACGGCAGGGGATCAAGGAGGCAAACGTTGCCTTTCAGGCGCCGGAACAGTTCGCCAAGCTGGCTAGGCACCACGGCGACAAAGCCCGCTGGGTACTCAACGCCTGGGTGGACACATGGCTAAGCCCCGCGTTTGCAGAGTGGTCACTCATCCCTGCGCTTGAACAAGTACAGTGCCCGACACTCGTGCTGCATGGCGAAAAAGACGAGTACGGGTCTCATCGTCAGCCTGAGCGTATTGCCCGCTATACCCAAGGCCCCGCTCACTGCGAAATGCTGCCCGGCATCGGTCATATTCCTCACCGGGAAGCCGAAGCCGTGGTGGTCGAGTTTGCCCGCCAATTTATCGCTCGCCTTGCCTATTAATGGCTCAAGCCCAGGCTCGTGTGAGTACCATGAGAGACGTTCTATGCGCATAAGAGTCTTATCCGATCTTCATTTAGAACACTTTGACGGACACCGCGAACTGCCGCCTGCGGAGGCGGATGTGGTGGTATTAGCTGGGGATATTCATCGCAGAGCAGAGGGGCTGGCATGGGCGCGGCAGCAGTTTCCCGACCTGCCGATTCTCTACGTGCCGGGTAACCATGAGTTCTACGGCACCTGCATGCCGCTGCTGCGCCAAGAGTTAGCGCTAGAAGCCGCTCGGCATGATATTGAGCTGCTGGATAATCGTAGCGTGACCATTGGCGGAGTACGCTTTTACGGCACGACACTCTGGACGGACTTTGCGCTCTATGCCGACGACCCTACCCGAAACCCCTTAGATACCGAAGCGAAAGCGCTGCGCTACATGCCCGATTTTCGCATCATTACCACGGCTCCCGGCCAAGTATTCACGCCCCAAGCCAGCCAAGAGATGCACCGTGAGGCGCTGGAGTGGTTGAGTCGCGAGCTTCAACAGCCTGTCGATGGCCCCCGCGTCGTGGTGAGCCATCATGCCCCACTGCACGGTTGCATTCCCGAGCAGTACATAGGCGACGCGCTCTCGCCCGCCTTTGCCTCCCACCTCGCGCAGCTGATGGGCAAGATGGATTTGTGGATTCACGGCCACGTTCACGAGCCGGTAGATACACGGCACAGCGGCACGCGCGTTATCGCCAATCCGGGCGGTTATCCAGAGGAGTTTTCGCCGCCGCTGTTTCGACCTGATTGGGTAGTCACGGTGGGCGAATAAGGGCTGAAATAACGCGCTGGTCTATAACCTAGCTACACTCCTACCTGTGACGATAATAGTTGCTCATACAACCACAGGGAGTGATAGGCGATGGAAATATTAGAAACGGTGCTAGGGCCACTTCGTGATGGTTTATATGCGGTCATGATGCCCGTCAGCAACTTTATCTGGAGCTACATTCTGGTGTACCTGTTGCTGGGTGCAGGCCTGCTGTTCACGATCATGACGCGCGGGATGCAGTTTCGACTGTTTCGGCACATGGCCCACGTGACCTTTACCGCCCGCGGGGCAGGGGATGGCATTAGTGGTTTTCAAGCATTCGCGACCTCCATGGCTGCACGGGTCGGAACCGGTAATTTGGCGGGGGTTGCTTTAGCGCTGTGGATCGGCGGGCCAGGGGCGATTTTTTGGATGTGGGTGACGGCTCTGGTAGGGTTTGCGACCTCGTTTATCGAATCGACGCTGGCCCAGGTCTATAAGCATCGCAACGAAGATGGCGTCTTTCGCGGTGGTCCTGCGTTCTATATTGAGCGTTGTCTGGGCTGGCGCTGGCTTGGGTCGCTGTTTGCGGTGTTCTTGATCATTGCCTACGGGCTGGCGTTCAATGCGGCGCAATCCAATACCATTGCCCAGGGCATGAGCGGCGCCTTTGGCATTCCCAACTGGGTGACCGGCGTGGTGATTGCGGCACTGGCCGGTGTCGTCATCTATGGCGGCCTGAAATCGGTAGCACGTACGGCCGAGAAGATCGTGCCGGTGATGGCGATTGCCTATCTGCTGGTGGCGCTATGGATTCTGTTTGCCAACCTCTCCGCCGTGCCCGACATGCTGTCACTGATCGTCATGAGCGCCTTTGGCTTAGGCCCGGCGGTCGGTGGCGCGGCAGGCTATGCCATCAAAGCCGCCATGGAAAACGGCATCAAGCGCGGTCTTTTCTCTAACGAAGCCGGTATGGGCTCGACCCCCAATGCGGCAGCACAGGCCACCGTGAAGCACCCAGCGGCCCAAGGGCTGGTGCAATCCTTTGGGGTCTTTGTCGATACCATCGTGATTTGTAGCTGCACAGCGGTGGTGATTCTGCTCTCCGGTGTGTACGAGCGGCTGCTGTCCGAGTCGCCGGGGGAGAGCATCGAAGGGATCCAGTTGACCCAGGATGCCATGGTGGATCATCTGGGGGGCTTTGGTGAGATCTTTATCGCCATCGCGATCCTGTTCTTTGCCTTTACCTCCATTCTGGCGAACTTTTCGTTCTCGTCAGTGAACATTGAGTACCTGTTCCGCCGCCACGCCAAAAAAGCGGTCGGTGTGTTCAAGATCATTATCCTCGCCATGGTATTGCTAGGTTCCGTTGCCGAACTCAGCGTGGTCTGGGACTTTGCCGACCTAGCCATGGGGCTAATGGCCACCACCAACCTGTTTGCCATTCTCTTGATGGCCCCGATTGCGGTCTCGGTGTTGAAGGATTACGAGCGCCAGCGTCGCCAGGGCATTGAGGAACCTCTGTTCGATCCCGCCATACTTAAAAATCCAGAGCTGGTGGATGAGGATGTGTGGCCGGTAAAAGAAGAGAAACCGGTAGACCGGTAAGCGAGTAAAGAGCGGCCTTCGAGCCGCTCTTTACGTGTCAGGGGTTAGCTAGCGGACTTCTCCACCAGCAGCCCACAAGAGGGCGCTGCCCAGCGGTTGTCAGCGGTGAAAACCACGTCGCATACCACGGGCGAGTAGTAGCGGCGCACTTCTTCATCGATGCGCTGACGCAGCGCGTCTTGGTTCGCCAGGGTCGCTTCGGGCAGCTCTTTGGGGAGTACCACGTGGACGATAACGTAAAGCAGGCGGCCGGGGCGTACCATACGCACGCGCACCTCCAGGGTATCGATATCGGCAAGGCCACGGGCAACGGCTTGGCGCACTGGTTCAGCGACGGCTTCTTCCGGGGTTTTGTTGAGCAGCTCTCTTAACGCTTGCGACGCCATGCGCACGGGTACCCCCAGGCAGAGCACCACCACTGCAATCACCAATACGGAATCCACATAGGGCAAAACAGCTCGCCAGCCGAGGCGTTCAAACAGCATCACGAAGCAAAAAGCCGCCAGGACGGCCCCAGAAATCACGCTGTTCACCAGCCAGTTTAGTTTGTCGGCGGCCACCAAGGGGCTACTGACATGGCGCTGGCTGCGGTGCATGACCCAAGCGGTCAGCGAGCAGGCGGCGGTCGCAAACAGCGCATAAATCACCGCAAGCCCCGCTGAAATTTCTCGCCCACCGGTAAGCAGTGCTGCCACGGCATCCACCAACGCGAAGATCGATACTCCTAAAATCAGCAAACCTTTGCATAAATTAACCAGCGACTCGAAGTAGCTGTAGCCAAAGGGGTACGACTCGCTATCTGGGCGGCTGGCAAGCTTGCTGACCTTGATGGTCACCAGCGCTACGCTAAAGTAAATAAGATTGAACAAGCCATCCAATAGGATGGCCTGGGAGTTCGAGGCCAGGGTGGCCACGATACCGGCACAGCCAATGAGCAGCGCCATGAAGGCGGAAAAGGCTAACGTACTGGATTCTGTCTTCACGAACGTATGGCTCCCATGCCTACCGAATCAAGAGGCTGGCAAGCATAGCAACATCACGGTAGGCAATGTCAGTGATTTATGCCCCGCTAAGGGGTGAACCCCGCGCTGCACCCAAGGAGGGATGTGGAGATGCGCCATGACAAAGACGTCACCTTTCACTTGCTAACGCCCGAAGATGCCGTTGAGCTGCTGCGTTTCGAACGCGCAGAGCGTGCGTGGTTCGAGCAGCATATCGAGGCTAGGCCGGAGTGCTTTTACACGCCGCAAGGGGTGGCTAAGCACATCATCGATTGTTTAGCGCTCAACGCACAGCGCAAGATGAATCCACTCATCATCCGTGAGCGGGGCGTCATCGTGGGGCGCGCGAATTTACGCAATATTGTCGATGATCAGGCGCGGGTGGGGTACCGGATTGCGCGAAGCGCTGGCGGCCGGGGGATTGCACAACACGCGCTAAAACGCTTATTGACGGAAGCCCGCTGCGTATATGGCGTCACACAGTTGGCGGCGGTGGTTGCGGTGAACAACATGGCCTCCCAGCGCGTGCTGACAAGAGGCGGGTTTGTTGCCCAAAAGCGATTGTCTCGCTACTCCCGGGTGAAAGGGGAGCTTAAAGATTGCTGGGTGTTTGAATACTCCCCGGCCTCGTAGCGTGGTTTGGTAGCTCACAACACGTTGTACTAGCCTTGAATGACGTTTTCCGTAAACGCCAAACCAGGAGGTTGATGCGATGCCATTTCTGAATGCAGGGACTGAGCAGGGCACACCGGTTGAGATTTATTACGAGGTTCACGGGGCAGGAAAACCGGTCGTTCTGATTCACGGTTGGCCGCTGAGTGGCCGCTCTTGGGAAAAGCAGGTGCCTGCGCTGGTGGAGGCGGGCTACAAGGTGGTGACCTATGACCGCCGTGGTTTTGGCCGTTCGACCCAAGCGGATGGTGGTTACGACTACGACACTCTCGCTTCTGATTTGAAAAAGCTGCTGGACGCGCTGGATCTCAACGACGCGACCCTGGTGGGCTTCTCCATGGGCGGCGGCGAAGTCGCGCGCTATTTGTCGAGCTACGGCACCGAGCGTGTTAATAAAGCGGTGTTGGCAGCGGCGGTGCCGCCGTATCTGTATAAAACCGACGATAACCCGGAAGGCGGCCTAGACGATGCCACGATTCACCAGTTCCTGGAAGGCGTGAAGGGCGACCGCATCGCCTTCTTGGATGACTTCACCAAGAGCTTCTTTACCGCCAATGACAAGAGCGACCTGATCAGCGAACCGAACCGGCTTTATCACCGCGATATTGCGGCGTTCGCCTCGCCAAAAGCGACCTACGACTGTATCAAAGCGTTTAGCTACACCGACTTCCGCAAGGATTTACCCAAGATTGTCATTCCGACGCTGGTCCTACACGGGGATTCAGACGGTATCGTACCGCTGGAAGTAAGCGGCAAGCGCGCCGTCGAGCTTCTACCCAACGCTTCGCTAGAAGTGATTGAGGGTGGCCCGCATGGGCTTAATGCGACTCACCCCGAGGCGTTCAATCAGGCGCTGATTCGGTTTCTGGATCAATAAGTAGCATTCACTCTCAAACAGCCGCGCCGCCTGGATAGGCGGCGCGGCTGTTTGCATTGCAGGTGGCGTTGTAGAAGCAAGCGTTCGGCTAGCCTTCCACCCACACCTCATCGCCTTTGAAGGCGACGCGCCAAGTGCGCAGACGCACTTCATCCTCCTCTAGGCATTGGCCATCTTCCAGGCGGAAGTGTTGTTTGTAGAGCGGAGAGGCCACCACGGGGCTGCCTTTGATATCGCCGACGATGCCGCGGGCAATCACATAGGCCTTCGAGAAAGGATCGAAGTGGTCCAGGGCATAGAGCTCTTGCGCGTGGCCGGGCAAATAGAACAGCGCCACTTGGGCGGGGCCTTCCGGTGTGTTCAGCCAAGCGGCAACGCCGGAAAAGGGCACGAGGTCTGCTCTGGTGCAGAGCGGCTGCCAAGTGTCGTTGCGGTTCGTCGGTTTAAGTGCGGTGGCGGTCATGGTCGTCCTCGATTCGGTGGTCACTGGGTTAAGCAGGGCGCAGCTGGCCGCGCTCGGAAGTCATGATGATGGAAGGGTCGGGCCGCGCATCATTCACAAAGCTTCTAAAGCGCTTGAGCTTTTCCGGGTCGCTGATGGCGTTGGCCCACTCGCACTGGTAGCTATCCACCACGTGCTGCATTTGGCGCTCCAGCTCATCGTTGATACCCAGGCTGTCTTCCAGAATCACCTCCTTCAGGTAGTTCAGGCCGCCTTCCAGGTTTTCCCGCCATACCGAGGTGCGCTGTAAGCGGTCGGCGGTGCGTACGTAGAACATCAAAAAGCGGTCGATGGTGCGGTAGAGCTGCTCGTCATCTAAATCGGTGGCGAAGAGTTCTGCATGGCGGGGACGCATGCCGCCGTTGCCGCAGACGTAGAGGTTCCAGCCGTTTTCGGTGGCGATAATGCCAATGTCTTTGCTCTGCGCTTCGGCGCACTCGCGGGTGCAGCCGGAAACACCAAACTTGATCTTGTGCGGCGCGCGCAGGCCTTTGTAACGGTTCTCTAATTGAATCGCCATGCCCACGCTGTCCTGCACGCCGTAGCGGCACCAGGTGCTGCCCACACAGGATTTCACCGTGCGCAGCGACTTGCCGTAGGCGTGGCCGGTCTCAAAGCCTGCTTCAATTAGTTCGCCCCAAATGGCCGGCAGGTCTTCCAGCCGTGCGCCGAACAGGTCGATGCGCTGGCCGCCGGTAATCTTGGTGTAGAGCTGATACTTCTGGGCCACTTGCCCTAGCACCACTAGCTTGTCGGGGGTAATTTCACCTCCCGCAATGCGCGGCACTACTGAGTAGGTGCCGTTTTTTTGCATATTGGCCATGAAGGTGTCGTTGGTGTCCTGCAGCGGCACGTGGGCGGCGTCGGTGATGGGTTCGTTGAAGCAGGAGGCGAGAATCGAGGCCACCGCCGGTTTGCAGATATCGCAGCCGAGGCGATGCGTCTCGGCATTGCCGTGCTTCTCCATTAGCTCGCTGAATGTCTTGATTCCTTCGACACGTACGATGTCGTAAAGCCCTTGGCGGGTATGGGCGAAGTGCTCGCAGATCGATTTATCCACTTCGACGCCACGGGCTTCCAATTCGTGATCCACCACGCTTTTGAGCAGCGCCGCGCAGCCGCCGCAGCCGGTGCTGGCTTTGGTCGCGCCTTTAACGCTGCCAAGGTCCGCCGCGCCCGCGTCGATGGCACTGCAGATGCTGCCTTTCGTCACGTTGTGGCAGGAGCAGATCATCGCCGTTTCCGGCAAGGCATCCGGCCCCAGCGCCGGGGCGGCACCGCTTTGTTGTGGCAGAATGAGCGATGCGGGCTCTTGGGGAAGCTCGATGCCGTTGGCGTAGTACTGCAACAGCGTGTCATACACACTGTTATCGCCCACCAGCATGGCCCCCAGCAGCTTCTTACCGTCGCTGGTGACGACCAGTTTGCGGTAGACCTGGGTGAGCGGGTCGAGGTAGCGGAACATGCGGGCGCCAGGATTTTGATTGCCGTGGGCATCGCCAATGGAACCGACATCCACGCCCAGCAGTTTTAGTTTGGTGCTCATATCGGCGCCGCTAAAACAAATATTGCCCCCCGTCAGCGTGGCGACGGCCGTTTTGGCCATTTGGTAGCCAGGCGCCACGAGGCCAAAGATACTCTGATTCCACAGCGCTACTTCGCCGATGGCGAGGATATTCGGGTCGTTGGTGTGGCACTGGTCATCGATCACCACGCCGCCGCGCTCGCCAATGGTCAAGCCGCACTCCCGGGCGAGGGTATCTTGCGGGCGAATACCGGCGGAGAAGACGATCAGGTCGGTTTCCAGCACTTTGTCGTCTTGGAAGACCATCCGCAGGCGGCTGGTGTCGCCGGGTTCGATACGCTGGGTGGCCCGCTCGGTGAGTACCTGAACGCCGAGAGCTTCGATTTTCTCTTTCAGCAGTTCGCCGCCTTCGCTATCTACCTGCATGGGCATCAGGCGCGGGGCGAACTCCACCACGGCGGTGTCCAGGTTCAGCCCGCGCAGCGCGTTGGCGGCTTCCAAACCGAGCAAGCCGCCACCGACCACCACGCCGTTTGTGGCGTTTTTGGCCGCTGCCTGAATGGCATCCAAGTCATCCAACGTACGGTAGACCAAGCAGCCTTCGCTGTCGTTGCCGGGAATGGGCGGCACAAAGGGAAAGGAGCCGGTAGCCAGCACGAGCTTGTCATAGGCGTAGTGGCCTTGTTCGGTCACTACCAGCTGCTGTTCGCGGTCAATCGCGGTGACCGCTTCGCCGCTGCGTAGTTGAATGCCGTGGGTGTGGTAGTAATCGGCGTCGCACAGCGCCAGTGACTCCGCATCGCGGCCGCTAAAGTACTCGGATAAGTGCACGCGATCGTAGGCGCGGTGGCGCTCTTCGCCAAACATCGTCACCTCAAACCCAGCCAGCGCGCCGCTTTCCACGAGCTGCTCGGCAAAATGGTGGCCGACCATGCCGTTGCCGACAATGATCAACTTTTGCGTGTTGGAAGACGTGGTTGGAGTAGACATTGTGTGATTCACCATAGCTAAGCCGCCTCACGGGTGAGAGATAAAGGGGATGACAGGGTGTCGAAATGGTTGTCGAGCGCTGTTTGGGCATCGGTTGCGCCAAACAGCAACAGGTGGCGGCACGCGGTTAAGTCGGTCGCGGCCAGCGCCTGCTCGAAATACCAGGGGCCGTGGCGGGTATCGCCATACAGCACCGCGCCGATGAGGCGGCCTTGATGGAGCAGCAGGCGGCAGTAGTCGCCGGTTTCCGGGTCTTGGTAGCGAAGCTCTTCGTGCTTGGCGGCGGCCTCGGTGGGGCCAAAGGCAAACAGGCTGACACCGCTGACCTTGAGTTTGGTGGCCGTGGGGGCTTCTTGATACGCCGCTGGCGTTTCACCACACAGCACGGCAGCAAGCACCTCCACCTGCCGCCAAATGGGTTCCACCAGCCCGTAAGTGTGCTGCTCGAACTGGCAGCATTCGCCCAGCGCATAAATGTGGTCGTCTGAGGTGGTGAGGTGCCCATCCACCACAATGGCGCGGTCAAACATAAGCCCGCTTTGCTGGCCTAGCTCCGCATTGGGGGTAATACCCGCCGCCACAATCACGCTGTCGGCAGCTAGCTTCCGGCCATCGCTCAGTGTGACCGACTGCACCTGCCCGTGGCCGTTATCTTCCAAGGCAGCAAGCGATGCGCCGGTTTCAATGATGATGCCGCGCTCGCGCAGCGTGGCTTCCAGCAATTGGGCGGCGGTGGTGTCTAGCTGGCGATTCATCAACCGCCCGCTGCGCTGCAGAACGCTGACGGTGAGCGCGCTACCGCCCCGTTTGCGCAGCCCTTCAGCGGCTTCCAATCCAAGTAAGCCGCCGCCAATCACCACGGCGTTGCCGCCTTGCTGAGCAATGGTTTTCAAGGCGTCGGCATCGCGCAGGTCACGAAACGTGTGAACACCGTCAAGCGTGATGCCAGGCACCGCTGGCAGCGTGGGGCGCGAACCAGTGGCTATCACTAATCTGTCATAGCTTAAGGTGTCGCCGCGATGAGTAATAAGCAGGCGGCGTTCGCGGTCAATGGAGGTCACGCGGTCGCCAAGCGTCAGTGTGATGTCGTTATCAGCGTACCAGGCGGCGTCTTGCAGAGTGAGCGCCTCAGGCGCCAGTTCGCCCGCCAGTAAAGGAGAGAGCAAAATGCGGTTATAGGCAGGTACCGGCTCCTCACCCACCACTGTGATACGGCGGGGGCGCTGCGAATGTTTCACCAGCGCTTCAAGTAGTCGGTGGCAAGCCATGCCGTTACCGATAATGACAAGGTGTTCGTTCGGTGAGCACCGGGAAGCGGTTTCCATAGGTAGCTCCTGTGGTTGAAACGTAATGTTCAGCAAATAAAAAACGCCCCTGACACAGCCCTTTCAAGAAGGGAGTATCAGGGGCGTCGTTGCCCGTTGGCGTCGTTGATAACGCACAGCAACCACCGTTGGCTGCCGAACTGTCTTATCTTATGGTGAGCAAAAAGCCCGCCAGCTTTTGCCGTCGGTGGGTTTAATTCAGCCTAATCAGCGTATTAAGCGTTTTTGAGGAGGCGGCAGGCCGCTCATGGTTAGCTAGGCTTGCCCCACTTTGGTGCTTAAGCGGCGGTTAATGCACTCTCTTCAACCGCTTATTCGACAAAGGGCATGCCTTTCGCGAAAAGTAGAAATGCAGAGTGCGTTTTTAAATGATTGTTTATTAAATGATTTAATGATTTTAGCGCAGCGTGGGCGCAGGGTTTGCAGTTATTCTGGTAACAAGCAACAACGGCTCAGTGCAGGGTCTTTGCCCATAACGATCACAACGACTAATTGCGTCGAATAATACCAACTGCAGCAAATCACTGATGAGTACGGCACCCGGTAAGCGGTGCCCCTGAGACAACGGCGTCCAGGCAGGCTTCTTTCGAGGCTGGCTTGGGCGCTTTTTGCTTTTTAACGCCGGAGGAAACTGCCATGCCACAGGCCAATCGGCTCGCCCGAACCACCTGCCCCTACTGCGGCGTCGGCTGCGGCGTTACCGCCACGCTGGAGAACGGGCAGCTCATCGCCGTCGAGGGAGACCGCGAGCACCCAGCCAACTATGGCCGCCTGTGCGTAAAAGGCACCGCGCTGCACGAAACCTTGGGCGAGCAGGGGCGCTTGCTGAAGCCGCGCGTGGACGGCCAGGAGGTCTCTTGGGAGCAGGCGCTCACCACCACCGCCGAACGCTTGCAGGCGCAGCGCAGTGCCCATGGCCAGCAGTCGGTGGCGGCATATTTATCTGGCCAATTATTAACCGAAGATTATTACGTTGCCAACAAGCTGTTTAAGGGTTTTTTGGGCACCCCTCACCTGGATACCAACTCGCGGCTCTGCATGGCGTCCGCCGTGGCGGGCTATAAACGCGCCTTTGGGGCCGATGCGGTACCCTGCAGCTATGAAGACCTCGAAGAAGCGGAACTGGTGGTGCTGGTGGGGTCCAACCTTGCCTGGAATCATCCGGTGCTCTATCAGCGTTTGAAGATAGCCAAAGAGCGCAACCCGTTGATGCGGGTCGTGGTGATCGACCCCCGCGTGACCGACACCTGTGAAATGGCCGATCTTTACCTGGGTATTCGTCCGGGTAGCGATGCGTACCTGTTCAACGGGCTGCTGGCGTGGATGGACGACCATAACCGATTGGATGCCGTGTACTTAGAACGCCACACCGAGGGGTTAGACGACGCGTTGGGCGCTGCCAAGCAGAGTGCAGGCAGCGTGGAAGCCGTTGCTCGCGAATGTGATGTGGATCCTGAACGCCTGGAAACCTTCTATTACTGGTTTGCCAGCCAGCTCCACGTGGTCACGCTCTACTCTCAGGGGGTGAATCAATCCTCTAGCGGTACCGATAAGTGCAACGCGATCATCAACTGCCACCTAGCGGGCGGGAAAATCGGCCTGCCGGGGGCGGGGCCGTTTTCGATCACCGGCCAGCCCAACGCCATGGGCGGGCGAGAAGTGGGCGGGCTGGCCAATCAGCTGGCGGCGCATATGGATTACCACACGCCGGGCGCTCGCGAGTTAGTTAGCCGCTTCTGGGCTACAAAGCATTTAACTCCGGCACTGCCTGACGCCCCAGGTTACAAGGCGGTAGAACTCTTTGATGCCATCGAGCGCGGCGAGATTACCGCCCTGTGGGTGATGGCGACCAATCCAGCGGTAAGCATGCCGGACGGGGAGAAAGTGCGCCGGGCGTTGGCAAAATGCCCGCTGGTAATTGTCTCGGAGTGCGTTGCCAATACTGACCTGCTGCCCTTTGCGGATATCGTGCTGCCCGCGTCGGGTTGGTCGGAGAAAGATGGCACGGTGACCAACTCAGAGCGGCGAATTTCCCGCCAGCGGGGGATGCTGCCTCCTCCTGGCGAAGCGAAGCACGACTGGTGGATACTCTGTGAAGTGGCAAAACGCTTGGGCGTGGGGGAAGCCTTCGATTACACCCACCCGTGGGAGATTTTCGATGAGCACGCACGCCTCTCTGGCTATGAGAATAGCGGCGAGACCCAGCGGCTGTTCGATATCTCAGGGCTGGTAGGCCTGGGCCAAGCGGCTTATGATGCGCTCGCACCGATCCAGTGGCCCGTGACTCAGCAGGCTCCTCGCGGCACGGCAAGGCTGTTCGAAGATGGCCGGTTTGCTACGGCGAATGGCCGAGCCAAACTGCTTCCGATTATTCCGCGCCCACCGGCGCAGCCGCTGAGCGACGACTACCCGCTGCGCTTGAATACCGGTCGCGTGCGGGATCAGTGGCATACCATGACGCGTACCGCCCGTGCGCCGCGCTTGATGAACCACCGCGCCGAACCGTTCATTGAGCTGCACCCAGACGATGCGGCTCAGGCAGGCTTAACGGATCAGGGCTTGGCGACGTTGACCGCTGCCGCCGGGGAGTACCGTGGGCGGGTGCGGGTTTCCAACGCCCAGCGCCGAGGCGAAGTGTTCGTGCCGATGCACTGGACCGACTGCTTTACCAAGCAGGGCCGCAGCGGCGCATTGATTCAAGGGTATACCGACCCGCTCTCCGGGCAGCCGGAAGCCAAGCAGGGGGCGGTGGCGGTGGGCAAACTTTCCGTTGCTTGGCAGGCGACGCTGCTGCTAGCCAACGAATTGGATACGCCACCATCGCCCTGGTGTCGCAGCGACTACTGGGCACGCATTCCGATGGCAAGCTGCACCCGTTGGCAGCTAGCGGATAGCCAGCCGGTCAAGGATTGGCTGGCGCAGGTGGAGGCGTGGTGCGGCGTGCCTGTCTCTTTGTGGTGTGACGACCCGACAACGGGTAGGCTGCGCGCAGCGGGAGTCGTGAACGGGGGGCTGCGCTGGTGGTTGATGGTGGGGCCACCCGACGAACTGCCTGGGCTTGCCTGGCTTGAAGCGCGCTTCAAGGAGGCTACCCTGGAGACACAGCACCGTAGACGCCTGCTGGCCGGGTGCGATGATGGCGCTGTCGATACCGGCCCGGTGGTGTGCAGCTGCCACCAGGTTGGCCAAGCCAGCATTGTGAAAGCGATTCATGCGGGCGATACCAGCGTAGAAGCGTTAGGCGCACGACTAGCCTGCGGCACCCAGTGCGGCAGCTGCCTACCCGAACTAAAAGCGATACTTGAAGAGGAGCGGCCCCATGCGCGCGCTAAGCAAACAGCTAACACAGAAGTGGCCTGAAGTGCTGTGGCGCTTGGGTCAGCGGGCGTGGGCGCCATTTAGTCGCGATACCGCCACGCGCTTGCGCTTGCCGCTAAGCGGTGAGTGCCAGCCGGGCACCGTCTATTTGGTCGGCGCGGGCAGCGGCGATGTGGAGCTGCTGACGCTGAAAGCCGCACGGTTGCTGATGCAGGCAGACGCAGTGGTGTATGACCGCCTTGTTGGAGACGAAGTGCTAGGGCTCATTCCTCCGGGCACCGAGCGCTACTATGTTGGCAAAGCCAGCGGCCACCACAGCATGCCTCAGGCAGAAATTGGTGCGCTGATTGTCTCCCTGGCCCAGGCAGGCAAATCGGTAGTGCGCTTGAAGGGCGGCGATCCTGGCGTGTTTGGGCGCATGGGCGAAGAGCTAGCGGCTCTGGCTGAGGCCGAGCTGCCCGCCGAGATTGTGCCGGGTATTACCGCTGCCTCCGCCGCAGCGGCAGGAATGGGAATCCCGCTTACCGATCGTGGTCACGCCCAGCAGGTGCGTTTTATTACGGCGCAGCTATGTCGGGAGGGCGGCATGCCGGACTGGGCGTCGCTGGCGCGTCAAGACGAGACCCTGGTGTTCTACATGGGGCTCTCAAAAGTGGCCGCCATTTGCCACGGCCTGCGCCAAGCGGGCCTGCCCGATACGTGGCCTATCATGCTGGTGGCCAACGCCAGCCAGCCGGAGCAGCAGTCCCTAGTGGGCACGTTGGCCGATATGCACGAGCGCCTCGCCGCACAGCCGCTGCCATCGCCCTGCCTCATCATGGTGGGCAGTGTGGTCAGTATGGTGGCCCATAGCCCCGCTGCGACGGGCGCAAAAGCGCTGCCTTGCCAGCAGGCCTGATGGCGGGATGTCGTTTTTTTACGAGAAAATGTTAAAAGCCAGGGTTGAAGTCCCAGAGTGCTCTCCCCATATTCATTAACACGCTATCAAATGAAGCAAAGGAGAGAAGGGATGCACAACGACGCTCCGAACCCCGGTTTTGGTACTTTTCGTTTGGAAGGCGATACGTTAACGAAGAGCATACACGCGGCCCTGGAGGCAGGTTACCGCCATATCGATACCGCTCAGTTTTACGATAACGAAGCGGGCGTTGGCAAAGCGATTGCCTCTAGCGGTGTTCCCCGTGAAGAGATTTTTCTGACCACGAAAGTGTGGTTCGACAAGCTCGAACCCGCCGCGCTGAAGGCCAGCGTCGATGAAAGCCTGGAAAAGCTGGGCACCGATTATGTAGACCTGCTGCTTATCCACTGGCCGTCGCCGGATGATGCAGTGCCCATGGCAGACTACTTAACCGCCTTAAAAGAAGTGAAACAGGCGGGCAAAGCGCACCATATCGGCGTGTCGAACTTTACCATTGCTCAGCTGGATGAAGCGGTGGATATCTTAGGTGCGGGAGAGATCTTTACAAACCAGATCGAGGTTCACCCGTTTCTGCAAAATCGCCGCTTAGTGCAGCACTGCGAGAAGTTTGGCATCAAAGTGACGGCCTTTATGCCGCTCGCTGTTGGCAAAGTGCTCGATGAGCCTGCGCTGCAGCGTATCGCGGATGCACATGGGGCCAACCCGGCGCAAGTGACCTTGGCGTGGATCCATCAACTGGGCTACCTGACCATTCCGTCGTCCACCAAGGCGCGTAACATTCAAAGCAACATCGATGCCTTCAAACTGACCCTGAGCGAGTCAGAAATGGCGCAGATTGCTGAACTGGATCGCCATGAGCGTATTGCAAATCCCGATTTTGCTCCACAGTGGGACGACCAGCCGTTAGGTCACTAGGAAAACGCTATCGTAAAACCGCTGCGGCAACGGGAACTGTTGGCGCAGCGGGTGTTCCTAAGGGCGGCGGCTAACACACGCCGCCTTATTAAGCGTCTCTTAATAAACCAGGAGTACAGTGTGAAACAGCATAAGGTTCGCGATAACGCGCTAAAGGCACAGTTACGTACGCCCATGTTCAAAATGCAGCAGCAAACACCTAAGAAAGGCAAAGGCAGCTACTCTCGCAAAGGGCGTCATGCACAGAAGGGATCGTCTTCGATCGGTGTTAGCGCCCTGAGAGGGCATCGCCAAGCCGCTTAAATCAGCGTTTTGGCGATGCCTTCCCCAGGCATCACTGCAGGCAATTTGCCAGTCTGCAGACTCTCATCAGCTTTTGGCCGACCGCAAGGTCGGCTTTTTTATGTCAATTGGCCGCTTGCTCTACGGTAGAGATACTGCACACTTCCATGCGATAGCCCGATTGGTAGACGCTGCGAAGTCGCAGTCCGTGCCGTCCATCCAGCTCTAATTTGCGGCGCAAACGGCTGACATGGGTATCCACCGTGCGTGTCGAGACATCGCCTTTGATGCCCCAAACCAATTCCAGTAAATGAGCACGGCTCAACAGCTCACCCACTTTGGAAAAGAAAAGCGTGGCCAGACGGTACTCGCGTTCGGTCAATTCAACGGCATGGCCATCGACGCAAATGGTGTGCTCATCGGTATTGATTGAGAAAGCACTGGGGCAGGTGGCAGAGGGGCGGGGTGTGTCGTAACCGGCGCGGCGACCCAAGGCGCTGACGCGGGCGAGAAACTCTTTAGGGCGCAGCGGCTTCGCTAGAAAGTCATCGGCGCCTTGTTCCAGCGCTTTAACGACGTCGTCTTCCCCCTGGCTTGCGGTAATGAACAGAATGGGGCCACGCCAACCGTCGTTTTGTCGCAAGTGGCTGACCACGTCCATGCCGCAGCCATCCGGCAGGCGCCAGTCGATGATGAGAAAATCGAAGCGCTGCTCCTGCGTTGCGCGCCTTAATTCACTTGCCCTGCCAAAGAGCGAGACTCGATGCCCTGCAGAAAGCAGGCACTGCTCAATGAACGCTTGTTGGTCGAGATCATCTTCCAGCACGCCGATATGCATGGTGAGTTACCTATTTTTATCGTGTGATAAACCTCACACCAATGGGGATAGAACTCATGCCTTAATTCTAGTTTAGGTAGGGGGAGCGACACAAAGGTTTACAGTTAACGCTTAAGTCGTAGCGCTATAATTCGCCTACAACCTAGGAGGTGAAAAATGGCTAAGCGTCTGATTAATAAAGCTCTTGTTTTCCTAGCCGGTGCGTTTTTCTTCAATGTGGCGCAGGCGCTCGAGGCGCCGACCGGCAGCGTCATTTTAGAAGTGACGGGCAACATTACTCACACCAATGTGGGTAACGAAGCGCATTTCGATAAAGCGATGCTAGAAGCGCTCACGCAGCGTACCACCGTCACTAGTACGCCGTGGCATGACGGCGTCGTGAGTTTTGAAGGGCCGCTGGGAAGAGCGTTATTAGACGCCGTGGGTGCTGAAGGGGAGCAGTTGAACGTCGTGGCGCTCAATGACTACTCCTCCACGGTACCGGTCAGTGATTTCTATAAACATGACGTCATTTTGGCCATGCAGGCCGATGGACAGCCGCTGAGAATTCGTGATCACGGGCCGCTATTCGTCATTTATCCCTTCGATGAAAACCCCTCGCTCTTGAACGAAGAGATCCTTACCCGCTCCGTGTGGCAGGTCAAGCGCATCGAGGTCGAGTAGCGGGCGCAATATTGTTAGGTACACGCCATGCTACCCATTATTAGGCACTACTTTTCGCGCCGTGTGAGGGTCGCTACGTTCTCAGCGATCCTCTTTTTTCTATCTGCCATTATTACGGGTGGCGTCATCTTCCAGCGGCAGCACGCCATCGAAAATCGCCTGTTGGAAAACCTCGTGTGGACGGGGTATCAGTTTGATAGGGAAGTGCGCGAGTTTCATCTGACGCTGGTGGATAGCCAGCTGGGTCACATGAGTAGCGAGGATTTGCTGCTGCGCTTTGAAATATTGTTTAGCCGCAAGACGCTGTTTCAGCAGGGAGAGATCAATTTAGCGGTATCAAAGATCGAGGGTGTGAATGCGCTGGTAGAAAAGGCGGCCACCGTGATTCATGACATCGACCATTTGATCGAGCCGCTATGGGACAATGCCAGCGCGCTAAACGACGAACTCATTCGTCACGTCATGGAGCGCACGGTTCAACTACAGCAAATTACCGGCACCATCTTGATAGAGACCAACGCAAGCGTGGCGCGACTGCGCACGCTTGAGCGCGAAAAGATGACGCAGCTCTACGGGTTGGCGTTGATCATTCTGCTCTCGCTGATGTTATCGGGAGGTCTATTGGTTCGCGCCCTGCTCATCGAAGGAAAAGTGAGCCTTCGTAAAGCCCAGGCATTAGAGGTGAAGAGCCGAGAGCTGAAAGAGACGGCCAAGCGTGCTGAAATCGCCAGCCAAGCCAAGTCCCAGTTCATGGCCGTGATGAGCCATGAGATTCGCACACCGCTCAACGGGGTGGTAGGGATGGCCGATCTATTGAGTGACGAAGTGCACACGCCCAAGGCTCACGCCTACTTGTCAGCACTCAAACGCAGCGCTGAGAGCCTGCGCGCCGTGATCAACGATATTCTGGATTACACCAAGATAGAGAGCGGACGGCTTGATCTGGACGCTCGTCCCTTTGACCTGCGCGAATGCATCGAGTCGCTCTGTACGGGCTATGTGCTCCAGGAAAAAAGCAAGCCGGTCGTGTTCAACTACTCCATCGACCCGTCGCTGCCTCGGTTCGTGGTGGGGGATATCGCTCGCCTACGTCAGGTGATGATGAACCTAATCAACAACGCGCTGAAATTCACCGAAGAGGGGTTTGTGAAGTTTCACGCCTCGCCAGGGGATGACCATCGACTGCTGTTCGAGGTGTACGACACGGGGTGCGGTATTGAGGCGGCAGATCAGGAGCGTCTCTTCTCCGCTTTTTCCCAGGTAGATACCTCGATTGCGCGGCGCCACGAAGGGACGGGCCTGGGGCTCGCCATCTGTAAGCGGCTCGTTCACGCCATGGATGGTGAGATCGGTGTGACTAGCCAAGTAGGTTTGGGTAGCCGCTTCTGGTTTACGGTCGCGCTGCCGGAAACAGAAGGGGTAGAGGTTTATCACCGCAGCGAGCAGCAAGCGGCGCTGGCAGATAACCACCATATCCTGATCGTGGAAGATAACCCCATCAACCAGACCGTCGCAAAAGTCATGTTGGAGCAGCTTGGGCAGCGGGTGACCATTGCCGATAACGGTCAGGCGGCGTTGGCGCAGCTTCAAGAAGAGTATGCGGCCATCGACCTCGTGTTGATGGATATGCAGATGCCGATTCTGGATGGTCCTGACACCACGCTGCGCTGGCGGGCTTTTGAGGCCGCGAACGCGCTGCCCAGGCTGCCCATCGTCGCTATGACGGCAAACGTCATGCCCGAGCACCGCGAGCGCTGCTTCGACAGCGGGATGGACGACATGATCAACAAGCCGTTCACCCGGGAAGAGCTGTATCAACTGATTAGTCGCTACGTCCCGAGCGCTGAGCTGCCCAAGGAAAGTGTCGAGTCAGGCGAGCGCTCCGCCAGCGAGCAGGGGAGTTTGCTACAGGATGCCGCGGACGCGCCGGAGGTGTTGGATCGTAAGATTTGCGCTGAGCTGCAGGAGGCGTTCGACCCTACATCGCTCAATGCGCTGTTGAGCGCGTTCTTGACCCGGCTGGAGGAGCGTTTGATTCGCCTGCGAGCGTGCTGGCTTTCGGGGGATAGTGAGTCCTTACGTAAGGAAGCGCACTCACTCAAAGGAGCGGCTGCCTCGCTAGGCTGTGCCGCCATTGCCGAGAAAGCCGCCATGCTGGAGAAGAGCGCCAGCCATGACAACGATACATCGGTGACGGGGTTGTTGGACGCGCTAGAAGCGCTGAAACTCACGACCGAGCAAGCGTTGTTGGCGCAAGGATTGTTGGCAGCTTGAAGCCATACCAGCGCTACTCAGGGTAGCGCTGGGTGTTGTCGACCAGGGGCGGCGATTAGGCCCGCTTGGCGATTGTCGTCTGATAACTGACCCACTCATCGAATAGCGCTGGCGAGAGAGGGCGAGAGATGAAATAGCCTTGTCCCACGGGGCAGCGCGCTTCGGCGAGCAGCGCCTGCTGCTCTGCGTTTTCGATCCCCTCCGCCACGACGCTCATCCCGAGACGCGCGCCTAACTCGACGATGGAGAGCGTAATCGCCTGGGCACTAGGCTCACTATCGATGAGCGAGACGAAGCTTCGGTCGATTTTCAACTCATCGAACGGCAACCGGTAGAGTTGCGTCAATGAGGAGTAGCCTGTGCCAAAATCATCCAGCGCGAGCTTGCATCCCCGTTTTCGTAACTCGTCCAGGACGTGCCTGGCATAGCCCAAACACTCCACGCCGACGGATTCCGTCAACTCCAACGTGACCTTGGTCATATCGATGGGGTACTTGCGACAGAGCGTATCGAACATCGACAGCATGTTTTCGGCTTTGATGAATTCGGCAGGTACGTTCACGGCGATGCTCAGCGTGAGCCCCTGGGCGCCCCACTTGGCCAGCTGCGCAAAGGAGAGGTCTAGAATGTTCCAGGTCAGCGGTACCATCAGACCGCTTCGTTCGGCGAGAGGAATAAAGCTATCCGGATAGATCGTTCCGCGGGTAGGATCCTCCCAGCGTACCAGGGCCTCTGCGCCCACCACGGCACCGGTTGTTAGCGACATCTTGGGTTGTAGCGCCAACGTGATATGTTGCTGCTTGATCGCCTGGGCCAGCTCGCCCACGGACGGCGGTTTCGGCGATGCCTCGATCTGTTCGATCACATCGCTCAGGCCAGTCATGAGCTTGGCTTTGGGCAGAAATCCCAGCATCTTTAGCCCTTTGGCGTTGCCTTCGGCAATGGCGTGGGCGGCCGTTTCATCGGAGCAGCTACTGAGTAGCAGAATCGGCGCGTTGATCTTCAGGTCGTACAGATAGTCGAGAATATCCAGCCCGGTAAAGTCACCCAGGCCAAAATCAAGCACGATCAAATGAGTGTTGAGTAGGGCAGGTTTACGCGCCAGCTCTCCCAAGCACCCGGCGGTGGCGACATCAAACCCATGCCGACTCAGCAGCATTTTGCCGAGCAGTTGGATATCGACGTCATCATCAATCACTAACGCACTAGGCGGCATGATGTGTCCTTTCATGTGAGTGCGCGGTGGCTTTGAATAGGAGTTATGACTCACGCACCAAACGCATGGCCGGGATGGGCCATGCAAAAGCGCCTTCGGGTGCCAGGGGAGCCCGAAGACGCAGAGAGTAATGAAATTAAACGAGTGGTTGGGTAGACGATATCATCAGAAAGACTCCCATTCAGGGGTGGGCTGACGAACCAAAGTTTTAGGTAGCGTTGAGGCTAACTGTAGTGTGCTTTTCTTCGTTTGATCAAGCGATGTATGGCGTGCTGCATCAACGTTGGTGAGGCTATTGCTCAGTTTGAATGAACCTACCAAGGCGCTGAGCCGATCTGCCTGCTCGCGCAGTTCCGCAGCGGCAGCGCTGGACTCCTCCACCATCGACGCATTGTGCTGCGTCATGCTGTCGAGCTCGTTTACCGCGTCATTGACTTGACCAATGCCCACGCTCTGCTCTTTTGCGCCTGCGCTGATCTCTGCCACCACGTCGGCGACGCGCTCGATACTTTGCATCATGCTGTGCAGCGTATCGCTGGCGGCTTTCACTTGAGAGACGCCCGAGTGGGTGCGTTCCGCCGAGGTACTGATCAGTTCAGAGATGCTCTTTGACGCGTCGCTGGTACGGCTGGCGAGAATGCGCACTTCTTGTGCGACCACCGCAAAGCCCCGACCATGCTCTCCCGCTCTAGCCGCTTCCACTGAGGCGTTCAGTGCCAGAATATTGGTTTGAAAGGCAATGCTTTCGATCATGGTCACGATTTCACCGATTTGGCTAGACGACTCGCTAATACTGCCCATGGTTTTCTGAACGTTCTGCATGGCGTTCAAACCTTGATGGGCGATGTCGCGGGTCGATAGTGCAAGCTGGTTGGCTTGTTGGGCAGATTCGGAGGCATTGTTTACCACCGCCGCAATTTGCTCCATAGAGGCAGAGGTTTGCTGCAAGTTGGCCGCGGCCTGTTCGGTGCGCGAGGCGAGCTCTTGGCTACCCTTGGCGATTTCAGTCGAGGCGTGTTGAAGGCTCACGGTGCTTCGGCTGACGGACTGTAGCGTGTCGTCGATGCGGTTGATAAAGGCATTGAACTGTTGGGCAAGCTCGCCAATTTCATCCCGGCGCTGGCTTTGAATGCGCGCGGTAAGGTCGCCTTCGCCCTCGGTGATGTCCTTGATGCGTGCCGTCACCTGGCGAATCGCCCGTGACATGGTGATGGGGCCTGCCAAGGCAATGAAGATAGCCACTAGGAAAACAGCGACCGAGAACGTCCCTGTTATCCACTCCTGGCGTTTTACTTTTGCAACCGTTGCCGCTTCGGTATTACTCGCGACGTCTACGACGGCTTCACCAGCCGTGTTATAGAGTTCTCTTAGTGCATTAAAGGTCGTGAGTGATTCCTGCTTGTGTAATTGTAATGCTGAGTTTAAATCACCACGCTGGTGAGTATCGAAAACCGCGTTAGATGTGGTTTTCCACTGGTTAAATAAAGTGTCAAAAAGAGCAAGTTGTTCGAGTATATGAGGCTGCTGTTGCATGATCTCTTTAAATCGATGCATACCGTCTAACGCTTGTTGGACATTCTCTTCGAACGTCGCTTTTAGCTCGGCGGACTCTCTACTGTCGGGGCTCACAAGGACGTACTCCGCTTCGGCAATACGGGCTTGATGCAGGTCACGGTCAGCATTGATCACGGCAGCAGTGGCTGGCCCGAACCGCTGGCTAAACTCCAACATGCGATGTTGAACGCTATTTACCAGAAGCAAGTCGACAATAAAAATAATCAATAACGCCAGCGCAACGCTAATAAAAGCGACAGAGTATTTAACGCTGATGGAGTGTAGGCGGTTGTTCATTTTCGTTGCCTCGAAAAATGAGCCATGGGATATGTTGTAAAGTAAACGAGGCAATGATGTCAGTCGATAGTGCGAGGGGAAATGTCACTTTTCTTCACGTTGTAAGAGTCTCTGGCTAATGATGAATAATGAGACTTAACGTGCTTTTCGATAGCAGCTTAACTAACCACTTATCGATACCCCTCTGCCTGCAAATGAAATAGCGACGCATAGCGCCCGTTGTCTTCAAGCAGCGTTTCATGGGTGCCGCGTTCGATGATGCGCCCTTGGTCGATGACGATGATTTGGTCGGCGCTGCGGACGGTCGAGAAACGATGGGAGATCAGAATCGTCATCTTGTCGCGGCTGTGATCACGAAAGCGGGCAAAGACATCCGCCTCGGCGGCGGCATCCATGGCAGCGGTAGGCTCGTCTAGCACTAAGATATCGGCATCTTTACGCATATAGGCGCGGGAGAGCGCCACTTTCTGCCACTGGCCGCCGGAGAGCTCTTGGCCGTTTTTAAACCAGCGCCCTAGCTGGGTTTGGTAGCCGTCGGGCATGCGCTTGATGAAGTGATCGGCCAGCCCGTCTTTCGCCGCCTGCTGCCAGCGCTGCTGATCATCGAAGGCGGTGGTGTCGCCCACCCCAAGGTTTTCCCCAACGGTGAGCTGATAGCGTACAAAGTCCTGAAAAATCACGCCCACCCGTGCCCTTAGCGCCTGAGTGTCCCAGTCGTTGAGGTCGCTGCCGTCTAGCAAAATTCGCCCTTTTGTGGGTCGGTAGAGCCGGGTCAAGAGCTTGATCAAGGTGGTTTTGCCCGATCCGTTTTCACCCACTAGGGCAAGACTGCTGCCGGGGACGATATGCAGCGAAATATCGTGTAGCACCTCACGGCCGCCGGGATACGCAAAGCTCACCTGCTCGAAACGTAGCCCATCGTTGGGGATGACGCCCTGGGTCACATGGCCCGTATCGGTCTCGGTGGGCTGTTCCAGATATTCGTAGAGGTTGGAGAGGTAGAGGTTATCTTCATACATGCCGCTCACGGCTGTAAGGCTGGCGGACAGTGCGCTTTGCCCCTGCTTGAAGACCATCAGATACATAGTCATTTGACCCAGCGTTAGCGCGCCGATAACGGTTTCGACGACGACCCAGCCATAGGCCGCGTAGAATGTCAGCGTACCCAATAGCCCGAGCACGAACCCCCAACCCTCTCGGCGCAGTGTCAAGCGGCGATCTTCGGCAAACAGCTGATGAAAGATATCTCGGTAGCGCTGCAGAAAGCGCTGCTCTAAACCAAACAGTTTGACCTCTTTAATGCTGTCTTCACGAGCCAGTACGGTTTCCAGGTACATCTGCATGCGGGTTTGCGGCGAGCGCCAGCGAAATAGCCGGAAGGCATCGCCGGAGAATTTCGCTTCGGAAAGAAACACTGGCAGCGCTCCCACCACCAAGATCAGCAGTGCCCAGGGAGAAAACTGCACCAACAGGAAGGCAAAACTGCCGAGGGAAATGGCGTTCTGCAGCAGCCCAAAGGTTTTATTGACCAGCGCTAGTGGGCGGGTCGAGGCTTCTCGTCTAGCACGGGTGAGCTGATCATAAAGCTCCGAATCCTCGAATTGGCTCAGCGACAGCGTGCCCGCTTTTTCCAAAATCATCACGTTCACTTTCTGCCCGAGCAGCGCTCTTAACAGCGACTGCTGGGCCGAGAGGCCACGCTGGGCTAACGCCATCAGGGCAATGATGCCGCCTTCCAACGCCACTAACCCCAGCACTGGAGTGAGCGTTGCCCATAAGTCAGGGTTGCTCGCTGTCTCATAGCTTTCCATCGCCGCCAGCACGCCATCAACAATCAGTTGGCCCACATAAGCCGCCACAGCGGGCAGCACGCCAGCCACCAGCGTGCAAAGCGCCAAGCCCAACATCATCCAGCGGGAGGTGTCCCATACCAATGCCAGCGCACGGCGGCTATAGCGAAACACGCTAAAGAAGCCGCTGAAGGGAGAGGAGGAAGGAGAGGACGGCATCATGGCGTTAGCAACATCGAAAAGTAAGGAGCACCAGCATCAGTAGGCCGCCATGATGCGGTGCTTTGGCGTTGATAGCCAGCCTGCTGCCCCTAAGAGGGCAGCAGGTGATGGTGTGAAAAGCGCTACAGCGGCAGCACGGCCCCATCGGTGCGCGGTTCAGTACCGCCTTGCAGCACGCCGGTATCAGAATTACGGAGAATGATTTGGCCACGGCCAAAGCTAATCGAATCCGCCACCTTAACAATCTTGTGGCCGCGCCGAGCGAGGGCGAGCGCCAAGTGGTTGGGGAAGTCGGCTTCCACTTCCACGGTTCTTCCGGTGGTCCATTTCCAACGGGGCATATCCAGCGCGGCCTGTGGGTTGAGCTGATCCTCAAGCATCGCAGTGACCACCTGCACTTGGCCCTGGGGCTGCATATAGCCGCCCATGACGCCAAATGGCCCAACGGCTTGATTATCTTTGGTGATAAACCCGGGAATGATGGTGTGGTAGGTGCGCTTGCCGGGAGCCAACGCATTAGCGTGCTCAGGATCTAACGAGAATGACCAGCCGCGGTTTTGCAGGCTAATCCCGGTGCCGGGAACCACCATGCCGGAACCAAAGCCTTTAAAGTTACTTTGGATAAACGACACCATATTGCCTTCGTCATCAGCGGTAGCTAGGTAGACGGTGCCGCCTTGCAACGGGTTGCCGTGCGCCGGGTCAACGGCCTGATCACCGATCAGCGCAGCGCGTGCGGTGAGGTAGGCATCATCTAGCATCTGCTCGGTGGTGGGAGCCATCGCGCTGCGTTCGGTGATGTGTTTAAAGCCATCCATATAGGCAAGTTTAGTGGCTTCAATCCTGCGGTGCAGGGTTTCAACCGCATCGCCTGGGCACGGGTCTAACCGTTCCAGCATGCCGAGTGCTTGCAGAACAATCATACCGCTACCGTTCGGTGGAATTTCCCAAATATCATGGCCTTGGTAGCGCACGCTAATCGGGTCGACCCACTCGGGCTGGTAAGCGGCCAAATCCTCTTTACGAATTAAGCCGCCATGCTCGCGGGAGAACGTATCGATGGCCTCAGCCAGTTCACCGCGATAAAACGCCTCGGCGTTTGTGTTGGCAATCGCGTCTAAGCTTTTCGCGTGGTCAGGAGCGGACCATAACTCGCCAGGGCGCGGTGCCCGGCCTTGGGGGGCAAAGGTATCGAACCAGGGTTGGAAGGCAGCGTCGGGGTAGGTCGCGTAGTGATGGAAGGCCTCTTCCCACATTTGGTGGATCACCGGCGTCACCGCAAAGCCCTCTTCTGCCAGCGCGATGGCAGGCGCTAGCAGATCCGCAAAGGGCAGTTTGCCAAAGCGCTCAGAGAGTGCCGCCCAGGCCGCAGGCGCGCCAGGCACGGTGACCGGCAGCATGCCATGGTTAGGCATAGCGTCATGGCCAAGCGCTTTCAATGCTTCAATGGTGGCCGCCTGCGGAGCAGGGCCGCTGGCGTTGAGGCCATGTAGCTTTCCATTGACCCACACAATTGCGAAGGCGTCGCTGCCAATGCCGTTAGACGTAGGCTCTACCACAGTGAGTGCGGCGGCGGTGGCAATCGCCGCATCAATGGCATTGCCGCCTTGCTGCAAAATAGTGATACCTACCTGGGCGGCGAGCGGCTGAGAGGTGGCCACCATACCGCGTTTGCCGAAAGTGGCCATACGACGTGAGGCACTGGGGTAATAGAGAGCGTTGTTATGCATGGGAGTCCTTTCTCGTGAAGGAGGGCGCTAAGAGAGGTTATCAGCCTAACAAAAGCCCTCCATACACCAAGGCGCCGATAACGACAAAAGCGGGATGGGTGTTGAAACGCACAAGCGCAATCGCGGCCACGATACCGATAATCAGCGTGTGGAGGAGGCCGCTTGCCGCCATACTTTCTGTGAAAAAACCGAGGGTAAGCCACGCCATCATCATGGCAATGACGGGGCGCACCCACTGGCTCATGCGCTTGACGCGCGGGGAGTCGCGGTGGCGATAGAGAAGCCCGAGTGCGCCAAGCATGAGCAGCAGGGAAGGGACCACCGTGGCAGCCACGGCCACGAACGCCCCACCAATGCCGGCGACCTCGTAGCCCACATAGCCCGCCATTTTGGTGGCGATTGGGCTAGGGAGCGCATTGCCGAGCGCCAAGGTTTCAGCAAAACCCTGCGAGGTCATCCAGCCGTAGCGGCCTACCACTTCCGCCTCGATCAGCGGAATGATGGCGGGGCCACCGCCGTAGCCAATGATGTTAGGAATGAAAAACGCTAAAAAGAGATCCCAATAAATCATGCGGCACCCTCCGCGCGTTTTTTATCGGAAGGACGCAGCAGCGCGGCGAGCAGAATGGCCCCAATCACCCAGCCGGGGTGAACGCCGAGCCAATAAATCACGCCACCAGCGATGACCGCCATCACAAGGCTGACAAGCCAGCCCAGGGCGGCTTTGGATTTATCGAAGAAGTCCCAGGTAAGCTGAGCCATCATGACCATGACCACGGGAACGACCGCTTGCCCCATGCCGCGTATCCAACCCACGTCGCGGTAGCGGCTAAAAATGCCTAGCATCACAATCATGGCAACGATCATCGGCAAAATGACGGCGATGACCGCAGCAACGCAGCCGCTGGTGCCTGCCACGCGATAACCGATGTAGCCGGGCATTTTGGTGGCAATGGGGCCGGGTAGGGTGTTGCCAATGGCGAGCACGTCGGCAAACTCTTCATCCGTGAGCCACTGGTGGCGTGTCACGACTTCCGCGCGAACCAGCGGTATCATGGCAGGGCCGCCGCCAAAGCCGAAAATACCGACGCGGAAAAATGCCCAAAAGAGTGCGGTTTGCTTCATGGGTTTAACGCCTGAAGGGGAGGCCATGGGGTCAGCAACATAAGAAGAATGCCCTGTTTATCGTTTGTAGATTAAAAAATCGATTATTTTGTCTAAAATAGAATATAGGTGAGCCCCGCAAGAGGCGTCAACACGTCACCATGGGTTTTTCGTTAACCGATCCCTGGCAAAGGTATGCAAAAGGACTCCGGAATGAACAAGCATATGCAGCTTCCCACTAGCAGCGCCTCAAGCCCTATTTATGATGTGCTGCGTCGGGACTTGGTCGGCGGTCGCTTCAAAGCGGGTGAGAAACTCGCCATCAACGCGCTGAAAGAGCAGTACCAAGTCGGCCTCAGTCCGCTCCGTGAGGCGCTGAACAAGCTGGCGGCGTATGGGCTGCTGGTGCAGGAGAATCAGCGCGGGTTCAGGGTACCCAAGCTCTCCCGCGAAGAGCTCGATGACATTGCCCGGCTGCGCACCGAGTTGGAGGGCATGGCGTTAGAGCGGGCCATTGCCCACGGCGATGCCGTATGGGAAGCCGATTTGCTGGCGGCAGCGCATCGACTCAAGCGCGCCGACATTACCTTGGATAAAGGCGAGGAGTGGGAACGGCTGCACACTCAGTTTCACCGCACGCTCGTAGCACCTTGTGGTTCGGTGTGGTTATTACGGTTTATTGAGCAGTTGCACGACCAGTTCGACCGCTATCGGCGTTTAGGGCCAAAGATGCCCACCATCCGCCAAGAGCTGGATGAACAGCACCACGAATTGGTCGAACTGGCGCTTCAGCGCGACGCCACCGCTGCACGGGCACTGATGGATGACCATATCCACAAATCTTACGAAGTCGCGTTGGCTCGTTACCAGCAGCACGCCTGACGTATTTGCCAGGGGATCCCTGTACACTGGGGGCCAGCGCGTGGCACTCGCCACTTGAATGAACGCAGGAAAGAAGGCCACCGTGGGAGTGGGTATGACGCAAGAAGCCGATCAGCAAGTCGTGGAACAGACACTCGCGTGGGTGCGCCAATTTATCGTAGGGCACGACATTTGCCCTTTCGCCAAGCGGGAGTTGGAGAACGACACGATCCGCGTGGAAGTCGTGCGTTCCAAAAAGTTACAGGTGGCGCTCGAAGAGCTGGCGGCGGAGCTTGCGTGGCTCGATGAGCATCCTGACACCGAAACCACACTGATCGTCTTCCCGACGCTGTTCAAGAGCTTCGATCATTACCTGGATTACATCGACATGGCTGACAACCTGTTAGTTGAGCTGGGTTACGAAGGGGTATATCAGCTAGCCACGTTTCATCCCGACTACTGTTTCGACGATGCTGACCCCGATGATGCTGCCAACTACTCGAACCGTTCACCCCATGCCATGGTGCACGTGCTGCGTGAGGCCAGTGTCGAGAAAGCCATCGCGTTTTATGGGGACACGGCCGCCATTCCCGAGCGGAATATCGCTTACCTGAGCGCTCTCGGCAGCGTCGCCGCCGAAGCGCAGCGGCAGGCATGTTTCAATGCGCTTCCTCATAAATGACCAGTCGGTGTTTTCCTTTGTTTTTGGCTTGATAGAGCGCGATATCGGCCAGTTGGATGACCTGCTCGATATCGTGGCCATGTTGAGGCCACCATGCGGCGCCCAAGCTGCAGCCGACTTGCGCTCGGTGTCCGCCGGGCAGCAGAACGGGCGTTGCGATACGTTGTAGCAGCCGCTGACCCACGTCCGTTGCAAGATAGGCGCTGTGCTCGGCGGTGCTTTTGAGAATCATCACGAACTCATCGCCTCCTAAACGGGCTACCACATCGCCGCTGCGTAGCGTTGACTTGAGGCGCTGAGTGATTTCGATCAGCAACAAATCCCCCGCGTGATGACCAAGTTCATCATTGACCCGTTTGAAGCCATCCAAGTCGAATAGCAAGACGATTACACTCTGCTGCTGGCGATGTGCGTCAGGCAGCGTGTGCTGTAGGTACTGGGTTAGAAAGGCGCGGTTAGGCAACCCGGTCAACGGATCGGTGTTGGCCAAATCTTCCAAACGGCTAATGGTCTGACGCTGGTCGATCAAGCGCTCCACCATGTCGCGCATGGAGGTCGATAGCCGCTTCAACTCGGGAGAGCCGGTTTCCAGGGTGATGACGCCGCGGTGGGTGGCTGCTTGAATGTTGTCGGCCGCCCGGGCAAGGCGCGTCAGCGGTGCGACCAAACGGGACGCGACGAGCCAGCCAATGATGGAAAACATCAGCGCCACCAGCAGCCCCGTTCCTAATATGAGCTCGTAAAGCTGCTCGACGGGCGCAAAAGCGTTGGTCACGGGCTGTCGGCTCACGGCGACCCAGCCCAAACCTGGAAAGTCTCCAAATCCTTGGCTTCGGGCTACGCCCGTGACATAGCGCTGTCCGTCTGGCCAGGTTTCGATGGACCACGCAGGCATGGGGCTATCAGAAGCGTTCTCCAGGAACGCCAGCGATTCACCGATGAGCTCCTCCGGCCCGAGAATGACCCTGCCTTGAGAAGAGAGCAGGAGTAGTTCCGTTTGCTGTGCGCGAAGCTGTGGGGAAAACATGGAGTTCTTCACCTGCGTTGCCCACTCCCAGCTCAGGTGTACGCCCAACACGCCGGTAAAGGTGCCGCGTTGGTCGTAAAGGGGCGCGGCGATATCGACGAATTGAACGGGCTCGCCAGTGGGGTTGGGAAGTAGCTGGGCCAGCATGACGGCATCATGCACGTCGCCCACCCACAGTGCTTGCCGTCCCTCGATAAACACGGGCCGCTGAGCAATCGACGTCCCTTCGAGAACTCCTCCGGTAGAGGCGACGACCAGGCCAGTGGCATCCGTCACGCCAATCCAGGAAAGCACGTCATAGTTGCGCTGCAGGTGTTCGAGCTGGGCGCGTACCGAGAAGAGATCGGTGCGGTCGGCAAACTCTTGAATACCCAGCAGCAGGCGCACTTCTTTGATCCGCGCATCCATGCTGCGGTTGAGCTTATCCACCATTTGGTAAGCGGTATCGGCACTGCTATAGCCAATATTCGCCTCGAGCTGAATGGCCGCTTCCCGGGAAGCGACCCAACTCAGCAGTAGCGTAATGGCGACCACTAACGAGGTGATGAGGCCAATGATGCGTGTGCGTAGAGAAACACGCCTCAGGAGGGACGAGTGGTTAGGCATGGGTGGGCCAAGCACGTTGTGGTAATGAGAAGACCCTAGCGTAATTTTTGTTATGGCACGAATCGGCGGGGTCAACGGAGGCCGCGTGGGCATGGGGATCACCCACGCGGTCATAAGGCTTAGTTAAAACTCTTCCCACTCGGGCTCAGCAGTGGGGCGCTGCGTCATGCTCTTGCTTGGCGAGGGAGCGTGTAAACGCTGGGCAGGCGCAGAAGCGGGTTGAGCAAGCGCCGCGTGGCGGCTGGTGCCGTTGAGCCGGAACGCGGCGACTAGGTCTGCCAGTCGGGACGCTTCGTCTTGCAGCGAAGCCGATGCGGTGCTGGTCTCCTCTACCAAAGAGACGTTCTCCTGGGTGGCGGAATCCATCTCGGCAATCGCGGTGCTGATTTGGCTAATGCCGGACTCCTGCTCCTTCGCTGCCAGCGCCAGTTCTTGCATCATATCGTTGACGCGTACGATGGCTTGGTTGATGTCATCCATGCTTTCGCCATTTTTCAGCGCCTGATCGGCCCCTTGCGCGATACGGCTGGCGATATCCTCGATCATCGTACGAATCTCTTTCGAGGAGTTGGAGGTTTTCGTTGCCAGCGAGCGCACCTCACTCGCTACGACGGCGAAACCACGGCCGTGTTCCCCCGCGCGTGCAGCTTCCACCGAGGCGTTCAACGCCAAAATATTGGTCTGGAAGGCGATGGAGTCGATGACCTGAATGATCTCGTTGACTTTCTGCGAGCTGGCCTCCAGTTCGCGCATCAGCACGCTGGTTTGCTCCGACTCCTGCTTGCCGTGAGCCGCTTTTCTGGAAGCATCCTGTGTCAGGCGCTCGGCCTGAGCAGCAGTGTCGGCGTTTTGACGAACGATGGAGGAAATCTCATCCATGCTGGCAGCGGTTTGTTGCAGTGCGGCTGCCTGCTGTTCGGTACGTGAAGCGAGATCCTGGCTGCCGCCGGCAATTTGGCGAGAACTCGCCGCAACAGCGGTGCTGCTTTGCGAAAGCGTGCCTACCATGGTTTGCAGCTTACCCTGCATGTCGTGCATGGCGCTGTAGAGCCGACCAATTTCGTTTTTTCCACGAGATTCGATCTGGCTGGTCAAATCGCCTTTGGCAATATGCTCACACAGCTCCACCGCGCGCTGTAGCGGACGGACGATGAGCCTTTTGATACCAATCTGTACGATAATGAAAAGCAATAAGGCAAGTAGAATTAGTACACCGCTGATGATCATCGTAACGGTGTGTAGGCGTTCTGCAGAGCTAATCTCTTCTGATGACAAGCTTTGTGCTCGCTGATTAAAGCTGCGCACAGACTCAGAGAAGGGCTCAAAATTGTCATTGATGCGCTCACGATGGCCCATCAAAGCGGCTAAGTTTCCTGACGCTAGGTCGGTGCGTAGATCGCTCGTTACAAGTTGGTTAAATCTGGTTTGCAAAGCTTGAATGATGGGGGCTCTGAGAGCGTTGCTGGGTACTTCTACCTCTGAAAACTGCTCGAAACGTGATTCTGCTCGTTCCAAAGCCGCTCTTGCTAACTCAAGAGTTTCTTGTGCCCTGACGGTATCTCCATCTTCACTGTACTCATTGAAGCGGCCCAAACGCACCCTTAACTCCATTAGATTAATTTCTGCGCGATTGATAGCAGCGACTTGCTGAGCAGCGATCTCATCGACGCGGCGTAAACTATCCATCACATCAAGCTTGGTTAATATACCTGTCGCTGCTATAGCCAGTAGGGCAAGCAGCATTAGCCCTTGCACTGCTGCTAGCAAGTGTTTGACAGATAGGTTTCTCATATTGGTTACTCTCATAGGCACGATAAGGTGAGGAGCTTTTGGTACGAGGTAGGGGAGCCTCGCTTGTACATTATCGACACAACGAGAGTGATATTGAGAGGTGTGGATCGCTTTTTTCACACTTATTTGCAAAGGTGTGGTTTTAAGCAAGTGACATCTGTGCTTGCCATACAAAAGGGCCAGCAAGCTGGCCCTTTTTGCCATCGACGCAATGGGTTAAAACGCTTCCCACTCTGGCGTGGCGGCGACCCGGGAAGGGGCGGCCGCCGCCAGCGGCGAGGCGTAAGACGTTTTGAACGTTTGCTGCACGGCAAGCGGGATTTGGCTGTCGCGCAGGGTGTGCGCAAGACGCTTCAATTTGAACTCGTTCACGAGTTCGGCCAGGCGGCCGGCTTCGTCCTGCAACGAGGCAGACGCCGTACTGGTTTCTTCGACGAGCGAGACGTTCTCTTGTGTCGCCGCGTCCATTTGAGACACCGCCGTACTGACCTGGCTGATACCGGAATCCTGCTCCTTCGCGGCCAGCGCTAGCTCCTGCATCATTTCCGTCACTTGTACGATCGATGCGTTGATGTCCGCCATGCTTTGGCCATTACGCGTGGTTTGTTCGGCCCCTTGCGCAATACGCTGTGAAATGTCCTCGATCAACTCACGAATCTCTTTGGAAGACGTAGACGTTTTGGTGGCTAGCGAGCGCACTTCACTGGCGACCACGGCAAAGCCGCGTCCGTGCTCGCCCGCCCGAGCGGCTTCCACCGAGGCGTTCAGCGCGAGAATGTTGGTCTGGAAAGCAATCGAGTCGATGACTTGAATGATGTCGTGCACTTTGTGGGAGGTTTCTTCGAGTTCACGCATTAGCTGGCTGGTGTGCTCGGAAGCCTGCTTACCGCTAGTGGCTTTCTTGGCGGCCGCTTTCGTGAGCCGTTCGGCCTGCTCGGCGGTATCCGAGTTCTGACGGACGATCGAAGAGATTTCATCCATGCTGGCTGCGGTTTGCTGCAGTGCGGCGGCTTGCTGTTCCGTTCGCGATGCTAAGTCCTGGCTGCCACCAGCGATCTGCTTGGAGCTACTGGCCACGGCTTCACTGCTTTGATTGAGCGTGCTGATCATCTCTTCGAGTCGATCCTGCATATCATCCATTGCTGCGTAAAGGCGGCCTATCTCATTACTGCCACGATCTTCAATCGTGCTGGTGAGATCGCCTTTAGCGATGTTTTCGCAAATGTTGACGGCGCGCTGTAAAGGGGTGAGCAGATATTTATTAATCGTTGCTTGCATCGTGATATAGAGCACGAGGGCTAGCACGACCAAAAAGCCGACCGTTATACCTAGAACTTGGCTATCGCGCAGGGTCTCTGCCGTTCGGGTATCGCCATAGTCCAGCGCAAAGCGGTTAAAGTCGCCCACCGCCTGACCAAAGGCTAAAAAAGCGGGATTGATGGTTTCTTTATAGTCGATCAATCCTTCGATATCCGCACTGGCAAGCATCGACCTAAGTTCGCTTGTCGCTGCAGCGTTATAGGTGTCATTGATCGTGGAGAGGTAGGAGAAGCGCTCGTCGTCAGGGCCAGTGGGAACGCTATTCATCGCTTCGATTCTAGCGTCCGATACGGCGAGGCTCTCTTTTGCAGAGGTCAGTGCATCGTCGACGTTGGCCATCAACCCATTTTGGTAATGCTGAGACAGACGCTCTAAGCGAACCCGCATTTCCATGAGGTTGGTCTCTGCCCTAGCCGCCGAACTCGATTGCAGTGCGCTGATATTATTGACGTCTTCTAGATAGGTAGCCGCCTTGCGTTCGCCCAAATAGCCAAGGAGCCCTACGCCCATCAGCATGATTAAAAGCACGACGAGTGCGCCCGCTATCAGGGTTTTTACTGATATTTTTTGCATGTCCGTTCCCTTTATGATCCCAACACCTGACGTAGTGTTAACGTGGGATTTAAAAGATAGCAGTGAAATCTTATGGGCACGCAGAGGTTGTTTTTATTTAGATATCTTGTTTTAAACGATTGTTTTCATTAGTTTATCGAAAATCAAACGACCATTGTTTCATTAAGTGAATTAAGACGACATAACGTATCGCCACACGCCCCTCAGCGGCAGCCATGTGATGTTTATGTATCGTCACGATAGCGTGCGAAAGTCAGGGTTAATCACTAGAGACAATGTTATTTTTTGCAGCGTTGAATGGCAGCATAAGCGGGGCCATGCTGCCGTGGGCAGGAAGAACGCTTAATGGGCGGTCAGCGCTTTGTACATGACATGGGTATCCACAAATCCCAAGGAGGCGTGCCGATAGGCGTTAGGTACCGTGCCGACGATCTCGAAGCCCAGGCGTTGCCATAACGCGACGGCCACCTGATTGCTGGCGACGACGGCGTTGAACTGCATGGCCTTAAAACCCAGCGTCAACGCTTCCCGCTGAGAGTGTTCGCACATGGCCCTGGCGACGCCTTTGCCCCGCGCGTTGGGGGTGACCATGTAGCCACAGTTGCACACATGGCGGCCGGGGCCTGCGGCGTTGGCTTTCAAGTAGTAGCTGCCCAGTAGCTCGTCATGCTCATCTTTGACGGCCATGCTTAGGAGCGGCGTTTGGCACCAAAACGCGAAAGCCTCCTCTTGACGAATCTCTGGATCTATCGCGTAGGTTTCCTGGGCGGCTACAATGGCCTGAAACGTAGGCCAGAAGAGCGCGAACTCGTTGGCTGTCATCGGGGAAAATTGAAGGTTGGACATGAGGTTTCTTCCGTTGATGTCGTCATGAGCGACGTTAGCACAATCGAGGAGAGATCTGTGCCGCTGGTACGTTGATCAGTGAACCACTGGACCGCGAGAGGACACGGCCATGACCGTTGAGAGCGCACTGACCTACTTTTTGGCGATCTTTGTCTTCGCGGTGACGCCCGGGCCGGGTATTTTTGCTCTGCTGGCCAAAGGAATGTCAGCGGGCGCGCGGCCCTGTTTACCGCTGGCCCTAGGCATGACGGTCAGCGATGTGATCTACCTACTGCTCGCGTTCTACGGGCTGGCTGCCTTGGCGGAGAACTGGGGAGGCGCCTTCACGCTGCTACGCTACGCCGGTGCCGCCTACCTCTTTTACCTAGGGTGGAAAATGTGGACGGCCGAAGTCACGGCGCAGACGTTGGAGGCCTTCCCAGCCAGTAGCGGTGCTTGGCGTCGGGATAGCGCGAAGAGCTTTCTTCAGGGCTTTATCATTTCAGCGTCCAACCCCAAAGTCATCCTGTTCTACATCGCTTTCTTACCGACCTTCATCGACCTGACCGTGCTCGAGCGTAGCGATATGATCCTCGTGGTCGGTTTGACGTTGCTCGGGCTAATGATGGGGTTGATGTTGGTCGCGTCGTTTGCCTCGTCTGCGCGGCGCTTCTTCCAGTCCGAGCGCGCCCAGAAAGGCACCAATCGTACAGCCGGTTCATTGATGATGGCTGCGGGTGCCTTTCTGGTCGCCAAAGGGTGAGACACGCGGCTTAACGGGCCACCTGAGCCACGATTTCATAGCTACGCAGGCGGTCCGCGTGACTGTAGAAATCGCTATTGATCATCAGCTCGTTCGCCCCCGTACGTTCTTGAAACGCCTCTAGCTGTGCTTTGACCGTTTCAGGGCCACCGATGATGGCCGCGCCCAAAAACTGTTCTACCTGAGCGCGCTCCATGGGCGACCAATCCAGTGCGTCTACGGGGGGCAGTGACTGAGTTGGTTTACCGCGGATCAAATTCAAGAATTTTTGCTGCGCGGTGGTGGCCAGGTAGTGCGCCATTTCGTCGCTTTCAGCCGCCATGACCGGCAAGCCGACCATGGCATAAGGCGCGTCTAAATGCTCGGACGGGCGAAAGTTATCCCGATAGAGGCGCAGAGCCTCGAACAGATAGCCGGGGGCGAACTGGGCGGCAAACGCGAAGGGAAGGCCCAGTTTGGCGGCGAGCTGGGCGCTGTAGCCGCTAGAACCCAGCAGCCAAATGGGCACGTGCGTGCCCTGGCCGGGCACCGCTTTGACGGTTTGCTGTGGGTCTTCTTCGCCAAGGTAGCGGCGCAGCTCTTCTAAACGCTCGGGAAAATCGTCGACGCCTGCATGGGCATGGCGGCGCATCGCTCGCATGGTGGCACCGTCAGAACCAGGGGCGCGCCCTAAGCCCAGGTCGATGCGCCCTGGGTACAGTGTCTCCAGCGTGCCAAACTGCTCTGCAATCACCAGCGGTGGGTGGTTCGGTAGCATAATGCCCCCGCTGCCCACGCGGATGGACGATGTTTGGCCCGCCACATGACCTATCAAGACCGAAGTGGCGGCGCTGGCAATACCGGCAATGTTGTGGTGCTCGGCTAGCCAGTAGCGCTGATAGCCCAACGATTCCGCATGCTGGGCCAGGGATACGCTGTCACCGAACGTTTCTCCCGCGCTGCCGCCTTGACGAATGGGCGCAAGGTCTAGAACGGAGAGGGCGGTGCTCGCAAGTTGGCTCATAAATCACCTGATAAACGTGCATGGTGCGTGCAGTGATTCGTTAGCACGCTTCATAATGCTGCGTTTATGTGGGCAGTTCCGAGCAATTGCAAGCCGTCGTCACGTGAACGTCACGCTTTGGGGGGGCGTGGGGCGTACCAAGATCTCGTTGACATCCACATGCGGCGGCTGTGAGAGCGCGTAAATCACCGCATTGGCGATATCACGATCTTGCAGAGCGTACTCGGGTGGTTCATCAAAGAAGGGCGTGTCGACCATGCCGGGTTCGATCAGCGTCACCCGCATGCCGGTGCCGCGCAGCTCTTCGCGTAGGTTGTAGCCAATGCCCGTGACCGCCCATTTGGTGGCGCTGTACATGGAGCCAGGGATGGTCGTGCGGCCTGCTGCCGAGCCGGTCAGTAGCACGTGCCCTTGGCGGCGTTTCAACTCCGGCAGGCAGGCTTGCAAGGTCAGGCCAACCCCGTAGATGTTGGTCAAAATCATCTCTCGCCAAGCGTCGTGGTCGGCGCTGCTAAAGCCGCCTGGCGAGCCGCCGCGGCCCGCATTGGCAAAGACAGCGTCGATTCGGCCAAAGGTTTCGATGGCGTGTTCCACCATGGCCTGCTGCTGCTTCAGGTCGGTGACATCGACCTCGCACGTCAGCACGTTCTCTGGGCCTAGCTCCTGGGCAAGGGAGGTTAGCTTGTCGGCAGAGCGCGCGGCCAGCACCAGTTGATACCCTTCACGGGCCGCTGCGCGAGCGGTGGCAGCGCCAATACCGCTGGAAGCGCCGGTAATTAACAGTACGCGATCATGCATCCTAGGCTCTCCTTGCAAATAGGGGAAGTTTCAGCATGGCTAAAACCCAACGAGGTTGCAAACGCGCTTCCGCGTTAGGGTTTTTCTTGCCGACGTTGCAGCATGGCAGAGAGATCCAGGATCGAACGTGCCATATCGGCCATGCTTTTGCTTTGATCCATCGAGGTTTTACGCAGAAAGCGGTATGCCTCCTCCTCGCTCATGGATTGGTGGGCCATGATGAGTCCTTTGGCCCGTTCGATCAGCTTGCGTTCGCGCAGCGCTTTGCGGGTATTTTCCAGCTCGTCGCTGAGCCCCTGCAATCGGCTCGATTGGGCGTGCGTCAACTCCAGCAGCGAGCGGCTCAAGGGCGAATTGAGAGCGCTGGCGGTCAAATCCCCCAGCGGCTGAGACGGGGTGAGGGCAAGAAGCTGTTCACACGGGGCCGGAAGCGGCGTGTCGGGGGTGGCCTTAGCCTGGTCCAGAGCGGCCTGGGCGTGAGCTATTTTATGGTGGCAAAGAGCCGTGAGCTGGGTGTTCAGCGTGTCTTCTACCGTCTTGATGGTATCGATTCTTAGGGTGGTCAGCTCGTACCAGGTTTCCCCTAGCGTATTGCCCGAGGCCGTTTGATGGTGCGAACGCTGGCAAGCGATGTCGCGTAATTGGCAAATACCGGCCAGTGTTCGGGGTGAGAGCGACTGCTGCCAAGCGCTCAGTGCTTCTGGAGTAGCAAATTCGGCAAACGTATCGAAGCAGCGCTGCTGCGCCTCGACGAGCTGGTTGAGCAGCGTGCGGTGGGCGTTATCGAAGTGGCCCAAGGTGAACCCAAAAGCGCCGCAAGCGCGCTCTTGTCCCGCAAGCTCCTTCCCCTGCATCAAGTGGAAAATCGCCACCAGGGCGCGGGTGATGTCGGGGTCGACTGCGGTATCGGCGGCTTCGAAGACGATGGCCAATAAACCGCTGATGAGGTGATTGAAGGCCTGCGTGGCCGCATCGGGTGAGATATGAAAGGTATCGATGGCTTGGCGCAGCGCGTCGAGTTCATCCAATGCCAGCCAAACGGCGGCAATGCGTCGAAGCAAGCGTGCGGTGGCTTGTGGCCGCGCTTCTTGGCTTAGCGTTTCCAAGCGCAGGCGCATCGAGGCCTCGGCCGCTTGGCTATGTTGCACGTAACTCGTTCGGCGGGTTTTGAAACGTTTGCCCTTGGACGCCAAATAAATCGTCGAGGCACCGCGTTCGCGCTGCAGGACATGAATGAACTGACTGATATCGCTCACGATATCGGCGGTCGTGGCGAGATGGTGGAGGTTATCGATGTCGCAGCGCAGGGCGGTGAAGAGGAGCTGTTGGGCAGAAGACATGTTGATTTCCTTAATACTCGCCGCCAAAAGGTAAACGCCCCCACAGCGATGCGCATGCAGGGGCGGTGTTAATTAATATTAGCGTAATGAGAGCGCGCCTGCTCCCGCATCGTCGCCCGCCGCGTCACGGTACGCGCTGGCCTCTTCGGCTTCGGTGGCGTCGCTAAAGCGGACCACCAGCACGCAGGAGGCCAGCACCAGCACGGTCAATCCCAAATAGAAAAGGCCCTGCTGGTAGCTCAAACTTTCGCTGCGAAACAGGAACGCTGCTGATACGGCCCCTACGTTGCCACCCGCCCCGACGATACCGGCCACGGCGCCTAAGGCTTTTTTATTGATGAAAGGTACGACGCCAAAGGTAGCGCCTTCGGCCATTTGGACGAACAGGCTAAACACCAGCATGATGCCGATGGCGAGGCTGAGGACGTGCATCTGTGAGAACGCGACCAACGCGATGCCTTCGCACACCAGGGCAATGAAGAGCCAGCGCACGCGTCCCTTGAGTCCGCCCTGCTTGGCGAACAGGTCAGAAAACACGCCGCCCAACGTGCGCGCGAAGATATTCATCAGGCCGAAGAGCCCGGCGATCAGCCCTGCAGTGGCGAGCGTCAGGTCGAATTTGTCGAAGAAGTAAATGGCGGCAATGTTGTTGATCGTCAGCTCGACGCCAAAGCAGAGCCCGTACACCACGAACAGGGCCCACACGCGGATATCCTTCGCCGCTGCCAGGAAGCTTTGGGCGGCACCGTGCTCACCGGTGGCGTAAGGTAATTCACCGCGCACGCGCAGCTCGCTGAAGTTGCCGTTGGGGGCGTCTTGTGTGAACAGCCAGTAGGCAATGCCGGTGAAGAACAGCACGACGCCGGGCACCACCATGGCCAGACGCCAGCCGAGCGCTTCGTTGACCCCTAGCATCAGCATGCCGGCAAAGATCAGTGGCATGACGATTTGGGTGGTTCCGCCGCCAAGATTCCCCCAGCCAGCGCTGGTGGCATTGGCCGTGCCCACCACGTTAGGGGCAAACATGAGGGTGGTGTGGTACTGGGTAATGACGAACGATGCGCCGATGGCGCCAATGGCCAAGCGCGCCAGTAAGAACGTTTCGAAACTATCGGCGAGGCCAATCCCCATGACAGGAATGGACCCCAGTACCAGCAGTCCGGTGTAGGTTTTGCGTGGTCCTACTTGGTCGCAAAGCACGCCAATCAACAAGCGAACGATCACGGTGATCGCCACCGATGCAATGATGGTATTGCCGATTTGGGTTTGCGTCAGGGCGAGGTCTTCGCGCACCACGGCCATGAGCGGCGCGATACCGAACCAGCCGAAGAAGCAGATGTGGAATGCAAACCAGGAGAGGTGAAACGCCCGCATTTGCGGCGTCGAGAAGTTGAGTAGCCGAATACGGTTGGCTTTGTTGCGTGTGTCCATGGGAGTGGCCTCACAGCGTATGAACGAGTTTGCCGAGACGCAACGCGCAGGCGTTACGTGGTTACGGGAACATGCCTTCACCGTTGAAGGTCAGGTTCGACGCACTCGTACCCTGTTGGGCCTGGTCCACGCCTATCACCATGATGGGAAAATAAGCAAATACTCCGCCATCGCTGTTTTATATGAATCAAAACAGATGGTTAAATTTTTTGCTACAAAGGGAACACCTTCGATGAGTGGCAAAGGTGGCGAAGCGCAGGGCGCTCGACGCTTGGTTAGCGCACTCTGCTTGGGCAGCGTGCGCTAAGTTGGGGCAGGGGCTGGGCGTGGCAGCGCTTATTCGTGTAGGTAAACCGCATCGATATCGAGTGTCGACACATGCCCCAGAGCATCGAAATGTGTGGCAAGCCACTTCTCCGCCGCTTCTCTGCCTTGCTCGAACAGGTGGCAGAGAAAGGGCCACTCGGAATTGAGCTTACTGGAAACCGACAGGTCATCCAGGGCTTTATCACCACTTATGCGGTGGAACAGTGCTTGCTGATAGCAGTTTTCGATGCCTTGCTCGTCGAGTGCATGCTTGAGCAGCGCGATCATACGCACCTCCTTGATCAGCGCGGCGTTGAAGGTGATCTCGTTGAGTCGATTCATGATCGCCGAGGCCGAGGTGGGCAGCTCTTCGCGACGAATGGGGTTGATCTGCACCAGCAGAATGTCCCGCGCGCTGCACTCCTCCATGAGCGGGAAGAGCGCCGGATTGCCCATGTAGCCGCCATCCCAATACGCTTCGCCATCGATCTCTACCGCTTGAAACATGAACGGCAGGCAAGCAGATGCCATGACGGCGTCGACACTCATCTCTTCGCGGCGAAAGACGCGCTGTTTTCCGGTACGCACGTTGGTCGCGGCCACGAAGAGCTTGAGCTGGTCGCACTGACGCACGCGTTCGAAATCGATGTGGGCCGCCACGATATCGCGCAGCGGATTCAAATTGAGCGGGTTGAGCTGGTAGGGCGACACCAGGCGCGTCATCAAGTCCATGGCGATATAGCCCGGCGAGTGGTCGAGGCTCCAATTGCCGGTGAGGACATCCAGCGGGGAGCGGCGAATGGGGCTGGTCATTCCCGCTCGGCTCACCGCCTGCCAAAAGGCTCGCAGTGCCTGTCGCGCCGCCTGTTTTCCGCCCCGAGTAAGGGCATCGGCCATCACGACGCCGTTCATCGCGCCAGCGCTAGTGCCGCTGATGCCCTCGATCTCGATGCGGTCATCTTCCAGAAGGCGATCGATCACCCCCCAGGTGTATGCGCCATGGGCACCGCCACCCTGTAGCGCAAGGTCGAGCTTCTTTACCGATGCCATCGTCGTCCTTACCGTCTGTGATAGGAGTGCCTTTAGCATGGCATAAAAGCGCGCGGACGGAAGGGACGATCTGCACGTCCATGCGTTAGGGAGCGTCGGCCAGCGGCGACGGTCGCTGCTGGGGCAGGGGCAGGTCGTACACGGCATGCTCCATCAGACGGTCCAGCTGTTTGGCGAGCGCCACGCTGGCCTCCTCCATGAGTGCCAGCGAGGCGAGCTGACCGGTATGGTCGCCTTGGCGCGCATAGCGCAGGGCGTCCAAACCGCTCTCATGGAAGCAACGATGGGGAACGGCCAGGGCTCGGTAGGCATCGCTCTGCTTGTAGCGCTGGCTTTCACCCGTCAAGTACCAGCGGCCAAGGCTGCAGTGGTGGTGGTCGGTCAGCGGCTCCTCTTCCAAGGAGGCCGACAGCAGCTGGTGGTAGAGGCGGCTTTTCCACACGACATGCTCCAGTTTGGCCGCGTGCAAACAGGCGGTCGTGGTGCTGTGATGGATGACCTTGTACATATGGCGCGCTTGGTCGGTGAGCTGTTCGATCATCTGCTCGCCCTCGTGCGCGGCCTGAGCCAGCGCGTTGGCTGTCTCGCGCTGGTGGGCCAGGACGCGAGCATCCTCTTTGAGCATAGCGGCGGTTTGTTCGACCCAGCGATCCAACTGGTGACCTAGCTGCTGGGTGTGATCCGCTAGGTGTTGAATGTCGCTCACCACGGCGGACAAACCGCAGGGTTCGTCATGCACATGGGCCGCTTCCAGCGCCGTGCTCATGGCCAGCGCCCGGGTGTGTCCCGCCATGCGAGCCAACTCGACACTGAGGCCGCGCAGTTCATGCAAGGCTGTTTCGCTGGCCAGCGGCGCCGCATAATGGGTGTCCGCCTGCTGGTGTCGTTGGCCCTGCTGCTGCAAACGTTGAGCGACTTTCTCGGCATGATGTAGCCGCGTGAAAAGATCGGTGAGCGTTGCGCGCTCGCTGGCGAGCTGCTCGGCGTGATGTTCCGCGCCCGCATCGAGGGACATCAGCATGTCTGCGCCCTTGGCCTGGAGCATGCTGATCGACTCAAGAGGTGTCATCAAACTGATCGTGCGGTAGCCTCGTGCACTTTTCTCCAGGGCCAACTGAGCGTGCAGCTCAGCGACTTGCTGCTCCAGACGACGGATCGTTTGATAGGGATGCATAAAGGCAAACATGGCGGATACCTTCAGTGGTGATGCAGTTTGTGATGTTTTGTCACAAAGTATTGCAGAAGGTGTTCTTGCTTGCCTGGGAAGACTCCCCCTTGCTGATGAAAATCAACCCCTTGTCGTCATAAAACAGGAGCGCTGCCATACTCAGTGGCTGCGCTATTTCATCTGGGCCACGTGCATGGGCGTCGTTGTCTCGCAGCGTAAAAACGCAGACGTGGCTAACCACTCTTCATCGGGGTAGTAAGCAAAGACGTACTGGTTCTCTTTGAGGCTGTCGATCAGCGGATAGGTGATGTCTTCACGCACGGCCGGACAGCCGTGGCTGCGACCCAAGCGGCCCGTTTGGGCAATGAAGTCGTTACTGACGTAGTCGGCGCCATGAATCACGATCGCCCGCTCGAAGGCCAAGTCGTTGACCTGTGGCTCCAGGCCATCCAGACGCAGTGAATAGCCGTTGCGACCGTAGTAGCTATTCATGGTGCGGAAAAGACCGAGGCTGGATTGATGGCTGTCCGGTGTATTGGAAAAGGCGTTGGCTACCGCGTCGCCAGATCCCTGACCATGGGACACCAGCTCTTCGAAGAGCAACTGGTGCTGATGAAGGTCGAACACCCACATGCGGGGTTCCGTGGAGGGCAGCGAGTAGTCGATGACGGCCAAGCGCTCGGCGGAAGGGTCGGCACAGCTCAATGCCTGTGCCGCCAACCGAAGGGCTGCCGGTGTGGCGTCGGGGGCTAGCTGAAGTAACTGATGATGTAGAGGGGATACTCCCGCTGGCGGCGCGGCGGCCACTTGAGAGAAAAAGCTGGCGGCTTGAAGGGTGGAAGAAAACAACACGATGGGTAACGAAAACAGTACAGTGGTCATGCGTGAACGAAAAAGCATGGGGCGTTATCCTGCTAAAGAGGTCAAAAGCGCAATGAAGTCGACACACCACGAGTCAGCGTAAGCGGCTATGATGAAAAAAACGTGTATCAGAACGGGAACTGCTGATACGACGTTAAGCAAAAAGAGTGACGCCACATTACAACGCAGCATAGTAACGCAAGGAGAGGCGATGAACGACCACCAGCCACTAAGACGATGGGCGATAGGGGCAGCGCTCTGTCTGGCGCTGAGCTGCCCGGTAATGGCCACTGCCAATGAACCCACCAGCGCCGCATTGCAGCAAGCCCTCGCGCAGCAACTTCAGCGGCAAGAAGCATCGCTACCCATCGCGTCGTTCTATGAACTACGCGGCGGCCAGCCTGCCTGGCAAGAGCTGCAGCGCGTCGAATCCCTCGTCAGCGCGTTGAATACCCTGGTGGATGACGGGCTCACGCCCGACGACTACCAAGCCTCATCGCTGCTGGGCGATTTCCAGCAAAGTCAGCAATTAGACGAGCAGGCACAAGCACGCTTCGATGTGCGCGCCACCCGTTCGCTGCTGCTGGCGCTGGATCATTTATCGATTGGCAAAGTGGATCCTAGGCGCGTCGAGCCGAATTGGGACCTGCCCCGCCCAGCGCGGCGCTATGCGCTGCCGCGTGTCGTGCAGGCCGTCGACGGGGGAGAGGTGGAGCAGGCGCTGTCGCTGGCGCGGCCGGATACGGCAGCGTATGTCCAGCTTCGCAACGCGTTGGCGCACTATCGTCGCTTGGCCGAGCAGGGCAGCGTGCCCTATTTGCCTGGGCGTGACGAGTCGCTGCGCCCCGGCGATATCGATGATGACGTGCAAACGCTTCGCCAGCGCTTGACGCTGTGGGGAGAGCCCCACCTGCTGGCGGCGGATAGCAGCGCCTACCCGATGATTGGTGTACAGGCAGCGGGTGGTGACCGGCGCACCTTCGATAGGGAACTCGAACAGGCGGTCATGCGCTTTCAGCGACGCCACCAGCTGCAAGAGGATGGTGTGGTAGGCGAGCGCACGAGATTGGCGCTGAACATGCCCGTCTCCGCGCGGGTAGACCAACTGCGCATTAACCTCGAACGCGCCCGCTGGATTCGCCCCTCGCTAGATCGCACACCGAACGTATGGGTCGATATTGCAGGCTATCGTTTGCACTACACGCGCCCTAACGGGGAGCATTGGGATGCCCGTGTGGTCGTCGGATCGCCCAGTCGAGAAACGCCGATCATCCACTCTTCCATCAGCCATTTGACCGTCAACCCGAGCTGGACGATCCCGCCGACCATCATGCGTGAAGACGTGCTGCCAAGGGTGCGCCAAGATACGGCGTATCTCACGCGGCAGAATATTCAGGTCGTCAGCCTATCTGGGGAAACACTGGATGCCGACACGATCGATTGGCAGCGGCCGGGAGGGGTGATGCTTCGCCAGGTCGCGGGCAGTAGTAACCCTTTGGGGCGTGTCGTGGTACGTTTTCCGAACGACGACATGATTTACCTGCACGATACCCCAGCAAGAGGGCTTTTCCAGCGGGATCATCGGGCGTTGAGTTCGGGGTGTGTTCGGGTAGAAGGTGTGACGGAATTTGCCCAGCTTCTGTTGCAGGACAGCGGCAGCCGCTATCAGCTCAGCTCGCTGATCAATAGTGGCCGCAGCGATCAAAACGTGAATCTGCCTACCCGTATTCCGGTAGCGCTGCACTACCTGACCGCGTGGCCCAATCGCGAAGGCGATGTGGTGTTTAGAGAGGATATCTACCGCCGTGATGCGGCGCTGCTGGCAGCCCTCGAAACGGCCTAGTCGTTTTCTTGCCCTATAAAAAAGCCGCCCCGAGTGGGGCGGCTTTTTCGTCTAGCATGTGACGGGCTATTGAATGCTCTCGTCACTTTCAGCGTCACGCTGGTAGTTAGCCACGCTGATAGTGCCGGTCTCACCACTTTCCAGCGCCGCTAGCATCGGTTCGGCTTGGCGTTGGAACGCAACCAGCGTGTCGCCGCTAAGGCTGGTGTTCTCCGGCAGCTCGACCGTCATGGCATTGACCGGCGTGTTGTTCACGATGACTTCGTAGTGCAGGTGAGGGCCCGTGCTGCGGCCGGTATTACCGGACAGCGCGATACGCTCACCCATCGTGACGCGTTCGCCCTGGCTGACCAGCGGCTGGGATAAGTGCAGGTAGCGGGTGCGGTAGCCGTTGTCGTGGCGCACCACGATGTAACGACCGGCAGCATGATGGTTACCGACACGCTCTACCCGGCCGTTGGCAGGGGCAGTGATGGGAGTGCCAATGGGCATCGCAAAATCGGTGCCGTTGTGAGGGCTAACGCGACCGGTCACCGGGTGTAGACGACGGGGATTGAAATTGGAGCTGAGACGATAGCTGCCTTCGAAGGGGCGACGGGCAAAGGCCGGGTCGAGACTGCTGCCCTCCGGCGTGTAAAAATTATCGTCGTTGGCGTTACGCACGACGGTCAGATCCATGCGCTCGCCATCGTATTTCACGGCCAGTACGCGGGAGTCGAGGGTCTCACCATCGATCATGTCAGACTCCACCAAGACCTGAAACTGATCCCCCCGGCGGCTGTCGCGACGGAAGTCTAACTTCTTTTGCAAAATGCGCGTCAGCTCGGTGACAGAGCTGCTGCTCAAACCGGTGGCCTGGGCTGAGCGGGCAAAACTGCCCGTGACGCTGCCGGCATAAAGCCGCTGTACAGGTTCGCCCTGGCGCTCGATGGCAGTGATGGCGTAATGGTCGCTGTCACGCTCTAGCAAAACGCCTTCCCGGGTGTTCTTCATCATTCGCAGTGCCAGGAGGCGACCCGTTTCGTCCAACTGATAGTCGAAGCTGTGGCCCGCACGCCAGTGGGTCAGCATGCGAGGATCGGGCAGGTCGTCCAGCAGGGCGAGCACTTCGCTATACCCCAACCCCAACTCGTTTTGCGCCAACACGGCAAAGGTTTCGCCAGATTCGACGATGTGGGTTTCCCACTCGGGCACGAACGGCTCATCGGCCGCCAGTTCCAATTCGAGGAAAGAGACGTCGTCTTCGTACAGCTCAACCCCGTAATCTTCATAAGAAGTGGCATCAGCGATTTCGACGGAGTCGTCGACATTGAGCATGCCGCTTGTGATCGTTCCTAGCACGATGGCCATGTGTAGTGCGCCATCATCCAGCAGGCTGTCGTCCAGCGTGACCTGAGCGTGTGCGTCGCCTGGGGCGGCATCGCTCGCCATAGAGGCTTCGGCACTGGTGATCATGTCGAGATCGACGATCTCGGTGGCGGTGAGTTCACTCAGGGGGATATGTTCACGGGTTGCGTCGAGAGCGCGGGAAGCGCGGTCGATCGCTTCTGCGACTGGCGTGCGCTCTTGTCGAAGCGACGGTACGCCGGGGGCAGAATCGCTGGGAAGCGGAACGAGCACGCTCTCCAGCGGTGTTTGGGGTTGGTTCAGGTCGTGATAGGTAGTGATGAGTTTTTGTGCGCCCAGCACGGTGACCATCGTGGCCACGGGTAACAGTAATAATTTATGCGTGCGAGGCAGCGAATGGAGGATTCGCAACATGGGTAAATAGGCCGCCGAGTTCGTGAAATAAAAGTAACATGAAAGTAAGCAAACTCGGGAACCATACCCCAAGGAGAAGGGGGTGAATAGACTGTACATCCATACACAAAATATACTTCCGCTGAATAACGGAAATATAAAGGCAACTTATTCAGCCATGAACACCGTTTGCTAACAAAAGTAACCGAGAGGCGGCGGCCTGCTCAACGGGTTAAAACGGTGTCGTTACCTTTACCATAGACGTAAATTAAATCTTGTGAAAGATAAATATAACGTGCGTCTAATTAAAAGGGAGTTTTGCCAAGCTATCAGCGTGTAAGCCTTATCTCCGTACGTCCATAACCCGTGTTAATGATTCGACGCTGACACACTGAGTCCGCTCAATGGATGAGCAGTGTCATCAAGCCACGTCGCTCATATCAAAAAGGTAATTTTTTGTATTTTAATGTTTCTTTACGTTTTTATGCGGTTTGCAGAGTGTATTCCAGCGTGGCGATGCAACGAAATTCGATAACAGACAGGTACTCATCGTCTTTTCCTGGCATTCTAGGGATGTTTTTTCGAAGATGAAGCGGATTGTTTCGCTGTATAGCGTCGAGGAAATCGAAATGTCTCGGGTAACACTAGCGCAGTGGCAGATGCTGGCCGCCGTGGTGGATCATGGTGGCTTTGCACGAGCGGCAGAGGCGATCCATAAAAGCCCCTCCACGCTGAATCACGCGGTGCATAAATTGGAAGAGCAGTTGGGTATCCAGGTGCTCGAACCGGTGGGTCGGCAGGTGCGCCTCACCGAAGCAGGCGAGCTGCTGCTTCGCCGTGCGCGCCAGTTGATCGAAAGCGCGGCGTCTTTGGAAGACGTCGCTTCGCGCTTGGCAGCGGGGCTGGAAGCCGAAGTCGTGGTGGCGATCGACCAAATTTTTCCGGTGGCTGCTCAGGCGAAAGCGTTGGAGCGCTTTTCGGAAACCTATCCCCAGGTGCGCGTTCAGCTCCATGAAAGCGTGCTGAACGGGGGGACGGAAATGCTATACGACGGCCGCGCCGACCTAGTGGTCTCTGGTATCGAGGCCCAAGGATTTTTGGGCGAGCCACTGGTTAATGTGCGCTTCGTGGCGGTAGCGCATCCTCGTCACGCGCTGCATCAATTGGGGCGCTCGCTGGATTTGCGTGATCTTGCCCAGCATCGCCAACTGGTGGTGCGTGACTCGGCGCTGCGTCAATCCACCAACGCGGGCTGGCTAAAAGCCGAGCAGCGCTGGACGGTCGGTCACGTGGGAACGTCGCTGGATATGCTGCGGCGCGGCTTGGGGTTTGCCTGGGTTCCGGAAACGCGTATCGCCGACGAGCTGGCCAGCGGTGAGCTGAAGCCGCTGCCGCTCAGTGCTGGGGGCATTCGTGAAGTGCCCGTGCAGCTTATTTTTCGTGATCGTGATCGTGCGGGCCCGGCAGCCCATGCCATGGCCGCGGCTTTGAAGCGGGCAGTGAGAGAGGTGTGCGAGCAACGTTCGATTCCCTCGAATGAACGGCCGTAAAACATCCGCTTGAGCCTGACTCCGTCGGGGGTATGCTGAACGTCATACACCTCTATAACGTTCAATGCAGGAGACGCCCGATGGGACTGTTAGTCAACGGCGAGTGGGTCGATCAGTGGTACGACACCAAAAAGCACGGCGGGGAATTCGTTCGCGAATCCGCGCAGCTGCGCGACTGGGTGGGCAGCGATGAGACGTCTAAAGGCGAGAGCTATCCGGCTCAGGCCGATCGTTACCACCTTTACGTATCGCTCGCGTGCCCCTGGGCGCATCGGGCGCTGATCATGCGCAAACTGAAAGGGCTCGAGCCGCTGATCGGAGCATCCCATGTGAGCCCGCTGATGTTGGAAAACGGCTGGACCTACCATCAAGACGAAGGGTCGAGTGGCGACCCTATCAACCATGCTGACTATCACCATCAGCTCTACACCATGACCGACCCAACGTACACGGGCCGGGTCACGGTGCCGGTGTTGTGGGACAAGCAGCGCAGCGCCATCGTCAACAACGAATCCGCCGATTTGCTACGCATCTTCAACCGCGCTTTCGATGAGCTGACGGGCAATGATTTGGACTTCTATCCAGACGATTTGCGCAGCGTCATCGATGATGTGAACGATGACGTGTACGACCACATCAATAACGGCGTTTACAAATCGGGTTTTGCCACGGATCAGCAGGTCTATGAAAAGCACGTCACGGCCTTGTTCGATGCGCTAGAGCGCATGGAGACGCGGCTTGGGGAGCATCGCTATTTGGCGGGTGAGTGGCTGACCGAAGCGGATATTCGCCTTTTCACCACGCTGATTCGCTTCGACGCGGTCTACTTCGGTCACTTCAAGTGCAATTTCAAACGTATCGAAGATTATCCCAATCTCTCCAACTACGTACGCGAGCTATACCAATGGCCGGGCGTGGCCGATACGGTCAATATGGATCACATCAAACGCCACTACTATTACAGCCACGACACGATCAACCCGACGCGTATCGTGCCGGCGGGCCCATGGCTGGACTTCATGCGTCCTCACGACCGTGAACGTTTGCCGGGGCAGGGAATACGTCGGCACTCACGTCCCCAGTGATGCACATATTAAAAAGGGCCACCCGCTTGGGTGGCCCTTTTTTGATCGACTATACGCTACGGGGCGATGATGCCACTCTGCGCAAAGTGGCCCATCGCTAGCGTGTCACTCGTCGGCATCGACGGCGTCACGGGTCGTTTGCCAAGCGCTTTGGGCACCCTCTTTGGTGCTCTGCCAAGCGTCTTGCGCGTTGGCTTTGGTCTGCTCCCACCAGTCGCGATCATACGTGGGGAAGGATTCGACGTCCTCGGCCGTCGCATCTAGCATGATGCGGTGCTCGGTGTCTCCATCATCTTCGGTGTGCGTTTCCAGAGTGAACTGGTCAGCCTCGACCACGACTTCGCGTCCGCCCAGACCCAGCACATCGCCGCTTTCGATGACCAGTGCTGAAATACGCATCTCTTCATCGAAGAGAATATCGTCGACTTCACCGATCTCTTCCTCAGAGCCGTCGGCAAAGAACACTTCTGCATCAAGAATGTCGTCGGCCGAATACATGCCCTGGGGTTCCGTTTGCGCTTGGACGCCAAACGCCATGCCGCCGAATAGGGCAGTCGTAATTGCAGTCGTCAGAATCGATTTACGCATAGCTTCTCTCCATGTGGCTATCAAGAGGTAGCGTCATGCTACCTGTGAGTGAATTCGGTATGTGAATTCGTAGGGAAGGGACGTGGAAAGTGGAGGGGCTTAGAGCCCGTTCGCCCAGTCATCCGCACGGCGCTCGGCCTCTTCGCGCTCCAAACCATATTTCTGTTGGAGCTTACCAACGAGTTGGTCTTTCTTGCCGCCGATTTGCGTCAGTTCATCATCGGTCAGTTCGCCCCAGCTGGCGCGAGCTTTACCTTTCATTTCCGTCCATCTGCCTTCGATCTGATCCCAGTTCATGTGCATCACTCCTTGAAGTTCGTGAACGTCATCGGGCACCTTTCAGGTTAGACGACATAGTCACATGTGCAAGCCCCGGTATTGATATGGGTTAAATCAAAAAGACTGGTCAGAACCCATTGGCGGTGTTAGGATGCGCCCTCCTCGCATGTGTTGACCCCTCCATCACGACGATAAACGTTCTTCACTGACGCTGAGCCTGATGTGCCACGCCAGTCGAAACGTTTGCGGGAACATCTCATTCATTGCAGATGTTCATTGCTGTGAAGATGGCGCGCCTCCAACATTTCACCAAACGGGTGAAATCGGCGCAGAAGGTCGCCACAGCGGTTGGCCCGCAACGCGTTGTTGCCAACCGAATGCTAGGTGCGACCGGCGTCTCCGACTCCACTGATGACGATATCCGCTATGCGGAGCCTTGTTCTTTTGCTGCGCACCGTTACGCGCTGCATAAAACAGAGTCAGAGACGCTTACGATGTTTTTTGCCGGTTCAGCCGGCCTACCAAGGTGTGATTAATGACCTCGACTTCTGTCGCCTCGCCGAGCTTCGGCGATCTGGCTCTATTGCCTGCCGTTCTGTCTGCTGTTGAAGCACAGGGCTACGAAACTCCTTCGCCTATTCAGGCGCAGACGATTCCTGCGTTGCTGGAAGGCCGCGATATGCTGGGCCAAGCACAAACCGGCACCGGCAAAACCGCCGCCTTCGCACTGCCGCTGCTGTCGCGTCTCGACATGCAGCGTCGCGAGCCCCAAGTACTGGTACTCGCACCGACCCGCGAACTTGCTCAGCAGGTCGCCGTCTCTTTTAGTAAATATGGTCAGAATCTTCAGGGCTTGGAAGTCGCTACCCTGTGTGGCGGTCAAGAGTACCGTGAACAGCTAGGCGCGCTGAAGCGTGGCGCGCAAGTGGTCGTCGGCACGCCGGGCCGTGTGATCGATCACCTGGATCGTGGCAGCTTGAAGCTGGACGGCCTCTCGGCGCTGGTGCTCGACGAAGCCGACGAAATGCTGCGCATGGGCTTTATCGACGACGTCAAACGCGTGGTTGCCGATACCCCGAAAGATGCTCAGCGCGTGTTCTTCTCGGCCACATTGCCGACGGAAATCGAGCGCATCGTCAACCGTTATCTGGTCAACCCGGTGAAGGTCGCGATTGAATCGCGTACCACGACGGGCGAAAACATCGAACAGCGCATCGTGCGCGTGGACGGTGGTGCCAAGCTGGAAGCGTTGTCGCGTATTCTTGAAGTCGAGCCGGTCGATGCCGCGATCGTCTTCGTGCGTACCCGTGCGGCCTGTACCACGCTGGTCGAGCAGTTGACCGCTCGTGGCGTCAACGCTGCTGGCCTGTCCGGTGATCTGGATCAGAGCCTGCGCGAGCGCACCATTACCCGCTTGAAGCGTGGCAAAGTCGACGTACTGATCGCGACCGACGTAGCGGCCCGTGGCCTCGACGTTCCGCGTATCACCCACGTCATCAACTACGACCTGCCGCAGGATGCAGAAGCCTACACCCACCGTATCGGTCGTACCGGTCGTGCGGGCCGTAGCGGCATTGCGATCACTTTCGCGGGCTTCCGTGAAGGCCGCAAGGTGGGCTGGATGGAGCAGGCTACCGGTCAGAAAATGACCGAAATGCCGCTGCCTGACGAAGCCGCTATTCGCGCTCACCGTGACGACGTGTTCCATCACCGTGTAGTGGCGGCACTGACCAAAGGTGCTGAAGAGCAGCGCGCACTGGTCGAGCGTCTGGTGGAAGAGGGGCATGACGCCGTTGAGCTGGCCTGTGCGTTTGCCGCCATGGCCCGTGCCGACGAAGCGCCGATCGGTCGTCTTCAGGCACCGCGCAAAGAGCGTGCCCCGCGCGATGGCGCACCGGGCAAGCCGGGTGGTGCCCGTCGCGAGCGCTCCAGTGCGCCCAGCGAAGGCATGACCCGCTACCGCGTCTCCGTGGGCCATAAAGACGGCGTGAAGCCGGGCCAACTGGTCGGTGCGCTGGCGAACGAGGGCGGTATCGAAGGCGCGCGTATCGGCCGTATCGATATCCGTAATGCCTTCTCCGTGGTCGAGCTGCCCAGCGGTCTGCCTTCCACCATCCTGGCGAAAATGGCTCGTGCCCGTGTGGCCGGTCGCCCGCTGGAAATCAGCGAGGACCGTGCGCCGGAACGCGCACCGCGCCGTCGTCGTGACGATGGCGATGCGCCGGTTCGCCGTCGCGAACGTGCGTAACTCAGCGCTAGGCGCTGGATAGCGCCTGATCGGTGAGTTAACTCCCCCTATGCCACTGGCCCTGTGCCTGCTGGCGTAGGGGGATTTTTTTTGGCTACGCTAAACGTTCATTACCTCGATACAAGGAGCCTGCATGGACGCTGCGCTACACGAATGGAACCTGTCACCCAAACAGGCGATTGCCCTTCAGTCACAGCTCGCCCAACGGTTGGAGAGCCGTGATCGCCTCGACCCGGTAAGGTATATCGCGGGGGTGGATATTGGCTTTGAGGAAGGGGGGGCGGTAACGCGGGCGGCAGTGGTAGTGTTGACGTGGTCGCCCGAGGCGGCTCCTCAACTGCCAGTGGTCGAGCAGGTGGTGCATCGCGAACCTACCCGCATGCCCTATATTCCAGGATTGCTGTCGTTTCGTGAAATCCCCGCCGCCCTAGGGGCATTTGCCAAGCTTAAGACTCAGCCACAGCTGGTGATGGTCGATGGCCAAGGCATCGCTCACCCTCGGCGCTTGGGCGTAGCCGCGCACTTGGGGCTTTGGCTCGATTTGCCTACCATCGGTATCGCCAAGTCGCGCTTAACCGGCACGCATGCAGCGGTCGGAGACGCGCGAGGCGATTGGGTGCCGCTCCTGGCCGGGCAAGAGGTGATCGGTGCCGTGCTGCGCTCGCGGGCGAACGTCAAGCCGGTATTCGTCTCGCCGGGGCATCGGCTGTCGCTGGATACCTCCCTTGAGTGGGTGATGCGCTGCCTTGGGCGAACCAAGCTGCCCGAGCCGACCCGGCTGGCAGATCGGCTGGCGTCACGGCGAGATCAACAGAAGCGTTAAATAAAACTGATAAAACGCTGCAGCAGGCTGGTCGCTTCTGGCGTCTCGCTAATTTCACTGAGTAGCTGGTCTGGGTCCTCACCCTGGTCGCGCAGGGCAGCGCGTTGACGCTCGATGTAGGCACGCATGACGGGCGGTGAGAACTCCGGATGGAACTGCACGCTCCATTGGCGCGGCCCGTAGCGAAGCGCTTGGTGGGCGTCGTGGCAGTTGTGAGCCAGAATGGTGGCGCCATGGGGTAGCTGCATCACCGACTGGGCATGGGTAAGATGCGCGTCGAAATGCCCAGGTAGCTGACTAAAGAGGGGGTCCTTCAGGCCGGCTTGGGTCAAGCGCACCGTGCGCGTGCCCGATTCGCGCCCGGCGGGGTGGTAGTCGCTGACGCCACCAAAGGCCGCCGCCATGAGCTGATGACCATAGCATATGCCCAGCAGCGGCAGGTTATCGGCCAGCGCCTGCTGCAGCCACGGCTTGAGCGCCTCGCTCCAAGGGGGCTGCTCGCTCACCATGCTATGCGAACCGGTGATCACGGCACCGACGATGTCGTCCGGAGGTGTCGCCGTTAGCCGCGCATCCCACACCTTGAGCGTCACGCCCTCGGGAAGCGTCTCGTGTAACCGGTGAATGAACAGCTGCTCAAAATCACCGTGCTGGTCGACCACTTCAGGGAACGCATCCCCGGTTTTGATGATGACTAAAGAGGCCATGGCATTCTCGTTATCGTATCGCGGCGGTGGAAAGATAGCCGAATCAGGTCATTCCGCTGTAAGCTGAAACGTCTTGTTTGATGACCGTTTTACCATACATTAGGAGCTTGATATGCAACAGATTACACGTGCAGGCGCGCCGATGGACGTGGCGGGCACGCTGCCAGCCGTTGGTCAAACGGCCCCTGCCATGACGCTGACCAACAGCGACTTGGAAGACGTCACGCTGGCCACCTATCAGGGTAAGCGTAAGGTGCTGAACATCATCCCCAGCGTCGATACCCCGACCTGCGCGATGTCCACCCGGCGGTTCAACGAGCTGGCCTCCAAGTTGGACAACACCATCGTTCTCGTCGTATCCGCAGACCTGCCGTTCGCCGCGAAGCGCTTCTGCGGGGCCGAAGGGTTAGACGATGTCGAAACGCTCTCTACCTTCCGCCACCGCGAATTTCAGGAAGCCTGGGGGGTGGCGCTGTGCAATAGCGCCATGGAGGGACTGTGCGCGCGGGCCGTGGTCGTGCTGGATGCAAACAATCGTGTGCTGCACAGCGAGCTGGTGAGTGAGCTGAAAAACGAACCGGATTACGAGGCGGCGCTGGCGGTGCTCAACGCTTAATCCGGTCGCGCCCCCGTTGGGCAGCCGCCACCAGCGCGCTGATGAGGCGCTGCTGGGGGCGGTTGAAAATCAGCCACTCGGGGTGCCACTGCACGCCGATGAGAAAATCGTGGGCTTCTGATTCGATGCCCTGTACCAGCCCGTCGCGGTCACGAGCGACGATTTGAATGCCTTCCCCCGCCCGATTGACGGCTTGATGATGCAGGCTGTTCACCCGGCACCAGGTCACGCCCAGCAGTTGATACAGCTGGCTGCCGCCGACGATGTCGACCGTTTTGCGAGGTAGTACGGTACGCCGCCGTTTTAGCCCTTCATGGGTCGTGTAGATGTCGGGGTCCAGCGTGCCGCCCAAATGGACGTTGATCAGTTGCGCTCCGCGACAAATGCCCAGCACCGGCGTATTTTGCGGAATGAACCGGTTGAGCAGGCTCAGTTCCAGTTCGTCCCGGGCAGGGTCCAGGCGCACGTCGAGCTGGACTTCGCCGCCGTAAAGTTGCGCTTGAATATCGTCGCCACCGCCGATGATCAGCCCGTCCAGATGCTCGGGCATGGGGCGAGAGGGGGACAGGCGCAGCGGTTTACCGCCATGCCGCCAGACGGCAAACCAGTCAAAGCACCAGGCAAGCTGGCTTTTACGATCCGAGGTGGTGATTCCAATCAGCGGTCGAGGCATGCAGTGGGCGTCTCGTCTGTCTGTGAGAATAAGCGGGGGTTAGGCGTTGCCGAATGGCTTCAAGAGCGCGGCTTTCAAGCGTGCCCACCAGGGCTTGCTGTGCTCGGCGATGTACTCATCGCAGCGGGCGCGCAATACCTTGTCATCGGCGGCTAACTTCTCGACCTCCACCCAGCGATTCCACTCTACCACCGACCCCCAGCCTGGCTGGGAGAGCTGGGCATTGGGCAGGCGGTAGTGAAAGGTCGGGCGCGGCTTGGTGAGTTCGCCATGCAGCAGCTCGTGGGGGTGGTCGGGGCGCAAATGGGCAAACAGCGGCAGCAGGTCGAGCTCTCGGTTGCGGGTGGGGTTGTAGTGCAAGTAGTCGTCGATGAAGGTGTCCAAATCCGGCTGGTAGCGGGCGTCCAGGACTTGCAGGGCGTACTCTTTATGAAACGGGTTGGCGTGGGGCAGCACTTCGCGCGTGATGTCGACCTTGATCTCTTCGCGCAGCCAGCTAGCCAGCAGCAGATACGCCCGCATCATGGCCAGCAGGTAATCCACCTCCTGGCGCTCTACCTCGGGATTGAGGTGCAAGCCAAAGCCATAGAGCAGGCTGGCATCGGTGCCTTTGGCGCCTTTTTCCCGCAGCGTTTCGAAGAGCGTATCGAGGGTGTCCAGTTCATCCCAGGGAATGGGCGGACAGACGATCTCGGTGGGCACCAATCCGGTCACCATATCGCCGATCAGCTCGCGGGTTTTTTGGTGGAACTCGACCCGGCGCTGATGCTGCTGGCGCGCCCATTCGCTATCGCTTTCATGATGCTCTTCCAGCAGCGCTTTATCGGGGTGGGCATACTGGGTATCCAGTTCGATGCCGAACTCTCCCCACCGCGTGCCCTCCACTTGTAGCCGATGGGGGCTGACCACGTTAAGCTCCCCCCCAAACAGCGTGCGCACCAGTTCGGCCGTCTCGCGGGGCGGTAGGCCAGCGAACTCGATTTCGACACCGACACAGCGAGTCTGGCCATCTTTATTTACGCGTTTGGGTGGGGCTTGCAGCGTCATCTCGGTATCCTTGAGGTGAACGTTTGAAGGGCCAGCCTATCACAATCACGCGTTGAGGCTGAGCGTCATCAACGTGGTCAACGTCAATCACCGGTACCCGTGGCCGGTCTATGTCGGGAGTAACGTGTGCGACAGCACTGGATAACCAAGATCATCGTCGGCGTGGTGCTCAGCCTGCTGCTGAACGCGCCAGCGCTTGCGCAGGGTGTGTCTCTGCCGAATCTGACCGGTAACGATTCGTCGGAGCAGGCGGAGGTGAGCAACGAGGATTTTCAACGGTCGCTGAGCGACGTGATCTCGATGCTCGAAAACGAAGAGCAGCGCACCGCGCTGGTGGCATCGTTACGCGAGCTGCAGGTGAGTACCGATGCCGCAGAGGAGGATGGCGTCGTCCGCCAGGGCCTGCTGGGGGCGCTGGCCGACACGCTGACCGACATCGGCGAACAGGCCCAGGCGGGGGATTCTCCCATCGACGAGTGGTCTCGCCAGCTCGTGCAGGGGGCCGATGATTTACGCGCGTTGAACGATGACGCTGACCAGGGCGAAGCCATTCGCGCGGTGGCCGACGGTGCAGTGTTGGCCTTCGTTTGGAGCGTGCTGCTGGTAGTGATGATTGCCTTTGGCCGTTTGGTCGCCACGCGTCGTCACTGGCCGCTGGACCTTCCCCGCGACCCCAAAGCGTGGCTGCTGGCGGTGCACTTTTTGCGTCGCATGCTGCCGTGGACGTTGGCCTTTGCCATTACGCTTGGTATCGGGCAAATCCTCCCCTACAGCCCCGGTCGCGCCGTGGTGCTCGTGGTGGCTTACATCTGCCTGTGCGGCCGGGCACTCTCGGTGGTATTTGAGACCGTCATCGCCTTCTTCAGCCGTGGGCATCGCTTCCCGGCGGTGCAGGTGCTGCAACACAAAGCGCTGCGCGGTCTGTTTGTCATCGGCGCACTGATTGCCTTGGGCGATGCGGTGAACTCCACGCGGCTGGTCGAGCTGCTGGGGGCCGAACTCTCCAGCCTCGTGTCGGTGCTGGCCAACATGCTGGCTGCGCTCTTGTCGGCTCGCTTCATCTTCAAATTCCAGCGGCCGATTCGCCATCTGATTTGCAACCGGCCCTACAAGCAGCGCCGCGATGCCAGCACCGCCGTCGAGATGATTCGTGCCCTGGGCGGGCTTTGGCATATCCCCGCGCTATTAATGGTGGGCGGCTCGCTGCTGGCGATCTTCATTACCGTGGGCGATGTAGGCACGGCCCTGGCACGCTCCATCGTCTCTGCCAGTTTGCTGGTGTTGACGCTGGTGGTGACCGGCCTGCTGCGCCGTCAAGCGGAGCGGCTCAACAAACGCCGTCACCGTCGCCGCTTCAGCCAGTACCGCAAACGTTTGGAGCGCTTTGGTTTCGTACTGGCACACCTCTGTGCGTGGATGGTCTTTGCCGAGCTCTCCATGCAGGTGTGGGGTGGCTCGCTGTTTGGCCTGGGGCAGCAAGCCGTCGCGAGCGCCCGGATCGGGCAAGCGCTGGTGAGCCTGGGGGCGACGATCCTACTGGCTTGGCTGGTGTGGATCTTTGCCGATACGGCCATTCAGCGGGCGCTGACGTCGTCGGCTCGGTCGCGCGGCCGGCGGGTGAATCAGGCAAGGGCGCAGACCATCACGCCGATGATTCGCAACGTCATTTTCGTCGCCATTCTGATCATCGCGGCGATTGCGGGGCTAGCCAATCTCGGGGTGAACGTCACGCCGCTGCTGGCCGGTGCCGGTGTGATCGGTCTGGCCATCGGTTTTGGTGCGCAAACCCTGGTGCAGGATTTGATCACCGGTATTTTCATCCTCATCGAAGACTCGCTGGCGGTGGACGACTTCGTCCAGATTAACGGCCACATGGGCACGGTAGAAGGGTTGACGCTGCGCACCGTGCGGCTGAGAGACCTGGATGGCGTGGTGCATATCATCACCTTCAGTCGTATCGAGTCGATCCACAACATGTCACGCCAGTTCGGCATCGCGCTGATGCGTATTCGTATTCCTTACGACATGAAAATCGACGATGCGATTACTCTGATGCAGGAGACCGCCCAGGAGCTGCGTAAAGACCCGATGATGCGCCACTACATCTGGTCGCCGCTGGAGATGCAGGGCGTGCAGGGCTTTGAAGAGGGCTGCCCGATTTTGCGGATGCGTTTTCGCACCGCGCCGGAAATGCAGTGGGATGTCTCTCGTGCCTTCAATCTGTTGCTGAAGCAGCGCATGGAAGCACAAGAGATCGACCTGGGCGTGCCGCGTTTGAGTGTCAGCATGGAGGCGCGCTCCGAGTCGCGCATGGAAGACACCTCCGGTACCGATCTAAGCCTGGAGCGGGGTGAGGAGGGCGCTTCCTCCTCGGCAGACGAGGCGCATAAAAAGCAGGCGCCGCCGAAGCCCGCGCCGCGCCCCACTCAGGCGGAAATTCGCCAAGACGAGCGGGAGCGCCGCGGCGCGTCAACCCAGGCCAAGCCCCACGCTCAAGGCAAACCCCAGAGCGAGGCCTATGCCCGCCCCCACGGTGAAAACGGCGATGAGTAACCATGGCCCGCGCAGGCGGCGCCAGCGGTTGTAGAGTGACACCGCATGGCTGACGCGATCGACCAGCTCATCGTGGCGGGAGATCGCGTGATCCGGCGGCAGAGAGAAGTCGTTGGCCACGTCGCCCTGCCAATGGGCACCGTGGGTCAGACCCAAGCGAGCGCGCAGGCGGCCAATGTCGCTCAGCGTATGATGTAGCGTGTCGTAGGTTTCCCGGTGAGGCGGCACGGCGAGCACGGACGTGGCATCCTGGCGCAGTGCACTATTGGGGCAGCGGGCCACGGCACTCTTGATCTGCTGGTCGTTGGCATCCGGCGTCAGAGCGAGGCGTTGGTACAGGTCGCGCATAATCCAGGGAGTCTCTCTCCAAGCGTAACGATTAGTAGGTTTGCATCAGATAATCATAGGCATTTTTGATGCGTTGAAAACGCGCCGAGGCCAGCGCCACCTGATGCTCGCTCTCGGAGTAGAAACGATCCGGGTGATGGAGCTGGGCCATGCGACGATACGCGCGGCGCACATCGGTTTTGCTGGCGCCAGGGGTCAAGCCCAGCACGGCTAACGCGCGGGTAGTGTGATCGGGCGGCGGCGGGCTACTTCGCTGCTGGCGGCGTCGCGCCTCTTCCTGGCGCGCCTGCTCTTGACGCTGGCGCTCCTGGCGGGCTTGCTCGGCTTTGGCCTGGTCGGCGCTGGACTGCTCCGCTCGGGCCTTGGCGCGGCGAGCCTCCTCTTTTTGCTGCTTTTTTTCCTGCTGCTTCTGCTTCTTTTCTTGCTGTTTGTCGGTTTTGGAACGCTGTTGCTGCTCGGCCTTCTCTTGCGATTCTTTCTCGCGCTGAGCGGCGTCGGCCTCCTCCTGCGCTTTGTGGGCATAGTAGGCCGGGTCGTGCGTTTGCCAGTAGGCGTCGCGGCTGGGATCCTCCGGCGGGCGCAGCGGCTTGCCGGTCAGCTCTTGGAACAGGGTGCCCAGGGTCGTGGGCGTTACGTTTAACAAATCGGCTAAAAACCGCAGAATGTAATGATTGGCCAACGAAATATCGCCGTCGTCCGTCGCCACGGTAATCGCTTGGTGCATCACACTCAGGCTACGCTCTTTAGAGCACTCTTTGCGTACCACCTCGGCAGCCAGTTGGATGGCATGCAGATCTTGGCTGTGGGCAATGCTCATCACGGGCCCCAGTTCGTGCCCATGGCGAAACTGCGCCGTCACCTGGGCCAAGCGGCGGCGCCGCTGACCTTCCGAGACGTGCTGGCGGTGCACCAGCACCCACCCCAGCAGTAGCAGGGTAGCCGTATCCACTTGGCTGCGGCTTTTGAGCAGCAGCAGCTCAAAGGGTGAAAAACGGGCGATGGACATTCCCTAGCTCCAAGGCGAAGTAGTAAACCGTAGCCTCTGTATAGCAGACCACTATGGCGAATTAACCATGGTATATCATCGTGTTTGGCAATGAAGTAGGAGATTCGTGAGGTGATCAACGTTGAGCGTAAAAATAGCTTCCAGCTGCGCCTGTCGCGGCGATTGAAAGAGGAAACCTCGCATACGCTCGATGTCTACTTATTCGTGCCCAAAGAGCTTGGATTGAGCACCCACGTCATCTCCGAAGAAGCATTTTACCATGGCGCGATCAGCGTCTCGCGAACCTACTACAGCGACGAGTACCACCTGCCGCTGGTGCACAGTCGGCTCGCCAGCCGCAATCAGCTAGGCAGCGACTCTTACCGCTTGAGCCTTAGCCTTTACGCCTACCAATACGTGGGAGCACTGGAGCGGACCACGCAAACGCTGCTCTCCGACGCCCGCAAGCTGCGTCGTGAACCGAGCGATGACCCCGCCGCCTGGCAAGAGAAAGCCGACTCGCTGAGCGAGCAGCTCGCCGAGATGAGCGATCTGAGTGACGGTATTCTCAAACGCCTGCGGCGCAACCCACCCAGCGACGAACGGCTCTACAAGTACTTTGCCAATATCGATAACTACCTCTCTTGGTTCACGGAGCAGCAGCTATTGGCACTCGTTGCCCACATGCCGAGGGGAGGGGCGTTCAGCGAGATCAAGCGGCGCTTCATTACCATTTGCCAGCGCGAAGGGGAGTACCGAGAGGCCCAGGAGTATAACGCCGAGCGGGTGGTGGACGACCCGACCCGCATGTCGAATAAAATGCGTCTGCTACGGCGGCTCATCGAACACCCCATCACCCTCAAGCAGCGAGCCCTGGAGCTGGGCAGCGGCGAACAAAAGGCAGTGAAAGCCCTGGCCACGGCAGTGGTGATGGCCTTCGTCTCGCTGGGCGTACTGCAACTGCGCAGCGCCTTGGGCGATATCACCGCACTATTCGTATTGGCCATGGCGCTGCTCTATGCGCTGCGGGAGGTGTTCAAAGACGACCTGCGTAATACGCTATGGCGTTGGCTGCGCCGTGGCCGCCCCAAATGGCGCCGCCAGTACATCGACCCCACCCGTAACGCCCTGGTGGGGCGACAGCTTGAGTGGTTCGACTACAAACGCTACGCCGCGCTGGATCGTGACATTCAACAGATGCGACGGCGCACCGTCGCCCAGCGGGACGAAGTGGTGATGCACTACCGCTCCAGCTCGCACATGTCGCCCACCCGTTTTCTCAGCGGTTACGAACACACCCGCGAAACGCTGCATATCGACCTCTCGATGCTGACCCGCCTAATGAGCAAAGAGAAGCACCACATCTACCGTTTAAAAGAGGGCCAAGCGGTGCGGGAAAGCGTCGAGCGCCGCCATCTTTTTAATCTAGTGGTGCGCGAAACCGGCAGTGAAGATTCTCCCTACCTTGCCCGTTGGAAAGTCGCGGTGAGCCGCTCGGGCATCGTGGATGTCGAGCGGGTGGCCGAAAACCGCGATGACTAATCGCTTCTTGTGTCGTTGAATGCGACTAAAAGCTAATAAGTAAACGTTTACTCTAATCACGTAAACGTTTACTTTTTTGCCCAGGCGCCGGTCGAAACGGCTGGTGAAGTGATACACGAACACGCTTGGGAGAGAGCGATGACACTACGAGTCACCGTGTGGGGCGAAAACGTCCACGAGCAAACCAACGAGGTGGTAGCACGCATTTACCCAACCGGCATGCACCAGTGCATCGCCGATGGGTTGAATGAGTCAGAGGCGCTGTCCGCCACCGCCGTCACGCTGCAAGACCCTGAGCAAGGTCTTAGCGAGGAGACGCTGGAGAATACCGACGTGCTGCTGTGGTGGGGCCATGCCGCTCACGGCGACGTGCTGGAAGAGACCGTTGATCGGGTGCAAAAACGCGTGCTGCAGGGCATGGGCTTGATCGTGCTGCACTCCGGCCACTACTCCAAAATCTTCAAACGGCTGATGGGTACCACCTGCTCGCTGAAATGGCGGGAAGCCGGCGAGCGTGAGCGCCTTTGGGTCGTCAATCCTGGACACCCCATCGTGCAAGGTCTTGGGGATTATCTGGAGCTGCCCCATACCGAAATGTACGGCGAGCCCTTCGCGGTGCCGAATCCGGATGAGGTGATTTTCATCAGCGCCTTCGAGGGTGGCGAAGTATTCCGCTCCGGCCTGACCTACAAGCGTGGCAACGGCAAGATTTTCTACTTCCGCCCCGGCCATGAAACCTACCCGATCTACTACGACGAGCAGGTGAAACGGGTGCTCAAAAATGCCGTTGTCTGGGCACAGCCGGAAGGCTCCCGTTGGATCGATAGCTGCCCCAACGTGCCCGCCGACCAGGCGCCCAACCCGGTCGAGATCAAAGGTGAAAGCTTGCACAAACCCGGCGAGGAGGGCTTCAAATGATCCGTATCGCAATTATTGGCGCAGGCAGCATGGCAGGCGAACACGCCAAGCACTATGGCCGCATCGAAGGCGTTGAGGTCGTGGCGGTTTGCGATCGCGACTATCCCAAAGCCCAGGCGTTTGCCGAGCGCCACGGCATTGCCGATGTGTATCAAGACCTGGACGCCATGTTGGCTCGGGACGATATCCACGCGGTGAGCAACGTGACTCCGGATGGCGTGCACAAGGTCACGTCGCTGGCCGCCATTGCGGCGGGCAAACATATCCTGTGCGAAAAGCCCCTGGCTACCAACGCCGAGGATGCCCATGAGATGGCTGCCGCCGCCCAGGCCGCCAACGTCATCAACATGGTCAACTTGAGCTACCGAGACGCCCCTGCCATTCAGCATGCCCGCGCGCTCGTCACCGGCGGCGCCATTGGCACCGTGCGCCATGTGGACGCCAGTTACCGCCAAAGCTGGCTGGTCAGCAACGCCTGGGGCCGCTGGGATCAGGAGAGCCAATGGCTATGGCGGCTCTCGGAAGCCCACGGCAGCAAAGGCGTACTGGGGGATGTGGGTGTACACATCGTCGATTTCGCCAGCTTCCCAGTGGGGGACATCACCCGCGTCAACTGCGAACTCACCTGCTTCGATAAAGCGCCGGATAACCGCATTGGTGACTACGTGCTGGACGCCAACGACACCGCGCTGATGCGCGTACGCTTTGCCAACGGTGCCATGGGCACCATCCAGGCGACCCGCTGGGCTACTGGCCACCACAACTCGTTAACGCTGAGCGTTCACGGTGATAAAGGCGCCATCCGCGTGGATCTGGATGCCTCCAAAGACGAGGTACAGGTGTGCCTGAACGACGATGTGCATCCTGCCCGCTGGAGCACGGTCAAGGCGCCGCCCACGCCCAGCATTTATCAGCGCTTCATCGAGAGCATTCGCACGGGGGAGAACGACCAGCCCGATTTTGCTCGCGGTGCGGCCATTCAAACCGTGCTGGACGCCTGCTTTGTGTCCAGTCTGGAAGATCGCAGCATGGCGATTGCCTGCTAACGAGCACGTTGCAACACGCATCTTTAAACGTACGACACCCAATAACAAAATGAGGACGCGACGATGCGCCAACCACTGAAAACACCGCTGCTACTGCTGACCCTGCTGCCCATGGCGCTGCCTGCCATGGCCGCCGAAATTACCGTTGCCTGCGGCGACGGTGGGGCGGCGGATTTCTGCCCCGAGCTCTCCCAGCGCTGGGCCGAGGCCAACGGCCATCAGGTCAATATCGTCACCACGCCTGCATCGGCCACCGAAAAACTGTCGCTCTACCAACAGCTGTTGGGCAGCCAATCCCAGGATGTCGACGTGCTGATGGTGGATATCGTCTGGCCAGGCCTGCTGGCCGAGCATCTGGTGGATTTGAACGATTATCTGCCGGAAGGTGCAGCAGAAGGCTTTATCCCCTCGCTGATGGAGAACAACACCGTGCAGGGCAAGCTGGTCGCGTTGCCCTGGTTTACCGATGCTGGGCTGCTCTACTACCGTCACGACCTGCTCGAACAGTACGACGCCGAGGTGCCAACTACCTGGCAAGCGATGACCGACACCGCCCGACGCATTCAAAACGCCGAGCGGGAAGCGGGTAACGAGCGCATGCATGGTTTCGTCTTTCAAGGGCGCGCTTACGAAGGGCTGACCACCAACGCGCTGGAGTGGGTGGCGAGCTACGGCGGCGGTACGTTCGTGGATGCCGAGGGGCAGGTCACGGTGAACAATCCCCAGGCGGTGGAAGCGCTGGCGTTAGCGGCTTCTTGGGTGGGGGATATCAGTCCAGAAGGTGTGCGTAACTACATGGAAGAGCAGGCTCGCGGCGTTTTCCAGGCGGGCAACGCGGTGTTCATGCGTAACTGGCCCTACGTGTGGTCGCTGGGCCAAGCGGACGGCACGCCGATTCAGAACAAATTCAGCGTGGCGCCGCTGCCCAGCGGGCCAGAGGGCGAGTCCGTCGCGACGCTGGGCGGCTGGAATTGGGCGGTGTCCCGCTATTCGGATGAGCCGCAGGCCGCCGCTGACCTGGTGGCTTATCTCACCGCTGAAGCGCAGCAAAAAGCCCACGCCATCGAGTTTGGCCGCAACCCCACGCGCCCAGCGCTGTACGAAGACGACGAGGTACTGGCCGCGCATCCGTTCATTGGCGAACTGTATGAAACGGTGATGAACGGTGTACCGCGTCCGGCCAGCGTCACCGGCGATGCCTACCCGCGAGTCTCCAACGCGATCTTCAACCGCGTGCACGATGCGCTGTCCGGCAGCGTCACGCCGGAGCAGGCGGTGCAGCAGTTGGATAGCGAGCTGGCGCGACTGGGACGGCGTGGCTGGTAGCGCGAGCGGCGTTAGCGTCCGTGCATTCAGCGCTTTTCGGCCCCGCTTTTTGTACAATCAGGGCCCGACTGGCTGAGGCATGGCATGAAACAGAACAAACCGAGCGCACAAACCGCCACCATTCGTGAAATTGCCCGGCGTGCCGAGGTCTCGATTGCCTCGGTAAGCCGGGCGCTGAACGGCAAGCCAGGGATCAGCGACGCGCTGCGCGACAAAATCCTCACCATCAGCCGTGAAGTGGCCTATCAGCCCAGCGCAGCGGCCCGGCAGCTCATCAGCGGCAAAGCCGCTGTCGTAGGAATCTCCCTTGGGCGGCAGGATATCGAACTGCGCCCTTACTATATTCTGCTCTATCAACACCTGACCGTCGCGCTGCACCAGCAGGGCATGGTGCCGATCTTTTTCCACCACGACCAAACCCATGAGCTGCCCGAACGGGCGGGCGCCGCGATTTTGTTAGGGGAAACCGGGGAGGACGAGCGCCCAAGCGTACTGCGTGCGGCAGGCATACCGTTCGTGCGCATTGGCAATGCGGGGGAGGGCTTTTCGGTGGCCCCGGACGATGTCTCCGGGCTCTACCAGATCACTCAGCATCTGATCGAACAAGGGCGAACGCGGATTGCCTTCGTGGGCGGGGAGTTAGACGTGCCGCGCCCCCACAGCCGCCTTTCCGGCTATCAACAAGCGATGGCCGAGGCGGGGCTGAGCGAGCAGCTGCTGAACCTGCCTCATCGGTTTACCTCCGACTCCCTGACCAGCTACCGCCATCTCAATCGCTTTCTCAATCAGGAAGGCGCTGAGCAGCTACCGTTCGATGCGCTGGTCTGCGCCACCGACGAGCTGGCACTCGGCTGTGTCGCCGCGCTGGAAGATCGCGATATTCGTGTGCCCGAAGACGTGGCCGTTACCGGCTTTGACGACCTGCCTACACTAGCCACCGGATTAACGACGGTGCGCCAAGATATTGCAGCCATTGCGGCGATGAGTGTCGAGCTATTGAGCGAAGCGCTGGCGGGAAAAGCGCCCCGGCACGTGTCGCTGCCGGTGGCGCTGGTGCTGCGAGAAACCTCTTAACGCCCTGGCAGCTGCTCCGGGCCGAAGGCATCGGGCAGCAGGCTGTCCATGGTGTAGGTTTTTAGCACGTCACCCTGCTTGGAGAGCACCATGATTTGCGTGCTGGGGGTGGCGAACTCGCGAATGCGCTGGCGGCAGTCGCCGCAGGGCGTGCAGAGATGCTCGCCAGGGCCCATCACGTACACCTTGGCAAGCTCGCGCTGGCCAGCGGTAATCATGGCAGAAATGGCCGAGGCTTCGGCGCATAGCCCTTTGTAGTGGGCCACTTCCACGTTACTACCGGCAAACTGCTGACCATCTGGGCACTCCATGACGGCAGCGACCGGGTGGTTGGAGTAGGGCGCGTAGGCGTTGCCCAGGGTGGTCAACAGCGTGTCTACCAGGGCCTGATCCGCACGGCTCATGACGTTATCCTCTCAGTGGGCGCTTGTTCCCAAGCGGTTAAGCGTTGGCAGCGTCGTCGCGCAGAACGGTGTCGAGCGCAATCACCATCATGTCATTGAAGGTGGTTTGACGGTCGGCGCTGGAGAGCGAGTCGCCTTTCAGAATGTGGTCAGACACGGTGCAGATGGTCAGTGCGCGGGCACCGAACTCGGCAGCTACGCCGTACAGGCCAGCGGCTTCCATCTCGACGCCGACGATGCCGTAGCGCTTCATCAGCTCGGCCATGTCGGTTTGCGGGTTGTAGAACAGGTCCGCTGAGAAGATGTTGCCGACTTTGACCGGCACGTTCTGCGCTTTGGCGGCCGCAACGGCGTGGCTGGTCAGCTCGAAATCGGCGATGGCAGCGAAGTCGTGGTCGTTGAAGCGCATGCGGTTCACTTTGGAGTCGGTGCAGGCGCCCATGCCAATTACCACGTCGCGCACGTTGACATCGTCGCGTACCGCGCCGCAGGAGCCGACGCGAATGATCGACTTGACGCCGTAATCGGTAATCAGCTCTTTGGCGTAAATGGAGACGGAAGGAATACCCATACCGTGGCCCATTACGGAAATCTCGCGGCCTTTATAAGTGCCGGTATAGCCGAACATATTGCGCACGTCGTTCACTTGGCGCACGTTCTCAAGGTACGTATCAGCGATGTACTTGGCGCGCAGCGGGTCGCCGGGCATCAGTACGGTATCGGCGAAATCGCCCTTCTCGGCATTGATATGTGGGGTAGCCATGGAAAACTCCTCTCTAAAAAATGTTAGGCCTGAATAACCCAATCAGTGGCATTCAGGCCGTGCACATCAGCGTGCTAATGGGGTTGTCGGCTTTTATGCCGCGTTCGGTAAAAAGCTCTCGCCATCGGCCATGGCATCGACGGCGAAGAACGCCGCGAGGGTTTGGCCAATGTCGGCGAAGGTACCGCGCTCGCCCAGCGGGCCGGGGGCGAAGCCTGCGCCGCGCACCATGATCGGCACGTATTCGCGGGTGTGCTCGGTGCCTTCCCAACTGGGGTCGCAGCCGTGGTCGGCGGTGAGCAGCAGCAGGTCGTCGTCGTTAAGGGCGGCGAGCAGCTCCGGCAGGCGGGCATCGAAGTGCTCCAGCGCAGCGGCGTAGCCCGGCACGTCCCGGCGGTGCCCATAGACCGAATCGAAATCGACGAAGTTGGTCATGATCATGGTCGGGCGGTCACTGGTTTCGTTGGCGGTGCGCGCCACTTCTGCCAGGGTGGCCTCCATCAACGCGTCGTGGCCGCTGGCTTTGACCTTGTGGGTAATGCCGCAGTGGGCGTAGATGTCGGCGATCTTGCCAATCGACACCACTTCACCGCCGGCTTCAGCCAGCTTTTGCAGCACGGTGGGGGTCGGCGGCTCGATGCTGTAGTCGCGGCGATTGCCGGTGCGGGCAAAGCTTTGGCTGTCGTCGCCGATAAACGGGCGGGCGATCACACGGCCAATGTTGTAGGGCTCCAGCAGCTCGCGTACGGTTTCGCACAGCTTGTAGAGGCGCTCTAGGCCAAAGTGCTCTTCGTGGGCGGCAATCTGGAACACGGAGTCCGCCGAGGTGTACACGATAGGTTTGCCGGTGGCGATATGCTCTTCGCCCAGGCGGGCAATGATTTCGGTGCCCGAGGCGTGGCAGTTGCCGATTACGCCGGGCAGGTCTGCCTGCTCGACGATGCTGTCCAACAGCGCTTGGGGAAAACTATCGGTTTTGTCACTGAAGTAACCCCAGTCGAAGCGCACCGGCACACCGGCAATTTCCCAGTGGCCGGAAGGGGTGTCTTTCCCGCTGGAGATCTCTTTGGCGTGGGCGTAAGCGCCGTTCAACTGTTCGGGCAGGCTGACGCCTTCCGCCACGCTACCGGTGGCATCCCGGTGGGCGTGGAACAGGCCGAGCGCGGCCATATTGGGGAGCTTCAACGGGCCGGAACGCTCGGCGGTATCCGCTTCGCCACGGGCGCAAGCAGCGGCGATGTGGCCCAGGGTGTCGGCACCCTGGTCGCCAAAGGTCGCGGCATCAGGCGCGCTACCGATTCCAAAAGAGTCGAGTACTAAGACAACGGCACGACGCATTAGGCTTCTCCTCGAAAGGTCTCTTGCAGCAAGGTGTCGGCGGTGGCTTCAGCGTCACCGAGGGTGACCGCCGCACGTAGCTGGGCGGCGGCGCGGGCGGCGGCCTCTTCGGTGCGGGCGTGGACGATAGCCAGCGGGCGCTGGCTATCCACGCGGTCGCCGATTTCGACGATATCGCTAAAGCCGACGCTGTGATCGACGCTGGCGTCGTTACGCAGGCGACCGCCGCCCAGTTCCACTACGCTCATGCCCACGGCGCGGGTATCGAAGCGCTGGACGATGCCGCTCTGCTCGGGGTACACCGCTTGAATCACCGGGGCGGTGGCCAGGTAGCTGTCCGAGCGCTCCATAAAGTCGGCAGGGCCGCCCAGTTCGCGCACCATGCGAGCGAAGACCTCCGCCGCCGCGCCAGAGGTGAGCGCTTTATCCAGTTTGGTGAGGGCTTCTTCGCGGTTGGCCACCAGTTTGCCCGCAATCAGCATCTCAACGGCGAGTTCGCGGGTGACCTGCATCACGCGGCTGTTGGCGCGCTCGCCGCGCAGTAGTGCCAGGGTTTCGACGATTTCCACCGCGTTACCGGCACAGGGGGCCAGCGGCTGGCTCATATCGGTGAGCAGCGCGGTGGTGGGCGTGCCCGCTTGGGTCGCGACGTTGGCGATACTTTTCGCCAGCTCGCGGGATTTTTCCGGGGTGGGCATGAACGCGCCGCTGCCGACCTTAACGTCCATGACCAGAGCGTCCAGGCCGGAAGCCAGCTTTTTACCCAGGATGGAAGCGGTAATCAGCGGAATGGATTCCACGGTGGCGGTCACGTCGCGCACGCCGTAGATGCGTTTATCCGCAGGGGCGAGGTTGCCGGTTTGGCCGATAATCGCCACGCCGGTGGATTTTACGACATCGCTGAAGCGCTCGGGCGCGGGGTAAGGATCGTAGCCGGGGATTGATTCCAGCTTATCCAGCGTGCCGCCAGTGTGGCCCAGGCCACGGCCAGAAATCATCGGCACAAACGCGCCGCAGGCGGCGACCCAGGGGCCCAACACCAGCGATACCAGGTCACCCACGCCGCCGGTAGAGTGTTTGTCCACAATCGGGCCGGGCAGGTTGAGCGAATCCCACTGCATCACGTGGCCGGAGTCCCGGGTGGCGGTGGTCAGCGCCACGACTTCTTCCCGGCTCATGCCGTTTAAAAACACCGACATGGTGAAGGCGCCAATCTGCGCGTCGCTGATGCGGTCGTCGGCGATGCCCTGTACGAAGGCTTTGATCTCTTCAGCGGGCAGCGGCTGGCCGTCGCGCTTCAGGCGAATCAGTTCTTGGGGGAGCAGGGCGTGGTGAGAAGCGTTAGACGGCATTTAGTAGCCTCCATTCGTCACGGCATCAGCATTGCCGTTTAGCGTGTTCAGTAAGTTATTCAGCAGGCTGGATGCACCGAACCGGAAGTGCTCGGGAGTCACCCACTGCGGGCCCATGATATCAGCGGCCAGCGCGAGGTACTCGGCGGCGTCTTCGGCGCTGCGTACGCCACCTGCGGCTTTAAAGCCAACGTCTTTGCCGCTGGCTTTAATCGCCTTGAGCATGATCTCGGCGGCTTCCAGGGTAGCGTTCACCGGCACTTTGCCAGTGGAGGTCTTGATGAAGTCCGCGCCACCTTCAATGGCCAGCTCGCTAGCGCGTTGGATAAGCGCAGGCGCTTTGAGTTCGCCAGATTCAATAATCACTTTTAGCTGCGCTTGTCCGCCGCAGGCGGCTTTACACATTTCTACCAGCTCGCGGCCGGTCTCTTCGTCGCCTGCCATTAGCGCGCGGTAGGGGAACACCACGTCGACTTCGTGGGCGCCAGACGCCACGGCTTCGCGGGTTTCACGGGCAGCACCCATGATGTCGTCGCCGCCGTGGGGGAAGTTAGTCACGGTGGCAATCTTGACTTGGCCGTCCAGCTTGTGGGCACTCAGGGCGCGGGCGGCGGTGACGATGAACTGCGGATAAACGCAAACCGCCGCCGGGTTGCCGAACGGCGTCTTCACCTGCTGGCACAGCGCTTCAATCACGCTGTCAGTGTCGCTGTCGTTCAGGCTGGTCAAATCCATCAGCGTCAACGCTTGGCGAGCGGCTTGGGTGAGTTGGGCTTGAGTGAGCTGGGGGGAGGCAGTCGCGTTCATGAAATTCTCGCAAATCAATAAAAGACAAAACGGGCACTGCGAAAACCTAGCAGCGCCCGTTGCATGGTGTCGTACTCGCTGCGTTACGCCGTGACGTTGCTCAGCGCAATAAAGAAGCCGGCGATGGAAGCAGACATCAAGTTAGAGAGCGTACCGGCCAACACGGCTTTCACACCGAAGCGGGCAATCTCTTTGCGACGCGTGGGGGCAATGCTACCCAGGCCGCCCAGCAGAATTGCAATGGACGACAGGTTGGCAAAGCCGCACAGGGCAAAGGAGAGAATCGCCATGGTGTGCGGGGTCATCATCTGACCCGTTGCCGCCACCACCTGTTCCCCATCGATATAGGGGGCCAGGTTGATGTAGGCCACGAACTCGTTGACCACCAGCTTCTGGCCGATAAATGAACCCGCCAGGGTTGCCTCTTCCCAGGGCACGCCCAGCAGGAACGCCAGCGGCGCAAACAGCCAGCCGAGAATCAGCTCAAGGCTCAGCGATTCAAAGCCGAACCAGCCGCCAACGCCGCCTAAAATGCCGTTGATCAGCGCGATCAGGCCAATGAACGCCAGCAGCATCGCACCGACGTTGGCTGCCAGCATTAGGCCAGACGTTGCACCGGAGGCCGCTGCATCCAGCACGTTGGTGGGTTTGTCGTCCTGCTCTTTCAGCTCTTCATCGACCTTGGAAACACTGTCGCTGTCTTCAGCGTCTTGGGTTTCCGGCATGATCAGCTTGGCGAACAGCAGGCCACCCGGCGCCGCCATGAAGGAGGCTGCTACCAGATACTCCATCGGAATGCCCAACGCCGCGTAGCCTGCCAGAACGGAACCGGCTACCGAGGCCAAGCCGCCACACATCACCGCAAATAGCTGCGAAGGCGTCATGCGGGCAATGAACGGACGCACCACCAGCGGTGCTTCGGTTTGGCCGACGAAGATGTTCGCAGTCGCGGAGAGCGATTCGGTACGTGAGGTGCCCAGTGCTTTTTGCAGCGCGCCGCCCAGAATCCGAATGACCCACTGCATGATGCCCAGGTAGTAGAGCACGGCAATCAGCGACGAGAAGAAGATGATGACCGGCAGTACCTTGATGGCAAACACGAAACCGACGTTTTCCACATCGGCCAAGCCACCAAACAGGAAGCCGATACCGTCGTTGGCGTACACCAGTACCTGGCTAACGCCTGCCGAGATAGCCTGAAGCACCGCCTGGCCGAACGGCACGTACAGCACGAACGCGCCAATACCGGCCTGGATGGCGAAGGCACCCAGCACGGTGCGCAGCCGAATCGACTTGCGGTCGTAAGAGAAGATCAGGGCGATGGCCACCAGGGTGACCATACCAACCAAGCTCATGATGAGGGTCATGGGAGTACCTTCGGATCGTGAGGAGTGTGAGCGATTACAGTAAGTTCAACTTCACTGAGTAGATCATCGCGTTTTGATAAGCGTCCGGGGTGCCCAGTTTATTCTCTGAGTAGCGGTACTGCACGCCTGTCGTGATCAGATCGGACGGGTGCCACCACAGGCTCAGCGCACCGTTGGTACCGACGCTGCCTGCTTTGTCGCCCACGTAGTTCTGAGTCAGGTACTCGTCGTCGCGGCCGAAGGTCTGCTCGTGCCAGTTGGTCACGCTGAAGTTTTGGTTCAGGGCGGTAAAGTCGTAGCCTGCGACCCAGCCAGCCATGAAGCCGTTCATGCCGGTGTAGCTATTGCTCTGCACGCGGGCTGCACCGATGAACGGTTTGAACCACAGGCCGTTGTCGAACGTGGTGCGATACCCCAAGCCGAGAATTTGGTCTTGCTCGCGAGACTCGTAGCCGTAGTCGCGGAAGTCGTACAGGTGGGCATAAATCGACAGCGGGCTGTCGCCCAAGTAGATGTGAGAGGTCACTTTACCCGCAGTACGGAAGTTGTCTTTACCGCCGCTGGCTTGGTCGAACTGGTCGTTGGTCGGGTTCTCGAAATCGAAGAAGCCGTAGAATTCGCCCCAGCTAAAGCCGACGCCGCCTTCGATTTCAACGAACGTAAAGTCGCTTTTCGCCGCGTTGCTGGCGGTGCGTGCTTCGGTGCCGTTCGACCAGTCCAGGTAGTTGACTGAAACGTTGGCAAACGACCACAGACGGTCGAGGGTTTGCGGCTCGGCATCGTCGGCAAACGCAGGGGTTGCTACGGCAGCACTGGCCAGTAAAACGCCAGCGCCAAGCGTGACGAACGAAGAAGAACGAGAGTGGGATAGAGCAGTCATGGAAGCCTCAACAGGTTTGTATCTCGGGGCCAGAGGGGCTGGCGTTCCGACGTTATGGGTCGTGTGGGCTGGCGTTGATGTTAAAATTATAACATTGAGTGTTATTTTTTTAACTTTGATTTGCAAGTATTGTCACATCAACGCTATTTAAATGTGATAAGCGCATCATGTGCGGGTGATAAACGTGCGTAGCAGTGGAAATCAGCGAGGGGCTAGCTCAGCATAGAGCGCCTGGTAGGGCTTAGTGCTGATAACAAAATGAATCATAAGGAGATGCCAGACATGAACGATCGGAGCGCACAGCGCATGGCGATGTTGCAAGAAGCGTTGGCTAGCGGGGGAACGCTGCATCTTCGCGATGCTGCCGAGCTGTGCGGCGTCTCCGAAATGACCATTCGTCGGGATCTTTCAACGCAGCCGTCGGCCATTAGTCTGCTGGGTGGGCGGCTGGTGATGGCCAGCTACCCGGGCGTGACGCCGGTGTATGATTTGACCGAACAACAGGCGAGTCACTACCAAGTGAAGCAGCGGCTTTGCCAGCGTGCAGCCAGCTTTATCGAAGAGGGCGACACGCTGTTCATCGACTGCGGCTCCACACTGATTCCGCTGCTGGGCCAGCTCAGCCGCTTCCGCGAATTAACCGTAGTGACGTATGCGCTCAACGTGGCCAACGCCGTGGCCGGGTTGCCCAACGTGCGCCTGGTGCTGCTGGGCGGGCTGTTCTATGCCTCCTCCCAATCGTTTGGCAGCGACGGCATGGGCGCTGCTATCGAGCGTTTGGGCATCAATAAAGCACTGATCTCCGCCGCAGGCGTGGATTGCGAACGAGGCGTAAGCTGCTTTCATTTTCATGAAGTCGGGCCCAAACAAGCGGCCATTGCCACGGCGATGCAGCGGCTGTTGGTGGTCGATGCCAGCAAATTTGGCGTGGTGCGCCCGGCTTATTTTGCCTCGCTGGAGGATTTCGATATCGTCGTCACTGACGATGAGCGAGCCCCTGGCCTGCTGGAGCGCCATCCACTGCCCACCTTGAGCGTCACGCTCGCCTAAACAGAGAGGATGCTGCTTGGCACCCAACGGGTGCGCAGGGTGCGGCATAACGTCTCTTTCTGATTGACCCAGATCAATAGAAAATACTTTAGTCTTAGTTGATGCACGCAAGGTGCACGGCCAAGGCTCGCCACCAACCCCATAAGGTGGCGCATATTTTTCCCGGAGCAACGCAGTTGCGCTCACTGTTCTGGGAAAAGTATGGGGTGATAGTTAGCTTGCTACTTAGTTGGCTACACGTCCGCCAAGCAGCAGGCTGTTTTAGACAACTCTCTGATGAGATCACACCATGCAACTACCTACCCACTGGCGCAGGCGAGGCACTTTTGTGCTCGTCGCATTGTGCTTGCTGTTAACGGGCTGCAGTTCTGCATTGCTGGATCCCAAGGGGCAGATTGGCGTTGAGCAACGCTCGCTGATTTTGACCTCCTTTGGGCTGATGCTGATCGTGGTCATTCCGGTCATCGTGATGACGCTGCTGTTTGGCTGGCGCTACCGGCGCAGTAACCGCGTCGCCAAGTATCTGCCGGACTGGGCGCACTCCAACGCCATCGAAGCGGCCGTTTGGACCGTGCCCTGCTTGATCATTGCCGTACTCGCCTTTCTCACCTTTAAAACCTCCCACAGCCTGGACCCCCACAAACCGCTGGAAAGCGACGTGGAACCCATGGAGATCCAAGCCGTCGCGCTGGATTGGAAGTGGCTGTTCATCTACCCGGAACAGGGCATTGCTAGCGTCAATGAACTGGCCTTCCCGGTAGATACCCCCGTGCGCTTCCGAGTGAGTTCTGGCTCGGTAATGAACGCCTTCTTCATTCCACGCTTAGGCAGCCAGATCTACGCCATGGCGGGCATGGATAACGATGTTCACCTGATTGCCGACGAAGAGGGCGTCTACCCCGGCCGTTCCACCAACTACAGCGGTGCTGGCTTCTCTGGGATGACCTTCGATGCCCACGTCACCTCTCCGGCGGAATTCGACGCCTGGGTGGAAAACGTGCGTGCCGCCGACGACACCCTGACCTTCCCGGATGGTTACGAAGCCTTGGCGCAGCCGACGGAGTATCACCCGGTGGAGTACTTCTCGGCGGTCACGCCCGAGCTGTATGAGTCGATCGTCAGCAGCTTCCACAGTGGTGACGGCAGTGGGCACGGCGGTCATGCAAACCACGGTGACGCCATCAGTGATGCCCACGATAGCCACGGCGAATCCAGCGAGCTAGAGAGCGCCAACGGGTCGCAACAGCAGGCCGCGATCGGCCACGTTACCAATCAGCATGCAGGTGATGACCACGCCTTGGGCGGCCATCCCACAAGCGTTGAAGCGGGGGGTTAAGCATGTTTGGAAAACTCACGTTAGAAGCAATTCCGTATCACGAACCGATCATTATGGTCGTTGCCGCCTTCATGGCGATTGGGGGTGCCGCGCTACTGGGCGCACTGACGTACTACCGTAAATGGGGCTGGCTGTGGAACGAGTGGTTTACCTCCGTCGACCACAAAAAGCTCGGCATCATGTACTTCGTGGTGGCCTTGGTCATGCTGCTTCGCGGCTTTGCCGATGCGATCATGATGCGGACGCAACTGGCCATGGCGGCCGGTGGGGCCGCAGGTTATCTCCCTCCTGAACACTACGATCAGATCTTTACCGCCCACGGCGTGATCATGATCTTCTTCGTTGCGATGCCCATGGTCATCGGTCTGATGAACCTGGTGGTGCCCCTGCAAATCGGCGCCCGCGACGTTGCTTTCCCGTTTTTGAATAACCTGAGTTTCTGGCTGTTCGCCGTGTCGGCGATTTTGGTCAATATTTCCCTCGTGGTAGGGGAGTTCGCCAAAACCGGCTGGCTCGCTTACGCGCCTTTATCGGGGATAGAGTTTAGCCCTGGGGTGGGGGTCGATTACTGGATATGGGCACTGCAAATATCCGGGATAGGCACCACGCTCACCGGCATTAATTTCTTCGTTACCATTCTGAAAATGCGCACCAAAGGCATGACCCTGTTCCGCATGCCGATTTTTACCTGGACGTCGCTGTGCGCCAACGTCCTGATTATTGCCTCGTTTCCGATTCTGACCGCGACCATCGCGCTGTTAACCCTTGACCGCTACTTCGGTATGCACTTCTTCACCAATGACTTTGGCGGCAACATGATGATGTACGTCAACCTCATTTGGGCCTGGGGTCACCCGGAAGTGTACATTCTGATTCTGCCGGCCTTTGGCGTGTTCTCTGAAGTCATCGCCACCTTCGCGCGCAAGCGTCTGTTTGGTTACAAAACCATGGTCTGGGCCACGGTGGCCATCACGCTGCTGTCGTTTATCGTGTGGCTGCACCACTTCTTCACCATGGGTGCTGGCGCCAACGTGAACGCCTTCTTCGGCATCATGACGATGATCATTGCCATCCCCACCGGGGTGAAGGTGTTCAACTGGCTGTTTACCATTTTCCGCGGCAGCCTTGAGCTGACCTCGCCGGTGCTGTGGACCCTGGGCTTCATCATCACCTTTACCCTAGGCGGTATGACTGGCGTGATGCTGGCGCTCCCGGCGGCTAACTTCGTGCTGCACAACAGCCTGTTCGTCATTGCCCACTTCCATAACGTGATCATTGGCGGCGTGGTATTCGGCATGATGGCGGGCCTGACCTACTGGTTCCCCAAAGCATTCGGCTTCACGCTGAGCGAGAAGTGGGGCAAGCGCTCGTTCTGGTGCTGGTTTATCGGCTTCTACGTCGCGTTCATGCCGCTCTACGTGCTGAGCTTCTTCGGTGCCGTGCGCCGTATGCAGTCCTACGCGAATCCTGAGTGGCAACCCTGGATGATTCTGGCTTGGGTAGGTGCCGTGATCATCATGATGGGGATTGCCTGCACCATCATTCAGTTCTGGGTCAGCATCCGCGACCGCAAGCTGAATGCCGACCTGACCGGCGACCCCTGGGATGGCCGCACGTTGGAGTGGTCGACCTCGTCGCCTGCGCCGTTCTACAACTTTGCTCGCCTGCCAGAAGTCGGCGACATCGACAGCTTCTGGTCGCAAAAGCAGCGGGGTAACGAGCAGTTGGACGAAGCGCCCTACACCGATATTCACATGCCGCGTAACACCGTGGCGGGGCCGGTCATCAGCTTCTTCGCGCTGATTCTAGGCTTTGCGCTGGTGTGGCATATCTGGTGGCTGGCCGCCGTCGGCGCGCTGGGTGCGGTGGTAAGTTTCCTAGCACGTGTATTCAACGAAGATATCGACTACTACGTGCCCGCCGCTGAAGTGGCGCGCATCGAGCGCGAGCACGAAAAGCGCAAAACCTCTGCGCCGAGTAGCGCAGCGTCTGATCGTGAACAGACCAACTATGTGGAGGCACGAGTGTAATGGCCACCGATACCCTACATCATGGCGCCGCAGCCGAGCCCCATGAGCACCACGACGCGACCGGCACGAAAGTGTTTGGCTTCTGGGTCTACTTGATGAGTGACCTGGTGATCTTCGGGTCACTGTTCGCTACCTACGCCGTGCTGATGAAAGGCACGGCTGCCGGCCCAACGGCGGCGGATATCTTCGAGCTGCCCTTCGTGCTGGTGGAAACCTTCCTGCTGCTGTTCAGTAGCTTCACCTTTGGTATGGGCGTGCTGGCGATGAGCGCCGAGCGCGTCGGCCAAGTAAAAGCGTGGCTGGCGATCACCTTCCTGCTGGGTGCCGCGTTCGTCGGCATGGAAGTGTACGAGTTTCAGCATCTGATTCATCAGGGCTACGGCCCTGATCAGAGCGCGTTTCTTTCGTCGTTCTTTACCCTGGTCGGCACCCACGGCCTTCACGTCACCGTGGGTTTGGTGTGGATTCTGGTCATGCTGGTGCAGCTTTCGACCAAGGGCATCACCCCGATGACGCGTCCACGGATTCTGTGCCTCAGCCTGTTTTGGCACTTCCTGGACATCGTGTGGATCTGCGTGTTCTCGTTCGTTTATCTGATGGGAGTGCTGTGACATGAGCCATTCATCATCTTCAACGTCATCCCACGGCAGCGTTAAATCGTATGTGACGGGGCTTCTGCTATCTTTAGTGCTAACCGTGATTCCGTTCGCGGTCGTTATGAGCGGTGCGTTAAGCACCGCCACGACGGTGGTGGTCATCGCTATAACAGCCGTGCTGCAGATTTTGGTTCAGCTGGTCATGTTTATGCATATGAATACCAAGGCCGACGAAGGCTGGAACGTCATGTCCTTCGTTTTCACACTGACGATACTCGTCCTGGTGGTAGGGGGCTCGTTATGGATCATGCAGCATCTGCATCTCAACATGATGATCGGCTGAACGTGGCACCGAGCCGCTGGCGCGACGTGCTGGCGCTCACCAAGCCGGGGATCATCGGTGGCAATCTGATTGCGACCTTGGGCGGCTACTTTTTGGCCGCCCACGGCACCTTCGATTGGGTCACCTTTGCCTCGGTGATGATGGGCATTGCCCTGGTCATCGCCTCGGGCTGCGCCTGCAACAACGTGATTGATCGGGATATTGACGCACTGATGGCGCGTACGCGCCATCGCCCGCTGGCCAAGGGCCGCATCTCGATCACCCAGGCGCTGGGGATTTCGGCGCTGTTGGGGGTGGCCGGCGTGGTCTGTTTGGCGCTGGGTACTAACGGTTTGACGGTGGCGCTGGCAGTAATCGGCTGGGGCGTGTATGTGGGAGTGTACAGCCTCTATATGAAGCGCCACTCCGAGTACGGCACGCTGGTGGGCAGCCTTTCCGGCGCGATGCCGCCGGTGGTGGGCTACTGCGCGGTCACAGGACAGTTCGACAGCGGCGCGTTTATGCTGCTAGTGATTTTCTGCCTGTGGCAGATGCCGCACTCCTACGCTATCGCGATTTTCCGCTATGCGGATTACCGTCGCGCCTCCATCCCGGTGCTGCCGGTGGTGCACGGCATTAAGCGGGCCAAGCACCATATTCTGGGCTATATCGTGGCGTTTATTCCTGCGTCACTGGCGCTGGTGCTGGCTAGCCAAGCAGGCGCAGGCTACCTATGTGTAGCGCTCACCATGGGTGGTTACTGGCTTTATCTGGCGCTATGCGGCTACCGGTTAGAGGACGACGTTCGCTGGGCGAAGAAGGTGTTCGGCGTCTCGATTCTGACCATTACCGCCATGAGCTTAGTGATGGTGCTGGAAGCCATGGTGCCCATGTGGGCGTGATACATCCTAACGATTCAACCTGACGCAAAACTTAAAACGCCCCGAACAGTTCACTGTTCGGTGCGTTTTTTAGCGCGTATGGCACACGGCGAGTGGCTAGCTTTCCCGCTGGCTGGCCTGAATCGCGGTGAGAGCGATGGTGTAGACGATGTCGTCCACCAGCGCGCCACGGGAGAGGTCGTTCACCGGCTTGTTCAGACCTTGCAGCATCGGGCCAACGCTCACCACGCGGGCGCTGCGCTGCACCGCTTTGTAGGTGGTGTTGCCGGTGTTGAGGTCGGGGAACACGAACACGGTGGCCTTGCCCGCCACGGGAGAGTCGGGGGCTTTCTGCTTGCCTACGCTCTCGATGGCAGCGGCGTCGTACTGCAGCGGGCCGTCGATGGCTAGATGCGGCGCGCGCTCTTTAGCAATGCGAGTGGCTTCGCGCACTTTATCCACATCCGCGCCGGTGCCGGAGTCGCCGGTGGAGTAGCTGATCATCGCCACGCGCGGCTCGATGCCAAACGCCTCGGCAGAGCGGGCGCTCTGTAGGGCGATCTCTGCCAGGGTTTCGGCGTCCGGGTCTGGGTTCACCGCGCAGTCGCCGTACACCACCACCTGTTCCGGCAGCAGCATGAAGAAGATCGACGATACCTGATTGTACTCAGGGGCCGTTTTGATCAGCTGAAACGCCGGGCGAACGGTGTTGGCAGTGGTGTGAACCGCACCGGACACCAGGCCATCCACTTCATCGAGCTGCAGCATCATGGTACCCAGCACCACGTTATCTTGAAGCTGCGCTTCGGCGGTCAGCTCGTTGAGCTTGCCGCGACGGCGCTCCACCATCGGGCCAATGTAGCTGGCGCGGGTGCTTTCCGGGTCGATGATGGTCAGCGCATCGGGCAGCGTGAGGCCACGGTGATGGGCGACGCTCTCGATATCTTCCCGTTTGCCCAACAGCACGCAGTCGGCAATGCCACGACGCTGGCAGATGATTGCCGCCTCGATGGTGCGCGGCTCGTCGCCTTCCGGCAGCACGATGCGCTTTTTGGCCTGCTGAGCGAGCTTCACCAACTGGTGGCGGAACGCTGAGGGCGAAAGGCGGCGGGTGTAGCCACGGCTCAGCTTGGCTTTCAGCCACTCCAAATCCATGTGGGCAGCCACGTAGCGGGCCACCTGCTCGGCGCGCTCGAAGTCATCCATGGGGATTTCAGTACTGAGCTGGCTCAGGTTTTGCGCCGTGGTCAGGCTGTCGGTTTCTACCGCCAGCACCGGCAGGCCGGTTTTCAGCGCCGGGCGACACATCTCGATCATGCCCTCGTTGGGCAAGAAGCCGTTGGTGAGCAGCACGCCCGCCAGCTGGGTGCCGTTCATGGTCGCCAGCGCGGAGGCCAGCACCACATCGTCACGGTCGCCGGAGGCCACGACCAAGCTGCCCGGCGTGAAGATATGCAGCGCGTTGGCCGCACTTCGAGCGCACAGGCTGGTAGAGAGCACGCGGCGGCTGGCGGCTTCGCCTTCGTTGAGCACCTTGGCATTCAGCGCCCGGGCCACGTCCAGCGTGCGCGGGGCACTCAGCGTTTTGCTGTAAGGCACTACGCCAATCAGGTGGAAGCGGTCAGTAGCCAGCGCCGGGGAGTAGCGGCGCAGCTCGTTGAGTACCGGCTCTTCCAGCTGCGGTTTGATGGTGCCCGGCGCGGCCGAAAGGTCATCTTCCTGGCCGTAGGGCAGGTTCTTCATGCGCATCAAGATGCCGCCCAGGGTGCGGCTAGAGCTAACGCCGCCAAAACTGCGGGCGTGCATATCCAACTCTTCGGCCAGCGCCTGGGGTTCGTTGAGGTCCCCAGTGCCCACCAGAATGATTCGCGCGTTTAGCGCATGAGCGAGCTGCGCATTGGTTTGGGTGGCATAGGTGGTGTGCTGAGTCGGCACCACGCCTTCCACCACGATCAGATCCAGCGCGCTGCCGTCTCGGTAGGCCTGCTGCACCACCTGCTCGTAGAGCTCGATGACGTTTTCCATCAGCTCGTCGGTTTGGTCGTCGCGCAGCAGTCGCTCTAAACGCGCCTGGGAAATGGGCGAGGGCGGGCGCTGGCTTAGCGTGCGCGATACCAGCGCCGTGGAACGATCCAGACCGGGGCCGTTCAGCTCGTTCTGCATGAACGGCTTTAAAAAACCGGCTTTCAAGCCGATGGTGTCGAGCGCTTGAATCAAACCAAGGCAAGCGGACGTTAGCCCGGCACCAACGTTGGTGGGTACCAGGAGAATGGCTTGCGGTTGCTCGGGGGAGCTGTTCATTCAGGGGTCTCCACGCAGTGGCGGGTTTCCATGGCAATGCGGCCCTCTTCATCGGTGGGGATTACCCACACTTCCGGGCCTTGGTGACCGGCGCTATCCAGTTTGCCCTCTTTGCCACGGATGGTGGCTTCGTTGGCCGCTTCATCTAAGCTGAAACCAAAGTGGGGCAGCAGGGCCAGCACTTCACGACGTACGATAGGCGAGTTTTCGCCAATGCCACCGGTGAAGATCACGCCATCAAGCGTAGGCAGTGCACAGGAGAGCGCGGCCAGCGACTTGGCGATGCGGTAGCAGAACACGTCTAACGCCAACTTGGCGCCAGGGTGCCCGGCCATGGCTTGGTCTTCTACTTCGCGCATATCGTTGGTCAGGCCAGAAAGGCCCAGCAGGCCGCTCTGCTTGTTGAGCACATTGTCGATCTCGTCTACCGACCAGCCTAGCTGACGGTGAAGATGCGCATGCAGGCCGGGGTCAACGTCGCCGCTGCGGGTGCCCATTACCAAGCCTTCCAGCGGGGTCAGGCCCATGCTGGTATCCAGGCTCTGGTTGTTCCACACCGCTGCGGTAGAGCAGCCGTTGCCCAGGTGGGCCGTCAGCCAGCCGCCCGCGCCACGGCTACTCAGCTCGCCAGCGCGCTGGCTCACAAAGGCGTGGCTGGTACCGTGGAAACCGTAGCGGCGAATGCCGTGCTCGGTATACAGCGCTTCCGGCAATGCGTAACGGTAGGCGCGGGGCGGCAGCGTTTGGTGGAAGGCGGTATCGAACACGGCCACTTGGGGCAGTTCTGGAAACACCTTGCGAGTTGCAGCAATGCCCGCCAGGTTAGCGGGGTTATGCAGCGGTGCTAAAGCTGCCGTGGTTTCGATGGCCTCGATGACGCTGTCATCAATGAGGGCAGCCTGGGTGAAGTGTTCGCCGCCGTGAACGATACGGTGGCCCACGGCACCCGGCACGCGGCCTTCCAAGCGCTGCAAAATGGCGTTGAGGGCTTCGGCGTGGTCAGCATTCGGCAGCGGCTGGGTAAAGCTTTCACCGGCGCTGTTTTTACCTTTCAAGCGGGCGTCGCTGCTGCCTAAGCGCTCCGCTAGCCCGGCTAAGCGTGGTGCCTGCGGGTCAGCATCGATCAAAGCGTATTTAATAGAAGAAGAGCCACAGTTAATAACCAGCACCGGTGCGTTCATAACAACCTTTGTAACGTAGTTAGGAGGTAAGGGGATAGACTTTAGTTTAACATGCTGCGACGCGGAAAATCAGCGAAGAATTTAGTTAGCCTTCTATGTAAAATGTCGGCATCCTGTTCCTTATATAACCCATCGTGAGCCCTTTTGTTCCTATGTCCTCGATTTCTAGCCCCAACCTATTACCCCGTCATCTTGCCATTCTGCTGATGATGACGGTGGCGACGATGTTCGCTGCGAACCACGTCTCAGCTCGGTTGGCGTTTGATAACGGCACGGGGCTGCTTCTGGCGGTATTGATGCGCTCAGGCGTGGCTTGCTTGATTCTGCTCTCCTTGGTCATCCTTCAGAAAAAGCGCCTTTGGCTGCCTCCGGGAGCGTGGCGCTGGCAGCTCGCGGTGGGGCTTCTTATTACCCTGCAAAGTGTCAGCTTATATTCCGCTGTGGCGCGCTTGCCGGTGGTGATTGCGCTGCTGCTAGTGAATACCTTTCCTATTCAACTGGCGCTCATTAGCTGGGCGCTGGGCGGGCCTCGGCCATCGCTGCGTAGCTGCCTGATTATGGGCACTATTTTGATTGGCCTGTTGGTGGTGCTGGATATCCCCAGTTGGGTGGCCAACGCCGATGCGATGGGGTCGGAGTGGCTGGCAGGCATTGGCTTTGGGTTATTTGCCGCGTTCGCGTTTGCCTGTGCGCTGTGGGTGACCGAGCATCGTTTGGCCGGGGTAGGCAGCACGCTGCGCAGCCTGCTGACCATGCAAACCGTGTTTATCGCCATGATTATTGGTGGGTTTTTAGGGGCGGTGCCGGGCGGTATGAGCTTGCCGGACAATAGCACCGGCTGGGTAGGGCTAACGCTGCTGGCGCTGCTTTACGGCAGCGGGTTCTCGATTCTGTTTATTTTCGTGCCTCGGTTGGATATGGCCCGCAACGCGCCGGTGATGAATTTCGAGCCGGTGGCGTCGCTGCTAATTGCCTATCTGGTGCTTGGGCAAATGCTCAGCCCTAGCCAGCTCGTGGGTGGCGCGGTGGTAGTCGGGGGCATCGTCGTACTGAGCCTGTCAAAAGGGCGCTAGAAAACGTCATGAACAGCGCAAGAAAAAAGGAAACTCGATGCAAGCGTGAGCGGGGGAATTGCGTTCTTCAGGGGGCCGGGCCACACTTCGAAGTGTAAGGAAACACTGTTTTTTAACTGAGGTGATCCCCATGAAGATGACCGTCTTATCACTGACCTCCGCAGCGCTTCTGGTAGGTGCAGGATCGTTTGCGGCATCCGCCCAAGCCCAAGAGTCCTTTCAATATCCACAAGGATACGTGGGTGGCGATGCCATGTTTTGGAGCTTGAACCCTGAGCGCGGCGACTCCCGCGATGACGTCGGCCTGCGCCTGCGCGGCGGTGCTCAGTTCAATGATTACTTCGCCCTGGAAGGCCACCTGGGCACCGGCGGCTCGGATCGCGGTGCCGATCTAGACCACCTAGCGGGTGCGTATGCCAAAGGCATCATCCCCGTGGCGCCCAACTTCCGTCTCTATGGCCTTGCGGGTTTCTCCGAAGTCGAGATCAGCAATAATCGCGAAAGCGGCCTCTCTTACGGTGCGGGTGCCGAAATGGACATTGCGCAGAACGTCTCCGTTGGGGCCGATTACATGCGCTACCTGGACGAATCCGCCTACGATTTTGATGCGGCCAGTATAGGCCTTCGCTACCGCTTCTGATGTTCTAGCGCGCTAAGCGCTGCTTCAAGGGAATACGACCCCGCTGACTGAGCAAAGACTCGGCAGCGGGTTTTTTCAATCCATATTGTTAGCGTGCTAATAAGTTTGTTAGACTAAAGTATTCCATCTAACGCGACCCAAGGGCCATGACCGTTTGGGAACAGTGAACGAGAAACGCTAATGACCCCTGATCAACGATTTACCCGCTGGGTGAAAATAGCCCTGGCGGCGTTTGTGGTGCTGTTTGTTTATTTCTTACTCGCCGATAGTTTTATGCCCATGACCCCGGAGGCGCGGGCGATGCGGCCCGTGACGCGGATTGCGCCGGAGCTAAGCGCGCCGGTGAAAGACGTGGTGGTGCGTGACCACCAGCGGGTAGAAGCGGGTGATGTGCTGTTTCGGCTGGACCCGGCACCGTTCGAGCTTGCCCGGCAGCAGGCGGAGTTGAATCGCGAGCAAGCTGAGCAGGAGAACGCTCGGCTAACCGCCGAACTGGCGGCGGCGCGGGCCTCGCTGGCATCAGCTCAGGCCACGTTTGACGAGCGCAGCGGTGAGCGCCGCCGCGCCGAGGCGCTTTTGGGCCGGCAGGGTATCTCCCGCCAGCAGTATGAACAGCAAGTGGCCGCTGAGCATACGGCCCAAGCTGCCGTAGCATCCGCTCGCGCGCAAATCGATAGTTTGGAAGTACAGCTAGGCGAAGAGGGCGATGCCAACTTACGGCTGCGCCAGGCTAACAATGCGCTGGAGAAGGCCGAGTTGGATATCGCGCGTACCACGGTTAGAGCGCGGGAAGCGGGGGAAGTGACGAACCTTCAGCTCCAGCCGGGGGATTACGTGCAGGCAGGCCAGCCAGCCGTGGCGCTGGTGGCCAGCAATGTCGACGTGGTGGCTGATTTTCGCGAAAAAAGCCTGCGCCATGTGGCCCCTGGTGATGACGCAAAGATCGTCTTCGATGCGCTGCCGGGGCGTATTTTTGCAGGCCACGTGAGCGCGTTCGATGCCGGTGTGCGAGAAGGGCAGCAGGCCGCCGACGGGCAACTGGTGGATATTCCTACCTCTGACCGCTGGGTGCGCGACGCCCAGCGAGTGCGTATTCACGTCGTGCTGGATGAACCGCTGGAAGAACTCCCGCCCAGCGGCGCGCGGGCCACGGTACAACTAGTGCCCGGCGAGCATGCCTTGGCCAAGCCGTTTGCTTGGCTGCAGGCGCATCTTATTAGCTGGCTGCACTATGTTTATTAGACGGTTGACGAGATCGTTGGCTAATTCAAAGTCACGCTCGGCGACACCCGCCACTCGTTCGGCACCGGTTCCCTCGGCGCTTAGCCAGAACGGGCTGCGCCAGTGCCTACGAGTCGCGGGTGGTGGCACGTTGGGGTTTATCATCAGCCAACTGATGGGATGGAACTACGGCGTCTTCTTTACCGTCTTCCCGATGTTTTTGTTGGGCTTGGTGCCGGTGTTAAATGGCTCGATCATTCGCCAGTTTCTCTCCAACGTGAGCCTCAACGTGCTGGAAGTCAGCTTGGTCGTTGGGCTGTTAAAACATATGCCCGTGGTGATGACGCTGGTGGTGCTTGGCCTGTTTCTGCTGCGCTTTAACGTGATGGCCAAAGGCCCGCTGTTTCTGTTTGGTGCCAACGGGGTGCTGACGCTCAGTATTCTGCTGCACTTTGCTAGCTATCCAGGGGTGGATTTAAGTGATCTGTTGGCCAGTAATCTCATGGCCAGCGTGCTGGCGGTGTTCATCGCCATGCTGATGTACACCCTGTTTCCCGATGTAGAGCCACGCCAGCCGCCGCCCAGAGGCAGTAAAACGGTGGCACAAATCCGCCATGAAACGCTGATTGGCGGCATCACCGCCACGCTCTCGTTTGTGGTGTTTCAGGTGTTTGACCTGCGCGATTCGCTCTCAGCGCAAATGGCCACCATCTTGATTCTGTTCACGCTGGGCTATTTCGGCGCGCAGGCATCGGCAGCAAAACGTGCGGTGGGCACGCTGCTGGGCTGTAATCTCGCACTGGTGATGCAGCTAGCGCTCTACACCCAAAGCCACCATTTTCTGCTGGTGATTCTGCTCTATTGGCTGGGACTTATGCTGTTTGCCAGGGAGCATATCTTGGAAGGGGGTGGCTCAGGCATTGGGTTTGGTGGGCTGACCACGATGGGGATTTTGTTTGGTCAGTCGTTAGGGCCGCAGCAAGATCTAGTCTACAGCGCGCTTTACCGCTTCTCTTCCATGAGCGTGGCGCTGATCGGCACGCTGTCGGTAATGATCTGTTTGCATTATCTTCTGAACCGCTGGGAGCCCACGCGCTTGCCCGAAAGAAGTTGAGGCAACTTTTTAACAAAGAGCTACTCTGAAAGGGAGTCGGCGCTAACGTAGCTACATACTTGGTGTGCGACTATTTCCCTACTAACGGATTAGAGGTGTTCGTCATGGCAAGTGGCAAAGAAGATAAAGCGAAAGGTGCGGCCAACAAAGCCGCCGGTAAAGTAAAAGAAGCAGCAGGCAAGGCCACCGGTAGCAGCAAAACCGAAGCCAAAGGTAAAGCCCAACAGGCCAAAGGCGAACTGCAAAAAGGCAAGGGCGATGCCAAAGAAGGCGCCAAGAAGAAAAAGTAGTGCTTGTGGCGCAGAACGAACAACCGGAGCCGTTGGCTCCGGTTGTTGTGTTTAAGGGCTACACCTCTTGATACAGCGCACTCCCTTCCCGGCGGAACTTCTCCGCCTGCTCCTGCATCCCGCGCTTCACGGCTTCGGCATCGCTTTCGCTGGCGTTTTCAGGGGCGCGGTCGCGGTAAGTGTCGCGCACTTCCTGGCTGATCTTCATCGAGCAGAACTTCGGCCCGCACATGGAGCAGAAATGCGCCACCTTAGCGGAGTCCTTCGGCAGGGTTTCATCGTGGAATTCCCGCGCGGTGTCCGGGTCTAGGCCCAGGTTGAACTGGTCTTCCCAACGGAACTCGAAACGCGCTTTAGAGAGCGCGTTATCACGGCGCTGCGCCGCTGGGTGGCCTTTGGCCAAATCCGCCGCGTGGGCAGCAATCTTGTAGGTGATGATGCCGGTTTTCACGTCGTCTTTATTGGGCAGGCCCAGGTGCTCTTTCGGCGTGACGTAGCAAAGCATCGCGCAGCCAAACCAGCCAATCATCGCCGCCCCAATGCCAGAGGTAATGTGGTCGTAGCCGGGGGCGATATCCGTCACCAGCGGCCCCAAGGTGTAGAAGGGCGCTTCGTCGCAGTACTCCAGCTGCTTATCCATGTTCTCCTTCACCAGGTGCATGGGCACATGGCCGGGGCCTTCGATCATCACCTGCACATCGTGCTTCCAGGCAATGTGAGTCAGCTCGCCCAGGGTTTTCAGCTCCGCCATTTGCGCTTCGTCGTTGGCATCGGCAATGGAGCCGGGGCGCAGGCCGTCGCCCAGCGAGAACGCCACATCGTACTGCTTGCAGATCTCGCAGATCTCCTCGAAGTGTGTGTACAGGAAGCTCTCCTGATGATGATACAAGCACCACTTCGCCATGATGGAACCGCCACGACTCACAATGCCGGTGACACGGTTGGCAGTGAGCGGCACGTAGCGCAGCAGCACCCCCGCGTGAATGGTGAAGTAATCCACCCCCTGTTCCGCCTGCTCGATCAGCGTATCGCGGAAGATCTCCCAGGTGAGGTTTTCGGCAATGCCGTTGACCTTCTCCAGCGCCTGATAAATGGGCACCGTACCAATCGGCACCGGCGAATTGCGGATGATCCACTCGCGGGTTTCATGGATGTTCTGGCCAGTGGAGAGATCCATGATGGTATCCGCGCCCCAGCGGATGCCCCAGGTCATCTTGTCCACTTCCTCTTCAATGGAAGAGGTGACCGCCGAGTTGCCCAGGTTGCCATTGATCTTCACCAGGAAGTTGCGGCCAATGATCATCGGCTCGCTTTCCGGATGGTTGATGTTATTGGGAATAATCGCCCGCCCACGCGCCACCTCATCGCGCACGAACTCCGGGGTAATTTCTTTGGGCAGGCTGGCACCAAAGCTCTGGCCTGCATGCTGATGGCCCAGAATGCGCTCCACCTCAGTGGTACCTAACGTTTGGCGCCGCTGGTTTTCCCGCAGGGCGATAAACTCCATTTCCGGCGTAATAATGCCCTGTCGGGCGTAGTGCAGCTGGGTCACGTTTTTACCCGCTTTAGCACGGCGCGGGGTGCGGCTTAAATCAAAGCGCAGCTGAGCCAGCGTGGGGTCGTTGGCGCGGCGCTGGCCGTACTGGCTGGTAGGTCCGTCCAGAAATTCAGTGTCGTTGCGCTCTTCGATCCAGGCGCGGCGCAGTTCTGGCAGGCCTTGGCGCAAATCGATGTTGGCGCTGGGGTCGGTGTAGGGGCCGGAGGTGTCGTACACCAGCAATGGTGGGTTTTGTTCATCCACGCCGCTGGTTTTCGTGGGCGAGAGGGTGATTTCCCGAAACGGCACGCGAATATCCGGCCGCGAGCCTTCCACATACACCTTGCGCGAGCCGGGCAGCGGGGCCACGGCGGCGGCATCTACCTGGGCGGTTTCGGCTAAAAAGTGCGCGGTTTTACTTTTGACGGTCTTGGTCATGACGGTTTCCTTGTTGTTGGTCATTATTCAGAGAGGTCTAAGCCCATCTGCCAGAAATCGATTTCCAGGCGGGTGGCATTGCGGAAGATCTTGCTCAGCTCACGAAAGCGGGCGGGGGTGACATCAGCCAAGCGGGCATCGAGCCACGCAAGCTCCGCTTGCATAGCAGCTTGGAACTCCTCGCCTTCGTACATGGCGATCCAGGCATCGAACGGGTTCTGCGCGCCGCGCAGCGTGGAAGGTTGCGCGTTCAGCCAGTTGGCGATTTCGCCGTAGCCTACGAGGCACGGGGCCAGCGCCACGTGCAAATCCAGCAGGTCGCCCCGGTTGCCGGTATCCAACACGTAGCGGGTGTAGGCCAGCGTGGCGCGGGCTTCGGGGAGTTCGGTCAGTTCCTGCTCACTGATGCCCCACTCCTGACAAAAGCCCACGTGCAGGCCCAACTCCACATCCACAATGGCTTTCAAGCCTTCATGGGCTTGGCGAAGATCGGCGAGGGTGGGGCTTTTATAGGCAGCCAGCGCGTAGGCGCGGGCGAAGTGAATCAAAAACAGGTAATCCTGCTTCAGGTAGTGGCGAAACGACGCCTCAGGCAGCGTGGCGTTGCCCAGCTGGCGCACGAAATCGTGCTCGATATAAGCGCGCCAATCGTCTTGGCAAGCGGTGGTGAGATCGGTAAAGCGGTAGCCCATGATGCCTCCGGTGGTAATGATCCGGAGGGCAGGCGAGAAAGATCGAGGGAATGGCACGGAAGAGTGGCGTAAAGGAGCGCAGCGGCCATCGCTTGATCCCTACGCCGGTACCCGCGCCGCCATTCATAAAGCAGCGCATTAGCCGGATCAGGTTCAGCGGGACCAGCGCTCGGTAGCCAAAAGCCTACCCTGCGCCATCTCAGCCGGATATCACCGGCACCCCGTCAAGCTGTTCGTGGGTGGAGTGTAGGAGGCGGGTGGGGGAGATGCAAGAGGGGTTTATTTTTCTGAATGGTTGGCAATGGCCTACTGCGGAATCGATAAGAGACCGAAGCACGATAATATTCAACGCCTTCTTCTATGTAGCCACCACCTGCCTTTCGATTGCCAGATACTCTGAAAATTGCCGTACTTCATGATTTGTCATGGTGACGCGGTGGTATAAGTTATTGAACCGGATGTAGAAGCGAATCCAGTAGCAATAGGTTTTCCCGAAACGTAAGCTATAAAGCTTGACCCTCATGGTTGTCTTGACGTGTTCCATTAGTTTCGTGGGAGAATTCCCCAACAATGCTGTTTTTTGAACAGTATTGTTGGGGGCAAGCAAAACGCACAAGCCTGCGAATGTTGGCTATATCGCCAAAATTCTCTTTGCACGCTGTAGAATCAATGAGGTAGATTCAATTTGGTGGCTATGAAACCTCAGTCATTGTGATGTCACGTTCATTGAGGTTTCATGGCAGGGCGTATAATCACTGTTATACACCTTAATCGAACATCGGAGAGATCATGAAGCTAAGGAAGGTAATTGTTCACAATTTTCGATCTGTATTGGATGCCACGTTTGAGGTTTCAAATTACAGTATGATTGTTGGCGAGAACAATTCTGGAAAAACTAATCTGCTTAGTGCGTTAAGAGTCTTCTATGAGGACGGCGGCTTAAAATACGAAAAAAATAGAGATTTTCCGAAAATAGACACTACTGATAGTGAATCCTGGATTGAGTTACACTTCCACACTTCTGTTGAAGAGCAAGATAGCTTAAAGGATGACTACAAGTCACCAGATCGTATTTTAAGGGTACGCAAATATCTTCAGTCTGACGAAGGTCGAGTTAAAGCAAAACAGTCCAATATTTATGCTTATGAAAATGGAGTTTTATCTGATAATAACTTCTATGGAGCTGCCAATGTATCTTCATCAAAATTAGGATCAATAATATACATACCTGCTGTAAGTAAGGTAGAAGACACCTTAAAAACATCTGGGCCATCACCATTTCGCGATTTAGTAAATTTGGTAATGAAAAAAGTTGTCGAAAGTAGCAATGTATTTGATGAATTAAATGTTGCTTTCACGAAATTTAATAATGAATTCAAAGGAGAGGAGGTTAGCGGTTTATCTATCGATGGGATTAAGTCGGGAGTTAACGCTGAACTAATGCAATGGGGAGTTGGGATTGATATTGAGGTCTCCCCAATCAAGTCAGACGACATAGTAAAAAATCTACTTAAGCCGCATATTGAAGATCATAAATTAAACGGCCAGCGTGTTGATATCGCGTCATTTGGTCAGGGTTTGCAACGGCACTTAATCTATACTCTGATAAAAATGTCTGCTCAATATAACGCGCCCACTAAATCTGCCAAGAAAGATTTCAATCCTGATTATACTTTGATTTTATTCGAGGAACCTGAAGCCTTTCTTCATCCATCGCAGCAAGATGTGCTATTTAGGAGTCTTAAAGAGCTGGGCAATTCTGATGCCCAGCAGGTAATTGTATCAACGCATTCCTCACAGTTCGTTGGTAAATCGGTAGATGATCTTACGTCAATCCTGAGGTTACATCGTAGTGGTCAACATTCAGTAGCGCACCAGTTAACTGAAGCCTCAATGCAGCAAATATTGAATAACAACTTGGTTGCTGCAAGGGCGTTTGGAGAGGACCAAGATCCTAACTTCGATGAAGAGATAAGAATGGCAGATGAAGAGCTTAAGTATTTTCTTTGGCTCGACACTGAACGATCAAGCTTATTCTTCGCACGTCACGTGCTGCTGTGCGAAGGCGCTTCAGAAAAAATATATCTTGATTATTTAGCCGATAACGAGTGGGGGTTCCTAAGGGAGTCTAGGGTGTATGTGCTAGATTGCCTTGGAAAATACAACTTGCACAGATTTATTCACCTTCTGACAGAGCTAGGAATACCGCACTCTGTTATGTTTGACGGTGATAACAATCGGGGCGATCACGCCGTATGGAATCAAATTGTTCGCGATGCTTCGACAGCGCTAACCGTTGGTATTCATCAGTTTGATGAAGACTTAGAAGCATTTATTGCTATACCTAAACCGCAAGGTCGTAATGACCTGAAACCAATAAACATAATTAAGCATCATGTTGATGGATTAATTGATGGGCAAAAAAAGCGAGACCTCGAGAAATTAGTGAGAGGGCTTATCGGTGTATAACAAGGCGCTGCTAGGGACAAACCTACGCTGCGCTCCAGTTTGCCCCAGAGCGCGGCGTTAAAAGTAATCGTATGGCGCGTCGTAAAGAGCTAAAAAATATTTCTCAAGGTCTTGTCAATTCGTTCGTGAGCAGAAACAACGATTATGACGGCTATTGGGAGTTAGCGAAGCTATATGATCTGGCTATAGCATATGACGGCGTGGAAATAGAGATTGATCTGTTAAACGGAACAATAAAGCCTGCTTCACCAGAATTTCTACCATTGATCACGCTGTGGCAAAAAAAGTTGAAGAACATGATCGAATCAGGTTCTATATCAGGTTCATGGGCACGTTCGGTAGTGATAAGATCAAGCTTCAATGTTAGTTATATCGCTGATCTTCACAAATGGGGGGCATATGGTGATCCATGTACCTGTGTTTGTGAGATTATCACCGATAAAGATATGGTTTATTCGTCCATAGCAGGCACAAAATGTATGCCATTTAGTAAGGCATGGTTTCAGCGCAGCACGAGGCGAAAAAACTTTTAACAAGTTGCTGAACAGGGACCCAGCTACGCTCCCCCAGTTTGTGGTTCGCTTTCGCTCACTTTACCACAAACCGGTTCCGCTCCGCTGGTCCCGTTAGCAAGGCGTTAGGCAGAAATGAACAATGAGGTTTGGATGGATACGTGGCTACAAGCCCTTTTAGCAATAATTACAGGCGTGTACTCTGGGATTGTTGTCAGTAAGCATGCAGAGTTTAGAGGGCTTCGAGAAGAAGCGGCAAGAATACTTATGAGTCCGCTGACTGCAAAGCAATGTTCCGCTGAGCTGGATATAGTTTGCCTGTCAATGAAACGCCTAGGGCACAAGAAATCATCGGATAAGCTTCGTGAGATCTCCAAAGAGTATCGTTCTCTGGCAGATAAAGCATCACTGGCAATTGGTGAGCCAAGTATAAAGTTACCGGACATCAACGAGGCCGTGGAAATGATAGATGGAAGAAATAAACTTAGAAACCGTGCATTTATGCTAAAGCCGTCATACGCTTTCATTTTGAGGCCTTGGTGGTAGTGCCTAACAATCGCAGGCACAGCGACACCTTTTTCGTTGCGGCTTTGCCTTCACTACAAAGCCGCGCGTGCTGCGGGCGTTAGTCTCACAAAGGGATAAATGTTTTGAAATTAAAGCTAAACCCGATACAGATTGAGCCAAGTGATCCTTTCAAATATGATCTTTTGGGTAGAAAGGAAGAAATCCTTAATCTGTCCTTACTAGTATCAAACGTAAACTCCCCAGCCGTGATAGCAATTGATTCACGATGGGGGACGGGAAAGACAACCTTTATCCGACTATGGGAGCAGCACCTCAAGGAAGATATTTCCCCCTCTCTATACTTCAATGCTTGGGAAACCGATTTTTCGGATGATCCACTGGTCTCTTTTTTAGGTGAAATGAATGAGGGCCTAAAAACTCTCATTGGTGCCAATGAAAAAGCAAACGAGGCGTGGGAGAAAACAAAAGCTGCCGGAAAACAAATTGCAAAACGAGGAATTCCTGCACTGGTACGAATTGGCACTGCGGGAATAATTGATGCTGATAAAATAATAGAAGATGAGATAACGAAAGCAGCAGGGTCATTGGCTGGTGATGCGCTCGACAACTACCTACAGCAAAAAAAGGCAATTTACGAGTTTCATGTCGCCTTGGCTAGCTTCGTGGAGAAGTCAGCGGATGGTAAGCCGCTCGTCATATTTGTCGATGAACTGGATCGCTGTAGGCCGAACTACGCAATCGAGCTGCTGGAAAGAATCAAGCATCTATTCAACACAGAAGGTTTAGTCTTTGTGCTAGCTCTCGACAAGGAGCAGTTAGGGCATTCGATTGAAGCCGTCTATGGAAACGGAATCGATTCGGTTGGATACCTTCGCAGGTTCATCGACTTTGAGTATCAGCTGAAAGAGCCAGATAAGGCTAGCTACATCGATTCGCTGTTTTCTGCGCTACAACTAGACAAATTTTTTCAACCGAGGAAGCAATACGGAGAGCTCCGGTACGACGAAGACCATTTAAAAAACGTATTTACAATGCTAGCAACTAACCTCTGGCTCTCATTGAGAGAAATCGAACAACTCCTCGCAAGTATCAATATTGCAATTAGAACCGCCAAGGAAAATGAGTATATTTTTCCTGCATTGTTGGTTTTCTTGCTCATTTCAAAGCATTTCAAGTCAGATGCCTATCAGAGATATGTGTCAGGTGATGGGACTGAGTCAGAGCTAATCGATTACCTCCATGAAATCGTACCAGAGAGGAATAGAGATGAGAGTTTCGAATGCGCGTTAGTCGAAGGTTATCTAATAGCTGCGAAGAGCGGTAGATTTCAAAAAGCTGAATCGCCTATACTTTTGAGGCACGAAGAAATACTTCAGAGTGAGGAATTGAATTACAAAGAAAAACAATACTCTGAGGTAGTTGTGAATGTCGTTAACAGGCCGGCAGGATTGGGACACGGTGTAAACCTAAACCGAATTAAAGACCGTATCGATTGGCTTGGTAGATTCGAATTTTCAGATTCTGAAGGCTAACAAAGCGCTGCTGTGGACAAATTTTCCGCTGCGCTCTAAATATGCCGGAGAGCGCGGCGTTAGCACTCTCGAGGAGTACTGAGTGATCTCAAAGAAAGAGCTAAAAGAACTAGTAATTGCTCTTGGTAAAAAATATCTGTTCCCAGATTTTACCAACAAGCTCACGTGGTTTGTTGTTACAGTTGGCGGAACAATTATTTTGACCCCAACTGCGTTTAAACAGATATTTTATAACTGGCTGGTTTCAACCTTTAACTTGAATTCTGGGGTGCAATTCACGTTTGCAGAGCTAGAATCAAATACGGCTGACTATACTTTGGGGTTTTCTCTCATCGCATTAGCATTAATCCATAATGTCGCAAACAGGTACTTTATTTATAAAACCGGTGACATCGCAGCAACTGAAGCAAAGGAGCTAGAGGCAGTAGACCGTGCGTTGTTTGAAAGGTTTTTAGCAGAGTTCCCCTCTAACTCAAGATCGGTGGTTCTTTTAAAAGAGCATGACTTTGGTAACTCCTATCATGACAACAATACCGACGAAATTGATCGCTTCGTAGACACATGGAATACCGCAGAAACAGAGTTTTTGGATCAGGAGCTTGAGATAGCTCGCAAAGAGCTATATCAGAAAATGCATGAATTTATATATAGGCTATCCCAAAGCTCTGGGTATATTCACACAGGCCCTATGCTGTCCGCTGTTCCCGATGCCTACCGGGGAGCCTGGGATTGGCCTGAACATGTCGATTTACGAATTAAAGAGCTTAATGAGAAAAGCACCGAGTGCTATAAACTTCATCAGCAGTTCGTCATGCTTGGGCGGCGTAAGCTAAAGTGCTAACAAGGCGCTACTGTCGGACAAATTTTCCGCTGCGCTCCAAATTTACCGCAGAGCGCGGCGTTAAATCAGTAGTGATACCGCAGCTGGGCAATAAGCAAAGCGTCGTCCGTGACCTTGTAAACGATGCGGTGTTCTTCGTTGATTCGCCGAGACCAGTAACCAGCAAGGCTGTGTTTGAGAGGCTCTGGCTTGCCGACGCCTTCAAATGGCTCTCGCTTGGTCTCTTTGATCAGCTTGTTGATTCGGTTGAGAATCTTTTTGTCAGTTTTCTGCCAGTACAAATAGTCTTCCCAGGCGTTGTCGGAAAAGATGAGCTTCATTCAAGAAGCTCCTTTTCCTGACCGCCCCCTTGCTCCAACTCGGCAACGGATTCCAGTAAACGGCGGGCGTTTTTGGGCGCGCGCAGGAGGTAGGCTGTCTCTTGCAGTGCTTCATAGTCTTCGAGAGAGATCATGACCACGGATTGCGCCTTGTTGCGGGTGATGATCACAGGGGAATGGTCTTCACAGACCTGCTCCATGGTTTTTGCTAGGTTGGTTCTAGCGGCGGTGTAGCTGATGGCATCCATAAAGGGTGCTCCTGTACGCGATCTTGTTAATGTACAGAATAGCGTACAGGGTTAGGTTTGCCAATTGGCTTCGCCGCGTTTGGTTTTCTCCGCTTTAAAACAGCGGTTGAGCCGGTGATGCCCACGAATCATATCCCACGCTAAGCCGTTGATAGGCGGTTGCTCACACCATCATTAAGCCCTGCTTGCGTGTTGGCGGCGCGTAGGCGGCATCAATATCTGCCAAATCCTCGTCATCGAGCCTAATCTTATCTGCCCCAACGTTCTGTTTGAGGTGATCCAAATTCACGGCTTTAGGAATCGCGATTACTCCGGGGTGGCGCAGTGCCCAGGCAAGCGCGATTTGCGCGGTAGTGGCGCGGTGTTTGTCGGCGATGCGTTGCAGAGTAGCATCATGCAGTAGCGCGCCGCCTTGCCCGATGGGGCAGTAGGCCATGAGCGGCATGTTGTGCTGTGCTTGCCAGGGCAGCAGGTCGTACTCGATGCCCCGGGCGTCGGGGTTGTAGAGCACTTGGTTGGTGGCGCACGCGGGCGCGTTTAGCTCTTCCAGGTCGTCAACGTCGAAGTTCGATACGCCCCAACGCAGGATCTTGCCCTGCTCGCGTAGCCGCTCAAACGCTTCCACGGTTTCGCTCAGCGGGTACTGGCCGCGCCAGTGCAGCAGGTAGAGATCAATCGTATCGGTGCCCAATCGGCGCAGGCTGCGCTCGCAGGCGGCTTGAACACCTTGGGTGCTGGCGTTGTGCGGGTAAACCTTGCTGACGAGATACACCTCATCGTGCCGCCCGCGAATGGCTTCGCCTACGATTTCTTCAGCGCCGCCCTCGGCATACATCTCGGCGGTATCAACCAGCGTCATGCCCAGGTCTAGGCCTTCACGCAGCGCCCTGATTTCAGCCTGCCGCTGCCCGGCATCCTCGCCCATGTGCCAGGTGCCCTGGCCGATACGGGGAACGCTTACGCCGCCTAGCTCAATCGTCTGCATATCTCACTCTCCTAGTGTCATTCCCTGCTGTGATGTGGTTCTGACTGCCCAAGGCCATCGCCGTTCATGCTCCCATCGTAGAAGCTCCGCTTTGAAGGTGGTGAACGAGAGAAGATCAATGAGCACAATTCTGAAATCATGTCAGAAGCTACCCATGCCGATCCTAGTGGCAGCTTTCAATGAACCAGAGGAACCCAAATGGCCGAATACACCGCTTCTATTCAGTGGGCCCGTGGGGCCGATGAAGCCTTTCTAGATCAGCGCTATAGCCGTGGGCACGAGTGGGTGTTTGATGGCGGCGTTCGCGTCCCTGCGTCGTCATCGCCCCACGTAGTGCCGTTGCCTTATTCGGTCGAGGCCAACGTCGACCCGGAAGAGGCGTTTGTGGCCTCGCTCTCCAGTTGCCATATGCTGTTCTTCCTCGCCATTGCCGCGCAGCAGGGTTTTGTCGTGGAAAGCTACCTGGATAACGCGGTGGGTGTGATGGAGAAGGGTAGCGATGGGAAGATCGCCATGACCCAAGTCACGCTGCGGCCCAAGGCGGTGTTTGCAGGAGAGCCACCCTCAATGGAGGCGCTTGAGCAGATTCATCACGCTGCCCATGAAAAGTGCTTTATCGCTAACTCGGTTAAGACCGATATGGTGACCGAGATTCAGCATTAACGTCGTTAAGTCGTCGGCTTCTTGAGCGTGGTATAGCAAAACGTCATGGCTACGGTTAGCCTAAACGGTTGGTTAATCACGCTCATTGAGCATATAGGCGCAGCCATGGAAGATACCTCTAATGTCACGCTGGCGTTGGCAGACGCATCGGCATTTAAAGCGTTCAAGCAAGAGTTAAAAGCCTCGTTTAGCGTGGCAGTGGAAGAGACGTTTGGCGCAGTGGAGGCGAGCTTGATTCCTTCCGACGCCGATATCGACAACTCTCTTACCGCGCCAGATGCCGTGGTGCATCACATACTGTTAGACGGCGTGAAAGTGGGCGGCGCGATTGTGACCATTGACGAAGCCACCCAACACAACGCGCTGGATCTGTTTTATCTCTTACCCAGCACCCACGGGCGTGGCGTGGGCTACCGTGCCTGGCAAGCTATCGAACAGGCGTACCCGCAAACGCGGGTATGGATGACCCACACGCCTTACTTCGAAAAGCGAAACATCCACTTTTATGTCAATAAGTGCGGTTTTAAAATTGTCTCTTTTTATAACCGTTATTACCCCTTACCCGATGGTGAAGAGCGGGGTAGTAAGGCGCACAAGCTTGAGTTTTTTGGCTTTGAGAAAATCATGAGGTAACTCTCGGAAAAAGGATTTTAAAGTGACCGTAAGAGCTGCAGAAAGAACCGATATTGCCGCTATCGCCCAGGTGTATCAGGCCTGTTTCCCACGCGAGAAAAACCACGCAGAGTGGATAGAGGCGTCGTTTAACGCCTACCCAAGGGGCGTTTACTACGTGGTCGAATTAGAGAGCCAAGTGCGCGGTTATATCCTTTGGTGCGTTAAAAACGGCTTTAGGGAAAAGAGCATTATCGAGCTGGAACAAATCGGCATTCACCCAGATGCGGCAGGTAAGGGGCTGGGTAAACAGCTTATTGTGGAGTCGCTAGCGCCGTTCAAAGCCCACGTGCACCGCCAGGGCTGTGGCGTGGGGGCGGTGATGGTGACCACCTCGGAAGGCAACTTCGCAGAGAAGCTGTATCAATCCACGTTGGGCGTCTCCCGCGCGGCGGTGATTAGTGGCTATGGCGCAGGAGATGAGGTGATCTTGTATAATGCCAGCGCGGAGTAGCGCGAAAGCGGTGGCGTACCAAGAATTCCTTAAGGAGAAGGAAATGAAAGGCGAGTGCCTGTGTGGGGAAGTGGCGTTTAAGATTGCGGGCGAGCTGCCTCATCTGTACCAATGCCACTGTTCGTTATGTCGTAAGGCAACCGGTGCCGCTGCTAATGCGGCCACCTTTGTGCAGGGCGAGCAGTTCAAGTGGCTGTCGGGGCAGGGGAATATCCGTTCTTATCAGCGTGAAAGCGGCTACCGAAGCGATTTTTGCGCGACATGCGGCAGCCCTGTACCCAACCAACTGCGCGGTAGCGATTGGATGTGGGTGCCTGCTGGGTTATTAGAAGGTGGGAGCTCGGCCAGAGTAGCGGTGCATCTTCATATGGACTCAGCCGCCGCCTGGGAGCAGGAAGCCGCCCACTGCCAGCGCTTTGATGCCTCCCCCGAGAGTCTACAGGCGCTGAACAGCGCACTGCAGCAGGTTTAGCCAGAATAGCGCTACACTCATCTCCAATATTTTCCACACTGCTCAGGAATGCACACAATGAATCACCGTCAACCACGCTGGATGCGTGCTGCGCTGTCGGCTTGCTTACTTTTAGCTTCTGCCACTGTTATGGCGCAGGAGGATCGTATTAACGCTGAGCTTGAGCGCATTGAGCAAACCCTGGATGCGCGCATTGGCTTTGCTGCCCACAACATAGCCACAGGCCAGCGCTGGGGAGTGAATGCGGATGAGCGCTTTGCCATGTCTAGCACCTTTAAAACCCTGGCCTGCGGCGCACTGCTGGAGCAGGTGGATGAGGGGCAGCTGGCGCTGGAAACCGAGGTCAGTTTTGAAGAGTCTGAGTTGGTGACTTACTCGCCGGTCACCGAGCAGTATGCGGGCCACCAGCCGATGACGCTGTTTGAATTGTGCGATGCCACCATGACCACCAGCGACAACACCGCTGCTAATCTGGTGCTGCAAGCGCTGGACGGCCCCGAAGCCATCACGGCGTTCGTACGGAGTATGGGCGACCCCGTTACCCGCCTAGACCGCTATGAGACCGAGCTAAACGAGGCCACGCCAGGGGATGAGCGCGACACCACCACGCCCAACGCCATGCTGGCCACGCTGGAAAAGCTTGTGCTTGGAGATGTGTTATCAGATGAGTCTCGCCAGCAGTTAGAAGCGTGGATGAAGGGCAATGCGGTGGCGGACGGCCTGTTCCGTGCCGCCATGCCATTTGATTGGATAATTGCGGACAGAACCGGCGCAGGCGGTTACGGCTCACGCTCAATTACCGCGATTATTTGGCCACCGGAGCAGGCACCTACGGTCGTGGTGTTTTATATCACCGAAACCGAGGCATCGTTTGAAGAGCGCAATGCGGCTATTGCGTCGTTGGGAGAGGTGATTCAAGATGTTATTGCTGAATCGCATAGAGGGCCATAGTTAGCCCTTGTCATTGGTTAGCCCTAACCCGCCAGTTTTTATTGCGAGTTAGGGCGCCTTTCATAGTCGTGGTGCTTTAATTCCGAAATCGCTAGGCGTGACGATTTCTTCAAGCTTTCCTATTTGTGATAAATCCTTCTCATTTAAATCGCTATTGAAAGTCGCGTCAGGAAATTTTAAGTTTTTCACCACTTTTACTTTGTTTGGTATGCCTTTTTTATCTATGTCTTTGATCCAAGCCAAGTAGCCGCCAGAATATTTTGCTAAGCTGCCTATAGGGTAAAGTCCATAGATTTGTATGTATTCTACTAAAAGAGATTTGTTTAATTGTTTTCCTTCTTCATGGACTTTTCGATAGGCGCTTATCGGTGGCAGCGGTGGAGTTCCATTCCTTGAGTGCATAAGTTTGTTGACTTCCTTGACGACTAGGAAAATGTCAATGAATTCATAGATCTTGACCTCTATGTCTGTCTCTTTGTGATTTTTATTGCTTTTATCGGACTTTTTTATAATGGTTGAGCATATTTCGCTGGGGTTCCACTCTATATTGTTAATCTTGTTTAACAAAGCAGACCGATGGTCAGCTAGTATAGCTTTCTGAGCGGGTGTCATATTGGATTTAAGCGTTGGTATTTTTGGGCCCACTAAAAGAGGCTTTCCAAGATTATGCATCAGGGCACCAAGCAACGTTTCTCTTATATAAGGGCTGTGAGGGTCTCTAATTAATAGCATGTCCGCTAAATAACTTGTTGCTTGTATGGAGTGCCTTACCCACTCGACTTCTTCTCGAAGTAGAGAGAGTGCGAGTAAAAAAGCTTTCCTGTTTTCTTCAATAGAGTATCTGATGGTGTCAACACAGTTGTAGAAGATCTCGGCAGGAAAAACATTTTGTGTCTTTAAATACATTAAACCAGCCTGTAGCTGATGCGCTAGCTCTATTACCCCTCTTTCCATTGCCGTTCGCTGTGCTTTTTTCTTACGCTCATTGCTTTCTTTTAGAAGTATATTTTTTTCCTTCGCTCCTGGAATAAATAGCGAGGAGTGAGTGGCCATCGCATCACTCATACCTGTTTGATAGGCCGCTTCTCTTTCAGCCTCCGTGGTAAATCGAAATAATAATTCTAATTGAGGTCTAGAAAGATTTATAAATTGAATGCCCAGCGCTGCATATCCAAAATATCCTAAGGGGCGGATATGCTTTATTTTTCCTTCTGCATGAAAGCTTTCACCACTTGGGAATTCGATCGTTAAACCAGATAGCTCCTTGCCAACGGTAATCGCATTTGTATCTGACAAAGGAATGTCTAGCATGCACCCGCCCACAGAAAAGTTTCTTACCCTACCCGATATATTTAGCTCATTAGGATAAACCTCAATATTTGCTCTGGCGTACATGCCTAGTATGAAAGGAATACGTATGGTACCTCTTTTTTCTTTTATGAAAATAGACTCAGGTAATTGACAGTCGATTTTATATAAAGAGAGATCAAGCTTTGTCAACTTTGCTGATATGTTGGCAAGGCTGAATGTTTCTTTGTCAGAGTTCAATAGGTGCTTAGTGGATTCAATATCTAAGCTAATTAAACCATCTTGAATATAAGATGTGACGTCTCTATCAGAGGTGTTTGCTTCTAAGGTCAGCTGTCCAGTGTTGATGTCGAGTTCAATAACATCTGCTTTTAAAGGAAATTTATGGTCGAATGATACAATCGAAACCTGATGTGTATGCTGGAGTAATGATCTTATGACAGTTGCTGTAACATTTTTTCCTACAATTTTTTGTGGCATAACTTCCCCCTCAGGATAGATAATGCTTGATTAATAGTGCCTTTCTTATGTTTATGCAAATTTTATGATGTTTTCTAAAGTTTGTTTTTGTGTTTCAAACGTTTGTTTTTGTGTACTTTATATAATATTTGATTTTTCCTAAAATTGAGTTGCAAGTGATTGCAGGTAGTGGCTATGTTACCCGCAAAGGGATCCATGATTTTATGGGGTAGGCGTGGCAGGGATGGTGTGATGTTTGAAAAAGAGATTGATTTTCAAGGCTTATTGCGACATGGCGCTAGCACCTCGCCAGTAGGGGTGGTGTTGGTAGATGTTTTAAGGGACAACATGCCCATAGTGTTCGCTAATCAAGCTTTTTTTGACATAACGGGATATTATAAAAAAGAGGTGCTAGGTAAAAATTGCCGTTTTCTACAGGGGAGGGCTACTGATAAAAATACAATAATGAGTATTCGCAATCTCCTGAGAGATCGGCGGCGTGGCACGTTCACCATTTTAAACTATAGGAAAGATGGTGCTAAATTTTGGAACCAACTGACATTAAGCCCCGTCATTAATTCGGATGATGTTTGCACCCATTATATTGGTTTTCAACAAGACATCACAAAGCAGTTAGAGCAAGAGTCGTTATTGCGTTACCAAGCTGAACATGATGTTTTAACAGGGCTGATAAATGCAAATAAGTTAGAACAGGTGCTTGCGAAAAATCTTTGCAGCGCTAATGAAGATAAAAAAAATATTTTCGTTATGCATATCAACTTAGATGGTTTTAAAACTGTTAATGATGGGCTGGGTTACCATGTGGGCAATGCGCTTATCAAACATGTGGCTGCAAGGTTGAATAAATGCCTTTGTTGCGACGGTGCTCTGTCCAGGCTAAACGGCGATGAGTTTGTTTTTGTCTTCGTGGATTTTGAGAGTGTTGATCAAGCTGACGGTAAAGCTAAAGAGATACTAAATTGCCTTCTAGAGCCTTTTTTTGTTAAAGATTTTTCTATACACGTTAGTGCTAGAATAGGTATTAGTTGTAATGATAGGTACAAAGAAACTTGCTTTGAGCTAATGCAAAAAGCAAGCATTGCTATGGAAGAAGCAAAAAGAGTGGGTAGGAATACGTGGTGTTGGTCCAGCGGTCAGTCAAACAAGATATTAAATAACGAAATGGCTGTTAATTTAAGATATGAACTAAATAGTGCTTTATTAAATGATCAGTTTGAGCTTTTCTATCAGCCAATCATTAACGTCGCTACTGGGGAGGTCAATAGTTACGAAGCGCTCATTAGGTGGCGGCACCCGATAAAGGGTTTGATATCGCCAGGTGTTTTTATTCCCGTTGCAGAGCAAACAGGCCAAATAGTACCGTTAGGTTACTGGATATTAAAAAAAGCTTGCTCAGATATAGTGACAATGACATGTGCTCTCGGAAAGGCGTTGCCAGTAGCTGTTAATATATCAGCCCTGCAGTTTATGCGAAGTGATTTTTTCGAGATCTTTCTTGATCTGATCAGCGGTTTTGACTTGCCTCCAGAGTTAATTCAAATAGAAGTAACAGAAAGTTTGCTTATAGAAGGGTCTGACAAAGCGATACGTTTAGTTGAAAAATTTAGAGAGATTGGGGTCAAGGTGTCGCTGGACGATTTTGGTACGGGATACTCGAGTTTAAGCTATATTCGTTATTTGCCTATTGACAAGGTTAAACTGGACATGAGTTTCATCAATGGCGTTGATAAAGAGAATAAGAATGCTGCCATTGTTCAAGCAGTGATAGATATGTCTCATTCGCTGGGGCTCAAAGTAGTTGCTGAAGGAGTGGAGACAGAGTCGCAGCTGCAAACACTGAAAGGCTTCGGATGTGACCTTTTACAAGGTTTTTGGTTTTCGAAACCTTTGCCTTTAGAGGACATTATTGAGAAAAATAAGACACTTTATATTGAAAGAAATAGATGAAAGGGCGCTTAGGGCGTTTTCTCTAATGTTAAAAGCGACAGCTTACGTTGATATATGGCTGTCGCTAAATGTCAATAGTGGCCAGTTAGGCCAGAGCTAGTTAGTGAATAATCCCCGTATGCTCCACCACCACCATTACCCCAATCCCAATCAATACAACGCCACCTACAAGTTCTGCCCAGTGGCCAACGTATTTACCCAGTTTGTGGCCTAGCAGCGTCCCCATGGATGCCATGACGGTGGTGGCAAGGCCAATGGCGAGGCTGGTGGTGATGATGTTTACGTCGATGAACGCCAGGCTAGCGCCTACCGCCATGGCGTCTAAGCTGGTGGCAGTAGCCGTCAGTATCAGCAGCCATAGCGTTTGTTTGCGGTGTGCTACCTTTTCTTCTTTTTTGAGCCCTTCATGCATCATGTGCAGGCCAATGATGGAAAGTAGGGTGAACGCCACCCAGTGGTCCCAGGCTTCGACGTACTGTTGAGACGCCTTGCCAGCCACCCAGCCCAGCACCGGTGTCATCGCTTCGATGATGCCAAACACCAAGCCAATACCCAGGGCATGTCGGAAGCGGGGCTTGCTGAGTTCGGCGCCTTTACTGATGGAGGCTGCGAATGCATCCGCCGACATGGAAACCGCAAGAAACAGTAGCGCAACAGGCGTCATGATAGATAGGCTCTTTAGATAAAACGCGATCTTTAAAATGCTTACTTGAGTGTAAAAGGAGGATATTGAATAGCGCTGAATCCTATCAGGTTTTTTGCTGGTAACAAGGCGGTTTGCGAAAAATAAAGTTTGTAGTAGCGAACAAACATAGCTTTGGCTAACAATGTGTCTACTAGCTGATTTTGTTGGTGTTTTGACGTTTAGTTGCATAGTGGTTAAATGAAAAGCCGCCTGATTGAAAACGACAGGCGGCTTTTTAAAGACGCATTATTTAACGCCGAATAGAATTAGCGATGTTGATACAGCCACTTAACATCCACGCCGAAAGAGTAAACCAGCGTGACTAACGCGCTAAACGCAAGCAGCCCTGCTAACAAAGGCGAAGTCAGTGGCGTTAACGCCAACAGCATCGCCACGACCTGCCAGACGCACACGGCTTTGCGGCGGTAGCTCTCATTAAGCGGTGCATCCAGCCAAGGGAAGGGAAGGCTAGCGGCCACGAATAAGTAGCGCATGCCGCCAATCAGCAGCACCCACAGCCCCAGCCCCTCTTCCATGATCAAGCCAACACAGAGCAGCATAATCAGCAGGGCATCCAGTTCCATATCGAAGCGCGCGCCAAAAGGCGAGTGGCTTCGGGTGCGGCGGGCAATCCAACCATCCACGCCGTCCAGTAGTAGAGCGATGACCGAGACACCCAGCCATAGCCAAATGGCATCGATGAAAGCGTCATTCACCAGCGCGCCCGCAACCAGAGCAACCAGCACCGCGCGTCCTAGTGTCACCCGGTTGGCCCAACCTAGCGGGCCATGGGGCCAAAACACCAAGATCAAACCGCTGATGAGCATATAGAAGATACCGGCTGCCCACCAATTGGCGGCGCTTGCCATAAGCGGCGTGAGCAGCATGCCCATACCCACGAGAAACAGCGCGCCTATTAGCAGCTCGAGACTGCTGAACAGCCGCTTGGGCAGTGGGTAGGAGGAGGAGTTAGAAACAGGCGGCATGGTGGCTCACGAAGCGGCGCGGTCGTCCGCAGTTGAAATTAGTGATGCAATAATTTATCTATGTACCATTATTGTATAGGGTGTATGGTGGTTAGCATCCCGAAAAGTTCCCCACTTAAACAATGTTGAAGGTTGGCAAGCGTTAATAGACCGATTGCTTTTCTACGCTAAGCTATAGGTGAGCCATTGAAAAGTCGCCATATCTTAGTAACGTTAAGATCAACGGATGGAAACAGCGCTTCAACGATAAGGAAATGTCATGTCGGCGCCTGATACGGCGGTGGCCTTTTGGGTAACGCACCCAGGTCACGGCGAACTGCAGCAGGAAGAGCTGCCCACAATAGATACATCAGAAGTGCGTGTTCGTGCCCTGTATAGCGGCGTGAGCCGCGGCACGGAATCTCTGGTGTTTCATGCCCGCGTGCCGGAAAGCGAAACTCAGCGGATGCGCGCTCCTTTCCAGGCCGGAGAATTCCCCACCCCGGTAAAGTACGGTTACTGCAGCGTGGGTCGTGTGACTCACGGCCCTGATTCACTTCTCGATAAAACCGTGTTTTGTCTTCATCCCCATCAGGATCACTACGTAGTGCCTGCCGACAGGGTGGTGCCGGTCCCTGATGACGTACCTGCCCAGCGCGCCGTGCTCACTGCCAACATGGAAACCGCCCTCAACGGCGTGTGGGATGCCAACCCCATGTTGGGTGAGCGCGTCTGCGTGATGGGCGCAGGCGTGGTGGGGGCGCTGGTGGCGTATTTGTGTGCGCGCATTGCGGGGGTCGAGGTCACGCTGGTCGATATCAATCCCGAGCGTGAATCTCTTGCCCGCGCCCTCGGCGTACCGTTTGCCCTGCCTGAACAAGCGCCCAACGATCAAGACTGCGTGATTCACGCCAGCGGCCACCCGGACGGTCTGCGTCTGGCCATGGAGCGGGTCGGCAATGAAGGGCGTGTTATCGAGATGAGCTGGTTTGGCCAAGGGGAGGTGGCACTGCCCCTCGGCGGGGCTTTCCATTCCCAGCGGCTGACTTTGCGCGCGAGCCAAGTGGGTCAGCTGCCTGCCAAGCTGCAACCGCGCTGGAACTATCGCCGCCGCTTGAGCGTGGCGCTACGTCTGTTGGCGGACCCCGCCTTAGAGGCGTTGATCAGCAGCGAGTGCGATTTTATCGATTTTCCTGAACGAGCCCCGGCGCTGTTTAGTCCACAGAGCACGGCGCTTTGCCACCGAATTCGCTACCCCTAAACCCCTTAACCGTTAGTTTCCGACTGGAGTTGCCATGTACCGTTTATGCGTCCGCGATCACTTCATGATTGCCCACAGCTTCAAAGGCGAGATCTTTGGCCCGGCCCAGCGCACCCACGGCGCTACCTATGTGGTCGATGTCGTGTTTCAGCGCCCAGAGCTGGATCAGGATGGCTTGGTGATCGACATTGGCCTCGCCAGTGAGACCGTCAAAGAAGTGCTGGCCAATTACAACTATCGCAACCTCGATGAGGTCAGTGAGTTTAACGGCCAGAACACCACGACGGAGTTCATGGCGAAAGTGATTTTTGACCAGCTCGCCGCTGCCATCAAAGCGGGCCGTATGGGCGAGACCGCCAAAGGCCTGACGCAAATGGACATCAAGCTACATGAATCTCATGTGGCCTGGGCCAGCTACGAAGGGGCACTATGAGCCAGCGCTTTACCTTACTAGTAGCAGGTGATCCGGACCAGCGTACCGGTGGTTATATCTACGATGCGCAGATCGTTGCCGCACTGCGCGAACAGGGCCTTCAGGTGGACGTGGTCGGCCTGGACGGGCGCTTTCCGCAGGCCGATGCAACGGCAAAACGTGCGCTTGATAGCGCGCTGGAAACCCTAGCCGATGGCGAGCGCGTCATTATCGATGGCTTGGCCATGGGCGCACTGCCCGATGTGGTGGCCCGCCATGCGGATCGGCTGGATATCACGTCGCTGCTGCATCACCCGCTGGGCGATGAACAAGGGCTCTCAAGTGACGAGCAGCAGTATCTTCATCGCAGCGAGCTGACGGGGCTGGCGGAGGCGGCGCGGGTCATCGTCACTAGCCGCTTCACCGCCCGCCGTTTGAGTGAACTGGCCAGCGATTACTCGCTGCCCATTACTGCGCCCGTTACGGTGGTCGAGCCGGGCGTTGCTCACGCGCCGGTCAGCCCCGCACCTGCGCCGGGTGAACCCATCCGCCTGCTGTGCGTGGCCACGCTCACGCCGCGCAAGGGACAGGATGTGCTGGTCAAGGCGCTGGCGCGCGTGAATAGCGACCAGTGGCAGTGTGACTGCTACGGAGGGGCCCGCGATACGGCATTTAGCGCTAGCGTGCAGCAGCTCATTGACGAACATCGGCTTGCCGAGCGCGTCACTCTCCACGGTGAGTGCGATGCCGACACCTTGGAGGCCGCGTACCAACGTGCCCATGCGCTGGTGCTGCCTTCTTGGTACGAAGGTTACGGCATGGTGGTCACCGAGGCGTTGGCCCACGGGCTGCCGGTGATTACCACGACTGGCGGCGCCCTGCGCGATACCCTACCGGAAGGCGCAGGCATCAGCGTCGCTCCTGGCGATGTGGAAGCACTTAGCGCTGCGATTGCTAACTTCTGCACCCATGAGGCGCTACGTACCGAACTACGTGCCGGGGTAGCGGTGGCGCGAGGCGCTCTCAACGACTGGCAGGCCGCTGGCGTTGAGTTCGCCAAGGCGTTGAATGGCACAGGTACGCCCGACCTCTCGGCGGGCAGCCAGTTTGCGGCCAGCTGGCTCACGCTGCGGGAAGCGGTAGATAGTCACGCCCGCAGTGAAGCGCTGGTCAACCGGCTCGATGCGTGGCTATCCATGCGTGAAGCGCCTGTATCGCTGGCAGATTTAGGCTGCGGGCGGGGCAGCAATATGCAGTTTCTCGCGCCTCGACTGAGCACTGCGCAGCGGTGGGCGCTGTTCGACCACGACGACGCCCTGTTACGAGAGGCGCGCCGTCGTGCCCTACCGCTTCATGATGCGACGGGCCAGTCGCTGAACGTGGAAACCCACTGCGCGTCGCTTGCGAATCTCGATCACTCGGCACTGAAAGTGGCGGATGTCGTCACTGCTTCAGCGCTCATCGACTTGGTGTCTCAGCAGTGGATCGACACGCTGGCACAGCAGTGTGCCGCTCATCGTCAAGCGCTGCTAGTGAGCTTGAGCGTCACCGGCGAGTGGTGCTTTACCGATGCGGATCAGCAGCCCATCGACGACCCGGAAGACCGCTTTGTGCTAGGGCTGTTCAACGCCCATCAGCAGCGGGATAAAGGGCTGGGCGAGGCGTTAGGCGGCGAGGCTCACCGAGCGCTCTATCACGCCATGGCGGAGCAGGGGTACGCGGTGGAAGAGGCCGCTACGCCTTGGCAGCTCGCCGCGGGGAGCCATGAGCAGCAGCCGCTCGTCAGCTCGCTGATCAATGGCTGGGCGGAAGCGGCCACCGAGCAGGCGCCGGAGGCGGCAACGCGGATCGCCGAGTGGCGCACCGCGCGCCTGGATGCCGTGGAGCGTGGGCAAGTGGGCGTTTGGGTGGGCCATCGTGATCTGCTGGCGCTGCCAGCGGAGCAGGGCTAGTCCATGCCTGCCGGGCACTTTCTGCGTCGGCCTTGGGTGCAGCGCGGCATCGTTAGCGTGGCACTGTTGGTGGCCGTGGCGCTATGGATAGAGCCCGCTGCCGTTCTAGCCGAGGTGACACGCCTAGCGCCCGAGTGGGTGCTGGCGGCGTTGGCGGTCAGCGTACTGCAGGTGATGCTCAGCGCGTGGCGCTGGCAGTTCACCGCCGGTCGGGTAGATGTGCCGCTGCGCTTTCGGTACGCCCTGCGCGAATACTACTTGGCGCTGCTGGTCAACCAGCTGCTGCCGGGCGGCGTGTTGGGCGATGCTGGACGTGCCCACCGTCATGCTCGTCAAGCTACGTCCAAGGGTAGCGCTTGGCGGGCGGTGGTGATCGAGCGGGCGTCTGGGCAAATGGCGGTGGCGCTGCTGACCTTGGTGGCACTGCTCACTTCGCCGCTGTGGCACGCCGCGCTGGGCGGTACGGGTCTGCTCGTTCTGGCTGCGGGGGTGGTCGCCTTGGTACTGGTGGTTGCCGCGCTGGGAATATGGTGTCGCCGCGAGCGTGGGCCGACGCTGCCGTCCTGGTGCGTCGCGCTGGGGCGGGATGTGCGTCGCGGGCTGCTGGAGCGCCGGGTATGGCCACTGCAGTTGGCCTCGTCGCTGGCCATCGTGATCAGCTACGGACTGGTGATGGTCTGCGCCGCTCGTGCCATTGGCAGCGAGATGCCCGCTCTGGACATCTTGGCGCTGGCACCGGTGCTGCTGCTGGCCATGTTAGTGCCTCTCTCGATTGCCGGTTGGGGGCTGCGAGAAGGAGCCGCAGCGGGTATTTGGTTGCTGGTCGGTCTGCCCGCTGCTCAAGGGGTGGCGATCTCGCTCGCGTATGGCGTGCTGGTGCTGCTCTCCAGCCTGCCGGGCATTTGGGTAGCGTTTACCAAACGCGCTCAAGCAACCCCTTCGTCTGGCTCGGCCTCGTTTAACCCAACCCCGACCGGTGGGTTAGACGGCACCCAGCTCCACGTCGAACAGCGTGTCATCGCCACACCGGAACGAGCGCATCGTGGGGCGCAGCGCGCTCTCCAGCGTCTCGATGGGCGTCATTTGCAGGCCGGGCCTGCCGGAGCCGATCAGCAGCGGGGCGACCATCAGGTGCAGACGGTCGACACACTGCGCTTCGATGAACTGAGAAATGGTGACACCGCCGCCTTCTACCAGCACGCGTTTAAGCCCGCGTGTCGCCAGCAGTGCCACGACCGCCGACGGCTCGAACTGCCCGCGGGCGTTCAATGGCAGCACGCAGCGCTCCGCGTGGCTCGGTGCAGGCGTCGCGTCTGGCCCGGTGATATGCAGGGTCTCGACGTCACTGCTGCGAAACAGCGCCAAATCGCCTGGCACGCGCCCGCGCGGATCAAGTACCACCCGGGTCGGATGGCGGCCGTGGACGTGGCGTACGGTGAGCTGGGGATTGTCGGCGGCAGCGGTACCCGCACCGACCAGCACCGCATCGGCCAGGGCGCGAAGGCGGTGCAAATGGACGATGCTGTCATGACCGTTGATGTAGTGGGAGTGCCCGCTTTCCGTGGCAATTCGACCATCCAGACTCTGCCCCAACTGGGCGACTACCCAGTGGGGGCGCAACGCCAGCGGCGTCAGGCAGTCCAACAGCATCTCGGCCTGAGGCGTCACGGTGTGTGGCGAGTGCCACCGACCGTCGCTGGTGACCGTCAGCGCCGCCGTGCTGGAAGTTCCCTCGCGCTGAGCGAGCAGCCACTGCCACGCGGTATCAAGATTGATCGAATGGGATGTACTACTGGAGTCGGGCATGACGCCTCCACACTGAAAATAACCTCAGATCATGCGGGGCCATGTTGCCCAACGCAAGCAACCTTTGCCCATATCATTAGGCAACCTGGAGGCCTACATGTATCAAATTGAACGCGCTATTTTCGATATTCGTCGTGGTTTACCGGTCGTGATCAGCAACGGTGAGCAGCGCCTTCTCGTCCAAGCACTAGAGGGCAGCCGTTCGGTGGATATCCTGGCCCATTTATCCGGGGCGCGTCCTGCGCTGGTACTCACCCGCCACCGCTTGGAAGCCATGGGATTATCGCTTACTGCAGAAGCCGCTTGCCTACCGCTGGCGGAGCAGGTGAGCGAACGTGAGCTGCATCAGTTGGCCGTTGCCCACTCCGGCAGCAAACCCAGCGCGCTATTGAGCGGACTGAAACCCGCAGGGGCCGCCGAACGGGGCGCCGTGGCATTAATGCGCCGTGCGCTGCTGATCCCCGCTGCTTTGACTGCAGTGGTCAGCGAAGACGCCCAGGCCGATATTGCCGAGCAAATTGCTCAAGGGCGGCTGTTAGAAGTCAAGGCTGACGAGGCGCAAAAGTGCTTGGCGGGCGCACCGGGCATGCTGAAGCGAGTGAGTGAGGCGAGTATTCCGTTGGAAGACGCCCCGAACAGCCGCTTTGTGCTGTTCCGTGAACCGGATGGCCTGCGCGAGCACGTGGCGGTAGTGATTGGCCAGGTCGAGGCGCTGGAAGGCCCGGTGCCGCTGCGGATGCACTCCGCTTGTTTGACCGGCGATCTGTTTGGCAGCCTGCGCTGCGACTGTGGCGAGCAGCTTCGCAATGCCGTGGCGGATATCCAGGCCATGGGGGGCGGCGTGCTGCTCTACCTGGCCCAAGAAGGGCGTGGCATTGGTCTAGCGAACAAGCTGCGTGCTTACACCCTGCAGGATAGCGGCCTGGATACCGTAGATGCCGACCAGGTGCTGGGGTTTGGCGATGACGAACGCCAGTACGCCGTGGCAGTGGACATGCTGAATGCGCTAAATATCGAGCAAGTGCAGCTACTCACCAATAACCCGCTGAAGATGTCAGCCCTGAAAGAGGGCGGTATCGAGGTGGTATCCCGCCAGGCGTTGTATGGCAGCGTGACGGACCACAACCACCGTTACCTGAGTGCCAAAGCCAACCGGGCGGGCCACTTTTTGGACGAAGTGCTCGAAAGCCGCGGCCGTTAACGTCTGCCCGCTGCGGGTGCTTCCAGCGGCGGCAGCTGTGCGGTTTCCGTAACGACTTGGGCAAGCTGCATGGCGTAGTGATCCACGAGGCGTTTACCCAGTGCAGCGTTGGCGTGGCTGGCATCCCCGGCCACGCCGTGCTCGCTTAAATCCTCCCCTAACCAGGCAAAGGCGGCGCTGCCTTCGGGGCTCACCAGCGCGCCTGTCGCAGGAGTGGCAGGGGCGGTGGGGGAATAGCCGTCTAGAGTGACGAGCTGCGGTGCCAGATGCTGCATCATGGCGGTTTCGAGCAGCCCGCCGTGCAGCCCGTAACGCAGCTCATCGGCGTTCATTGCGCCTTCCAGTGGCGGTAGCCGCGTGTAGGTCGCTTTGACCACGCGCATGTGGCAGCGCCGCCGGAGTGTGAGGGCCGCTAAATCCATGACGGCTTTATTGCCGCCGTGGCTGTTGATCAGTACGAGCTTGCGAATGCCAGCGCGAGCAATGCTTTCGCCGTAGGCTTCAAGCGTGGCAATGGCCAGCGGGGCGGGTAGGCTCAACGTGCCCGGAAAGCTTGCATGCTCATCGCTGGCGCCCACGGCCATGGCGGGCAGGCACACGACGTCCACGCGAGTATCCTGCGCGTCCAACCGTTCCAGCATCGCCGCCTGCAAGCCTTCACCGATGATGAGGTCGGTGCCCAGCGGTAGATGGGTGCCGTGTTGCTCGATGGCCCCCAGAGTAATGACCGCGACCGGGTCGCGTTGCGATAGGGCGTGAAGCTGAGGAGCGGTCAGGTGCTGCCAGTGATAAACCATGAACATCCCGTTTGCGATAGGGTGATTAACGTGTGTCATCCAAGGGCCGCGCCGGGCTTGGCGCACGTGTTTGATAATAGCGCGTGGTCGCTGCGACAGGCGTAAATGTCTCCCGAGGCAAGCTGATCGGCCCCTTCGGCAAGCCATGCGGCCATGGCAGCCGGCGTAAGCCAGGTATCGAAGCGGAACTGGCGCTGCTCACCGGCAATGGCGTTGAAGCGGTAGTCGCCCAGGCGCTGAATCTGCGCTAGGCAAGCGTGACTCACTTCGAGCATGCCCGCCACGAACTCCACGGACAGCGCGGCCACGGGATAGTTAAGCCCCTGCAGCACCTCCGCCTCGAATCCTTCCACGTCGATCTTGATGAATCGAGGCTCGCCGTAGCGGTCGATCAACGCATCCAAAGTGGTCATCTCCACCCGTAGCGTCTCTTCCCAGCGTACTCGCTGGAAGCCCGGGTTACGCTCGCCCACTTGGCGACGCCACTCGGTAGCGAGCGTCGAGAGCGTAGGGTTGCCCACGCTGATGGCAATGTCCGCATGGCCGGGGGCGGGGCCAACCGCCAGAGGCAGTAAGGTGATATTGGGACTTTTTAGCAGCCGTTGAAACCATTTGGCCAGCGCTGGCTGGGGTTCTAGCGCAATGACCTGCGCCCCCAGTGACTGAAAGGCGGCACTGCGGTCGCCCAAATGCGCGCCAATATCGAAGGCGATATCGCCCGGTGCTAAAAAGGGCTGGTAGAGCCGCTTCAAACTGCGCTGCCGCCCAGGCCGCCAGTATATGAACAGGGAGCGGGCCAAGCCGCTGGCACTACGAAGCTGTTGAAGCGTAGAGGGCATCTAATGGGGCTCCTTCGCCCGGGAAACGGCTGGCTCTTGAGAGGACTTGCCGGGTTTTAACAGTTGGCAAGGCATATCGCCATACAGCTCGTTGGGGGGCACGTTCAGCGTGAGATCGCCACGGGTATCCAGCGCTTGAGAGCTGCGCGCCGTCAGGTCGGCAAAGTCCTTGAGCAGTGCCGGTGTCAGGCTAATACTGGGCGTGTGCAGCAGCCCTAGCCGGTGGCTGACCACGCCGCCCCAGGTGCCGCTGCTCGAGTATTTTACCAGCGGGGCAGCGGCCACGAGCCCAAGCCAAGCGGGGGTCAGCCAACCAAACGCCGATGGAGAGAACAGCGCCATCAGGCTTGCCCACAGCACCCCACAGAGCGTCATCCACCCGGTATGCCGCCAAGTTTCACGCCAGCTCAACGAGCGTTCGCCCCGGTGTTGGGTTTGCCAGTCGATGGCGCGGCCAATCAGCACGTTGATGATGAATAAGCTGTGCCACGCCATCATTAGCGGCGCAATCAGCGCGGCAAACACGATCTCGAGCAGCGTGCTGGCCACCAGCTTGAAGCGCCCGCCAAAGGCGTGGGGGCATTGGCAGATAGTCAGCAGTAATCCGAGCAGCTTGGGAGCCATCAGCATGCCTAGCGTGGTACTCAATAGCCATAGGGATAGCGCCTTGGGCAACAGTGGCTCTGGGGCACCGTCGAGTGCGTGGTAGCCCACCATGAGGCTGGTGCACACCAGCAATCCCAGCCACACCAGAGAGGATAAGTAGGCAAATGCACCAAAGAAGAAGTGCAGGCGACTGATGATGTGGAAGCCAGCGCCCGTCAATAGGCGCAGGTGCTGGAGGTTGCCCTGGAGCCAGCGCCGGTCGCGCTTGGCAAAATCGAGCAGATTGCTGGGCATGGCTTCGAAGCTGTTGCGCGACGCGCTGGCATGGGGGTTACGTCGAGACAGCGCTGCCGTTGCCGAGGTATCCAGCAGTACCTGCCAGCCGCCACGCCTTAGCAGGGCCGCTTCTACGAAATCGTGGCTTAAAAGCTCGCCCCCAAGCGGCGGTTTGCCGGACAGCGTTGGCAGCCCTGCGTGGGCCATGAAGGCGCGGGTACGAATGATCGCATTGTGTCCCCAGTAGTTGGCGGCGTCGCCCTGCCAAAAACTCTGGCCCGCTGCCAGCATGGGGCTATACAGCGCCGAGGCAAGCTGGGTAAAACGGCCAAACAGCGTGCGTTGCCCCACGGGAATGGGCACGGTTTGAATCAGCCCTACGGTGGGGTAGCGCTGCATTTGATGCACCATGTGCAGCAGGGTGTCGCCGCTCATCAGGCTATCGGCATCCAGCACGATCATATAGTCGTAGCGGCGGCCCCAGCGGCGGCAGAAGTCGGCAATATTGCCCGCTTTACGCCCGTGATTGTTGGGGCGACGGCGGTAATGCACCGCGAGCTGCCCCGCCAAGCGCTGCTGTAGCGCAGCCACGTGAGCGGCTTCTTCGTCGGCTTGGGCGGGGTCTTGGGTATCGCTGAGAATGAACACTTCGAAGTGCTGACCGATCACGCGCGCGGTGTCTTCGCCCTGTGCACTGGGCTGCTGAAGCAGCGAGCGGCAGGTGGCTTCAAGCCCCGCCATCGTGGGAATCGGGGGTTCGGCGTAAATCGGCATGACCAACGCCGTGCGGCTGACCAAACGGCTGGCGGTTGGGCGCTCTGTCGTCACGCGTTTGAGACTGAGGGGGTCAAGGCGTAACGCGCAGATCACGAAACCACAGACGGCTCCCCAAAAGGCCAGCGCAATCCAGCTAAAAGTGAGGCCAAACAGCGTCAGCATGGCGATTTGCCAACCCAGCGCAAGGTTGTCGACCACGTGGACCATCGCTAGACAGCCTACGATGCTGGACCCGATGACCAGCGTGGCCAGCAGCGCACGCCGAGCGTTGAGCCACGGGATGGAGGGCGTCAGCGTAGGCACATCACGCATCGGGATACCACACGTAGTTCCAGGTCTCGGTTACGGGCTCACCGTCGCGCATCAGGCGCAGACGGATATCGCTGGGCTGGCGGCTGGGAGGCAGCCTGAACGTGGCGCGTCGACCGCTATTGGGCAGCACTTTGACCTGGGGCAGTAACGCTTCGCCCTCTCGCACGCTGATATCCAGCGTGAGTTCCGCATCGGCCGACAGTGCCTCCAAAGCACCGCCGGCAAAATCGACCACGAACTGGCGCTGCTCGGCGGAAGGCGAGTCCGCTTCACCCGGCACGGCGGCGCTGCCGTGACGGGTGCGAATCACTTTCCCCAGAGCGTGCTCTTCAGGCTGTTCGTTCAGGGTATAGGTGCGGTAATGCAGGCGCTGGGTGTCGCCAGCCTTGAGTGTGTCCTCAGCGACCCAGTAGGCCACGATGTTGTCGTGGGTTTCGTCCGGCGTGGGAATTTCCACCAGCTCAACGTGACCTTTGCCCCACGCTTCCAGCGGCTCGACCCACTGGCTGGGGCGGCGGTGGTAGTTGGCCTCTAGGTCGAGGTAGCGATCAAAGTCGCGCTCGCGCTGCATGAGGCCAAACCCTTGGGGTGCGTCATCGGTAAAGCTTGAAACGCGTACGGCCGATGGGTTGCTCAGCGGTCGCCAGATCCATTCGCCTTGCCCGGTATGCATCAGCAGGCCATCGGAGTCATGCACCTGAGGGCGGAAGTCATCCGGCCGTTGGGCGCTCGCTTCCCCAAAGGTGAACATGCTGGTCAGCGGGGCGATCCCGACTTTTTCGATATCGTCACGGGCAAAGATCTCGGCTTCTATTTCCGCTTCGGTGTGCTCGCCGGGGGTGAGGGTAAAGCGGTAGGCACCGCTCAGCGACGGGCTATCCATCAAGGCCATCAGCGTGACGCTCTCGGCGTCGCTGTCTGGTGTGACCAACCAAAACTCGCGAAAGGCCGGGAACTCTTCGCCTTGAGACGAGGCGGTGTTGATCGCCAACCCTCGTGTGGATAACCCGTAGGCTTGATGCTGGCCAACCAGACGAAAGTAGCTGGCGCCGAGAAAGACGGCGAATTCATCCGCGTAGTCGGGATTATTGAGCGGATAGTGGAGACGAAAACCGGCGTGTCCGCTGCCGCTCAAATCATGTTCGAGCAGTTCGCTGGCGTCGCCATCGTAGCGAAAATCGTCGGTGGTAAAGTCGAGAGGGACGACGTCGCCATTCTCGACCATGTTCAGCGCTACCGGCGTTTGAAATAGAAACCCGCTGTGGAAGAGCTGTAGGCTAAAGGGGCTGTCGTCGTGCCAGTAGGCACGTTCGGGATTGAAGCGAATTTGCCGGTAGCCATCGTAGTTAAGCGATTGCAGTGCCTCGGGCAGTGAAGACTCGGGCGCTTCATAGGGGGCATTGGCTAACTGTTGGGCACGCGCCACGACCTGTTGAAATACGGCGTCTTCGCTAGCGGTGGCGGGCAGGGCGAGTGCCCAACTCAGTGATAACATCCATTTTGCAGTCCTACGACAACCCATGGGCGAGTTCCTTTCGTGACCTGATAGAGTGGACAACACGTCATTGTGTGAAATATTTAAACAAAAACTATACGCTTAAAAAGTTGGGTCAAACATTAAGATTAAACGCAGCGACGCGCGTACGCCGTCAATCGGTTATACCGCTGATGCTCTCTACAACGCTAGTGGTGGAATGAATGCTTCGTCTCCTTGTCACGGCCTGTGCTCTGAACGTGCTATTGGTCGCCCCGTTGTGGTGGCGTTTTGGCACGCTATCGCCTTTGATCGCATGGGAAGCATGGGTCATCGCCTCCGCCATGCTGCTATTACCCCCTGGCCCATGGCGGCGCTGGGTGGGTATCGGGGTCGTTAGTGCCCTGGCACTGGCCACGGCGGCCAATTTGGGGGAGGCAGCGACTTATACGGCGTTTGGGCGGCCGCTCAACCTCTACCTGGATGTGCCGCTGGTACGCTCCATTTACCACCTGCTAGTGGGTAATGTAGGCCAACTGGCGGCAATTTTCCTGATGCTGCTAGGCGGTATGCTGCTCCTTGGCTTGCTGTGGCTGATGCTGCGCCTATTACTGCCTGCTCGCCCCCCTAAGCGCCGAGGTGGGGTGGTTGTCACAGCCAGAGTGTTGCTGGTGGGTAGCTTAGGTATGAGCATTTTAGAGGCGAATCAACACCGCTTGGTTCCCCATGCCGCGCTGCCGATGGTCACGACCGCACGTTTTCAATGGGCGCAGATCCTCGATACCCATCGGGCCCGGCAGGCATTCAGTGAGCAGTTAGAAGCGTCTCCGTTAGCGGCGCAGGCCTTGCCAGGCTTGGCTGGACGGAACGTACTGCTGACGTTCATCGAGTCCTACGGCGTGTCTGCTCTCGATGATCCGCGCTATAACCGAACGCTGCTGCTTACGTTGGAAGACCTTAAGCGTCGGTTATCCAACCGTGGCCTGCACGTGGTGTCGGGGCTGGTGGAATCCCCCATCCGCGGTGGGCAGTCGTGGCTTGCCCACGCAACGACGCTGAGTGGCCGCTGGATCGACAATCAGCTCTGGTATCGGCTGATGCTGGAGAGCGGCCACTCGACGATGATCGATGACTTTCATGCCACCGGTCAGCGCACACTCAGCGTGATGCCCGCGATTACGTTGGCGTGGCCAGAGGGGCAGGCCTACGGCTTCGACCAAATCGCCGCAGCGAAGGATATCCCCTACGCCGGGCCGCCGCTCAACTGGGTGACCATGCCGGATCAATTTACCCTGGACTATACCCAGCGCGAGCTGTTGGGCGACGAGCCGGTCTTTGCGCAACTCGCGCTGATTTCCAGCCATGCGCCCTGGACGCCGGTGCTCCCGGTGCTGGAAAACTGGTCGCTGGTGGGTGATGGGAGTATCTATGCGCCCTGGGAAAACGCAGGCGATCCGCCCGAAGTGATTTGGCGAGATTTGGAGCGAATTCGCGATCACTACGCGTGGTCGGTGGACTACGCTGTTAGCGTGACCGGGCGCTGGGCCGCGCGAGTGGCCGATGAGCAGACGCTGCTGATTGTCTTGGGCGACCATCAGCCCGCACCGCTGATTACCGGCGATGACGCCAGTGCCGCGGTTCCGGTGCATATCATTAGCGGCGACCCGGCGTTGCTGGCACCGTTTAAACAGCGCGGTTTCGTGGAGGGTATGCTGCCTCCACTAGCGCGCCCGCAGGATGCGCCGCGAATGAGCCAGCTGCGCCACTGGCTGCAGCAGGACTTTGGCCCCTCGGCACTATTACCAAGGACGACACCATGATTCAACCGGTTATTTTGAGCGGTGGCAGCGGCACCCGGCTTTGGCCGCTCTCCCGAGAGCAGATGCCCAAACAGTTTTTGCGCTTAACCGGCGAACAGAGCCTGCTTCAGCAAACGCTCACTCGCCTTGAGGGCTTGACGACGCTACCGCCGATGCTGATGGGGCACCATTCGCACCGATTTTTGATGGCCGAACAGCTGCGTGAAGCCCAGCAGGAGGGCCAGATCGTGCTAGAGCCAGCAGGGCGCAATACCGCCCCGGCGATTGCCTGCGCGGCCCTGTTGGCGCGGCAATCCGGCGAAGACCCGCTGCTGCTGGTGCTACCCGCTGACCACGTTATTGGCGATGCAGCGGCGTTTATCGATAGCGTGCGGCGTGCCGAACCGCTCGCAGAGCAGGGTTATCTCGTGACCTTTGGCGTGGTGCCGACCTATCCAGAGACCGGTTACGGCTACATTGCCTGCGGTGACGCGTTGGGGGAGGGTCACCATCTGGCAGCATTCATCGAAAAACCCGCGTTGGAGCATGCCAAAGCGCTGCTTGAGCAGGGTGACACGCTCTGGAATAGCGGCATGTTTTTGCTGCGCGCCTCCCGCTATTTGGCGGAGCTCGAGCGGCTTCAGCCAGCGATGCTGGCCGCCTGCCAAGAGGCTGTAACCCGCGCCCACCGTGACTTGGATTTTCTGCGCTTGGATGAGCAGGCGTTTCAGCGCTGCCCTAGCGAATCGATCGATTACGCGGTCATGGAGCACTGCGCCCAAGCGGCCGTGGTGCCTTTGGATGCCCAATGGAGCGATATTGGCAGCTTTGACGCGCTAATGGCGACCCATGCGCCCGATGCGGCGGGCAATGTGGTCACCGGGGATGGAATATTGAGCGATACCCAGCGCTCGTTAGTGGTAGCGAACCACCGCTTGGTGGCCACGCTGGGCGTTGAAGACCTGGTCGTGGTGGAGACCTCGGACAGCGTGCTGGTGGCCCGGCGCGACAAGGCGCAGGGCGTCAAGCAGCTCGTTGCGGCGTTGGCCCAGGCCGGGCGCAGCGAGCCGCATACCTCGCCGCAGGTACATCGCCCTTGGGGCAGCTTTCAAGCCATGGACAACGGCGAGCGCTACCAAGTGAAGCATATTACCGTGCGTCCTGGGGCGCGGCTGTCGCTACAGCGCCACCACCACCGCGCCGAACACTGGGTGGTGGTCAGTGGCACGGCCAAGGTGACGGTGGATGAACGCACGTTTTTGGTCAGCGAAAACCAGTCCACTTACATCCCCATTGGCGCGCTGCACCGCCTGGAGAATCCGGGCAAAATTCCGCTGGAACTGATCGAAGTGCAGTCCGGTAGCTACCTGGGCGAGGATGACATCGAACGACTGGATGACGTGTACGCGCGCCACAGCGACGAGTAATGGAGCGTACCTACCAGAGCCAGCTACCCGGCCGTGCCGGTGGCTGGCCTTTACGCACCGCCATCCAGCCGATAATGCAGCGCACGCCGAGCCATACCACCAGCAGCGGCCAGAGTAGCGTGCCGATAAAGATCAGGCTCAGGGTAAACGTGACGATAAAGTAGAGGCTGCCGATCCAGAACGTGCGGATCAAATAGCGGTAGTGCGCTTGCAGCCAGGGGGCCGCTTCTTTACGGTAGACATAGGCAATGATCACACCAATCAACAGGGTGACGTTGGCCGTGACGAGCCCTGCCAAATAGAGCGCATAAATAATTTGTGGCGGACGCGTATCCTCTTTGGGGAGGTATCGTTCAGTCATGTCCATCCTCGCTAGTAGAGACGGAAGTCGTTGGCATTAGGCAGGCCTTGCTGCTCTTCCACCACTTTGCGGTAGCGTTTGTACTCCCACTGATACTGCGCTGGGTCCAGCGCAATGGAAGCTTCGACGCTGGCATTTACGCCGGTGGCGGACGTGGCATCCTCCTCGCTATACACCTGCTCGTCGGCATCGAGAAAGTGAATCTCGAAGCCTTTGCCAGGAATGCGCAGGGCCACACCGGTGACTACCCGCGCTTGGGTGCGCGCCACCAGCTTGGGTAACAGCGTGGCGGTATAGGCATCGCGGCCATAGAACGGCGCAAACACGCCGCTGCCCCAATCCGGCTCTTGGTCCGGCAAAATACCAATCGCCTCGCTACGCTTCAGCGCTTTGAGCAGCGCCGCCACGCCCCGCGGGTTGGTGGGTACTAGCTTCGCGCCCATGCGCTCGCGGCCATGGCGGATAATCGGCTCTAAGTCAGCGATTTTGGGCGGTTCGTACATGGCGGTAAACGGAAAGTGGCTGGAGAGCCAAAAGTTCAGCACTTCCCAGTTGCCAAAGTGAGGAGCCAGCACGATCACGCCGCGCCCCTCGGCCCGGGCGCTGTCCAACTTGTCGCGGCCATGTACCGCTAGAATGCTAGCTTCTACCTTCTCGGGCGGGGCCATCCAGGCGTGGCCGAGTTCCAGCATTGTCGCGGTGGAGTGCTGAAGGCTCTGTTTGGCCAGGGATTGTCGTTGGCTGGCAGGCGCGTCGGGGTAGACCACCTCTAAATTGATCTCGGTCACCTGGCGCTCGCGCTTGCTAAAGCGGTACACCTGCGGGCCGACCAGAGCCGCAATGCGCCAGAGCCAGCGCACCGGCCAGCGGGAGAGCGTGCGCCATAGCGTTGCAATGGCGCGGGCTTGAAAGCGCGTCGTGGAAGGGGTTACCTGTTCGGTCATGGGTTACAGCAACCAGCTATCGACATTGGAGGGGGCGCGTTTTTCCTGTAGCCCCTTGAACCCTTTCACGCAGCGCACGATGAACCACACGGCCAGCGCGAGCAGCATGGGGAAACCGATCAGAATGAGCGTGAGCAGGGTGGCAACACTGCCGTACAGAAGGCCGATCCAGAAGGTGCGAATCTGGTAGCGGTAGTGTTCATCCAGCCAAGCCGGACCCTTGCCACGGTACACGTAGGCAATGATGACGCCGATCAGTGACGTAAAGCCCACCACAAAACTGGCGAGATAGAGGGCATAATTCACCATGGCCATGGTGGTGTCCGGGGGCGGGGTGGTGGCGGAGGTCTCGTCCGGCGTGGCGTGGCGGTCGACCACTTCACCTTCCAGCGGGGCGTCATCGCGCATGGGCGTTCCTTCTTTGATCAGGTCTATTCCAGCATCCAGCGGACACTTTGACTGCCCGCTATGATAGCGTGGGCGCTGCGACTTATCACCCGCAGGCCCATGTGTGGTTAAGGGCCTAGCGCGCTGGACGACAAATTTCCAGCAGGTTGCCGTCAGGGTCGCGCAGGTAAATCGACTCAATCGGGCCGCTGGCCCCCTGGCGGGCCACGGGGCCAAGTTCGACCTCAATGGCCAGCGCATCCAGATGCTGCTTGAATTCATCCAGCGGCAGCTGGCAGCGCAAGCATAAGTCCAGGCTGCCCGGTGTCGGCGTGGCTGAAATGGGCGCGATATCGGTATCGGTTTGGTGCAAGCGCAGGGCCGTGTCACCCAGCATCAAGTCAACGCGCTGTGCGTCCCGATAACGCACATCCAGGCCCAGTACGCGAGAGTAAAAATCCACTGCGCGACCCATATCGGTCACGGTAACCACAAGATGATCCAGACCTGAGAGCATGCCTCTTTCCTTCATACAAACGTAAAAACCAGAGAATACGATGATGCGACGCTGTCCGCTATGCCACGCGCAGGAGCCTGCGCTGTACCACCAAGACCGTCGCCGCGAGTACTACCAGTGTGCCACGTGTGCGCTGGTGTTTGTGCCTAGTGAGCAGCATTTAAGTGCCGCTGACGAAAAAGCCGAGTACGACCAGCACCAAAACTCGCCGCAGGATACGGGATATCGGCGCTTTTTGGGGCGTTTATTCACTCCGCTGGCGGCAAAGCTGGCTCCAGGGGCAAAAGGGCTGGATTTTGGCTGTGGCCCTGGGCCCACGCTCTCGGTGATGTTCGAGGAAGCGGGCTTTGAGATGGACGTGTACGACATCTTTTACGCGCCCCATGCCGTGTCGCTTACCCGCCAGTATGACTTCATTACCGCCACCGAAGTGGTCGAGCACTTGGCGGCGCCGGGCGAGGTGCTGGGTGAGCGTGTCGCGCAACTCGACCGCGGCGGCTATCTTGGGCTGATGACCAAGCGAGTGGCGAGCCAAGAAGCCTTCGCCCGTTGGCACTACATCAACGACCCAACCCATGTCAGTTTTTTTAGCGAAGCAACCTTCCGCTGGTGGGCGGCTGAGCAGGGGTTAACAGTCGAATTTACTGGCAATGACGTGGTAATTTTTAGAAAACACTAATCTGCTTGCACAAGGGGCGAAAAAGCATTGACTTTGCGCCTCTGAAAGCAATAATTGCGCGCCCGTTTTCTTGCCTGTTCGATGTGATGGCGTGTTAACGGCAACGATTCATCCATTGAGCAAGGTGAGGTACGCATGTCGCGGCAACTGCTGGCCATGGCGCTAGCGCCCCTATTAGGGCTGTTTATTCTTGGGATTGGCAATGGCTTTCTCGCTACGCTGATTACCGTGCGTTTGGACGCAGCGGGCGAATCGGCGACGGTGATCGGGATTGTCTCGTCGGCCTATTTCATCGGCCTAGCCCTGGGTGCCATGGTCAACGACCGCCTGCTGCTGCGCATTGGTCATATTCGCGCTTACGGCAGCTTTGCCTCGCTGGTCGCGGTGACGGTACTGCTGCAAGGCCTTTTCTTCGAACCTTGGGCATGGTTTGCGCTGCGTTTGATCGGCGGCTGGGCCACGGTGGGTGTTTATCTGGTCATCGAGAGTTGGCTGCTCACGGCGGGCGACCAGAAAGTGCGCGGCCGCCTGCTGGCGCTTTATATGATCTCTCTTTACGCCGCCGGGGTGCTGGGGCAGCTCATGCTCGGTATCACCAGCGCCATGGGCGACACCGCGCCCTTCATGGTGATTGGCCTGTTGGCGTCGCTCTCGGTACTGCCCATGGCGATGATTCCCCGGGTGTCGCCGCTCATCGAGCACGCCGAACCGCTACCGCCGCACCGTTTGATCACCATGACCCCCACCGGCGTCATGGGCAGCCTCGGTTCTGGCATGGTGGTCGCTGCCGCCTACACGCTGCTGCCGCTTTACCTGCAGCGCATTGGCATGAGCGTCAATCAGGTCGGCCAAATGATGGCCGTCGTTATCATGGGGGCGATGCTGCTGCAGTACCCCATTGGCCGCTGGTCGGATCGCCATGATCGCCAGATGGTCTTGATTGGTATCAGCGCCTTCTGCGTGGTGATTTCAGCGGCGATGCTGTGGTTGCCGCTCTCCACGCCGTTGCTCGCCGTGCTGCTCTTTTTGTTGGGTGGTGGCGTGTTCGCGCTGTACCCGGTGGCCGTTAGCCATGCTGCCGACCGTGCGCCTGCCGGTGCACTGGTGCGGATGAGCCAGGGACTTTTGTTGATCAACTCGATTGGTGCCACCATCAGCCCGCTGATGATCTCGCCGGTGATGACCGCCATGGGCGATGCGGGCCTGTTCTGGGCGTTTGGCTCCCTCAGTCTATTCTTCGTGCTGTTCTTCGGATGGCGGCGAAGCGTGCGCCCGGCACCGGTGCCAGTGGCACCGTTCAACGCCACCACTCCAATGACCGCCGCCGGTGCTGAGCTGGTGGTGACCGAAGAGCTGGTACAAGGGGCGCTCGAACACGAGCACCTGGAAGACCTTTCCGACGTCGTGCCCGAAGTCGACGTGGCTGAGCCGGTAGTGGGGCCGCCCCAAGAAGACGAGAGCCACATCACCTACTACGATGACGTGGAAACCGAGGTGCGCAAATAAGCCGCTAAGGCGGCGACAGGTGAGACCTTAAGCTAATAGTGTGGCGAGACTAGGGAAACTACTATCGGCGATAGTGTTTTTACTACTTTTACCGCCGTCGCCTGAGGTTTTGCCATGAATTATTACGCCGCCCCGGTCCGTGATTTTCGCTTCGTGCTCGAAGAGATGTTAGCCCACCACTCCCTGTCGCTACCGGGATTCGAAGAGGCCACGCCAGATCTCGTCGAGGCCGTTCTGGAAGAGGCCGCGAAGCTGGCGGGCGATGTGTGGGCCCCGCTCAACAGCACCGGCGATCGTCAGGGGGCTAAGCGCCACACTGATGGCAGTGTGACTACCCCAGAAGGCTTTGCCGCCGCCTATCACGCCTATGTGGAGGGTGGTTGGAACGGTATTGGGGTGTCTGAAGAGCTGGGCGGGCAGAACCTACCCGAAGTGGTGGCCAGCGCGGTACAGGAGATGCTTCACGGCGCAAACATGGCCCTGGGGCTGTGCCCGATGCTCACTGCCGGTGCCATCGAAGCGCTGGCCCACCACGGTAGCGATGCTCTCAAAGCCATCTACCTACCCAAGCTGGTCGAAGGGACTTGGACCGGCACCATGAACCTCACCGAACCACAAGCAGGGTCGGACCTCTCCAAAGTGCGTACCAAAGCCGTTCCAGAAGGCGAGCACTACCGCATCAGCGGCCAAAAGATCTACATCACCTGGGGCGAACACGACGCCGCCGAGAACATCATCCACCTCGTCCTTGCCCGTAAGCCCGATGCTCCGGAAGGCAATAAGGGCATTTCACTGTTCCTGGTTCCCAAATTTCTGGTGAACGACGACGGCACGCTCGGCGAGCGTAACGACGTCACCTGTGCCTCCATCGAGCACAAGCTCGGCATTCACGGCTCGCCCACCTGCACGCTCAGCTTTGGGGAAAACGGCGGTGCCGTAGGCTATCTCGTCGGCGAGGAAGGGCGCGGGTTGAACCATATGTTCACCATGATGAACGAGGCGCGCCATAAAGTTGGGATTCAAGGCATTGGCGTGGCCGAACGCGCCTGCCAGCACGCCTTTGCCTACGCCCATGACCGTACCCAGGGCCGCTCGCCCAAACAGCGGGGCGGCAGCGAATGCACCATTAGCGACCACTTTGATGTGCGCCGAATGCTGCTCTCTATGCGTGCCCGTACCGATGCGCTGCGTGCATTGGCGCTCTACTGTGCCGGGCAGTTGGATATCGCTCGCCGTGCCGAGAGCGACGCCGAACGCCAAGCCGCTCAGGCCTGCGCCGATGTTCTGATCCCGATTGTGAAGAGCTTCTCGACCGACCAAGCGGTGGATATCGCCTCTATGGGCGTGCAGGTACACGGCGGCATGGGCTACGTGGAAGAGACCGGCGCGGCCCAGCTATTGCGGGATGCGCGCATTGCGCCTATTTATGAAGGCACCAACGGCATTCAAGCGCTGGACTTGGCGGGCCGCAAACTGCAACGAGACGGCGGTGCGGCGCTCTCTGTGCTGATCGATGATGTGCATAAAACGGCCGAAGCGCTGCGCGGCGAGACATCGCTTGCCAGCATGGGCAGTGCGCTCGCGGCGGGCGCTGACGACCTGCGCGCTGCCATGACCTTGGTGCTGGAGCAGGGCAGCGACCCTGAACACGGTCCCGATGCCGTACAGGCGTACGCCACGCCGCTGTTGAACCTGGCCGGGCACGTGCTGTGCGCTTGGCAAATGGGCATCGCGGCGCTTCACGCCCAACAGGCTGTAAAAGGCGGCAGCGATGAGCCGTTTTACCGCACCAAGCTCTGCAGCGCCGAGTTTGCCATTCACCAATGGCTGCCGGTTGGCCGCGCCCAGCGTGCCGTGATCGAGGCCGGCTGGCAGTGTTTTAGCCAGTTCGATAGCGCGGCTCACTAACGCCACCGCCGCCTTATGGGCGGCGGTATTCGTTATGAATGTCCAATAATAAAACGTCCTATAACAACAGCGAGAGTGCAGGAACCGATCATGACCTCCATCTTTGAACAAGACTTACCGCCGACCGCCGCCAACCATGTGCCGCTCTCACCGCTCACGTTTATTGAGCGCTCGGCGGCCATCTACCCGGACTACCCCGCGGTCGTGCATGGCGCAACGCGCCGCACCTGGGCCGAGACCTGGACGCGCTGCCGCCAGCTAGCCTCAGCGCTGGAAAAGCGCGGCATTCAACCCGGGCAAACGGTGGCCGCCATGCTGCCCAATATTCCCGCGATGTTCGAGGCGCACTTCGGAGTGCCATTGGCGGGCTGCGTGCTGAATACGCTCAATATTCGCCTCGATGCCGATGCGATTGGCTATATGCTGGCCCACGGCGAAGCCAAGGCGGTTCTAGTAGACCCTGAGTTTGCCGAGGTGATTCAAGCGGCGGTTGCCAAGTTGGAAAGCAAACCGCTGATTATTGACGTAGCCGACCCCGAGTTTTTGGGCGACACCCAAGGCATTGGCGAGTTGGAGTACGAAGCGCTACTGGCTGAGGGCGACGCTGATTACGCTTATCGGCTGCCCAACGACGAGTGGCAGGCGATTTCGCTGAACTACACCTCCGGCACTACCGGCAAGCCCAAGGGCGTGGTGTATCACCATCGCGGTGCTTACCTGAACGCGGTGAGTAATATTCTCGAGTGGGCCATGCCCCATCACCCGGTGTATCTGTGGACGCTGCCGATGTTCCACTGCAACGGCTGGTGCTTCCCCTGGACCATTGCCGCCAATGCGGGCGTTAGCGTGTGCCTGCGCAAAGTCGATCCCAAACGCATCACGGACCTGATCGTCGAAGAGGGCGTCACCCACTTCAGCGGCGCGCCGATTGTGCTCAATGGGTTGGTGAACCTACCGGCCGACCAAAAGCGGGTGTTTGATCATCCGGTAAAAGTGACCACCGCCGGTGCCGCGCCGCCCGCCTCGGTGATTGCTGGGGTGGAAAAGCTGGGTATCGAAGTCACTCACGTATACGGGCTTACCGAAGTGTACGGCCCGGTGACCGTATGTGCTTGGCGCGAGGCGTGGAACGAGCTGCCACTGGAGTCCCGTGCCAAAATCAAGGCCCGCCAAGGCGTGCGCTACCACATGCTGGAAGCGCTCTGCGTGGCCGACCCGGTGACGTTAGAACCCGTCGCTAAAGATGGCCGAACCATGGGCGAGATCTTGATGCGTGGCAACAACGTGATGAAGGGGTATCTCAAAAACGCCGAGGCGACGGAAAAAGCGCTAGAGGGCGGCTGGTACCACACCGGTGATTTAGCGGTATGGCACGCCGATGGCTATATCGAGATTAAAGACCGCTCGAAAGATATCATCATCTCCGGCGGTGAAAATATCTCCACCATCGAAGTGGAAGATACCATTTACAGCCATCCAGCGGTTGAAGAGGCGGCGGTCGTCGCGAAGCCGGACGAAAAGTGGGGCGAAACGCCCTGTGCGTTTGTTAAGTTAAAAATCGGCTACGGCGAGGTCACCGAGGCGGATATCATCGCCCACTGCCGTGAGCGTTTAGCGAGCTTTAAGGTGCCCAAAACGGTGATTTTTAGCGAGCTGCCGAAAACATCGACGGGCAAAATTCAAAAATTCGTGCTGCGTGAAGAAGCCAAGCAGCACCAGTCAGGGGGGCAGCAATGAGCGAACAACGGATCGGCGTGGTAGGCGCAGGCACCATGGGGCAGGGCATTGCCCAAGTGGTCGCCGCCAGTGGCTTTAACGTTCGGCTGTACGATGTCGCCGACGAGCAGCTCACCCGCGCCAAAGGCGCTATCGATAAAGGGCTCGAGAAGCTCGTTGCCAAAGAGAAGATGACCGCAGAGGGCAAGCAAGAAGCACTCGCTCGACTCTCTACCACCACGGCGCTCGATGCGCTCAGCGACTGCAGCGTGATTATCGAAGCCGCCCCTGAGCAGCCTGCTCTGAAAGAGAAGCTGTTTCGCGATCTCAGCCATCTGAGCAGCGATGCCATCCTGGCCTCTAACACGTCCTCGTTGTCTCTCACTCGCTTGGCCGCTGTATGCGAGCGTCCTGAGCGAGTAGTGGGTATGCACTTCTTCAACCCAGTGCCGGTACTCAAGTTGGTGGAAGTGATCCGTGCTGAGCAAACCTCGGATGCCACCGTCGAGCGCATTGAAGCGCTGGCCAAAGCGCTGGGCAAAACCGCCGTGCCGGTAGGCGACGCGCCGGGCTTTGCCGTGAATCGTTTGCTAGTGCCGATGATTAACGAAGCCGCATTTATCGTGCAGGAAGGCACCGCGACGCCGGAAGCCATCGATGAGGCCATGAAGCTGGGTGCTGCCCACCCGATGGGGCCGCTGGCGCTGGCGGATTTGATCGGCCTAGATGTATGCCTCGCGATTATGGACGTGCTGCAGGAAGGCTTTGGCGACCCCAAATATCGCCCCTGCCCGCTGCTCAAGCGCATGGTGGCCGCAGGCTACCTGGGCCGTAAGAGCGGCCGTGGGTTCTATATCTACGAATAGCCAACTGCCGGATTGAAGCGCGACAAAAGAAGTGATTGCCACCCAACCAAGCGTTCGCTAGGGTTGAGTGGTCATCACTTACAAGCGCAATAACAATCAAGGAGCCATCATGAGCGACGCAGTGATCGAGAAGGTTGATAACGACGGTGTAGTGCGCCTGACCATTAATCGCCCTAAAGCCCTGAACGCGCTGAATAGCGACGTGCTCAGCGCTTTGGAAGCGCATTTAGTCGAGCTTGAAGCGCACCCCAACCTGCGGGCGGTATTGATTACCGGCGCTGGGGAAAAATCCTTTGTGGCCGGGGCAGACATCACTGAAATGCGTGATAAAACCCCCGAAGAGGCCCGCGCATTTGCCAGCCAGGCACTGCGTACCATCAAGCGACTTGAGACACTGCCCGTGCCGGTGGTCGCGCTGGTGAACGGGTTTTGCCTTGGCGGCGGCTGCGAACTGGCGCTGGCCTGCGACTGGGCCGTCGCCAGCGATAACGCTGTCTTCGGCCAGCCGGAAGTCCTGTTAGGCGTCATTCCTGGCTTTGGCGGCACCCAACGCCTGCCGCGCCGAGTCGGCCCCGCCATGGCGATTGATTTGGTCACTACCGGGCGCAAAATCGATGCCCACGAAGCGCTGCGCATTGGCCTCGTTAACCGCGTGATGCCCCAAGCGGAGCTTGAGAACTACGTCGAAGAACTCACCAAACAGCTGAAGGGCAACGGGCCGCAGTCGGTTCGCGGAGCCAAACAAGCCGTTCATGACGGCATGGACCAAGACCTGGATAGCGCCCTGGCGCTGGAAACCAGCCTGTTCGCTTTCTGCTTTGCAGGTCAGGAGCAGAAAGAGGGCATGAGTGCCTTTGTCGAAAAGCGTAAACCCAATTTCTAAGCTCTCTTTTTTCGAGTTTTACTTATTTGAGGGGTGGCGCATGCGTCATCCCTTATTTTATTCTCAGGCTTACTATTTCTTACTATGCCGGAGTGACCGCGATGCAGTGGGCCGCCTTTCTTCTTGCCGCGCTGGGGTTTGCCTATTTACCCGGGCCTGCGATGTTATACACCGCAGCACAAACGCTGGGACGTGGCCGACGGGCGGGCTGGTTGGCGGTGGCTGGGGTGCATCTTGGTTGCTATGTACATGTTATCGCCGCTGCACTGGGGTTAGCGCTACTGTTTGCGGCCATTCCACCTGCCTATCTGGCGATGAAAATCATCGGTGGACTCTATTTGCTCTGGATGGGCGTGCGTTTATGGCAACAAGGCATTCGCACGAGCAGTGACGAACTGCCGCTCGCCTCAACCAAGCGGGTACTGCGCGATAGCTTTCTGGTGGAAGTGCTTAACCCCAAAACGGCGCTTTTCTTCGTGGCGTTTCTGCCGCAATTTGTGCAGCCCGATATTGCCATGCCGGTCGCGTGGCAACTGCTTTGGTTAGGCATTGCCACCAATCTGTTGTTCTCATCAGCGGATGTGGTGGTGGTGCTATTGGCCAGCCCGCTTCGCGCATGGCTGCAAACGTCTCATGGCTCTTCCCGGTTGATTCAACGGATTGGCGGAGGCGTATTAATGGGGCTCGGAGGTAATACACTGGTGCAGGCAGCACGATAGGGCCAGTCACTGTGATGTTCACCGTAAGGAGCGTGGCATGTTCGATCTGTATATCGCTAACAAGAACTACTCTTCCTGGTCGCTGCGCCCTTGGGTGTTGCTGAAAGCGTTGGAGATCCCCTTTAATGAGCACCTCATGCCGTTTGAGGGTGGCTTTGGGGAGAGTCACACCACGTTCAAGCGCTTTTCACCGTCGGGCTTAGTGCCGTGTTTGGTCGATAGTGAGCACGACGTGGCCGTGTGGGATTCCTTGGCGATCGTCGAGTACGTGGCCGAGACACATCCAAACATATGGCCATCAGCGCGTGGGGCGCGGGCCTGGGCGCGCTCGGCCAGTGCCGAAATGCACAGCGGCTTTGGCGCACTGCGCGACGAATGTTCGATGAACTGTGGCGTACGCGTGGCCATGAACGAGCTTTCCCCAGGGCTGAAAAGCAATCTGGCTCGGTTAGATGCCCTGTGGCAAGAAGGGCTTGCGCGTTTTGGCGGCCCGTTTCTGGCAGGCGAACACTTTACGGCGGTGGATGCGTTTTACGCCCCTGTGGCGTTTCGGATACAAACCTTCAATCTGCCGCTGAGTGACGCCTCCCTTGCTTATGTGCAGCGCCTGTTGGCGCTTCCCGCTATGCAGGATTGGTACGACGCCGCGCTGAAGGAGGCCTGGCGCGAACCTATGCACGAAGAGGAAACGTTGAAAAACGCCACGCTGCTTCGCGATGAACGCAACACGGCGTGATGGGGATAAATCCGCTACACTGGCGCGCCCCTTCTTTCGAGAGAGACCTTTGCCATGGCGCTGAGCGCGACCCCTTATAAAGTCGATGTTAACTTGACCGATCTGGATCGCAGCGTTTACGAGACGCTGCGCTTCACCGTGGCCCGTCATCCCTCAGAAACCGAAGAGCGTCTCTGCGCACGTTTGATTGCTTACCTGCTCTGGTACAGCGAATCGTTGGGGTTTGGGCGCGGGCTTTCCGATGTGGACGAGCCTGCGCTTTGGGAAAAGAGCCTGGATGGTCGCGTGCTTCACTGGATCGAAGTCGGCCTACCCGATGCCGAACGTTTGACCTGGTGCTCGCGCCGGGCAGAGCGGGTCTCGCTGCTGGCGTATGGTCGCGTGGATATTTGGGAAAGCAAAGTGCTGCCTGCCGTTGCCTCGTTGAAGAACGTGCACGTCGCCGGGCTGCCCCAAGAAACGCTGGCCACCGTAGCAGCAGATTTGCCCCGGGCGATTAACTGGGCAGTGATGATTAGCGATGGATCGTTGTTCATCACCGACGACAATGGTCAGCATGAGATGACCCCGAAGTGGCTATTGCGGGAGCGCTGAACCATGTTGTGCTAGGTTTTAAAGACGTGTGGTCGGTCTGAACAGGAAGTCGCGTTAATGATGGGTGATTCCTAGAATGTAGCTTGCTATCTATTTGCATGATTACATACAATCAGCAATGTTTGTTGCTCCCCGCTACGTTCGTATTTGCCCGTTTTAGCCCTCAACTCAAGGAATGAGCATGATGCCATCTGCTATATCACGCAGCGTTGCACGCTGCGATACGCGTTTTCAACAGACAAAGCGTCACCCGCTAAGGTTCTACAAAGCGATCCTGCCGTTCGTGCTACCCATGGGCCTGTTACCCACCATGGCGTTGGCCGACGATAGCGCGCTGTCCGTCAAGCTGGAAAATGATGGCTTCGCCAGCAGCGACGATGGCCACTTTACCAGTGGCTTCGAGCTGAATTGGATGTTTACCCCGGAGCCGCAGAGCTGGACCCAGCGTTTGGCCACGGCGTTACCGGATAGCCTCATTGGTGAAGCGGATCGCGCTTCGTATCGTCTGGTACATCAAATCTACACGCCCAATGTGATCGAGCGTCGTGACTTGATCGAAGATGACCGCCCCTACGCTGGGTTGGTGTACGGTGGCGTATCGCTTTATGAGGATAAAGCGGTCGGCCGCTGGCAGCAGGCTACGGATTTGCACTTGGACGTGGGTTTGGTCGGACCTTCTTCTCAAGCGGATAGCATTCAGCGGGAAGTGCACCGGGTGACCGATAGCGACCGTCCTCGCGGGTGGCGAAACCAGCTCGGTGATGAGGCCATCCTCAACCTGACCATGCGTCGCCAGTGGTGGCACGATGCCCCCTTGGCCGGAAAGCAGTTTTCCCATGGGCCCAGCGTTGGTGCGGCGTTGGGGAACCTGTACACCTACGCCAGTGCAGGCTACAGCGTACGCTGGGGAGACGATGCGCAGGGTATTCCCACGCTGACGCCAAATCCTGGCAGTCATCATCAGTTGAACGGCACTAGCGGCTGGCAGTGGTACCTATTCGCGCACGTGGAAGGGTACTACATGGCACAAAACCTGACGCTCGATGGGAATACCTTCCGTGATAGCCACTCGGTCGACCGCAACGAGTGGGTGGCCGAGGCATCTGCCGGGTTAGCATTGGCTTGGGATGCGTGGCAGGTGACGTACGCCGCCGTTCAGCGCACCCGCGAATTCGATGGTCAGGATGAGCAGGACACGTTTGGCGCCGTTACGCTGACACGGCGCTTCTAAGCCATCCGATAATCTCCTGCAAGGGCAGTGATTAACGACGGGGTAAGGTGATTCGAGATGGCTAATAAGTACCCTCACACACCGGATGGCCGCTATTTCGTCGCTAACAACCGACTTTGGCGCTGCACCGACCCCCGCCTCACGGAAGAGCAGAAGCGCGTCCATATCAAAGCGCTGATGAAGGCGCGTCGGGCGGTACGCAGCGCCCAGCAGCAAGGGGACGACGACGCGCTGCGTCAAGCGCGTCAGTCGGTGCAAGAGGCCAAGGAAGCCTTGGGCGAGCGTGGTCCTGTCTGGTGGGAAGATGGCGCGCCCGATGAGGGAGGCCTGGCGCCTCATAACAGTTCGTATGCCCAGTGGTGGGCGTCGCACTCCTAAACCATGGTTGCTACCCTGAGCTGTGTAAGGAATAGGTTTCTTCACTCAGGAGGAGTGGCATATGGACATGGTGTTTTTTGGCGGGTGGCAAAGTCTGGCCCGTACCCTCGTCGTAGGCGTGCTTGCTTACACGGTGTTGGTTGTCTTCTTGCGGATGTCTGGCAATCGCACGCTATCGAAAATGAACGCCTTTGATTTGATCGTGACGGTCGCGTTGGGCTCTACGTTGGCAACGGTACTGCTGTCGAAAGACGTGGCGCTGGCAGAAGGCGCGCTGGCGTTGGGGCTGCTGATTTTTCTTCAATTCCTGATCACATGGCTGAGCGTTCGCGTGAGCTGGGTCAAGCGGTTAGTGACCGGCGAGCCGCGTTTGTTGCTGTACGAGGGTGAGCTGTTGCTCGACGCGCTGCGCAAGGCACGGGTGACGCGGGATGAAGTACGCTCTGCGGTACGGAGTAGCGGCTTGGCCAATCTCGATGCCGCTCAGGCGGTGGTGTTGGAGACCGATGGCTCGCTGAGCGTGGTGAAACGCAGCAGCCAACCGGGGGAAACCAGCCTGCGAGGTGTGCAGAGCCCCTAGCGATGGGGCGTTAGCTGTCGATAGCGCTATGCCGTTCACGGCTAGCCGCCATGGTGGTACGCTGCGCGCCTTTCTCTCCTACTGTGTAAGGGCAATCCGTGAACGTTAAAGCTGATCTCTCGATCTTGGACATCGTTGGCCATTTGTTGATTTGGGTGGTACTGACCCTGATTACCTTTGGCATTGCACTGTTTTTCTTTCCTTACTCGTTTGCTCGTTTCGTAATCAACCGCACCCGCGTGGTCGATAACGCAACGGGTATCGAGCGGAAAATGGTGTGTGATATCAATATCTTCAGCAACGTTGGCCATATCATTTTATGGATGGTCATTTCATTTCTTACGTTGGGGCTCGGTTACATCTTCTACTTTTACCGGGTGTGGAACTACGCCCTCAATAACGCTCGTCTGCAGTAATCTCTCCGGTTGTACGTCCACCCGCGCCACAATATCGCCTCTGCCGAGCGTCGGCAGAGGATTTGTGAGTGATAAGCGTTTGCGTTTAACGCATCGTCGCTTGCGTTTCAACTAGCCATTCGGCGTCATTGACAACGTTTGTACAACTCCCTATATTTCCCGTGAATAAAAATTACTATCATTAATATTAATATTTGCTCCGGGATCTAACATGATGAAAACCACTCCTCACTTTCGACTGCGGGCGCTGAGCGTCGCGGTCGCCTTAGCGTCTGCCACTTCGGTATCGGCTGTTAGCGCACAAGAAAATGCCTCTGACCGCGTTAATCTGGAAACGGTAGAAGTCACTGCTGACGCAGCGGGCCGCTTTGGTTACAGCGATGCCGAACGCGAACCCAGCGTCGGCAAGCTGGATGTGCCGCTGGCCGAGCAGCCTTACGCCATGTCCGTCATCGACCAAGAGTTCATCCAGGATAGCGGTGCCAAAAACATTCAGGATGCGCTGCTGTATACCCCCGGCGTGTATGCAGGCAACTTTGGCTTCGACACCCGTGGCGACAGTGCCAAAGTGCGCGGGCTAGACGCAGGTCGCTATTTGGATGGCTTGCGCCAGGTGTATGGCTCTTACAACACCGTGCGTACCAACGTATACGCACTCGAGAGCGTCGAGGTCCTACGTGGGCCATCTTCCATGCTTTATGGCCAAGCGGATCTAGGCGGCATCATCAACGGCGTTTCGAAACTGCCTCAAGAGGAGAGCAGCGGAGAAGTGTGGGCGCAGTACGGCTCCTATGACCGCAAGCAGCTGGCGCTGGATGTCACCGGCGCGGCAGATGAGGACGGTGAATTTCTGTATCGCTTGGTGGCATTGACCCGTGATAGCGACACCCAAGTCGATTACGTCGAGGATGATGGCTACTTGTTTGCGCCGTCGTTTACTTGGCGTCCCAGCGACGAGACCAGCATTACGCTGCTGCTCAATCGCCAGGAAAACAAAGGCCAGGTATCAGCGCAGTTTCTGCCCCAGGCGGGCACGTTGGAGCCAGGGTCGCGTGGGTTCATTGGCTCTGAGCGGTTCGTGGGCGAGCCCGGCTGGGATCGTTATGACCGCGAAAAAACCGAAACGACGCTATTCGTCGATCACCAGCTCCACGATGACTGGACCTTTGCAGCCACCGCGCGCTACACCGATTCCAGCACCGAAACCCGCGAACACTGGATCGATATTCCGAGCGTTCCCGATGCCGACGGTAACGTCAACCGCACCATCTTCACCGCCGATGCCGAAACGCGCATTCTCAATATGGATGCCCGGCTGGAAGGCGAGTTCGCGCTTGGCAATACTCAGCACACCCTCATTGCAGGCATCGACCGTCAGGACGCCCGCTGGTCTCAGGATAACTACAGTTATGTCACGGGAGGTGGAGGTCAGTTCAACGTCTACAACCCCCAGTATGGCAACCTGCAGCTGGACTCACTGAACCCCACCGACCGCCCGGATAATGAAATCGAACAGGTGGGCGTGTATCTGGCGGATCACATCGAAGTAGGGCCCGTGGTCGTCTCCGCAGGCCTGCGTCGTGACTGGGCAGAGAACCGCACGCTGGCGCTGTCTGGACCGGATACGGTGAGCGATGAGGGCGAAACCACGGGGCGCGTGGGGCTGATGTACCGTTTCGATAACGGCTTCTCGCCCTATGTGAGCTATTCGGAAGCGTTCGCCATGAACCTGGGCACCGACGGAACGGCCAATCCGAGCCCGTTGAAACCTACGACCGGCGACCAAGAAGAAGTTGGCTTCAAGTACGTCTCTCCAGATCAATCGCTGGCCGTGAGTGCCGCCTACTTTGACATCACGCAGCAAAACCGTATTAGCGACGGCGTTACCCCAGGCGGCGTAGAGCAGCTAGGTGCCGTGGTCGATGGCTGGGAACTGCAGGTGAACAAGCGCTGGCAGCAGTTCGAAACCCAGCTCGCCTACACCAACTTGAACGCCACCAACGACAGTACCGGTACGCGGTTACCGTACGTGGCCGAAGAGCAGGCTTCCTGGTGGAACCGACTGTATGTGGGTAGTCACTGGCGTATTGGGGCGGGCGTTCGTTATGTCGGCGACAACGTGGGGTCTGGCGGTGCGCCCGTGGTGCCTTCCAGCACGCTGTATGATGCGATGGTGGGTTACACCATGGGCGAGTGGGACTTCTCGGTGGACCTGAAAAACGCCACGGATGAAGAGTATGTCTCCTGGTGCCGTTATGACGGCGGCGACTGTGGCTACGGCGACCGCCGCAGCGTTACGGCCAACGTGCGCTATCAGTTTTAATACGCGCGACATACGGTGGCTGGTTGCCACATAAAACGACGGGGCCTGCGATGAGCAGGCCCCGTTCTCTTTTTGGGTCTCTTCGTGTGTCGACGATTAGTGTGGCTGCTTGATCAGTAGCTTCACTAACCGCCGCACGATGGGGGAGACTAGGTTGATCACCGGCAGCGCGACGGCAAAGGCAAACAGCCACGCCTTGAGCCAAATCATCACGATCCCTTCGACGAGTCCCACGTTATACAGCGTAATCACCAGCGACATGATGCATGACATGAACAGCGCCATCAGGCATGAAAATATCAGCTGGGCGTATTTCGGATCGAACATCGTGCGTTTTCCTAATACGCGAATTAACGCTTGTCTTCGGTTTTTTCAGTGAAGTCGCTAGCGTCGTGACGCTCGTGAAGCTGCTCGCTGGGTTCACCCCAGGTACGGTTTACCATGCGGCCACGCTGTACTGCGGGGCGGGCATCAATCTCTTCGGTCCAGCGCAGCACATTCGTATAGGTGTGTGCCTCGAGGAACTCAGCGGCGTCGTACACGCGGTTTTTGACCAGTGCCCCGTACCAGGGGTGAATCGCCATGTCGGCAATGGTGTACTCGTCGCCCGCCATGAAGCGGTTGTCGGCGAGGTGGCGGTCCAGCACGTCTAGCTGACGTTTGACTTCCATGGTGTAGCGATCGATCGGGTACTGGTACTTCTCTGGCGCGTAGGCGTAGAAGTGACCAAAGCCGCCGCCCAACATCGGTGCGCTGCCCATTTGCCAGAACAGCCAAGAGAGGCACTCGGTACGCTTGGCAGGATCCGACGGCAGGAATTCACCGTACTTCTCGGCGAGATAAAGCAAGATGGCCCCTGATTCGAATACGCGCTGGGGCGGGTTCACACTGTGATCCATCAGTGCTGGAATCTTCGAGTTGGGGTTGACCTCAACGAAGCCGCTACCAAACTGGTCGCCTTCGCCAATTTGGATCAGGTGAGCATCATACTCGGCGGCAGTGACGCCTTTTTCGAGCAGCTCTTCGAGCATGACCGTTACTTTGACGCCGTTGGGTGTCGCCAACGAATAGAGCTGTAAGGGGTGTTTGCCAACGGGCAGCGGCTGTTCGTGGGTCGCGCCTGCCACCGGACGGTTGATATTGGCAAACTTGCCGCCGTTACCCGGCTCCCATTTCCATACCCGTGGTGGCGTGTAGGTCGTATCGCTCATAGTAGCCTCGCTGTTGAACAGGTGAAAAGAGCAGTGCCAATTGCCTAGCTTGCTAAGTTGTCCCTGGTTTATGGGGACGTAAAACCTGGGTACAAGGGTAGACCTTGAGTTCGTTAAATAAAAATATGCGGGGTGGTGAAGGGAAGGCCGCGGCGAAGTCAGCACGGCAAGAGAGAAGTGGGAAAGATCACACAGCCGCCACCCTGCCGATAGGCAAGGTGGCGGGGAAGGCGGTTTACACCAGCGTCAAGGTGACGTCGATGTTGCCACGGGTCGCGTTAGAGTAAGGGCAGACAATATGCGCTTTATCGACCAGCGCCTGCGCGACATCCTTCTCAAGACCCGGCAAGCTGATTTTTAGCTCCACTTCGATGCCGAAGCCCGTGGGGATGGCACCAATGCCCACGCTGCCATCGATCTGTGTATCAGCAGGCAGCTTGACTTTTTCCTGGCTGGCCACGTGCTTCAGCGCGCCCAGGAAGCAGGCGGAGTAGCCCGCTGCGAATAGCTGCTCAGGATTGGTGCCGTCGCCACCTGCGCCACCCAGCTCTTTTGGTGTGCTCAGTTTGACGTCCAGCGCGCCATCGGAGGATTTGGCATGGCCTTCACGGCCGCCAGTCGCATGGGCGTGGGCACGATAAGCAATCGTTTCAATCGACATCGGGTATCTCCTGTTCATCAATCGTTGGGTGTGTGACGCGTTGATGCAAAACGGGTTTTAATTTAGTCCAGCTTTATTTTGCGCGCAAGTTAATTGCCATAAAAGTATGTTCCGCTGGCGAAACGACCGTGTCTATTTCGCTTTTTGCAGACTGTCGCGCAGTTGAACGAGATCCTCTTTGAGTTGCGTCAAGGCTTCCACCGATTTCTCGCTCGCATTGACGATGCAGCTTGGAATATGGCGCGCCTGCTCGCGCAGCGCATGGCCTTTATCAGTCAGGAACAGCTCGACGACGCGCTCATCCTGCACACTGCGCTGACGGCGCAGCAGCTGATCCGCTTCCAGGCGCTTGAGCAACGGGGTCAGCGAGCCGGGGTCGGTGAGCAGCCGCTTACTCAATGAGCCAACGGTAATGCCATCCTCTTGCCACAGCACCAGCATGGCAAGGTACTGTGGGTAGGTCAGCCCTAGCTCTTTCAAAAGCGGTTTGTAGATCTTGGTCATCGTCAACGACGTTGAATAGAGGGCGAAACAGAGCTGATGATCGAGCTCCAATTCGCTGCAAGGGTCTAACGCAGGCATGTGGACTCCAGGACGGGATGCATAGCCAGTAATGTAGCGCGCCAGACGATGAGTGGCTATCCCTAGACGTTGGTCGTAAGTTAGCAGTTTTGTTTTGACACCCCGCCTAGCGGTCGCTAGCCTTCGCTTATTGAATGTTACCGGTAACAAAGAAAGTGTGAAACCGCTGGTTAGCGGCAACATTCATGCGGCGGCGTTATTCGATCATGCTAATAAAAGGCCATTAGCCCGTTGGCAGATAAACGCTCAGCAACCCAGCACTCAACCGCTCATCATTTAACAACAATGAATGTTTGGAGATAACGTCATGACAGCGATTTGGCGCAGCACGCTTACCCTAGTGGGCGCAACGACCCTGACTTTTGGCATGGCGCATGCCCAGAGCCCCGAGCTTTCCGACCCGCCGGCCATCGAAGGGGATATCGTGGCCGACCACGGTAGCCATACGCTTCGTATGGGCATTGGCCTATCGGAAACGTCTCCGCAGTTTCTCTCTAGCCAGTACTTTGGCGAAATTCTGGAGCAGCGTACCGAAGGCCGCATTACGGTCAACGTGTTCCCCAACAGCCAGTTGGGTGACGACGTTCAAATGATGGAAATGCTGCAGACCGGTACGCTGGATATGACGTATCCCTCCAGCTCGGCCACCACCAGCTACGTCGAAGAGCTCTCCGTCTTTGACCTGCCGTTCCTGCTGCCCAGCCGTGAAGCCGCCATGGCCGTCATGCAGAGCGACGTGGCTCAGGAAATGCTGGATAAGTTCGAAGGTACTGGCCTGAAAGCGTTGGCCCTCTCCGAGAACGGCTACCGCCAGCTCTCCAACAGCGCACGCCCGGTGGAGTCGCCGGAAGACGTGGCAGGCCTGGACGTTCGCGGTTTGAGCGTACGTACCATGCAGAACCCGGTGCACCTGGCGATTTGGGAAGCCCTCGGTGCTAACCCCACGCCGATGGCCTTTGGTGAACTCTTCTCTGCGCTAGAGCAGGGCGTCGTCGATGGTCAGGAGAATCCCTGGAGCACCATCCTGACCTCCAACTTCAATGAAGTGCAGGATTACGGCACCGAAACCCGCCACGTTTACACCCCGTTCATCATGATGCTGTCCGAGCGTACCTGGGACCGTATGGCACCCGAGTATCAAGAGCTGGTACTGGAAGCTGCGCGTCAATCTGCTGAATACGAAATTCAGCTCTCCGCTGAGTACGACGACTGGTCTCGTGAGCAGTTAGAAGAGCGTGGTATGCAGATCACTCGCTTGAGCGATGAGCAGCTTGCCGCGTTTCAAGACGCCGTGCAGCCCGTTTACGAAGAGTGGGCGCCGCGCATTGGCGAAGATCTGATCGCTGAAATTCAGCAGATCGTCGAAGACAGCAGCAACTAATACGCACCATTAAGCGCGCCATCGGGCAGGCCATTGTGCCTGCCCGACTTGTCAGTGCCCCTTGGAGTTCTTATGACACCCTCCTCAACACCTTCCAATGCTGAATCCTCTTTGAAAGCGCCCGCGATGGAAGATCCGTCGGTCTACCTGGACGATCCCAATCGCAAGCTGCTGGAAATCGATACCGAAACGCGCCAGGGTCCGGCGCTGTTTCGCTGGTTAACGCTTGGCATGGAGTATTTGATTGGCGCGATTTTGGTCGCGTTGATCGTGGCGGTGTCGAGCAATGTGGTGGGCCGTTCGCTGTTCAACCACTCGCTGCCTTGGGTCGACGAGCTGGCGCGCATGCTATTCATCTGGCTGGTCTTCATTGGTGCAGCGGCCGCGTTCGCCCGCTATGAGCACATTGCCGTGGATGCACTGGTGCGGCGTTTGCCGCTGCGTTTGGCGCATATGCTCTACTGCCTGCAGCACCTGATTATTACTGGCCTGATGCTGGTCATGATATTTGGTGGCTATCAGGTTCTGGCGCGCTCCAGCGGTCGCTCGGCCATCATGGGAGTGCCGCTGAGTTTGGTCAGTCTTTCCCTCGTGCTGTGTGTCATCTTTATCGCTGCCGTATCGCTGTGGCGGGTTTGGATGAGCGTGCGCGTCATTGTTCAACCACATGGCCCTTCGGCTAACGCGCAAGGGGAGTAAGCGTCATGCTATGGATTTTTCTCATTATTTTATTCGTGTCGATCATCATTGGCCTGCCTATCGCCTTTGGTTTAGGGGTAGCGGCGCTGGTGATGGCGGTACTGTCCGATATTCCGCTCTCCATCATGATCGAGCAGTCCATCCGTGGGGTGAATAGCTTCCCGCTGCTGGCCATTCCGTTCTTTATCTTGGTCGGTGAAGTGATGAGTAACGGCGGCATCGCGCGCCGTCTGATGGAACTGGCCGGTGCGCTGGTGGGGTTCATGCGCGGTGGCCTGGGGCAAGTGGCGATCACTGGCTCGATGTTCTTTGGCGGCATTAGCGGCTCGGCGGTGGCCGATACGGCGGCCACCGGCTCGATGATGATTCCCTCCATGAAGCAGCAGGGCTACACCGCTGCCAACGCCACGGCGATTAACACCGTCTCGTCGGTGATCGGGATCATTATTCCTCCCTCCATCCCGCTGATTCTTTACGGCATCGTCACGGAAACCTCCATTAGCCGTCTGTTCATCTCCGGTATCGTCCCGGGGCTGCTGATCGGCGCGGCCTTGATGGTGACCACCTTCATTTTGGCCAACAAACAGGGTGGCGGGGTGCGTAAATTCCGCTGGGACGTGCTGTGGAAAGCCTTCAAAGACGCGTGGCTGGCCCTGGTGCTGCCGGTGATCGTGATTGGCGGCATTATTGGCGGCGTGTTCACTGCAACAGAAGCCGCTGTGGCGGCGCTGCTCTATTCGCTGGCGATTTCGCTCTTGGTCTACCGGGAGTTCAAGCTCAGTGAACTCATGGGCATGCTGATTCGCACGGCCAGGCTGACGGGCATGGTAATGATGCTCCTGGCCTTTGCCACCGTCATTGCTTGGTTCTTGACCATCAACATGGTGCCGCAAACGCTGGTGCGTCAGGTTCAGGCGATCACCCAGGAGCCGTTCCTACTGCTGTTGATCGTGGCGGCTCTTTTACTGCTCGTCGGCTTTGTGATGGACCTGACGCCGGCCATGGTCATCATGGCGCCGATGCTGGCCCCTATCGTCACCTCGGTGGGGGTGGATGCCGCTTACTTTGGCGTGCTGATGGCCTTCATCCTGGGGATTGGCCTACTCACGCCGCCGGTGGGCACCTGCCTCTATGTGGGCTGTGGCGTGGGCAAGGTCTCCATGGAATCGCTGGTCAAAGCCATGCTGCCTTACTACGCGGCGCTGCTGGTCGTGCTGGTGCTGCTGATTGCCTTCCCAAGCATCGTGACTTGGTTACCTGACCTCACCGCCGTACGCGGTAACTGATAGGAGTCGCGTGTGACTACTTACTCAGCTCATAACGGCTCGCATCGTATTCTCGTCATGGGCGTCTCTGGGTCGGGCAAGTCGCACATTGGTCAGCAGCTAGCGGCCAGTGTGGGGGCCACGTTCATCGATGGCGACGATCATCATTCGCCCGCCAACGTGGCCAAGATGGCCAGTGGGACGCCGCTGAACGACGATGACCGCCGCGACTGGCTGGCGACCCTGGCTGGGCTGTTTGCCGATTACAAGTCGCGGGACGAATCGGTGGTGATTGCCTGTTCCGGCCTCAAACGGCGTTACCGCGACCGTCTGCGAGAAGGGGATAGCGCGCTGCGTATCCTGTATCTAGAAGGCACCCAAGCGCTGCTACGCGAGCGCTTGGAAACGCGCGCCGGGCACTTTTTCAAGGGCGACAGCATGTTGGCCAGCCAACTGGCCGATTTGGAACCGCCCCAGGCAGATGAGGCCGTGACGCTCTCCATCAGCCTGACGCCCGAAGTGATCGTCGAGCGTTTTCGTGCCACGCTCGTGCCAGAGCCGCACCGCTCATTAGGCTAAAGGGAGGGATAGGCGACGGGCCCTGCTATTCGTTATGGTAGGGCCCGAGCGCCATCCACTGTACAAGGCAGCGACGCCATTGAAGAAAAAACGCCCTACATTACAAGATATTGCTGATCGCGTTGGTGCCACCAAAATGACCGTCAGCCGCTGTTTGCGCGACCCGGAAACGGTGTCGGAAGGTCTTCGAGAGCGCATTTTCAGCATTGCCGAGCAAATTGGCTACATCCCCAATCGCGCCCCCGACCTGCTTTCCCGTGCCACCAGCCACTCCATCGGCGTGTTGGTTCCTTCGCTGACCAACCAGGTGTTTGCCGACGTCATCGTGGGGATCGAAGCCTACACCGAGCCTGCGGGCTATCACTTGATGCTCTCCCACTACGGCTACAGTCAGGAACTGGAGGAGCGCAGCCTTGCCTCGCTGCTCTCCTATAATGTGGATGGGGTGATTCTATCCGATCGTGACCACACGCCGCGCAGCCTGCGCATGCTGGAAACGGCGGGTATTCCCATCGTCGAGATCATGGATACCCACCGTCCGCCGCTGCAGCAGGCGGTGGGCTACGACAACGTTCGTGCCGCTTACGACATGGTCAGCGAGATGATTCGCCGCGGCCGTCGTCAGGTGATCTACCTCGCCGTTCGGCTCGATGAGCGTACCCGTCAGCGCGAGCTGGGGTATCGTCAAGCCATGGAAGAGCGGGGTCTTACCCCCGTGACGCTGCAGAGCAGTCAGCGCTCCTCTTACACCGTGGGTGCCGCGTTGATGCAGGAAATTCAGCGCGACTACCCCGACGCGGACGGCATTTTTTGTACCAACGACGACGTCGCCGTGGGGGCCTATTTCGAGTGCCTGCGCCAGAGCATTGCCGTGCCAGAGCAGATGGCCATTGCCGGTTTCCATGGTCACGACGTTGGGCAGGCGATGACGCCACGCTTGGCGAGTGTCGTGACTCCTCGTCAAGCCATCGGTAAAGCGGCTGCCAAGACGCTACTGGCGCGCATTCGTGGCGAGGCGCTGGAGCAGAAAGTGGTGGATTTGGGATACCGCATCGAGGCAGGGAGCACGCTTTAACGTCCGCGCTAAAAACTGTTTGGCTGCTTACGATAACCCCGTTAGGCTAGCGATTCATTCTGCCATGCCCAAAGCGTACGAGGCCGCTGTGAAGATTACGCAATTAACGGTTTACCCGGTGAAATCCCTGCAGGGGATCGATGTGACCCAGAGCGAGGTTCATGCCCACGGCCTTGCTTGGGACCGCCGGTGGATGCTGGTGGATGCCCAGCAGCGCTTTGTCACCCAGCGGCAGCTGCCCGCGCTGGCGACGGTATCTGTGGCGTTGACGTCGGCAGCCCTGGTGCTCTCTCACCCCAGCGTCGAGCCGATATCCATCTCGTTGGCAGAGCCCGGGGGTAACCTGAGGCTGGTATCGGTATGGAATGATCACTGTAAAGCGCTGCCGGAGAGCGAGGCAGTGTCCGAATGGTTGGAGGCTGCGCTGGGTGAGCAGGCCCGAGGCATTAGCCTGGTCCGCTTCGCCACGACCTTTACCCGAGCGGTGGAAGAGGATTTTCTGGCAGGGGGGGAAGCCCACACCTACTTCGCTGATGGCTACCCCTTTTTGATCACCACCACCGGTTCCCTGGATGCGTTGAACAGCGCGCTGGTGGCGGGAGGCAATACACCGGTACCCATGAACCGGTTTCGCCCCAATATCGTGGTAGACGCCGACGAGGCTTGGCAAGAGGATCGCTGGGCAACAATCGAGAGTGACACCTACCAACTCACCCTGCGCAAACCCTGCCAACGCTGCAAGATCACTACCGTCGATCAGCACACAGGCACGATTCCCACTCAGGCCGAGCCGCTCAAAACGCTCTTGGCGTTGAATACCCAGCCTCATTTGAAAGGCGCGCACTTTGGTCAAAACGCCACGTTAACGGCGGGTGAAGGCAGCGTCATTCGTGTGGGGGATGCGGTGTCCGTAACGCCCCGCGAGGCTTGAAGCGCAAAAGCTTCGTGGCAATCGCGGTGCCCAGTAGAGTAATCACCATACCCGTGACGACCTGTAGGCTCAGCGTTTCATCCAGTAGCAAATAGCCCCACAGCAGGGCACTGACGGGGACGAGAAACGTCACCGTCGACGCCGCCGTTGCCCCGGCGCTTGCCAGTAAACCAAAGTACAGCAAGAAGGCGAGCGTCGTGCTGAGCATGGCCAGTGCCAGGGCGTTGGCCCACGCCAGGGGGCTGATGGGCTCGCTAGGCCATAGCAGCACGCCAGGAAGGAGTAACACCAGCGCCGACATGGCGCTACTGCCAGCGGCAAGTACCCGGGTAGGCAAGTGGCTAAGGCGCGTTTTGGAGTAGTTGCCCGCCAAGCCGTAGCAGAACGTCGCACCCAGTACGGCGATGATGAACCAGCCATCGCCGCCCAAACCGAAGTCCAGCCGGTTGGCGGAGAGCACATAGACGCCCAATAGCGCCAGCGCCAACCCCAGATACTGCTGGCGTTGCACGGGCGTCGCAAAGAAGGCGGCCCCTAACAGCGCGGTAAAAATCGGCGTGGTGGCGTTAATCAGTGACGTAAACCCCGCCTCTAACCGCGTCGTCGCTAGTGCCAGCAGCGAGAAAGGCAAGACATGGTTGACCACTCCCAGTAGCAGCAGCGGCCCTTTGTGCTGCCAGATCAGACGCACGTAATGCAGGCTCAACAGCAGCGGTAGCAGCAGTAGGGCGCCAATCCCCATTCTCACCAACACCAGCGGCAGAGGGCCAAACTCGGGCGCTGCGACCCGCATGAAGATAAACGATAGCCCCCATAACGAAGAGAGTAATAAAAGGCGCAGCGCATCGGCCGATGACATGGTGTGTCCTTACGTAAAAAACCACGGGGTTGAGTGGCCGTCAGCTTATCCATAAAGCGTATGAAAGCGAAGTATGTACAAGTCAGTAAATAGATTTGTCAATATTTGTCATGTCACGAATTTGGCGTTGACGCCTATGGTGGGAGTCTCTACTGTCTCAGCCAATCGTAGTAGGGCAATGGATACTCGTTGAGGAAACGCCGTGGATCTCGCAACGCTGATTGGCTTGGTAGGAGCTGCCGTGCTGGTAGGTGCCTCTGTCATCATGGGCACGTCGCCGGAAGTGTTTATGAACCCTACCGGGCTTTTATTGGTGGTGGGCGGCAGTTTATTCGTGGTGCTCGCCAAGTTCAGCATCACACAGTTCAAGTTTGCGTTTAAAGCAGCGGCGCGGGCCTTCAAGTTTCAGTTACCCAGTATTCAAGAGAGTATCGACGAGTTGGTGGAGCTTTCTAAGGTCGCCCGTCGAGAAGGCATGATTGCGCTGGAAAGCCGAGACGTAAACTCTCCGTTCTTGAAGAAAGGGCTACAAATGCTGGCCGATGGCTTTAGTGCCGACATGATCAAGGAGATGATGGAGAAAGAGCGCCTACTGACGCTCGAGCGTAACGAAGCCGGTGGCCAAGTCTTCTCCGCGCTCGGTGAAGTATCGCCCGCCATGGGCATGATCGGCACGCTCGTGGGGCTGGTGCAGATGCTCTCGAATATGGGAGACCCTTCCCTCATCGGCCCCGCCATGGCAGTCGCGCTGCTCACCACGCTGTATGGCGCGATGATCGCAACGATGATCGCCACCCCCCTGGCCGACAAGCTTTGGGTGCGCATGAACCAAGAATCCAAAATGCAGGAGCTTTGGATAGATGCGCTTCTCGCCATCAAGGGCGACAAAAACCCGCGGGTACTCGAACAGATGCTGACCATTTATCTGCCGCCAGAGCATCGCACTGCCGAGAGCAGCGAAGAGCGCGGTGCGGCAAGCGAGCGAACGTAGGCCATGGCACAAAAGCAGACCAACATTCCCGCATGGATGGTGACCTACGCCGACCTGATGTCGCTGCTGCTGTGCTTCTTCGTGCTGCTGCTGTCGTTTGCCGAAATCGACGCGCAGAAGTTTCGCCGCGTGGCGGACGAGCTGTCCAAAGCCTTTGGGGTGCAGCGGGACATCGAAGCCATGCAGATTCCCATGGGAACGAGTGCGGTGATGCAAAACTTCTCCCCTGCGACGCCGGACCGAACGCTCATCGAAGAGGTGCGCCAGCGTACCATGCAACAGCAGCCGCAGTTGGAGTCGATGCGTAGCATGCTGGAAACCCAGCAGCGACAGCGCAGCTTGCAAGTGGCTGGCAGCGTCGAGTCGCTGCTCGAAGACGCCCTGCCTGAAGGCGTAGCGGAGATTACGGTGGATGAGTACCGCGTGGTGGTACGCATTGCCGAAAACGGCACGTTCGACTCGGGAACCGCTACGGTGACCCCCGCGTTTGCCAGCTTGCTGCAGGAGCTTGCCGTGCTGTTGGGGGAGTTGACCGGTACCGTCTCGATTGATGGCCATACCGACGATGTCCCTATTCGCACCGCGCAGTTTCGCAGTAACTGGGATCTGTCGGCGATGCGCGCCGCTTCGGTAGCCAACGTCCTGGTGAATTCCGGTGCCATTGCCCCCGGGCGTTTGATCATCCAAGGGTTTGCCGAAACGCGGCCGCTTGCCGCCAACGATACGCCAGAAGGGCGGGCCGCGAATCGCCGGGTCGAGTTGACCATCGATGCTAGCGCGCCCTTCGATGATCGCGGTGAGCGCTCCACGCAGTCGTTGCAGGCCAGTGCTTCGGAGGCGTCGCCATCGTTGGCGACGATCAGCGCACCGTAAGACGAGGGTCGTAGAATCACCGCCTAGAATCAGCTACGCTGAACAAGCACCGAACGTAACCCTGCGTTCACCCTGCGAGAAGCACACTACCCTAGGAAAGGAGAACAGAATGGATAGTAAAGCAAGCGCACATTGGGAAGGTGGTCTGAAAGATGGCCAAGGTAAGGTCGCCACTGAAAGCGGTGTCCTGGATGCAGGTTACTCCTTCAAGCAGCGTTTCGAAGGCGAACCGGGCACTAACCCCGAAGAGCTGATTGGCGCCGCACACGCCAGCTGTTTCTCCATGGCGCTGTCGATGATTCTGGGCGAGAAAGGCTACACGGCCGATGCGATCGATACCCAGGCGCGCGTCACGCTGTCACAAAGCGATGCGGGTTTCGATATTTCCAGCATTCACCTGGACGTGGAAGCCAACGTGAGCGGTGCCGATGACGCCGCTTTCCAGGAAGCCGCAGAAACCGCCAAGGCCAACTGCCCGGTCTCCAAGGTTCTCAAAGCTGACATCACGATGTCAGCCAAGCTGAAAGGCTAATACCTTTGCCCCTGGGCAGCGGCTTTCCCGCCGCACTGCCCTGAAGACGAGAAGGGCCTTGCCAAGTGGCAAGGCCCTTTTTGCGAGCAATGGCTGCTAGAAAACCCAATGACGAGATTAGCTCTGTGTCTCGTCCATGGTGTTTTCGTCGCTATTGTTCATCTCGGTATCGCGCTCCGTGTGCAGGTCTCCCTCGCGCTCGTACGCTTGCGCATCCTGTAGCGCTTCTTCAGAGGCGTTGACGGAAATCACGTACTCCTCATTGTCCTCGCCTTTCGTCAGTTCCAGGGAGTCCCACTCGATGGCGACATTCTTTTCGCCCATTCCCAGGAAACCGCCTACACCGACGACCACGGCGTTGATTTTGCCATCCTCGTCGATGATCAAGTCGTTGATGGTGCCGATGTCTTCGTCGTTTTCAACGCTGCTGCGTACTTGATTGCCCGTCAGCGAATCGGAGTGGAAAGTGTTGTCTGGGGCATTGGTCAGGTAAGACGCTTCCGTACCCGTGCTGCCCTCATTGGCTTGAGCGATGCCTGCCGTGGCCATCAGGGCGGGAAGAATGAGGGTCGTGAGAAAAGTCGGTTTCATCGTGATTGCTCCTTGCGTGGTGATGAAGAGGGCACCCGCGAGTGGCACCTCTTTTCGTCCGAAGTGTCCCGGCACCTCGCTGTGCAGGGACACTTCTCAAGGTAGGCGTTGAAGCCCTCTTTGCAATCATTAGGGCGCACTCTTAATCCATATCAAGAAAGAGCGGCGGCGACGTTAAACGCGCTGCGACAGTCTGGCGAATTGACCCGCTGCCCGTGGCTGGGCATATTCATAGCCATCCAGGCTTGCCGCAGCGCGGTGGCTGCATATAAAGGAGACTTCATGACCCTGACTGCCCCCTTACTGTCGTTTCAGCCGTTGAAACAGCGCTTAGCCAGTGGCGTTGTGGCACTCAGTACTTGGCTGATGACGGCCAGCGCGATGGCCAGTGACGCCGAACTGCCGAAAGGCCAATTTCTGTTGCCCGAATCAGGCAACATGGTCGGTGAGGTATATACCGTCACCGCCAGCGAAGAGGATACGCTGCTGGATATCGCCCGGGAGCATAACGTGGGCTACGAAGAGATCCGCATGGCCAATCCGGATGTCAGTATCTGGGTGCCGGGCGAGGGCACCGAGGTCACCATCCCCAGCCAGTTCATTCTGCCTGATGAACCTCGCACCGGGATCGTAATCAACGTGGCCGAGCTGCGGATGTACTACTATCCCGAGGTCGAAGACGGAGAAGCGCCCCGCGTCGAAACCTATCCGATCGGGATTGGCCGCGATGCCTACAATACGCCGCTCGGTATCACCGAAACCACCATGCGTTTGGAAAACCCTGCGTGGTATCCGCCTGAGTCGATCCGTCGCGAGGCAGCCGAGCGGGGGGATCCTCCGCCTGCGGTCGTTCCGCCCGGCCCAGACAATCCGTTGGGCCAGTATGCCATTTTGCTGGATATTCCCGGTTATCTGATCCACGGCACCAACCAGCCGGATGGGATTGGCATGCGCGCTAGCCGCGGCTGTATCCGTATGCACCCGGAGGATATCGAGTCGGTATTTTGGCGTGTCCCGGTGGGCACCCAGGTGAACATCATCGACGCGCCCATCAAGCTCGGCTGGGGAGCCAATGACGATGCCTACATTCAGGCGTTCACGGCGACCGATGAGCAGGCCTTTGGCATGGAAACGCTGTTGAACGTGGTGAGCCTGATCGAAGAGCATAAAGGGGAAGGTCGTGCCAACTACGAGCAGGTGAGCCGCGTGTTGGAAGAAGCCAACGGCCAGATCGTACCGCTGAGCTAATCACGCGTCCCTGGGGCAGGAGGAAGTGCGGGCACTAGCGACAGTGCCACTGCCTGACGCACGAGGGCGGCCACATTGGCCGCTCCCATCGTCTTCATCGCCCGCAGCCGATACACCTCGACGGTTTTGGCGCTGATCCCCATATGGTCGGCGATTTCCCTGCTCGTCATCCCCTCCGCCACGTGCCCCACAATGCGCTGCTCTTTCGGGCGAAGCGTCTCGAAGCAGGCTTTTAGCTGCGCTATCGACTGCTGGCGTTGGTGCTGCTGCTCGGCACTGCTGAGCGCTCGCTGCACGACGTCGATCAACTGCTGGTGGTTGAAAGGCTTTTCGATGAACTCGAACGCGCCATTTTTTAGCGCCGCCACCGCCATGGGCACGTCGCCATGCCCGGTCATCATGATGATCGGCAGGCGGGCCTGCTGGTCGACTAGCCGTTGCTGCACCTGCAGCCCGCTCATGCCCGGCATGCGCACGTCCAGCATTAGAGCGCCTAAGTCATCGTGGGAGGCCGCAAAAAAAGCGTCACCGCTGGCGAAGGCGCGGGGGGTGAGCCCCACCGATTCCAACAGCCAGACAAGAGAGTCACGCAGGGCGTCGTCGTCGTCAATCACCGCAATGACGTTAGGGGGCGTCGATAAAGGAGTAGGCGAGGGCATTAGGCATCGGTCTCCGTTCGCAGTGATACGTCAAAACAGGCGCCCCTGGCACTCTCGTCGCGCAAAGAGAGGGCGCCGCCCATACTCTCCATGAGCGTGCGGCTAATGGCCAGCCCCATGCCCAACCCTTCCTCGCGGGTAGTGAAGAAAGCGTCAAAAATGGTCTGCTGGTGCGCTTTTTCAACCCCCGGCCCCTCGTCCTCAACGCTTAGGGTGATCTGGCGCTGGCCGCTTCGCCGGGCGCTCATGAAGACCACCTTGGCGTCGTTCACTCGGCGGCTAGCGGTCAGCGCGTTCAGCAGTAAGTTCACGATGACCTGCTCCAGGGCAATCGGGTCGGCGTAGACGCGCGGCAGCGTATCGGGCAGGCGTACCACGAGCTCGATCGATGCTTGCTGATACTGCCACTCACAGAGGCGACAGGCAGCCGCGACCACCTCGGCCAGCGCCAGTGGGCGCACGTGATGGCTGCGCTTACGGACGAAGCTGCGCAGATGACGCAGCCGCTGAGCAAGGCGCTGTACCTGCTCGTCAATGCGCTCCAGAGGCAGCTGTAGCTCGCTGGCAAGCGGTGTGGGCTGCTGTTGGCACTTGAGCAGCGCGCCGCTGGTATAGTTGGCAATGGCACCTAAAGGTTGGTTTAGCTCATGGGCGATATTGGAGGCAAGCTCGCCTGCGGCGGCTAACCGGTTAGCGTGGGCAATCTGCTCTTGATGGCGACGCGCTTGGGATTCGGCGGCTTTTCGAGCGCTAATATCGCGATTGACCAGGGCGTAGTGGCCAGGCTCGGCTCCCCGACTGCGGTGGGCCAGTACCACGCTGAGCACCGGTACGCTGCCGTGCTCGGTGCGCATCTCCAATTCCCCGCTCCAGGAGCCGTAACGCTCCACGGCGGGAAACACCACCTCATTTAACAAGCACAGCGACTCGGCTTGGTATAGCTCACTGAGCGCAGTGGACGCTTCGTTGGGCAAGGCAAAGCAGCGGCGAGCGGCTTCGTTAGCGCTGAATACCCGCAGGTTGGGCCCTAAAAACAGCACGTAGTCGGTGGTGGATTCAACCACCTGTGCCAAACGCTCCCGAGTGGCTTCGGCCTCGATACGACGCCCGACGTCTCGGGAGACGCAGAGGATATCGATCAATTCGCCAGTCTCGGCGTCCCGCCGAGTGCGGCTGGTGGTTTCGAACCATACGTAATGGCCCGCCTTGGCGCGGAACCGGTAGGTTTGCTGATAGAAGCCGTCGTGGTAGTACACCCGCGGCGACTTGTTGAGCAGGTCGCTCAAATCGGCTGGGTGAAACAGCTGGTACGCGGAGACGCCGATGAGCTCGTCGGGTTCATAGCCCAGCAGCTCCCGCGCGGCCTGAGAGGCATACAAAAACGTGCCGTCCCGGGCGTGACGGGAGATCAGGTCCGTGGTGCTTTCGGCCAGCCACTGATAGTGGCGCTTTTCCTCCTCGAGTGCGGCGTTGCGCGCTTCCAGGGCCGCTACTTTCGCCGCCAGGGCGGCCGCTCTGTCAGCACTCACGGACACGTCTCGCTCATCATTTAGCGCGCAGGGTCCAACACGCCGCCCATCGATGCGTTGCGGCGGAACCAGCCCGCAATGCTGGCACGGGGCTGGCGAGTGGGCAGCACTTCGTGGGGAATGGTTTCCGATAAAAAGCAGGCAAAGGTGCCGGCTTCGGGCACCACGCGGGCCACTTCTAGCGTTGGGTCATCCGGATGATAAATCACCATTTCACCGCCGCCGTCGCTCGGCCAGTCGGGATTCAAGTAGCCGACAGTAGAAATCACGCGGTTGGCCCGCCCGCGAAAGCTGTCTAGGTGACGCTGGTAGAAGGCACCGGCAGGGTAATGAGCAAAGTGGGCCTCGTACTCGAACAGACCCAGAAACAGCGCTTGGTTGAGAGACTGCTGTAGCGATGCCATGGCATCCAGATAGCGGCGTTGGGCGTCGCTTTCTCGGTCTAGCCAGTGGATGGCATCGCCGCGTATGTCTTTGCGCAAGTGATGCTGCTGGCCGCGGCCAATACCCGCCTCGTCCAGGGCGTCCAGCTCGGCCAGCTGATGAATCTCCCGGTGCAGCGCTTGGCAAAGCGCCGGGTCGATCACGCCTTTACCTACATACCACCCCTGTTCCACCAGCGCGTCTACCAGCGCTAGGTGGGCGTGGGGATCGAGGGCCGGGGTGTCGATGTCAGGCGAAGCAATCATTTCGTGGTTCTCGTCACGGGCGCGCGCTCGGCGTTGGCCGAGCGTCGGCTAGTCGGGGTACGACGTTCAGGGTAGTGGCACAGAGCACCGGGCGGGCGCTGATACAGGTCAATCTCCATACCAAACCCCTCGGCCAGCAGCTCCACCAGCATCATCGCAGATAAGCCCCAGATCACGTGGCCATCGACGTGATAGCTGGGCACGTAGTGGGCAACGCCATCGACGGTGATCACATCGGTATGGGTACGCTGGTCGTCTAAAAAGTGGCTGAGCGGGACTTCGAAAATGGCGTCCAACTCCGCGGGGTCCGCCACCAGCGGTAGGTCCGGCGGAATGATACCCACCCAGGGCGTCACGCGAATGCCGTGCAGCGAAATGACGTCCGACAGCCGCCCCAGGGGCTGTACCAGGCCAGGGGCTAACGCAATCTCTTCTTCTGCTTCCCGCAACGCCGTGGCATATAGATCAGCGTCACCCGGTTCACGTTTACCGCCAGGAAAAGCGACTTGGCCACGGTGGGTATTCAAGTGGCTGGCTCGGCGAGTAAACAGTAGGGTGGGGGCAGGGCGCTCAACAATCGGCATGAGCACGGCCGCTTCCGGCAGTGCTACATGGTCTAGCCGTTGAGGGGTATGCTGTTGCAGCCGTTTGTGCAGTTTCTCTAACATAGGAGTCTCTTTACTTTGCTCTCTTTTACCCAGCCACGGTGATCATCGTCAAGCACGTTGATGCCTCGACCCACCAGCCGTAGAGAAAACGCGATGAACTTTTGTAGTCAGTGTGGTGAGAAAGTCCGGTTTGCCGTTCCCGAGGGAGACGACCGCCCCCGCTACCTGTGCGACGGCTGTGGCACGATCCACTATCAAAATCCTCGCATCGTGGCGGGTACGCTGCCGGTGAGCGGCTCCAAAGTGCTGCTCTGCAAGCGAGCGATCTCCCCTCGAAAAGGGTACTGGACGCTACCGGCGGGGTACATGGAGAACGCCGAGACCACCCAGCAGGCCGCCACGCGGGAAACCTGGGAGGAAGCCTTCGCTGAGGTCACGCTGGGCGACTTGTACACGCTGATCGATCTTCCGCATATCAACCAAGTCTATATGATCTTTCGCGCGGATTTGGTGGGCGGCTTTGGTGCCGGGCCAGAGAGCCTGGAGGTGGCGCTATTCGAGGAGCACGAGATTCCTTGGGACGCGCTGGCCTTCCCCACCATCGAGCGCACGCTGCGCCACTACTTTGCCGACCGCGAAAACGCCGTGTTTCCGCTGCATATCAGTAAAATCACGCCCGAAGATCGCGAGCGCTATGTGGGTAGCGCCTAGTCGTCTTAAAGGTCGGCGAGCTGCCACACGTCGTAGGCGACTTCTTCATAGGGATGCGCCAGTTTGAGCGCGGCAATAGCGGCCTGAATATGCTCGTCGGCGCAGACCAGCTCGACCTTGAACTCCTCGACGGTTTCTAGCGTGCCGACCTGTCCGATATGCGGTTCGGCGCCTGCCATCGGACGGAACTGACCGGTGCCTCGGGTCTGAAAGCAAACATGCTCGTAGTTGCCGATTCGACCGGCACCCGCGTCGAAGACGGCGCGTTTGACGCTGTCGGCATTCTCAATGGGAACGAAAAACGCAAGTTTATACATAGCAGCGACCTCTGTGCATCGGGATACGTCGTCAGGCGCTTATGTTAGCGGATAGGACACTACTGGTCTTGGCGAAGGCTTTGTATGATGAGGTTTTTTTAACGACAAGGCGGCGACCCTCTCCATGGATAAGTTTGAAGTAAAGCTCGACCAAGCAGCCAGGGCCGCCTGGATGTCCTATGTGGGCGGCATGACCCAGGATGAGATTGCCACTCAGCTTGGCGTCTCACGCCCTGGCGTCCAGCGCTTACTGGCCCTGGCGCGCCAAGAGGGGTTGGTAAAAGTGCATATCGATCACCCCATTTCCACCTGTATGGCGCTGGGCAGCGCGCTGCGGGAGCGCTTTCAGCTGGCCTACTGCGACGTGGTGCCTGCGGACACCCAGGCCCCCGAAAGCGGCGCGTACTATCTGGCCGTGGCGGGGGCCGAGCGCATTGCGCGGCTGGTGGAGCGCAGCGAGCCGCTGACGCTCTCGCTGGGGACCGGGCGTTCAGTACGTGCGGCAGTGGAAGCGCTAAGCCGCGTGGAGCGGCCGCAGCATCGGTTTGTCTCGCTGGTGGGCAACGTGGCACGGGATGGCTCCGCCAACCGCTACGACGCCGTGATGGTGCTGGCGGATAAAACCGGTGGCGAGCGCTTTTTATTGCCTGCCCCCGTAGTGGCGGAGTCGCTGGCGGAAAAAGAGGCCATGCTGTCCCAGCGCTTGTTCAAAGCGATAGCCGATGTAGCGCGAGAGTCAGAGGCGGCGTTTATCGGCATTGGCCGTATTGACCGCCAGGCCACGCTTTTTCAAGACCACTTCATTAGCGAAAGTGAGCTAGATGAGCTGCTGGGCCGCGAAGCGGTGGGAGAGCTACTGGGTTGGCCGCTGAACCGGCGTGGAGAGGTGATCGATTGCTCGATTACCCGACGGGTTACCAGCTTGCCGCTGGAGCGTTTTGGGAAGCACCTCATGGTGGGGATTGCCGGTGGCCGGGATAAAGCGCCTGCCATTTTAGCCGCACTGCGCGGTGGCTGGCTGAAGGGCTTGATCACCGATGAGATCGCTGCGCGGCATATCCTCGAGGCGATGGAGTGAGCGCTATCTTCGCGGTTGCAACATGCAAGCGATTGAATGAATTAGCGTAAAGTCTAACGCGGCAAGCTTTGCTTTTTTTTGGCTCGCATACGATCATTTGTTCGGTTGGTGATCAATAAGATCAAGGCAACAACAATGCCAATATTTGCCAAGAGGAGTGCTGTATGCGTCTCGCGCGTCATTTGCCCGTCACGACCCTAGCGGCCGCCATTGCGGTGGCTGGCCAAGCCCAGGCTCAAACCGAGATCACCGTCGCCACGGTGAACAATAACGATATGGTCATCATGCAGAGCCTGACCGATGCCTTTGAGCAAGCGCACCCGGATATCACGCTGGACTGGGTGGTGCTGGAAGAGAACGTGCTGCGTCAGCGTATGACCACGGATATTGCCACCGGCGGTGGGCAGTTCGACGTGATGACCATCGGCACTTATGAAGTGCCCATCTGGGCGGAACGCGGCTGGCTAGAGCCGCTAGACAGCTTGCCCGATGACTACAACGAAGACGATCTGCTGGCATCGGTACGCGACGGCTTAAGCCTGGACGGCACGCTGCACGCCCTGCCGTTCTATGCGGAAAGCTCGATGATGTATTACCGCACCGATCTGTTTGAGCAGGCAGGTATCGAGATGCCCGAGCAGCCCACCTGGACGCAGGTGCGCGACTGGGCCGAACAGCTCCACGGTAGCGAAGAGGGCCTGGCGGGTATCTGTTTGCGCGGCAAGCCGGGCTGGGGCGAGAACATGGCCTTCGTCTCGACGCTGGTGAACACCTTCGGCGGCCGCTGGTTTGATGAGCAGTGGAATCCGGAGCTGAACTCTGAGGCGTGGAATAACGCGATTTCGTTCTACGTAGACCTGCTCAGCAAATACGGTCCGCCAGGCGCCAGCTCCAACGGCTTTAACGAGAACCTCGCGCTCTTCTCACGCGGTAACTGCGCCATGTGGGTCGATGCCACCTCGGCGGCAGGCAAGCTCTACGATGAGAGCGAATCCGACGTAGCCGGGACGCTTGGCTTTGCACCCGCGCCCATCGCGGAAACTCCCAAAGGTTCCCACTGGCTGTGGTCTTGGGCACTGGCTATCCCAGCCTCCTCTGAGCATAAAGAGGCAGCTCAAGCGTTCATTACCTGGGCCACTTCTGAAGAGTATATCGAGCTTGTCGGTGAGACTAATGGCTGGACCAGCGTACCGCCGGGCACTCGTGAATCCACCTACGCTAACGAGCAGTACACCTCAGCCGCGCCGTTTGCTGGCTTCGTACTGAACGCCATTAAAGAGGCCGACCCCACCGACTCTAGCCTAGAGCCGAACCCCTATGTGGGCGTGCAGTTTGTGGGTATTCCTGAGTTCCAATCGATTGGCACTCAGGTAGGCCAAACCATTGCGGCGGCGCTGACCGGCGATACGTCGGTTGAGCAGGCGCTAGATAGCGCCCAGCGTGCTACTGAGCGCACGATGCAGCGGGCGGGCTACATCGAACGTTAATGCACTCCTGCGCCTGCCCGGCCACGGGCAGGCGTTTTCGGTGGTTCTCGCAGGTCTGTTTTCTTGCAGGTATTTCCATGAATAGAACACGTGCTTCTGGCCGTACGGTCGGCGGGCTGAGAACGCTTTCGCTTCAAGCGCCCGCCGTAACGCTGCTCCTGCTCTGGATGATTGTGCCCCTAGGCATGACCATCTGGTTCTCTTTCCAGCGTTACAACTTACTGATGCCCGAGATGACCGGCTTCGCCGGGCTGGAAAACTATGAGTACCTGCTGACCGACCCCGCGCTATGGTCGGCCATGGGCACCACGCTGCTGCTAGTGGGTTGGGTGCTGGTGATTACCGTGGTGGGCGGTACGCTCTTAGCGGTTCTGTTTCAACAGGATTTTGCTGGGCGGGGCATAGCCCGCGTATTGGCGATCTCTCCCTTCTTTGTCATGCCAACGGTGAGCGCGCTGGTATGGAAAAACATGATGATGCACCCCTCTAACGGGGTGTTGGCGTGGTTAGCACAGTCGCTGGGACTTCCTGCGCTGGACTGGTTCTCATCGCTACCGCTGACCTCCATCATCATCATCGTCTCGTGGCAGTGGCTGCCGTTTGCGCTACTGATCCTGCTGACGGCGATGCAATCGCTGGATGAAGACCAAGTGGAAGCCGCGCGGATGGATGGCGCGGGGCCGCTGGCGATTTTCTTCTTTATCACGCTACCGCACCTAAAGCGGGCGATTAGCGTGGTGATCATGATTGAAATGATCTTCCTGCTGACGATTTTTGCCGAGATCTTTGTCACTACCTCCGGTGGGCCTGGGCTCGCCACCACCAACTTGGCTTATTTGATCTACATCCAAGCGCTGCTGGATTTCGATGTGGGCATGGCCTCGGCGGGTGGGGTGATCGCCATCATTCTGGCCAACATCGTCGCGATTTTCCTTGTCCGTATGGTCGCTAAGAACTTAGAAGACTGACCCCGGCACCAGGGCGTCTTGGGAGCATTTCAATGACAACTCATCGTAATAGCGCACCAGCACACACTCGCTCGTTGCCCATCCGGCAACTGGTATTGACCCTGTTGGGCTGGTCGATCGCGCTGATTATCTTTTTCCCTATCCTGTGGATGGTGCTGACCGGTTTTAAAACCGAGACGGCTGCGATAGCCGACCCCAGCTTTATCTTTTCGCCCACGCTGGAAAGCTATCAGGAGGTGCAGGCACGCTCGGGCTATGCCCGTTTCGCGCTAAACAGCATCGCGGTGGCGTTTGGTTCCACGTTTTTAGCGCTGCTTATCGCTATTCCTTCGGCCTATGCCATGGCTTTTTTGCCCACTAAGCGCACCAAGGGCACGCTGCTGTGGATGCTCTCCACCAAAATGCTGCCGCCGGTGGGTGTTCTGGTTCCTATCTATCTGATTTTCCGAGATGTCGGATTACTGGATACCCGTACCGGGCTGATCATTATTTATACCTTGATGAACCTGCCCATCGTGGTGTGGATGCTCTACACCTTCTTTAAAGATATGCCCAAAGACATTCTCGAGGCGGGCCGGATGGACGGTGCCTCCATTCTGCAGGAAGTGTTCTTCCTGCTACTGCCGCTGACCCTGCCAGGGATTGCGTCGACCGGGCTGCTCTCGGTGATTTTGAGCTGGAACGAAGCGTTCTGGAGTCTCAACCTCACCTCGTCGAAAGCCGCGCCGTTGACCGCCTACATTGCCTCGTTCTCAAGCCCTGAAGGGCTGTTCTGGGCCAAGCTATCGGCGGCTTCTACCATGGCCATCGCCCCCATCCTAATCCTCGGCTGGATGACCCAAAAACAAATGGTGCGCGGCCTGACCTTTGGCGCCGTCAAGTAAAGGAGTTCCCCATGGCAACCTTACAACTCAAGAACATTACCAAGCAGTTTGGCGACACCAAGGTCATCAAGGGCATTGATCTCGACGTTAACGATCGTGAGTTCGTGGTGTTCGTTGGCCCTTCTGGCTGCGGTAAATCCACGCTGATGCGCATGATCGCGGGCCTGGAGAGCGCCAGCGACGGCGATATTCTCATCGATGGCAAGCGCATGAACGAGGTGGGTCCCGCCGACCGCGGTTTGGCGATGGTGTTTCAAAGCTACGCGCTGTACCCGCACATGACCGTTGAGGGCAACATGGGCTTCAGCATGCGCTTGGCCGGGGTGCCCAAAGAGGAGCGCCGCGCCAAGGTGCTGGAAGCTGCCAAGATCCTTCAGCTTGAACCGCTGCTGGATCGCAAGCCCAAAGCGCTATCCGGCGGCCAGCGCCAGCGGGTGGCGATTGGCCGAGCGATTGTGCGCAACCCCAGCATCTTCCTGTTCGACGAGCCGCTCTCCAACCTAGACGCGGCGTTGCGGGTGCAGATGCGTATCGAGCTGGCGCGGCTGCATGAAGAGCTGGATGCCACGATGATTTACGTGACCCACGACCAGATAGAAGCCATGACCATGGCCGATAAAATCGTCGTGCTACACGATGGTGTAGTGGAGCAGGTGGGCTCGCCCATGGCGCTCTATCACCACCCGCGTAACCGCTTTGTGGCAGGCTTTATCGGCTCGCCCAAGATGAACTTCTTCACCGTCGAGCAGCAGTCCATTGGTGATGATGGCGTCACCGTGCGCCTACCCGGCGGGCGGCCCTGCACTATCCCTGTGGCGGGCGAACAGCTCGCCAGCGATGAAGCGCTGGAGCTCGGCATTCGTCCTGAGCATCTACAGCTGGATGAAAACGGCCCGCTGAGTGGGCAGATTAAAGTGTTGGAGCGCTTAGGCGGGCAGACCTCGCTGTACGTGCAGATGGGCGAGCTACTGATCACCATTATGGCCGATGGCGACGTGGCTTATCGGGTGAACGATACCGTGCAGTTTGGCTTTGCCGCCGAGCGTGCGCATCTGTTCGACGCCCAAGGATTGGCGCTAGAGAGCCTGTCACAGCACCCGCTGGCAAGCCTAACCCGCCAGGATAACCGTGCGGCTACCGAGCCTGCTGCGCCAGGGGCGCAGGTATGAAAGCGCTGATTTTTGATTGTGACGGCGTCCTGGTGGATAGCGAAGCCCTGGCTGAAGAGACCCTGGAAACTCACCTTGGGCAGTGGCTGCCGGATCTGGATATTCCCACGCTGCTCAGCCAAGCCCTGGGCATGACGACCGCCGACATCCTTAAGCACTTGGCGCAGTTAAGCCGCCATCAGCTGCCGCCCGATGCCTCCGAGCGGGTCGATAGCGCCATAGAAGCGCGTCTGGCACGAGAACTTACCGCGATTGCAGGGGTTCACGACGCCGTTAGTAGTCTCGATTTACCTAAGGCCGTGGTCTCCAACAGCCGCCGCTGCCGCGTATTGGCATCGCTTGCAACAACGCAGTTGGAAGAGGCGTTGGGCGATGTGCCGATTTTCACGGCCGAGCAGGTCGATAACCCTAAACCGGACCCGGCGATTTACCGCTTGGCGGCGCATGAGCTTGGCTGCCCGCCCAGCCGCTGCCTAGTGGTTGAGGATAGCGTGGCAGGCGTTACCGCTGCCCATGCCGCCGGTATGCGGGTGATTGGTTTTGTGGGCGCCAGCCATATCGACGACGAGCAGCCTAACCGCCTGCTCGCGGCGGGTGCTTGGCGAATTTTGCCTCATATGCGCGGGCTCCGCGCCTTAGTGGACGAGTGGCAACTACATCTGCAAGGACAAGATAACAATGAAACTGCTCAATAAACGTGCCGTGATTACCGGTGGTGCCCGTGGCATCGGACTCGCCATTGCCCAGCGCTATTTGGCCGAAGGGGCCAGTGTCGTGGTGGCCGATATCGATGCCAAGGCCATCGAAGACGCGCTCACCACGCTGCAGCAGGATGCCAGCGCCGAGCGGGTTATGGGCGTGGTGCTGAACGTGTGCGACCAAGGCTCTATCGATGCCATGGTGGAGAGCGTCACCGAGCGCTTTGGTGGCATTGATATTTTGGTCAATAACGCGGCGGTGTTCGATATGGCGCCGGTGCTGGAAGTGACCCAGGCCAGCTTTGACAAACAGTTTGCGGTGAACACCAAAGGCATGTTTTTCACCCTGCAGGCCGTGGCCCGCGCCATGGTGGCCCAAGGTCAGGGAGGCAAAATTATCAATATGGCCTCCCAGGCGGGTCGGCGTGGCGAACCGCTAGTGAGTGTTTACTGCGCCAGCAAAGCCGCCGTGATTAGCCTGACCCAGTCCTGCGGGCTCGATTTGATCAAACACCGCATCAACGTCAACGGCATTGCCCCCGGCGTGGTGGATACCCCGATGTGGGAAGAGGTCGATGCGCTGTTTGCTCGCTACGAGAACCGCCCATTGGGCGAGAAAAAGCGCCTAGTGGGCGAGGCGGTGCCCTATGGCCGTATGGGGCTGCCGGAAGATCACACCGGCGCCGCCGTGTTTCTTGCCAGCCAGGATAGCGATTACGTCGTCGCCCAGACGCTCAACGTCGATGGCGGCAACTGGATGAGCTAAGACGCCCATGAGCCCTGATCTTGTTTCGTTAAGCCACCAACTGCTGGATGCCGCCGAAGGCAAGGCGCGCTTTATGGTTGCCCTGGCGGGGCCGCCGGGGGCCGGAAAATCCTACCGCAGCGCGCTGCTCTGTGAAGCGATTAATCAACTGCGCCCAGGGCACGCGGCGGTGGTGCCGATGGATGGCTACCACTTCGATAACGCCGTACTGGGCGATGAGCAGTTGCCTGTGAAAGGTGCGCCCCACACCTTCGACGTGGAGGGCTTGCATCACGATTTAATGCGCATCCGTCGGGCGGATAAGCCGGTGGCCGTGCCGGTCTTTGATCGGCCGCTGGACCTTGCCCGTGCCGGTGGGCGGTTAATTACCCCCGCGCATCGCATTGTGATTGTGGAAGGCAATTATCTGCTATTGAACCAAGATCCGTGGCGTTCACTGCACGCGCTGTTCGACTGGACGCTAATGATCGACGTCGACGACGCAGTGCTCGTAGAGCGGTTGGTGAACCGCTGGCTCTGTATGGGCCAAGACCACAGCGGCGCGCTTGAGCGCACCCACCAAAAAGACATGCTGAACGCCGCGCTGGTAAAAACCAGCAGCGTGCCACCTGACCAGCGCTGGCGCTAGGACGCGCTTGCCCAGCCAATAACCCGGAGAGTGACGATGACCCAGCTTAATAACCACAATGTGGGTTCCCTCAGCGCGGCGGTTGAGACGCCGACCTATGATCGTCAGGCCGTGACGCCTGGCATCGTCCATATTGGCGTCGGTGGTTTTCATCGTGCCCATCAGGCGATGTACGTAGATGCGCTGATGAACCAAGGCGAAGCGCTGGATTGGGGCATTGTGGGCGTGGGGGTCATGCCCGGCGACAAACGCATGCAGCAGGCCCTCGCCGCACAAGACTACCTTTACACCCTCGTGGTCAAGCACCCTGACGGCGAATATCAGCCTCGGGTGATTGGCAGCATGCTGAACTACCTGTTTGCCCCGGAAGACCCCGAGGCGGTCATCGAAACCATGGCCGACCCTGCCATCAAAATTGTCTCACTCACCGTCACGGAGGGCGGTTACAACTTTCATCCGGTGTCCGGAGAATTCAACCTGGACGCCCCCCAGGTGCGCGACGATCTCGCCCATCCTGAACGCCCCTCCACCAGCTTTGGCTTGGTAGTGGAAGCCCTGGTACGCCGCCGGGCACGGGGTATTGCGCCGTTTACGGTGATGTCCTGCGATAACATTCAAGGCAACGGCGATGTCGCCAAGCGCATGTTCAGCGCCTACGCCCGCGCCCGCAGTGCTGAGCTGGGCGACTGGCTAGCCGCTGAGGTAGCGTTCCCCAACGCCATGGTGGACCGCATCACGCCAGTGACCGCGCCCACGGATATCGAAGAGCTCTCCCAGCGCTTTGGCGTGGAAGATGCCTGGCCCGTGGTGTGTGAGCCCTTTACCCAGTGGGTGTTGGAAGATCACTTCCCCTTGGGCCGCCCGGCGTTCGAGAAGGTCGGCGTGCAAGTTGTTGAGGATGTCGAGCCGTACGAACTCATGAAGCTGCGCCTGCTCAATGCCAGCCATCAGGCGCTGACCTACTTTGGCTATTTGGTGGGCTACCGCTACGCCCATGAAGTGTGCCAAGACCCGCTGTTTGTCGAGTTCTTGCTCGGCTACATGCGCGAAGAGGGCACGCCGACACTGTCCCCCGTGCCGGGGGTGGATCTAGAAACCTACCGGCTGACGCTGATTGAGCGCTTTGCGAACCCGCAAATCAGAGACACCTTGGCGCGGCTGTGCGCCGAAAGCTCGGATCGCATTCCTAAATGGTTAGTGCCGGTGATTCGCCAGCAGCTTGCCCAGGGCGGTGAGATTGAGCGCAGCGCCGCCGTGGTGGCCAGCTGGGCACGCTACGCCGAAGGCGTCGATGAGCAGGGTCAGACCATTGAGATCGTGGACCGTTTGCGCGAGCCGTTAATGGCCATTGCCGCCAATAACCGCACCCATCCAGCGGCCTTCGTGGAAAACCGCGAGCTGTTTGGCGACTTGGCGGACCAGCCTCGCTTCCTTAACGCCTACCTGGAGGCGCTGAAGTCGCTGCATGAACGAGGCGCACGGGCTACTCTTGAGGCTCTGGTCGCGTCCAAAGGAACGTTGTGATGTATATCGGGGTGGATTGCGGTACGCAAAGTACCAAAGTCGTGGTAGTGGATGTAGAACGGGGCGTCATTCTGGGCGAAGGCAGCCGCCCGCATCGCCTGGATGAAGGGGAGCATGGCCGCCGGGAGCAGGCACCCGCGGAGTGGCTGGCGGCGCTCAAGGGCGCGTTCTTTCAAGCGATTGAGCGCGCCGGGATCGATGCCAAGCAGGTGCGCGGTATTGGTGTGTCTGGCCAGCAGCACGGCATGGTCGCGATTGATGCCGATGGCGTGCCGGTGTATCCCGCCAAGCTGTGGTGCGATACCGAAACCAGCGCTCAAAATAGCGCACTAGTGGAAACGCTGGGGGGCGAGGCGGGCTGCCTGGAGAAGCTGGGCCTGGTGCTGCAAACGGGCTATACCGCTTCCAAAGTGGCCTGGTTACGCGAGCATCAACCAGATGCCTACCAGCGTATTGCTACGCTCTTGCTGCCCCATGACTACCTGAATTTCTGGCTGACTGGCGAACGGGTTACCGAGGCAGGCGACGCCTCGGGCACCGGTTACTTCGATACCCGCGCCCAGTGCTGGCAGAAAGAGGTGTTTGCTGCCATTGCACCGGAGCTCGACCCTGACCGGGTACTGCCTCGGATCATTGACGCCCATGAACCCGCTGGCCGCGTGCGCCCATTAGTGGCTCAGGAGCTGGGGCTAGGCGATAACGTGGTGGTCTCCTCCGGCGGTGGCGACAACATGATGGGGGCGATTGGCACCGGCAATATTACCCAGGGGCTGGTCACGCTCAGTTTGGGCACTTCCGGCACGGTGTGTGCTTACTCACCTAATTCGGTGGTGTGTGACAGCGCCATGGTGGCGAATTTTTGCGCCAGCCACGGAGGATGGCTGCCGCTGATCTGCACCATGAACGTGACCTCGGCAACGACTCGCGTGCGTGAGCTGTTTGGGTTGGACTTGGCTACTTTTGGCGATCAGGTCGCCAGCGCCCCGATTGGTGCCGAGGGCGTCACCGTGCTGCCGTTCTTCAACGGCGAACGGGTGCCCATGCTGCCCGATGCCACCGGCGATTTTCTCGGGTTGACCAGCCTGAATATGACCCAGGCCAACCTCTGCCGAGGCGTGATGGAGGGCGCGACCTTTGGCCTACGCTATGGGCTGGAGCTGTTGGGCGAGCTGGCGGCGGGCACCAGCCAGATTCGATTGATTGGCGGCGGGGCGAAAAGCCCGGTGTGGCGGCAAATGGTCGCTGATATTACCAACACCCAGGTGATTTGCCCCGAGATTACCGATGCCGCTGCGCTAGGGGCAGCCATTCAAGCGGCCTGGTGCGATTTACAGCCCGAGGGCGTTAGCCTGGCATCACTCTGCGAGCGCCTGGTGCATCTGGATGCGGCCTCGCTGGCGGAGCCTGATGCCGAGCGTGTGGCCGCCTATGAAGGGGCCTATCAGCGCTATTTGGCCGCGCTAGGGCAGCGCCATACGCTGTAACCACCCATTGCCTCCATGGCCGATTGCCCTGTACCGTGATCCACTCAACCACGGTAACGCAGCGGAGAATGCCATGGAGGCCAGCTTACGCCATCTGCTCACTACTCACGATATAGCGCCCACCGGCGAGCTAGAGCCGCTAAGCGGCGGCGACAGTGCGGCGGTGTATACGTTAGCCACGCGCCAGGGGCGGGTGATCGTGAAGCATGACGATCCCGAGCGTCTCAGGGGCGAGGCAGAAGGGCTGCACGCTCTGGCCGGGGCCAACACTTCGCTCATCATTCCCGAAGTGCTCGGCCAGGCGGAAGGCTGGCTAGTGATGGAAGCCCTGGAGACTCAGCCCGCCAACAAGCAGGATGCGACCGCGCTGGGAGAGGGCCTTCGCCAGCTGCACGGCGTGATAGGCGCCTCCCACGGTTGGCATGAAGACAACGCCTGCGGATTGACCCCGCAGCCCAATGCGCCACTGGCTGACGGGCGGCAGTTTCAGCGCGAGCGCCGCCTGCTCCCCCTTTGCGAGGCCTGCTTTCAGCATGGTTTGCTTGATAGCGCGCTACGTCGCCGTATCGAGCAGCAGGCCGAACAGCTGGAGCGCTGGTTGCCGGATGCTCCTGGGAGTTTGGTTCACGGCGACCTGTGGTCGGGCAATGTACTGACCACGCCCCGCGGGCCAGCGCTGATCGACCCGGCGATTTATCGCCACTACCCCGAAACCGACCTTGCCATGCTGACGCTGTTCGGCTCCCCCGGTGACGCATTTTTCGAGGCCTACTGGAACGGCAACGCCCCGGCCGACTGGCCGAGGCGTGAAGCGCTGTTTCAACTCTACCCACTGCTTAACCATCTGCTGCTGTTTGGTGCCAGTTACCGCAGTGGGGTCGAGCGCAGCGTAACGCTGCTGGAACGCGATTAAGCGCGCGTATTAACGTTACCAGGACTTATAAGGCAGGAATTTGCCGTTCAGGGTCAGCAGTACTCGGTCGCCTTTCGGGTCTTCGATTTTGTCCACTTCCATGGTGAAGTCGATGGCGCTCATGATGCCGTCGCCGAACTTCTCTTGCACCACGTCTTTCAGCGTTTCGCCGTACACGCCGACCACTTCGTAGAGGCGGTAGACGAACGGGTCTTGGGGGATGGCTTCATCCCACGCTTTTGTGGGGAAGGCCGTGAGCGCGGTGGCGACGTCGCCATCCACTTCGAGTACGTCGCAGAGTTTATGGGCGATATCGGCGCTGGCGCTGTTCATGCCGTAGCAGGCAGAGGCGACCCACACCGGCGACATGCCGACGGCGCTGGCAATGTCATCCCAACTCATTTTTTTACGGGCTTTGGCAGCCAGCAGGGTATGGCGCATTTCGAGCTTATCCATGACGGACCTCCTTGGGAGTGAACTTCACTAGGTTTTCTTGTGGTTCGGTGGCAGGGGATGCCGGGGTTGAATCTGTAGTGGTGTCTGCAGACGCTAGCTGTACCGGGTTCACCGGCGTCGGGTAGCGCAGGCCTTGGCCGTCGAACTCCTGGGTGCGCAGCTCGCTGGAGCGGTTCACCAGAAAATCGACCAGGTAGTTACGAATCGTGTAGAAGTGCGGATGCTTGACGATCTCTGCCCGCTGGCGGGGCCTTGGCAGGTCAATTTCCACCGCTTCGGCGATACGCGCTTGGGGGCCGTTGGTCATTAAGAAGATGCGGTCGGCCAGTAAGATCGCTTCGTCCACATCGTGAGTGATCATGAACACGGTTTGCTGATCCTGGCTCCAAATTTTGATCAGCTCGTCTTGAATGACGCCCCGGGTCAGCGCATCCAGCGCGCCGAACGGCTCATCCAACAGCAGCAGTTTGGGTTTGGTGGCAAACGCCCGGGCGATGCTCACCCGCTGGCGCATACCGCCAGAGAGCTGGGAGGGCTTGCGGTCTACCACCTCTTTCAAGCCGACCATTTCCAAATACTTCATGCTGTGGTCGGTGACTTCCCGATCGCTCCACGCTTTCCAGCGGGCGCGTACGCCAAAGCGAACGTTTTCAAGCGCGGTGAGCCAGGGCAGCAGGCTGTAGTTTTGAAACACCACGCCACGCTCAAGGCCAGGGCCACTGATCTCTTTGTTCTCCATCACCATGGAGCCTTCAGAGAACTGATCCAGCCCGGCGAGTGCGTTCATAATGGTGGATTTGCCGCAGCCAGAGTGGCCGATGATGCACACAAACTCGCCCTTCTTGAGCTGAAAACTAATGTTCTCAAACACCGTTAGCGGTTCTGCCTCTTTAGTGGCGCCGGGGAAGCGCTTGGCAGCTTTCTGTACCTCTACAAAAGCATGACTCATGGTCGGCTCCTTATTCGGCGTAAGTGACAAAGCGGGCAATATAGGCAAGCGACATATCCAGCAGCATGCCCACCACGCCGATCATCAGGATGGAGAAGATCACGCTGGTCAGGTCGAGGTTGTTCCACTCATTCCAGACGTAGTAACCAATGCCGGTGCCGCCCACCAGCATCTCGGCAGCCACGATGACCAGCCAGGCAATGCCGATGGAGATCCGCATGCCGGTCAGAATGGTGGGTGCGGCCGCAGGTAGAATCACTTTGAAGGCCGTTTGCAGCGACGACAGCTCGTGGGTGCGGGCCACGTTCACCCAGTCGTTGCGCACGCCCGCCACGCCAAAGGCGGTGTTGAGCAGCATTGGCCAAATCGAGCAGATAAAGATCACGAAGATAGCGGAGGCTTCAGAGTCGCGAATGATGAACAGTGCCAGTGGCATCCAGGCCAGCGGCGAGATAGGCCGCAGCACTTGAATAAACGGGTTGAGCGCTTTGTACGCCAGGGGCGACATGCCAATTAAGAAACCAATCGGAATCGCCACCAGCGCGGCCAGCAGGTAGCCGCTGAGCACGCGGTAGAGCGAGTAGCCCAACTGAATGCCAATGCCTTTGTCGTTGGGGCCTGCATCGTAAAAGGGGTTAGAAAGCTCCTGCCACGCTTTCACGGCAATTTCCGAGGGCGGCGGTACTTTGGCGCTCTCATCGGCCCCGGCCAGCAGCTGTTCGTACTCGCTTAGCGCCTCGCCGCCGCCCATCAAGGGCGATTGATTCAACCCTTCCCAGACGCCCAGGCCAACCACGAGCAGCATAATGGCGAGAATCGTGGCGCGGGCGTTCAGGCTTAATTTCCATTCGGTGGTGGTGCGATCCATGGTTAGCCCCTCCGAATGGCGAAGCTTTCGACATACGCTTCAGGCTGGGTGTAATCAAAGGTTTTACCCATGATTTGGTAGTTGCGGGCGGTCTCTTCGGGCGCTTCGTACCCCAGCTCGCGCATCACGGTCTGGGCATCGGTGGCCAGATACACATCCCGGGCAATCTGCTGATAATCCACGTCGCCTTCGATATAGCCCCAGCGCTTCATTTGCGTCAGGATCCACACCGCCATGGAGTGCCAGGGGAAGGGATCGAAATCGATGCGGTCCGGCACGTTCTGTACGCCGCCTAAACCGTCGGCAAAGCGCCCGGTGAGTACCTGTTCAATGACCGTGACCGGCTGGTTCAGGTAGTTCGTCGGGGCAATGGCTTCGGCAATTTCTGAGCGGTTAGCGGGGTCTGAAGAGTACTGGGTGGCATCGATAATCGCCCGCAGCAGCGCGCCATAGGTGTTCGGGTTTTCGCGGGCAAAGCGGGCGCTGGTGGCAAAGGCGCAGCAGGGGTGGCCGTCCCAAATCTCTTTGGTCAGCAGGTGAATAAAGCCGATGCGTTCAAACACCGCGCGCTGGTTAAAGGGGTCGGGGGATAAGAAGCCGTCGATGTTGCCTGCCCGCAGGTTGGCGACCATTTCGGGCGGCGGAATCACGCGGATTTGAATATCTTGATCCGGGTCTAAGCCGTGCTCGGCCACGTAGTAGCGCAGTAGGAAGTTGTGCATGGAGTACTCGAACGGTACGCCAAAGGTGAAGCCTTTCCACTGCTGGGGGGCGCGCTTATCCAGGTGGTCGTTATGCAGCACAATCGCCTGACCGTTGATGTTTTCGACGGCGGGCATAATGAACGGCTCTGGGGTAGAGCCTGCACCGAGGGTCATCGCCAGCGGCATGGGCGTTAGCATGTGCGCCGCGTCGTATTCGCGGTTGAGGGATTTGTCCCGCGCTACCGCCCAGCCAGCGGTTTTAATCACCGAGACATCCAGGCCGTAGCGCTCATAAAAGCCCATGGGGTGGGCCATGATGATGGGCGTGGCGCAGGTGATCGGAACGAAGCCGACATTAAGCTGGGTTTTCTCAAGCGGCCCTAAACTCTCTTTTACCGCGGCTTTAATCGAATCCAGGGGGAACAGGCTCGCCAGCGCCGCAGCGGCCGTGCCGCCACCTACCAGCTTCATAAACTGGCGGCGGTGCATATCGCTATGGCCAAACATGCCGCGCACCAAAGCGCTTTCGACCATGCGATCCATCACATCATCGGCACTATTCGGCGTGGACGCCGCTGTTTTCGCGGTTGGCTGAGTAGACGACGTAATAATGCTGGGTTGGGAAGAGTGGCACTGATGACAATCGCACTGCCGTCCGTGAATCAGTGATTGGCGATGATCAAACGGGTTGCCAAGACTGCTGTGGTCGTTGTTCTCTTTCATGGACGTTTACCTCACAGGAGCAAAAGGGCTTTAGGCTGCGCCGTCTTGGTGCGTGATGATTCCCTGCGGCGCTATTCCTATGGATAGCGAGTTGCATGCCAGAACGCTTGTTTCTGGATTTTTTGTATATCGATCATGGGTTTGCTGTTGTTAAGCGGCGAGCTTGTAGTTCCTCGAGTAGTCACGGTTTTTCGTAAATAACGATATTTCGTTGTTTAAATAACGAAAGTTCGTGATTGGCCCGTTGTTTGTATGGAGTAAGCGACATCCTGCTGGCAAATGAGGAGCCTGCGATGCACGCTGCCACCCTGAAAGATGACGCTCACCCGTCCTTAACGCTGATGGCTCACTACACGCCGTTGGCCATGGTGATTATTGATCCTCTGAGCGACCGCTTAATTGATGCCAATACCGCAGCGTGTCAACTGCTGTTGATTCATCACGAGCAGCCGCTCGCTACTCCTTTTAGCCACCGTCTAAGCGCTTCATTGCCGCTATGGGTCAGCTTTACCGATGAGGTGCTGACGACCGGCCAAGGCTGGTCGGATGATTTAGTGCTGTTGGATAGCGTCCGCCAGCCTCGCCGTGTCGAGGTCTATGGGCAGCGCTTACACGACTCCTCACAGCTATTGCTGACGGTGATAGATCGCAATAAAGCCGAGCAGCGCCGCGCCAAGGCCGAACTCAGCCGCCAGCACCGCCAGGGGGAGGTGGGTTGGCAGCGGGTCGAGCAGGTGTTCGAGCGTATCGAAAAGCAGAACCAGCTGATTCTCAGCGCCGCCGGGGAGGGCATTTATGGCCTGGATGCGGAGGGGAAAACCACCTTCGTCAACCCGGCTGCCGAACGCATTCTCGGCTGGAGCACGGAAGATATGGTGGGCCACGATGCGCACCTAATGTTCCACCACACCCACGCCGATGGCAGCCACTTTCCGGTACAGCAGTGCCCCATCCACGCCTCGTTTAGCGATGGCCAAGTGCACCATGTGGATGACGAGGTGTTCTGGCATAAAAACGGCGAGGCGATTCCCGTGGAGTACACCAGCACACCGATCTTTGAAATGGGCCGCCTAGTGGGGGCCGTTGTGCTGTTTCGCGATATCCGTGAGCGCAAGCACGCCGAGCAGCAGCTGCGCGATGCACTGGAAGAGGTGGAGTCGCTCAAGCGCCGGTTGGAGCTGGAGAACCAGTACCTGCAAGAAGAGATTAAAGCCGAGGTCAACCACCGCAATATCGTCGGCAACAGCCCGGCGGTCGCAAAGCTGGTGCAGCAGATCGCCATGGTAGCCCCCACCAGCGCGAACGTGTTAATTAGCGGCGAATCGGGCACGGGTAAAGAGCTGATTGCCCGGGCGATTCATGCGGGCAGTAGCCGCAGCGACCGGCCGTTGATCCGCGTGAACTGCGCCGCGATTCCTCGTGACCTCTTCGAGAGTGAGTTTTTTGGCCATGTAAAAGGCGCCTTTACCGGTGCGGTACAAGACCGGCCAGGGCGCTTTGAGTTGGCCCACGGCGGCACGCTGTTTCTGGATGAAGTGGGGGAGATCCCGCTGGAGCTACAAAGCAAGCTGCTGCGCGTACTGCAGGATCAGCAGTTCGAACGGGTGGGGGATAACCGCACTCGCGAAGTGGACGTGCGGGTGATTGCGGCGACCAACCGCGAGCTAAAAGAGATGATCGATGCCGGTCAGTTTCGCGAGGATCTCTACTTCCGTTTGAACGTTTTTCCCATCGATTCCGTCCCGTTGCGAAAACGTATCGAAGACGTCCCGCTGCTGGCGCGCCACTTCTTGCATCGCGCCTGCCTGAAATTCAACAAGCCGGGCGTGCGAATACCGCCAGCTCAGCTAGAGGTCCTCGCTCGTTACCCATGGCCGGGCAATATTCGTGAATTGGAGAACGTGATCGAACGTCAGGTGATCGTGACCCAGGATCAGCGGCTCTCTTTTGATGATTTGCTACTGGCAGAGCCGCCATCCCGTCATACGACGTTCAACATACCGGCGCAAGATCATAGCGCGCTACCTGACCACCCGCTCACCGAGCAAGCGCTATGTCACCAGCAGCGCTGCAATGCGCTAAAAGCGTTGAAAGCGGCAAAGGGCAAAGTGTCTGGAGCGGGAGGGGCGGCGGAACTGTTAGGGATGAAACCGACGACGCTGACCTCACGGCTACAGAAATGGGGCGTCGATCCGCGGCAATATCGCCAGCGTGGTCGCAAAAGTGCGCCCACCAACGATGCTTTGGACTAAGGTAAGGAAGGATCCGCTTGACATCAGTGTTGTACACACAAATCAGGCAAGTTCAAGTCTAGCATACATACATGAATGTAACTATAATGCCACTCTTTCAGAATGGCGCTCTGCCGCGCCGTCTTACGTTGACACCTAGAGGCAATCCCATGCGACTAGCACACTGGGCAGTCAATGCCCCCTTTCGCCCCCTGTTGTTAGCAGTGCTCACGTCTTCGTTCATCCTGCCTGCCCAAGCGGCCGACTTGGTGACCATTACCCGTGATGCGCTGAATAACAACGCGGCCCTGGCCTCTGCACGGTCTGAGTTCTCCAGCGTCGAGGCGGCACGAGACGTTGCACGTGGCGGACTGTTGCCGCAGGTGAATGCCTCCGGTAGCGCTACGCATAACGAGCAATTCGAGAGCCAGGGCTCTGCCCGCAGTGCAGGCACTGGCACCGGTGCTGGAGCGGGTTCCAGCGCTGGCGTCGGCGTCAGTGATGATAGCTATAACACTGTCTCCTTGACGCTAGAAGCCACCCAGGCGCTGTTCAACGCGGTCACGCGCCAGGAAGTCAACCAGGCAGAGCGTCAGATCGATCAGCAGGTGTATCTGCTGGCCGCCACCGAGCAGCAACTGCTGATCGATGTGGCAAGTGCCTACTTCGATATTCTACGCGCCCACGAAGTGTTAGAAGCGCGCTTGGCCCAAGAGCGTGCCATTGGTCGCCAGCTCGAGCAGGCCCGCGAGCAGTTCGAAGTCGGCCTGATCGCGATTACCGAGGTAGAGGAAGCGCGGGCGAGCTTCGATCAATCTCGCGCCGATCGCATTGCCGCCGAGAGCAACCTGCAAGTGGCGTTTGAAGTATTAGAGCAGCTCACGGGGCAGCGTTATGCCAGCATCGAAGCCCTGGGCGACAGCATGCCCATCGCGCTGCCGACGCCCACCGACCGTGACTACTGGGTTGAGCAGTCTCTGGAGCGCAACCCGCAGGTACTTGCCCAGCAGGCGGGTATCGAAGTTTCCCGTGTGGGGGTAGAGCTGGCCCGCGCGGGTCGCTTGCCCACCGTGCAAGCGTTTGCCAACTACCAGTACGCCGACAGCGATAGCGAGCTGGTCAGCGGTTACGACACGTCCGCTCAGGTCGGTGTGTCAGCGAACGTGCCGATTTACACCGGCGGCAGTACCAGCGCCAGCATTCGTCAGGGCACGTTCCAGTTAGAGAGCAGTCAGTACGACTTCGAGTCTCAGCGCCGCACCACGATTCAGCAGGTTCGCTCGCTCTACACCCAGGTCAGCAACAACGTCGAAACGGTCGAAGCGCGCCAGCAGGCCATCGTGTCCAACCGCAGCGCCCTGGAAGCGACCCGCGCCGGTTACGAAGTGGGAACCCGTAACATCGTCGACGTGCTGAACGCCGAGCAGAATCTCTATAACGCCATCGCCAACTACGCCGAAGCGCGTTACGACTACGTCGTGAACCTGTTGTCGCTGCGCCAGCAGGCGGGACTGCTCGACGTGGACGCCATCGAAGAAGTGAACGCATGGCTCACCGGCGATGACGTCAACTTCACCCTACCGGAAAGCAACGAGCCCGACGCGTACCAGCGCGCGATGGATATTGGCGCGCCGCCCACCCCAGGCGCCTAATCTTCGTTGTGCATGCCCCCGTGGCGATCGGTCAATGTTTAGAAAAATGAATGGGAAATCGACGCATGAAAAGAGTGATTCACTCAGGTAGAGCGAGTCTAGTGACGCTGATCGCCGCGTTAGCGCTCACGGCATGTGGTCAGGAGCAGCCACAAGAGCAGCAAAGCCAGCAGGAAGCGCCGCCCCACCCGGTGGAAGTCGCTGAAATAGCGCGTCAAGACATACCGCTGGATAAATCCTACCCCTCGCTGCTACGCAGCGACAGCGAAGTGACGCTGGTGGCGCGGGTGAGCGGGTTTCTGGAAGAGCGCCACTTCGAGCCGGGCCAAATGGTGGAGCAGGGCGACCGGCTTTATACCATCGAGCCTGACCTTTATCAGGCGACCGTCAACCAGCGTGAAGCCGACCTGCAAAGCGCTCGCGCCGAGCTGGCGCGTGCCCAGCGGGATGCTCAGCGTTTCGAGCAGTTGCTGAGCCAAAACTCCGTTAGCCGCCAGCAGTACGACCAAGCGCTTGCCGAGCAGCGCGTGGCGCAAGCCAACGTGGCCCAGGCGGAAGCGGCGCTGACCAGCGCCAATCTGGATTTAGGCTACTCCAACGTGACGGCACCGGTGTCCGGTATGATCAGCTTGAGCCAGATCAACGTCGGTAACCTGGTGAATTCGGGCACCGAGCTCGCCACGATCACGCCGCTGGATCCGCTGGAAGTACGCTTCCAACTGCCCCAGCGGGATGCCTTCGAGCTGCGTCGTCAGCTTGGCAACGACGGTGATGCTTCCCAAATCACCGCTCGCCTACAGGTGCCTGGGCTGGATGGTAGTGAAGGCAGCGAGCTGGAAGGTCGTTTGGACTTCCTCGGCTCCCGCGTGGATACCGGCACCAGCACCGTGCAGGCCTCGGCGACCTTTGCCAATCCCGATGGCGCGGTACTGCCCGGCCAATTCGTGCGCGTGCGCATCGAAGGTTTGAAACGCTTCGATGTACTGGCCGTGCCGGAAATTGCCGTGACCCAAGGTCTGATGGGCCCGCTGGTCTACGTGCTGGATGACGAGAACAAAGCTCGCGAACGCACCGTTCAGTTAGGCGAAGTCGCAGGCCCCTGGCAAATCATCCGCGATGGCTTGGAGCCAGGTGACCGCGTTGTCGTCGGCGATCCGGCTGGCTTGGAGGCGGGCGTCGTGATCGACCCTCAGTCGTTTAGTGGCGACGCTGCTGACCTCGTGGAAGAGACCGAGCAAGAAGAAGCCCAGGAAGAAGCGGAAGCCGCCGACGCGATGCAACAAGCCGACGGCGCACAACCCGCTGCTGAAGGGGAAGAGGGCGCGCAATAATGAATTTCTCTAACTTCTTTATCAGCCGCCCGATTTTTGCCACGGTACTGGCAATTATCGTCACGCTGGTAGGCGTGATGGCCATGCGGGTGCTGCCGATCGAGCAGTACCCTAGCGTGGTGCCGCCCACGGTATCGGTTCAGGCCCAGTTCCCAGGGGCGGATGCCGAAACCGTGGCACAGACGGTGGCTGCGCCGCTGGCCGAGGCGATTAACGGCGTCGAGGACATGCTCTACATGACCTCCAACAGCGCCGATAATGGCACCATGAGCCTGAGCGTGGCGTTCAACATCGGCACGGATGGCGACATCAATACGATCAACGTCAATAACCGTGTTCAGGGGGCACTATCGCAGCTGCCCGAGGCCGTCCAGTCTCAGGGGGTGACTGTCGAGCTGCGGTCAGACTCGATCCTGATGCTGGTGGCCTTGACCTCCCAGAGCGGTGATTATGACAAGATCTATATGCAGAACTACGCCACGCTCAATATTCTCGATGAGCTGCGCCAAGTGCCTGGGGTGGGTAATGCCGAGGTACTTGGCGGTGGCGAGTTTGCCATGCGTATCTGGATGGACCCTGACAAGCTAGCGCAGTACGACCTTACGCCTAGCGAAGTGGCCAGTGCCATTCGTGCTCAGAACACCGAAATCCCCGCCGGTAACTTGGCCGCTACGCCACAAAGCGAGCCGCGCGCCTATACCTATACGATTACCGCCGGTGGACGTCTCACGAGCACTGACGACTTCCGCGAAATCTTCCTGCGTACCAACCCCGATGGCTCATCGCTGCGTCTGGAAGACGTCGCACGGATCGAGCTGGGTGCCTCCTTTTATGGTGTCGATGCGCGTTTGAACGGCGATGCCATGACGCCGATCATTATCAACCAGCAGCCGGGGGCCAACGCGCTGGAAACCGCGGATGCGGTGCGCGCTACCATGGAGGAGTTGTCCGGGCGTTTCCCGCCGGGCCTGGAGTACGTAACTCCGTATGATACGACGCTGTTCATCGATGCCTCGGTCGAAACGGTCATCAAGACGTTCATCGAAGCGTTCCTGATCGTTATCGTAATTCTGTTTATCTTCCTGCAGAACTGGCGCTTTACCGTCATCGCCATGTCGGTGGTGCCGGTATCGGTGATCGGTACCTTCGCAGGCTTCTATCTATTCGATTTCTCGATCAACCTGCTGACGCTATTCGCGTTGGTGTTGTCGATAGGTATCGTGGTGGATGACGCGATACTGGTGGTCGAAAACGTCGAGCGGGTCATTAGCGAAGAGGACGATATCAGCGTTCGTGACGCGACGATCCGCGCTATGAAGGAAGTGGGCGGGCCGGTTATCGCCACGTCACTGATCATGGCGGCGGTCTTCGTGCCGGTGGCTTTCCTGGGCGGGTTTACCGGGCAGATCTATCAGCAGTTTGCGATCACCGTGGCCATTTCGGTAGCGCTGTCGGCGTTGATGGCGTTGACCTTTACCCCAGCCCTGTCGGCGATCTTCATCAAGCACAACTTGCACCATTCCAAGCAGTCGGCCTTTAGGCGTGCCATCAGCACGCCACTGCGTCTGTTCGACCGCTTCTTTGCCGGTTTTACCGCCGTGTACATGTGGTTCGTCAAGAAGCTGGTGCGCTTCTGGGTGCTGGCGTTGGCGCTCACCGTGGCAGTGGGCGCGGGCTCCTATTGGCTCTACGCCAACACGCCCTCGACACTGGTGCCCGAGACCGACCAGGGGATCGTGCTGGCGAGTATCTCCTTGCCGGATGCTGCCTCGCTGAGCCGTACCCAGGCATACATGGCGGAGCTGAGCGAGCAGATCGAAGCGATTCCAGGGGTCGAGTACTCTTCTGCGGTGGCGGGCTATGACATTCTGTCCAGCGCGGTGAATACCGCACGCGGCATCATGTTCATCAACATGAAGCCATGGGCGGAGCGTGAGCTCACTGCCAATGAGCTGGTTGGCCGCATCATGCAGCTGGGTGCCAGTATCGATGGCGGTTCGGCGATGGCCTTCAACGTGCCGCCGATCATGGGACTGTCTACCACCGGTGGTTTCACCGGTTACCTGCAGTCGTTCGACGGGGCGTCTACTCGGGAACTGTATGAAGCCTCGCTGCAAATCATGCAGGCCGCGAACCAGCACCCTGTATTGAACCGAGTGTTCACGACGTTCAACGTAAACGTGCCCTCGTACCGGGCGGAGATCGACCAGCAAAAAGCGCTCAGCTACGGCGTCGCGCTTGAGAATATCAATTCGGCGCTGGCGAACACCTTTGGTAACGGGTTCGTGAACTACTTCAGCTACCAAAACCGTAACTTCCAGGTGTACTTGCAGAACGAAGACGAGTTCCGTAAAACGCCGGAAGATGTCAACAACGTCTACGTGCGCGGCGGTAATGGCGAGCGTATCCCGCTCTCTGAGTTCGTCACCCTCGAACGCCAGACGGGGCCTGCGGTCGTGTCACGGTTTGGGGTCTACGCAGGGGCGCAGTTCCAGGGTAACCCGGCACCGGGCTACAGCTCGGCTCAGGCCATCGAAGCCATGGAAGAAGTGGTGCAGGAGACGCTGGGCGATAACTGGGGCATGGGCTGGACCGGTACGGCGTATCAGGAATCCAACCTGGGGAATACGGCAACGCTTGCGATCGTGTTCGGTATCCTGATGGTGTTCCTGATCCTAGCGGCGCAGTACGAAAGCTGGTCGTTGCCGCTGGCGGTACTGACCGCCACGCCTTTCGCATTCCTTGGCGGTATTGGGGGGATCGTGCTGCGTGGTTTGGATACCAGTGTCTATGTGCAGATCGGCATGCTAGTGGTGGTCGGTCTGGCGGCGAAGAACGCCATCCTGATCGTCGAGTTTGCCGAGCTGCAGCGTAAAGAGCTGGGTAAATCGATTCGCGAAGCGGCGATTACCGCAGCAGAACTGCGCTTCCGTCCGATCGTCATGACGTCGCTGGCGTTTGTCTTCGGTACTTTGCCCTTGGCCTTGGCGACCGGTGCCAGTGACGTAAGTAGTCACCACATCGGTACCACGGTCGCCGTGGGGATGGCATCCGTAGCGATTCTGGGGAGTCTGTTCATTCCCAGTTTCTACGCCATGATTGCCGCAGTATCGGATTGGCTCTACCGCAAGCGCCATCCGAACCAGGAGCGTCAAGAGCAAGCGGAGCTCGGCCACGATAAGGCGTAACCTATCTGGCCAGGCCTACCACGGGCGCCCCTTTACGGGGCGCCCGTTTTTTTTGCCAGCGTTATGATGCGGGTCAAATCTGCCGCTTCATAAGCGATTAAGATGAGCTACGCTAGTAGTGACCACCGCTTTCAGCTTGTACTAATAAACGCCAATAAATAGAGCTTGGGTCAGGCGAAAACAAGACTGGGCAACGCGCTCAGAGGAGAACACGCCATGCAAACGCTTATCTCTGCTGCTCTGCAGTTTCCTACCATCGTTTTTACCTTTTTATTAGCGCTCATTGCGCTCTATTGGCTGCTGGTGCTCATTCGGCTAGCGCCGTTGGAGCTATTCGAACGCGACAGCTTGCGCGATGATCACATGGCCAGCACGCTCGTTTCGCTAGGGTTTGCTGGCGTGCCCGCCACGCTAGCGCTCAGCGTCTTAGTGCTCTTTGCTGGGGCGCTGTCGCTTGCCGTTGAGCTTTTGGCCCTGCGCTGGATGGCGCTGGGCATGCTTAGGGTGCCGGTGGGGGTACTGGTGGTGTGGGCTGCGCTCGCGGTGGCTTCTCCCATGGCCGCCGCTGTATGCCATGTGTTGCAGCGTGGGCTGCACCGTTATCAACCCTTCAAACGTCGCTGCCTGCTGGGCGCTACCGTCGTGGTGGCAGAGCGCCAAAACGATGAATCTGCCAGCGCTACGCTGCTCAATGAGCCCAGCAGTACGGTCAAATTGCACTGCAAAGCCGGGGACTGCCCGCAGCCAGGGGAGCGCCGTGTGCTGGTGAAATATCTTGCTGAGGAGGGTGCGTACCGAAGCGTTTTAGAGCAGCACTACTTGGACACGCGCGTGCGTATCAATAAGCTTCGTTTGCAGCACAAGCATCACCCTAACGGCTACTCTACCTGACTTCTGTTTGGGTTAATGAAACCAGCGCCGCCACTGCTTCGTCAGCCAACTCAGTAATGAGGACGAAACGGCGGTGCTGGGGGCCGCTGCGCGATGTGCACGTGCCGGTTCGTTGAGGAAGTGGCGAATGGGCGTAACCTGCTCAGGCGTATTGAGCATCGGCGCGTGACCACAGCCCGCTGCGGTCAACGTCGTCAACGTAGGCTGTGCCTCCGCCATCTTGGGAAGCGTCTCGGCGTCGAGCAGGGTCGATGTCTCCCCTCGAATCACCATGATCGGGCAGCGTATATTGGCCCAGTCCGCCCAGGTGTCCCTGGGCGTGTCGTGGATAAACTGCTCGCCGATGCGTGGGTCGAAGTGGTAGGTCCAACTGCCATCGGGCAGGCGGCGGGCACTATGAAGGGCAAGCTCTCGCCACTCCTCGGCGCGAGTAATGCCGAAGCTAGCGTAATGCTTGGTGAGTTCCGCTTTTAAGTCGGCAAAGTTGTTGAACCGATGCGTCACGCCAAAGTAGCTCGACAGAGCGATCAATCCCTCTTTGTTCAATTCTGGCCCTACGTCGTTGAGGATCAACCGTGAAATACGCGCGCGATGCTGCTCGTTAGCCGCGATCAGTATCCCTAACAGGCCGCCCATCGACGTGCCGAGCCAGTCCACCTGTTCGAGCTGATAGTGATCCAGTAGTGCGATCGCGATGGTGAGGTAGTGACTGTAGAGATAGTCGTGAGCGGGAAACAGCGACCAGCTCGATAACCCTCGTCCGGGGGTATCGGGCGCGAGGATTCGCCATTCACTGCCCAGCTCTCTTGCCAGCGCAGCAAAGTCGCCGCCGTGACGGGCAAGCCCGTGCCAAGCGATCAACGTGCGTGGTGCATCTGGGTTCCAGATGCGAACGGCAATGTCCAGTTCGCGCACGCGAACAAACTCTAACGCATCCATACGGGGTACCTGTCAAAACGGATACGCTCAGTATAGTCCGCTATGCTGCAACGCAATAGGAAGAGTCAGCTCAGCGGTGAAGCATGGCCATCAGGGCATCGATCAATTCGCCGCCTCGTTCGCGAAGCGAAAAGGCATCCGGGTTGCGCAGCCAGTCGTGGAACAGGCCGCCCAGCGTGGACTGCATGAGCCGCGTGGCCACCTCCGGCGTGACATCATCGCGTAAAAGCTGTTGCTGTTGGGCGAGCTGAAAAACCACGAACATCTCGTCGAAGCACTCTTCCGCAATTTCGTCCTGCATTTCGATGGGATTGATATCACTAAAGAATTCACAGCGATGCAGCAAAATGGAAAGGATGCGCTGGTGGGAGGGCTGCTCCAAACGGTTCAACCCCGCGTGGCAGGCAAGACGAATGGCATCGAGCGGCGATACGGTTGGGTCGGCGTTATTGACCTCTTCCATCAGCGACTGGAACGGCATGCGCACTCGCTGCACCAGGGCCATGAACAGGTCGCCTTTGTTCTTAAAGTGCCAATAAACGGCGCCTCGGGTAAGGCCAGCATGGCGAGCGATTTGCTCTAACGACGTGCGTGCAACGCCTTTTGCGAAAAACACCTCTTCAGCAGCATCCAACAGCGCTTCGCGAGTTGCAGCAGCCTCCGCTTTGGTTTTTCTTGCCATGAAACCATTACCTCAATATCAACACAGAATGGCACTATTTTATCTGATGTGACGGCTTTTTTACATTCAAAACTGTATGGATAGCGGGTTAAGTTGATAATGTAGGTTATCAAGCGCGTTACTTGATGCTGAAAAGCGTATAAGATCGATTTAGAAACGCTGTTTTAAAACCCTGAGGCACCGTGTTTTGGCGTGTCAGGCTCTGTCTCAACGTACGTGTAAGGAATGGCAATGGCGCGAGCACCTTTCTCTCTAGCTGGGCATACTGTGATGCCCGGACAACGTTTACAGATCGACGTGCCGGTGGCGCGCCTGTATACCCATACGCCGCTGCATATTCCGGTCGAAGTGGTCCACGGCCGCAAAGAGGGGCCGGTGATGCTGGTGTGCGGCGGGATTCATGGCGATGAGATCAATGGTGTGGAGATCGTCCGCCGCTTGCTGCGCTCGAAAGCGATCAATAGTCTGCGCGGTACGCTAATTGCGGTGCCGGTGGTGAATGTCTTTGGCTTTCTTCAGCAGACTCGTTACCTCCCTGACCGCCGGGATTTGAACCGCTGCTTTCCGGGCAGTGAAAAGGGCTCGCTGGGTGGCCGCATTGCGGCGCTGTTCCGGGAGGAGATCGTCGATCATGCCACCCATATCATCGATTTGCATACGGGGGCCATTCACCGCACTAACTTGCCTCAAATCCGTGCACAGTTGAGTGCGGGCAGCGAAACCGAGCGTATGGCCGACGCTTTTGGCGCGCCGGTCATTTTGAACGCGGAACTGCGCGAAGGCAGCCTGCGCCACTACGCCCAAAGCCGCGGTATTCCGGTACTCACCTATGAGGCTGGTGAAGCGTTGCGCTTCGATGAGTGGGCTATCGCCCCTGGCGTGCAGGGCGTTCTGCGCGTTATGCGCCGGTTGGGCATGCTGACAGGCGAGCAGCGCCGCCGAGCACCGGCCCCGGCGGAGCTGGCCAATGGCTCAAGCTGGGCGCGTGCGCCCATCGATGGCATCCTGCGCCCCAAAGTGCGCCTGGGGGCACGGGTGGCCAAGGGCGAAGTGCTGGGCAAGGTAGCGGACCCATTCGGCAACGATGAAGATGAAGTACGCTCCATGGCCGACGGCATCGTCATCGGCATGAGCCGCTTGCCGCTTGCCAACGAAGGGGAAGCGCTCTACCACATCGCCCGCTTCGACGAAATCGAAGAGGCCGAAACGGCGATCGAGAGTTTTCAATCCAGCCTAACGCCTCCGCCAGACGCAATGTATTAATACGCTTCGATAGGAAAATGCTATTAGGCTAATAGCCATGCAACCAGCGCCATGGATGGCGAGATACCGCCTTGTTGACTATACCTGTGTGGGTGCCGCCTTAGCTTACGTTAAAAAAGCAGCAGCGAGCGGTGCTTTCCAGTGGTACAGACCGTGCCATGTCGAGCGTGACAAGGAGGAAGAGTAATGAGCAGTGGTAGCCAGCATCCCACCACCAATGAAGCAGGTATTCCGGTATCGAGCGATGAGCATTCGCTATCGGTAGGCGCGGATGGCCCGATCGTCATGCACGATCACTACCTGATGGAGCAAATGGCGGCGTTTAACCGGGAAATGATTCCCGACCGCCAGCCCCACGCCAAAGGCAGCGGCGCGTTTGGCCACTTCGAAGTCACTCACGACGTCAGCCAATACACCAAAGCGGCCTTCTTGCAGCCAGGCACAAAGACCGATGTGCTGATCCGTTTTTCCACCGTGGCAGGCGAGAGCGGTAGCCCGGACACGTGGCGCGACCCTCGTGGCTTCTCGATTAAGTTCTACACCGAAGAAGGCAACTTCGACATGGTGGGTAACAATACCCCCGTGTTCTTCGTGCGCGATCCCATGAAGTTCCAGCACTTCATTCACTCCCAAAAGCGCCGCGCGGATAACGGCCTGCGGGACCACGATATGCAGTGGGATTTCTGGACGTTGGTGCCCGAATCTGCCCACCAAGTCGCGTGGCTAATGGGCGACCGCGGTGTGCCCGCCACGTGGCGACATATGAACGGCTACTCCAGCCACACCTATATGTGGGTGAACGAGGAAGGTGAGCGGTTTTGGGTGAAGTATCACTTTAAAACCGATCAGGGCATTAAGTGCATGACCCAAGAGCAGGCCGACCAGATGGCCGGTAGCGATGCGGACTACCACCGCCGGGATCTGTTCGAGGCGATCAAGCGCGGCGACTACCCGACTTGGACGCTGCACATGCAGATCATGCCGTTTGAGGATGCCAAGACCTACCGCGTTAACCCCTTCGACCTTACCAAAGTGTGGTCGCATAAGGATTATCCGCTGATCGAAGTGGGCAAGCTGACGCTAGACCGCAATCCCACGGATTTCCATAGCGAGATCGAGCAGGCCGCGTTCGAGCCCAACAATATGGTGCCGGGCACCGGGCTTTCGCCGGATAAAATGCTTTTAGCCCGCTCCATTTCCTACGCCGACGCTCACCGTGCGCGGTTGGGGGTGAACTACAAGCATATTCCGGTCAATACGCCCAAGTGCCCCGTGCATAGCTACGGTCAGGGTGGTGCGATGCGCATTCGTCATGCCACCGACCCGGTGTACACGCCCAATAGCAAAGGCGGTCCCAAGGCCGACGGACAGCGCTATCCGGAAGACGCGGTGTGGTCGACGGACGGGCAATTCGTGCGCGCCGCGTATACGCTGCGCAAAGACGACGATGACTGGAGCCAAGCGCACGCACTAGTGCGTGAGGTGATGGACGATGCCCAGCGCGACCGTTTGGTTTCCAACGTGGTGGGGCATCTTTCCGGTGGCGTGACGGAACCGGTCTTGGAACGCGCCTTTGAGTACTGGCGCAATATTGATCAAGAAGTAGGCGAGCGTATTGAACAAGGCGTTCGCGCGCAGTAGCCCCTCAAAGAAAACGCCCAGCGATAGCATCGCTGGGCGTTAGCTAAATATCCAGCCCGCAGGCCGTTAGGTCACGGGCTGGTCGGTTGTATTTTCCTCAAAAGCTTCCACTTCGAACTCAGGCTCGCGAACGAGGCCGAGCGCGTCATCAAACAAGCGTAAGCCCGCGCCCTCTTTATGTGCGTGCTCCGACAGGTGACGACGGAACCGACGCCCGCCAGGGCAGCCCTGGAAAAGTCCTAGCAAGTGGCGAGTAATATGGTTGAGCTTCGCCCCTTCATCTAGCCGCTGCTGAATGTACGGGCGAAACGCCGTGGCCGCTTCCAAGCGTGTACGGGCAGGGCCCTGCTCGCCAAAGAGCTGCTCATCCACACCCGCCAGTAGCCATGGGTTTTGGTACGCTTCACGACCCACCATCACGCTATCCACCTGCGCAAGCTGCTCTTGGCACTCCGCCAGGGTTTTAATCCCGCCATTGATACCGATATGCAGCTCAGGATGGCTCTGCTTTAGCCGATGTACGCGGGGGTAATTGAGCGGCGGAATATCGCGATTCTCTTTCGGCGACAGCCCCTGCAGCCACGCCTTACGGGCGTGTACGGTAAATACTTCACAGCCTGCTGAGGCCACAATATCAATAAACCGCGCTAAATCGGTGTCTTCATCCTGGTCATCGATACCAATACGACACTTCACCGTGACCGGAATCGACACCGCCGCCTGCATGGCCTTCACCGCAGCGGCCACTTTGTCGGGGTGGCCCATTAGGCACGCGCCAATCATATTGTTCTGCACCCGGTCACTGGGGCAGCCAACGTTTAAGTTGACCTCATCATAGCCCCACGCCTGCGCAATCGCCGCGCATTCCGCCAGCTCACCCGCATCGCTGCCTCCCAACTGCAAAGCAATGGGATGCTCCACTTCGCTATATCCCAAAAAGCGCTCGCGGGGAGAACCATGCAGCACCGCCCCGGTGGTCACCATCTCGGTATACAGCAGCGCCCGCTTGGTGAGCGTGCGGGCGAAGGCGCGGTAATCGCGGGTCGTCCAATCCATCATGGGGGCGACGGAGAATCGGCGGGCCGCGTTTGCTGGGTGTTGTGTCGTCATATCAATCACTTGCATCAGTAGGATGCTGTCTATATGTCTTGCTCGGAGGACCACTCATGTACCAATGTCAACGTTCTTGCCGTGTCACGAAAAGAGGTGGTACGCCGTGGCTATGTAGTCGGAGGGGTATCGTTAGCGTGCAATTGTACGCAAGAAGGGCTGAACAGTACAAAGCTGGGCGTACCGCTCAAACGTTAATAGGGCAGTGTCGCCCAATGATGCGTGGCTTATCAAAGGGGGCGATGTGGGAAGGCTTGTATCAATAATGGCACAGCAGATCGCTCTTCTTATAAACCCTTGCATCACTTTGCGTATTTTGCGGTCAAAAGCGGTATGGTGAGAGCTTGCGTTGTGCTGTCGTGGGCGGAACACTAACAAGAGGAGTCGTTATGGGGAAAACGCTCGGTAGTATTGGCGTGGCGCTGGTAGGCACCCTGCTATTGAACGGCTGCAGCGGGCCGGAAGAGGAGGTGGCCCAGTCACAGCCGACCTCGGTTGCCGAGGAGCGTGCATCGGAGCCAGAGCAACCGACTGAGTCAATGGAGCCGCTGCAGGTCGCGATCTCTACCACGGCATCGTTAAGGCCGGATCGTCGTCTCATGGTGCAAGGGGAGACCAACTTGCCGGATAGCGCTCAGGTGCAGGTGATCGTCGAAAGAGAGCTTAGTCGTGTCCGCTGGCAGGCGCGGACGCGGGTTGACGGCGGCCGATTCGAAGCAGGGCCGTTTGGCTCGGGCAGCGGACTCCCGGATGGCGGCTACTTGGTTACGGTACAGCTAGGCGAATCCACCGTTCAACCGGAAAGCGTACAGACACGCATTGGCCCGGAAGGCGAATATTTGGCGGGAGAGCTAGTGAGCCAATCCCGCCATGGGTTAGGACAGATAGCCACCTACTCGCGCCGTTTCTTGATTGGCAACGAACCAAGACGAACACGCGACCAGGTGGAAGTGATTGAGGACAACTAAAGGGATGGGGAGGTAGTTGCTTTAGGCAGGACACCAGTGTGCCAACAGCACGGCATGGATAGAGGTGTCACTGGGGGCTTTCGCAAAGTGTTCGATCACGAAGCGGTCATCACGTTGGACCAAGTAATGGCCTGCTTTGTGGAACACATGCGTCGGGCCGAGCAGGAGTAAATCACCGGATGCAATGGGTGAAAAATCCGTGTCTTTTCCAGGAGTCGCCATCACGCAAGGCGCTTTCCAGTCGATCTTTAACGGCAGATGATGCGGTACGGTAATGGTCGTTGCCTGAACCTGTTCCCAGGGGAGGGGACCCGTATGGCTCAGGGTTAACAGTTGTGGTGCACTGTCGCCTTCTAGCAGGGTAGCCAGCGAACAATCAAGGGCATCAGCCAGCGCGACCAAGCGCTCGTGGCCGATCTGTTTGATCGCCCCAGACTCCCAGTAAGAAATGGTGACATCTGACACGCCAACTTTACGTGCAAGGGCAGCTTTGTTGAGCTTGGCCCTAAGCCGCAGTTGCTTGATACGTGAGCCTAGCGATTCCATTTCATTTTCCTGTCGATGAGCCAAATCAGCTCGTTGAATGTACTTCCACCCGTAAGGTGGCGCTCTGATCATATTGAGAAAGGCGCAACTCTTTCTCATGTATGAACACGAATCATAGGTACTACGCCATACTAAGCGATTGTGCTTTAACGCGCATCTTCCTATCGACGATCCTTGAGCATCCGATCAGACGCTTTTAAGTCGAACTCGTTCCCTTGCTAAGGCTGTTGGTTGTTCTAAGGGTGCGTATAATGGCGCCACGCTTCATTGCCAAAAGGATCCGTTGATGACCGTTCGCACTCGCATCGCGCCTTCTCCCACAGGAGATCCGCACGTAGGCACTGCTTATATTGCGCTGTTTAACCTCTGCTTTGCTCGTCAGCATGGCGGCCAGTTCATTCTGCGTATCGAAGATACCGACCGGGTGCGTTCCACGCCTGAATCCGAGCAGATGATTCTGGATTCCCTGCGCTGGCTGGGGTTGGAGTGGGACGAGGGGCCCGATGTTGGCGGCCCCCATGGCCCTTACCGTCAAAGCGAGCGGGGTGATATTTACGCAGTGCACGCTCAACAGCTGCTAGACGCCGGACATGCGTTCAAGTGCTACCGCACGAGTGAAGAGCTGGACGAGCTGCGGGAGTCGCGTAAAGAAGCGGGGCTTCATCTTGCGCTGAAGCCCGCCGATCTGGCCCTAGAGGCCGCCGAGCAGGCGCGCCGTGAGCAGGAAGGCTGGCCGTACGTGATACGTATGAACGTGCCCAGCGAGGGCGTATGCGTCGTGAATGATATGCTGCGCGGCACCATCGAGGTGGACTGGGCGCAGGTCGATGCGCAAATCCTCATGAAGTCTGACGGCATGCCAACCTATCACCTGGCTAACGTGGTAGATGACCACTTGATGGGCATTACCCACGTGCTGCGCGGTGAAGAGTGGATCAACTCAGCGCCGAAGCACCAACTGCTATACGAGTACTTTGGCTGGGACATGCCGCAGCTGTGTCACATGCCGTTGCTGCGTAATCCGGATAAGTCCAAGCTCTCCAAGCGTAAAAACCCCACGTCGATCAACTACTATCGCCGCATGGGTTTTTTACCTCAGGCCGTGACCAACTACCTGGGCCGTATGGGTTGGTCGATGCCTGATGAGCGTGAAAAATTCAGCCTGTCCGAGATGATGGCGGAATTCGATATTCAGCGAGTCTCACTCGGTGGGCCCGTGTTCGATCTGGAGAAGTTGACATGGCTGAACGGCGTCTACATTCGGGAAGACCTGGATGACGACTCACTGCTGCAGGCGCTCCGTGAATGGGCGTTCAACGATGCGTACGTGAAGCAGATTTTGCCGCAAGTACGTCCCCGAGTAGAGACGCTTTCCCAGGTCGTTCCGCTAGCGGGGCACTTCTTCTCGGGCTTACCGGCGCTTAGCGAAGATGACTTCGAGAGTGTCAAGCTCGAGAACGAGGAGCTCGTCAAGCTCCTGCAGTTCCTGGTATGGCGCTTTGAAGCCGTGCCTGCATGGCATAAAGAGGCGCTATTGGCCGAGGTGAAAGCATTGGCGGAGCACTTCGATCTCAAGATGAAGGCTTTTTTGGCACCGGTGTTCATCGCCATCACAGGAAGCACGTCTAGTACGTCGGTCATGGACGCGATGGCCATCCTGGGCTCCGACGTGACGCGTGCTCGGCTGCGCAACGCCATCGAGGTGCTTGGGGGCGTGTCCAAAAAGCAGGCGAAGCGCTTTGAAAAAGAGTATCGCGACCTGTAATTGACCATCTTCCCTGCACACGAGGAGCGCCACGTGACCCCTAGTGAGAAAGCGTGGCGTTTTCTTCGATAAATACGCTTGACGAAGATCAGGCGAATCAGTAATATACGCTCCGTCTTCACGACATGTGGGGCCTTAGCTCAGCTGGGAGAGCGCAACACTGGCAGTGTTGAGGTCAGCGGTTCGATCCCGCTAGGCTCCACCAACATCAATTTCCATTGGTGTTGTTTTGTCCAAGATATCTCAGGTCAGATACGTCCCATTCGTCTAGTGGTCTAGGACACCGCCCTTTCACGGCGGGAACAGGGGTTCGAACCCCCTATGGGACGCCACCTCGTTTATCTGCTTCTTCAAAACAGTCTAATTCGCAAATAGCAATGAGTCTTCTCACTTGCCTTTTTTGCATTCCCGCCGTTTAGAACTTGCGTCCATTTCACGCGTTTTTTGTCAATATTGTGCTTGACTTGTCCACTTTTGCGTCTCGATGAAACGGGTTGTGCACAACCGCATAAATATGACGCAAAAAATCAGCGATTTACCTTAAACCCTTTTAAATCAGTAACTTATGTTAGGTTAAAAAATAACCAATTTAAGGCTGGGTCACTGTTCATGGCGATTGTGGGACGTTTTCTAGTGGTTGTGAACAGGGTTATCCACAGATAGTGTGGAAAACCCTGTCCAGATTGGCAGTGCCCGAAAGTCAAGCGTTATTCTGGCTTGCGCAGCCGTTTTAACAGCGAGGACGTGTCCCAACGGCCACCGTCCATACGCTGTACGTCCGCATAGAATTGGTCGACCAGGGCGGTGACGGGGAGAGTGGCGTTCAGTCGTCGCGCCTGCTCTAGGCAAATGCCCAAATCCTTGCGCATCCAGTCCACCGCGAAGCCGTGGTTGTACTCGTTGGCGATCATGGTGGTGTGGCGGTTCTCCATTTGCCAAGAGCCAGCGGCGCCTTTGGAGATGACGTCGATCACCTGGTGCTGATCGAGGCCGGCCTGTTCGGCAAAGTGCAGGCCTTCCGCTAAGCCTTGTACCAGTCCAGCGATACAGATCTGGTTCACCATTTTCGTGAGCTGACCGCTACTGGCAGGACCCATGAGCGTCACGGCACGTGCATAGTGGTTCAGAAGGGGGGCGACCGCATCGAAGTGAGCCTGCTCGCCACCGCACATGATGGTGAGGGCGCCGTTTTCCGCCCCTTGCTGCCCGCCTGAGACAGGGGCGTCGATGAATGCTACGCCGCGCTCCCGGCACGCAGCTTCTAGCTCCAGCGCTAAATCTGCCGATGCGGTGGTGTGATCGACCAGGTAGCTTCCGCTGTCCATGGTGCTCAGGGCGCCGTCGCTGCCGGTAGTCACTTGGCGCACGTCGTCGTCGTTGCCCACGCAGACCAGCACTAGGTCGGCCCCTTTGGCGGCCTCGGCAGGCGTCGCGTGGGCTGTGCCTCCGAATGCGTTGGCCCATGCCTCCGCCTTGCTGGCGGTGCGGTTATAAACCCGTGTGGTGAGACCTTGCTTGGAGAGGTGGCCCGCCATGGGGTAGCCCATGACGCCAAGACCGATAAACGCAACGGTTTTGATAGATCGCATAAAACACCTTTGTTGTTGGTAGAAGGTACGAGCAAACAAAAGGCCACCCGTGGGTGGCCTTTGTCATCCTATGCGTGCATTAGCGCGTTAGCCGCCAAATCACTTGCTAGGATAGTCACGTTTTTCGTGACCGACGTACAGCTGGCGCGGGCGGCCGATTTTGTAGCTTTCACTGAGCATTTCATGCCAGTGAGAGATCCAGCCAATGGTGCGCGACACCGCAAAGATTACGGTAAACATGTTGGTCGGGATGCCCATGGCTTTCAGGATGATGCCCGAGTAGAAATCGACGTTCGGGTACAGTTTACGTTCGATGAAGTACTCATCCTCGAGCGCGATCTGCTCCAGACGCTTGGCGATTTTGAGCTGCGGGTCGTCGGCCATGCCGAGTTCGGCCAGCACTTCATCACAGGTCTCTTTCATCACTTTGGCACGCGGATCGAAGTTGCGATACACGCGGTGACCAAAGCCCATCAGCTTGAACGGGTCGTTCTTGTCTTTCGCTTTGTCGACGAAGCGCTGAATGTTCTCTTCTGAGTCGTCGCCGATCTCGTCGAGCATGTTCAGCACGGCCTCGTTTGCGCCGCCGTGGGCCGGACCCCACAGGGCGGCGATACCCGCGCTGATGCAGGCAAACGGGTTAGCGCCGGTGGAGCCCGCCAAACGAACGGTCGAAGTCGAAGCGTTTTGTTCGTGGTCCGCATGCAGCATAAAGATGCGGTCCATGGCTTTCGCGTAGACCGGGTTGATTTTGTACTCTTCGCACGGATTGCTGAACATCATGTAGAGGAAGTTCTCTGCATAGCTCAGATCGTTACGCGGGTAGTTGAACGGCTGACCCACGTTGTACTTGTGCGACATGGCCGCCAGGGTCGGCATCTTGGCGATCAGGCGGATAGCGCTGATGACCCGGTCTTCCTCTTGAGTGATGTCCATGTGGTCATGGTAGAAGGCTGCTAGGCCGCCTACGACACCACACAGAATCGACATCGGGTGCGCGTCGCGGCGGAACCCTTTGAAGAAGTTGTTGATCTGGTCATGCACCATGGTGTGATTGCGAATGCGCGATTCGAAATCAGCGTACTGCTCGTCGTTGGGGAGTTCGCCAAACAGCAGGGTGTAACAAACTTCTACAAAGTTCGACTCTTTCGCCAGTTGATCAATGGGGTAACCGCGGTGCAGCAGTACGCCCTTGCCGCCATCAATATAGGTGATTGCGGACTGGCAGGAAGAGGTGGCCATAAAGCCGGGGTCGTAGGTAAACAGGCCTTCAGCACCTAGGCCGCGCACGTCGATGACGTCGGGGCCAAGTGTGCCGGAATACATGGGCAGCTCGATCGTTTTATCAAGACCGTCTACCGTCAATGTCGCTTTCCTGTCAGCCATGCTGGCCTCCTTTCGAATTCGGTTTGGGACGTAAAGTCGTTGTTTCGCATACCGCGCCGGCGAAAAGGCTTGCCCACTATAGAAGTGTGCGACATTTTGTCAATTAGCCTAAGCGCTAGTAACGCTTGTACAGACATTGTTGTTTTGAACAATTATTGTATATGATGAATAGGGTGTTCATAGTAGCGAAGTGCCAGAGGATTGACGATACGTTAACAGGCTTATCAAACCATCAATCTGCTGTCACTATAACCATGCTGCATCGCAAAATCGACTCGGGTAGGCGGCATTTTTCTTGCACCATGGTCGAGTTAAGCCTGAGATCGGTTTGTCAGCAGGGGCTAAGGTTCTTATAATCCACGGCGCGCGACCGGCAGGTAGGTGGTCGTGCCCGACTTGGCAACGGCCGAGCCCCTTCCAGCAACCACTGCCCGCTCGGGCTATGCCCGACCTGTCGCAGAGCGGGCCAAGAGAGTGTGTATAACGCCGTGAATAGCAAACGACCCGTAAACCTAGACCTAACCACGATACATTTCCCACTACCGGCGCTAACGTCGATTACACACCGTATCACGGGTGTCATCCTGTTCGTTGGCCTGATCTTCGCTTTTTGGGCGTTGGGTAAATCCCTGTCATCTCCGGCTGGCTTCGACGCTGTCAGCAGCGCCTTGGCTAACAATTTCTTCGCCAAGTTCGTTGCGTGGGGGCTGCTGTCTGCCTTGGCGTTCCACTTCGTCGCGGGCATCAAGCACTTGTTGATGGATGCCAACATTGGCGTGACATTAGAAGGTGGCGTGAAAAAAGCACAGGCGACCGTCGTAGTAAGCGCAGTTCTGATCATTCTGGCAGGAGTTTGGGTATGGTAACCAACATCACAAGTTTTGGGCGCAGCGGGCTGTCTGACTGGCTAATGCAGCGTGTTTCTGCGGTCGTTCTGGCCCTTTACACCGTTTTCGTGGTCGCCTACCTGCTGCTCAATCCGAATCTGGATTACTACACCTGGAGCGGTCTGTTCGAGCAAACCTGGATGCGCATTTTCTCGCTGCTGGCGTTTATCTCGATCGCCGCGCACGCCTGGATCGGTTTGTGGACAGTCACCACCGATTACCTCAAGTCCACTCGCCTGCGCGTGGGTGCCCAGACGCTGATCATTCTGGCCATCTTCGTGTACTTGGTGTGGGGCATTCAAATTCTGTGGGGAGCTTGATACATGTCTAACCTTCGTAGCCTGACATTCGACGCCATTATCATCGGTGGCGGTGGCTCTGGCCTGCGTGCTGCGCTTGAACTGGCGAAATCCGGTAAGAAGACAGCCGTTCTGTCCAAAGTGTTCCCGACACGCTCTCACACGGTTTCCGCTCAAGGCGGCATCACTTGTGCCATCGCGTCTGCCGACCCGAACGACGACTGGCGTTGGCACATGTACGACACGGTCAAAGGCGGCGACTACATTGCTGACCAAGACGCCGCAGAATACATGTGTTCCGAAGGCCCCAAAGCGGTCTTCGAACTGGAGCACATGGGCCTACCGTTCTCGCGGTTCGATAACGGCCGTATCTACCAGCGCCCGTTTGGCGGTCAGTCAAAAAACTTTGGCGAAGGCGGCCAGGCGGCTCGCACCTGTGCGGCAGCCGACCGTACCGGCCATGCGCTGCTGCATACTCTGTACCAGAACAACCTCAAGAACAACACCACGTTCTTGAACGAGTGGTACGCGGTGGACCTGGTCAAGAACGCCAGTGGTGATGTAGTAGGCTGTATCGCCATGTGCATCGAAACCGGTGAAGTGGTGCACGTCAAATCGAAAGCCACGGTTCTGGCCACTGGCGGTGCGGGCCGTATTTACGCCTCTACCACCAACGCTCTGATCAATACCGGTGACGGCATTGGTATGGCGCTGCGCGCTGGCTTCCCGATGCAGGACATGGAAATGTGGCAGTTCCACCCGACCGGTATTTACGGTGCGGGTACCCTGGTGACCGAAGGTTGCCGTGGTGAAGGCGGCTACCTGATCAATAAAGACGGTGAGCGTTTCATGGAGCGCTATGCGCCCAACGCCAAAGACCTGGCAGGTCGTGACGTCGTGGCACGCTCCATGGTCATGGAAATCCTCGAAGGCCGCGGTTGTGGCGAGAAGGGCGACCACGTCTTCTTGAAACTCGATCACCTTGGTGACGAAGTTCTTGGCAAGCGTCTGCCGGGTATCGTAGAACTGTCTAAAACCTTCGCTCACGTCGATCCGGCGAAAGACCCGATTCCGGTCGTGCCGACCTGCCACTATATGATGGGCGGTATTCCGACCAACATCCATGGCCAGGCCATCACCCAAGACGACGACGGCAACGATCGTATCGTCAACGGCCTGTTCGCTTGTGGTGAAGCGGCGTGTGTATCTGTTCACGGTGCTAACCGCCTGGGCGGTAACTCACTGCTCGACCTGGTGGTGTTCGGCCGTGCGGCGGGTATGTTCATCGAAGGCGCGCTGAACGAAGGTATCGAATACCTCGACGCTTCCGAGTCGGACATCGAGTTCGCCATGAAGCGCATCACGCGTTGGAACGAATCCGAAGAGGGTGGCGAAAGCATTCCGGCGCTGAAAGCCGAGCTGCAAGACATCATGCAGAACTCTTTCGGTGTATTCCGTGAAGAGAAAAACATGCAAGAAGGTGTCAAAAAGCTGGCGGACCTGCGTGGCCGCATTGCCAATGCGCACCTGCCGGACAAATCCAACGCGTTCAACACGGCTCGTGTCGAAGCGCTGGAGCTGGACAACCTGATGGAAGTGGCAGAAGCAACGGCGATTGCTGCCCTCGAGCGTAAAGAGAGCCGTGGTGCCCACTCGCGCTACGACTACCCTGACCGTGATGATGTCAACTGGCTGAAACACTCGCTCTACTTCCCGGCCAGCAAAGAGCTGAAGAAGCGCGACGTCAACTTCAAGCCGAAAACCGTCGATACGTTCGAGCCCAAGGTTCGTACCTACTAATCTCTGCACCGACGAGAGGGAGTCACCATGTCCAATCTTCAGGTATCCGTATACCGCTACAATCCGGAAACCGACTCCGCACCTTATATGCAGGAGTTTCAGGTCGATACCAAAGGCCGCGATCTGATGGTGCTGGATGTTCTGCACTTGATGAAAGAGCAAGACAGCGGTCTGGCCTATCGCCGTAGCTGCCGTGAAGGCGTGTGCGGTTCCGATGGCATGAACATGAACGGCAAAAATGGCTTGGCGTGCATCACGCCGCTGTCAGACGTTGTGAAAAACAACAAGCTGACGCTGCGCCCGCTGCCTGGCCTTCCGGTCATCCGCGATATGGTGGTCGATATGGGGCTGTTCTATAAGCAGTACGAGCGTATTCAGCCGTACCTGCAGAACGACACCCCGGCACCGGCCATCGAGCGCCTGCAGTCGCCGGAAGAGCGCGACAAGCTCGACGGCCTGTACGAGTGTATTCTCTGCGCGTGCTGCTCCACGTCGTGCCCGTCGTTCTGGTGGAATCCGGACAAGTTCGTAGGCCCAGCGGGTCTGCTGCAGTCCTACCGCTTCCTGGCCGACAGCCGCGATACTGCAACTCGTGAGCGCCTGACCAGCCTGGAAGATCCGTTCTCGGTCTTCCGCTGCCGTGGCATCATGAACTGCGTCGCCGTGTGTCCGAAAGGGCTCAACCCGACCCGTGCGATTGGTAAAATTCGTGAAATGTTGCTCGCGGACGCCACGTAACTACTTAATCCTATGAAGAAAAAGCGTCTACCACGTAAGTTGCAGCATAAAGCTACTTAAATCGTAGCGCTTCGCTTGTTATCATAGGGGCTGTCACGGTGCGGCGACGCGTCGCACCATGACCAGTCAAGTTTAAAAGCCGGTGCTTTAAGTACCGGCTTTTGAGCATGAACTGAGTGAGAAACGCGTCGCAAATACGTGTATGAACAAGGGCTTCCGGCCTTCGGTCGGCGCCGCCGGCAAACGTCCCGCCCCGCCGGCAGGGCAATAGCGATGTCGTTGCGCGCATGCAGCGATGCCGATACCACCCCATCAGTGCAGGGTGACCGAGAGATGCAACAAGGCATAATGGAGTTGATGTGGCGTTCCTCTCACGTTAGTGGTGGCAATGTCCACTACGTGGAAGCGCTTTACGAGCAGTACCTCGCCGATCCTGATTCTGTCTCAGACGAGTGGCGCAGCTATTTTGACCAGCTGCCGCGTCCTGAGGGCAGTGCCTCCCACGATGTTCCACTAAGCCCCATTCGTGATCAGTTCTACCAACTGGGCCGTGAAAGCCGCCCGGGCCGGGTAGCCGCCGCCCCCGACAGCGGTGAGAACAAAAAGCAGGTCAAAGTCCTGCAGCTGATCAACGCTTATCGCTTCCGTGGCCATCAGAAGGCCAATATCGACCCGCTTGGGCTGCGTAATCCCACCCCCGTTCCCGACCTCGACCTGTCGTTCCACCAGCTCTCTAAAGCTGATCTCGACACCGAGTTTCAAACCGGTTCGTTCTTCCTGGGTATTGATAAAGCGCCGCTGCGTGACATCGTCGACGCGCTGGAGCAGACCTACTGTCGCTCCATCGGTTGCGAAATCATGCACATCGTCGATACCGAAGAGAAGCGTTGGTTGCAGCGTCGTTTCGAGTCTGTCCGCAGTGCGCCCAAGTTCAGCGACGATGTGCGTAAGCACGTACTGGAGCGCTTGACCGCAGCGGAAGGTTTGGAAAACTACCTGGCGTCCAAGTACCCAGGCACCAAACGCTTCGGTCTTGAAGGTGGTGAGTCGTTCGTGCCAATGATGGACGAACTGATTCAGCGCGCCGGTGGTTACGGTACCAAAGAAGTCGTCATTGGCATGGCTCACCGTGGCCGCTTGAACCTGCTGGTCAATATCCTGGGTAAAAACCCGGCGGATCTGATCGACGAGTTCGATGGCAAGAAAGTCATCGAGCGTGGCTCTGGCGATGTGAAATACCACCAGGGCTTTAGCTCGAACGTCATGTCACCGGGTGGGGAAGTCCACCTCGCCATGTCGTTCAACCCGTCGCACCTGGAGATCGTTGCGCCGGTGGTCGAAGGGTCCGTACGCGCCCGCCAGGATCGTCGTAACGACGATGAAGGCAGCAAAGTACTGCCCATCAACGTCCATGGTGATGCCGCTTTCGCCGGTCAGGGCGTGGTGATGGAGACATTCCAGATGTCTCAAACCCGTGCCTACAAAACGGGCGGCACGGTGCATATCGTCATCAATAACCAAGTGGGCTTCACCACCTCGAACCCCTTGGATGCGCGCTCTACGGAATACTGTACTGACATTGCCAAAATGGTTCAGGCGCCGATTTTCCATGTCAACGGCGATGACCCTGACGCAGTGATTCACGCCACCCAAGTGGCGCTGGATTATCGTCAGCAGTTTAAGAAAGACGTCGTGATCGATCTGGTGTGCTACCGCCGCCGTGGTCACAACGAGGCGGATGAGCCGTCAGGCACTCAGCCGATGATGTACGCCAAGATCAAAGATCATCCCTCTTCGCGCACGCTTTACGCGCAGCGCTTGGTAGAGCAGGGCGTTATCTCGGAAGAGGACGCCAAAGCGATGGTGGAAACCTATCGCGATGATCTCGTGGCGGGTAACCACGTGGCCAACGCCCTGGTGCAAGAGCCGAACACGTCGCTGTTCGTGGATTGGGCGCCGTACCTTGGCCACGAGTGGACCGGCGATGCCGATACCACCTTCGATATGAAGCGCCTTCAGCAGCTAGCCGCGAAAATGTGCGACATTCCGGACGGTGTCGACGTTCAGCGCCAGGTTGCCAAGATCTATGAGGACCGTCGAAAAATGCAGGCGGGCGGCATGGGGCTCAACTGGGGCTTTGCAGAAACCCTGGCGTACGCCACGCTGCTGGACCAAGGCCATCCGATCCGTATCACCGGCCAGGACGTAGGTCGCGGGACGTTCTCCCACCGCCATGCGGTCGTGCACAACCAGAAAGATGGTTCGACCTACGTGCCGCTGCAAAACATGTCCGATGGTCAGCCGCGCTTCACCATTCACGACTCGTTCCTTTCGGAAGAGGCCGTGTTGGCGTTCGAATACGGTTACTCGACCACCGCCCCGAATGACCTGGTCATCTGGGAAGCTCAGTTCGGTGACTTCTTCAACGGCGCCCAGGTAGTGGTGGATCAGTTCATCTCCTCGGGTGAAACCAAGTGGGGCCGTCTGTGTGGTTTGACCATGCTGCTGCCTCATGGCTATGAGGGGCAGGGGCCCGAGCACTCCTCAGCCCGTTTAGAGCGCTTCTTGCAGCTGTGCGCCGAGCACAACATGCAGGTGTGCGTACCGACGACGCCTGCGCAGATTTTCCATTTGCTGCGCCGCCAGGTGATTCGTCCGCTGCGCAAGCCGCTGGTGGTCATGTCGCCGAAGTCGCTGCTACGCCACAAAGAAGCAGTGTCGAGCCTGGAAGATCTCGCCCACGGCAAGTTCCACATGGTACTGCCGGATCAAGCGAATCTCGACGCCGACAACGTCACCCGCGTCATCATGTGTGCCGGTAAGGTCTACTACGATTTGGCTAACTGGCGCGCTGAAAACGAGCGTGACGATACGGCGATCATTCGTCTAGAGCAGCTCTACCCCTTCCCGAAAGAAGAGCTTCTGGAAGTGCTCCAGGCGTATGCCAATGTGGAAGACATCGTGTGGTGTCAGGAAGAGCCGCTGAACCAAGGCGCCTGGTACTCCAGTCAGCACCACATGCGTACCGTGGCCGATATGTTGAAAGACGGCCTTGGGCGTGAATTGAAATTCGCAGGGCGTCCTGCCTCGGCTGCTCCGGCAGCGGGCTACATGTCCGTCCACACTGAACAGCAGCGCCAGCTGGTGGAAGACGCTTTTAATCTATAAGCGCCCACCGGGTTTAGAGAACACATAAGGGAAACGACATGGCTACTGAGATCAAAGCGCCAACCTTTCCGGAATCCGTTGCCGAAGGCACTGTGGCCGCGTGGCATAAAAAGCCGGGTGACAGCGTCGAACGCGACGAGCTGATTGTTGAAATCGAAACCGACAAAGTGGTGCTCGAAGTCGTCGCACCGGAAGCGGGTACCCTAACCGACGTAATGGCCGAAGAGGGCGATACCGTCGAGTCTGAGCAAGTATTGGGCAAAATTGGCGAAGGCAGCGCGTCTGGCAGCAAAGAAGATAGTTCTTCTAAAGAGAGCGCTTCTAGCGATAGCAGCGCTGAAAAAACCGAATCAAAAGCAGAGTCTAAGCCTGCTGGCGGCGGTAAAAAGCACGATGTAAAAGCGCCTAGCTTCCCTGAGTCCATCCAGGAAGGCACCGTCGCCACGTGGCACAAGAAGGTCGGCGAAGCGGTCAAGCGTGACGAAGTACTCGCCGACATCGAAACCGACAAAGTCGTGCTGGAAGTCGTAGCACCGGCTGACGGCGCGCTGCAAGAGATCAAGGCCGAAGAGGGCAGCCAAGTAGAGTCCGAAGCGATTTTGGCGACCTTCGTTGAAGGTGGCGGTAGCGATGAAGCTAGCGCACCGGCTTCTAACGACACTTCCAGCAGCGACGACGAAGGCGCTGACGAGAAAGTCGGCGATAAGATTCTCGCACCGGCGGCACGTAAAATGGTGGCCGAGCACGATTTGGATGTGTCCAAGATCGAAGGTACCGGCAAAGGCGGCCGTATTCTGAAAGAAGACGTTCAGAAAGCCGTTAAAGATGGCTCGGCCAAGAAAACGGCCAAATCTTCTGCGCCTGCCAAAGCCGCTGCTGCGCCAGCGGTCGAGGGTGAGCGTGCCGAGAAGCGCGTGCCGATGAGCCGTCTGCGTCAAACCATCGCCAAGCGTTTGGTTCAGGCTCAGCAGACCGCTGCCATGCTGACCACGTACAACGAAGTGGACATGGGCGCGGTGATGTCACTGCGTGCCCAGTACAAAGATACCTTCCTGAAGGCCCACGACACCAAGCTCGGCTTCATGGGCTTCTTCGTGAAAGCCGCATCCGAAGCTCTCAAGCGCTTCCCGGATGTCAACGCCTCCATCGACGGTACCGATATCGTTTACCACGGCTACCAGGATATCGGCGTGGCCGTATCGACGGATCGCGGCCTCGTGGTACCGGTTTTGCGTGATACCGACAGCATGAAAATCGCCGACGTCGAGAAGACGATCGTCGACTTTGGTAAGCGGGCGCGTGACGGTAAGCTGGGCATCGACGAAATGCAGGGCGGCACCTTCACCATTACCAATGGCGGTATCTTTGGCTCGCTGATGTCGACGCCGATCATCAACCCGCCGCAAACTGCGATCCTGGGCATGCACAAGATCCAGGAGCGTCCGATGGCGGTCAATGGCAAGGTCGAGATTCGCCCGATGATGTATCTGGCACTCTCTTACGACCACCGCATGATCGACGGCAAAGACGCGGTACAATTCCTGGTTACGATTAAAGAGCTGTTGGAAGACCCGGCTCGTCTGCTGCTGGACGTATAACGAAGCGCGCTGATCCGCCTTCGCTATTCATGAGCACGCTTAGTTAATCGCACTCAGCCTCCTGCCCGCTGTCATCCCACCGGGAGGAGGCCACCAAGCTAAAGGAGCCAACATGGCTGACAAGTTTGACGTGATCGTTATCGGTGCAGGCCCTGGTGGCTACGTAGCGGCTATTCGCGCTGCGCAGCTGGGTCTGAAAACCGCCTGTGTTGAAAAATGGATCGGTAAAGAAGGTAAGGTCGTACACGGCGGCACCTGCTTGAACGTAGGCTGTATCCCGTCCAAAGCGTTGCTTGAAGCGTCGCACAAGTTCGTCGAAGCCAAGCACGATTTCGACGACATGGGTATTGAAGCCGGTGACGTCACCATGGACGTCAAGAAGATGATGGCGCGTAAGGACAAAATCGTTAAGAACTTGACCGGCGGCATCTCTGGCCTGTTCAAGGCTAACGGCGTTACCGCCATCGAAGGGACCGGTAAAGTGGTTTCTGGCAAGCAGGTTGAGGTGACCGACCTCGACGGCAACACCACCACTTACGACGCCGACAACATCGTCATCGCAGCAGGTTCCGTGCCGGTGGAAATTCCGCCGACCCCGCTGACCGAAGGCCTGATCGTCGATTCTACCGGCGCACTGGAATTCCAGGAAACGCCGAAGCGTCTTGGCGTTATCGGTGCTGGTGTTATCGGCCTTGAGCTGGGCAGTGTTTGGAACCGTTTAGGTTCTGAAGTGACCGTTCTGGAAGCGATGGACTCCTTCCTGCCGATGGTCGACACCGCCATTGCCAAAGAGACCCAGAAACTGCTCAAGAAGCAAGGTCTGGACATCAAACTGGGCGCCCGTGTGACCGGTTCGGAAGCGAAAGGCGACGAAGTCGTCGTCAAGTACACCGATGCCAACGGCGAACAGGAAATGACCTTCGACAAGCTGATCGTTTGCGTTGGCCGTCGCCCCTACACCAAAGGCGTGATCGCTGACGGTGTAAGCGTCGAGCTGGACGAGCGTGGCTTTATCTTCGTCGACGACCAGTGCCGCACCAACGTGCCGGGCGTTTACGCCATCGGTGACTGTGTACGCGGTCCGATGCTGGCGCATAAAGCGTCTGAAGAGGGCATCATGGTGGCGGACATCATCGCTGGCCACAAAGCCGAGATGAACTACGACACCATTCCGAACGTGATCTACACCTTCCCGGAAGTGGCGTGGGTGGGTATGACGGAACAAGATGCCAAAGCTAAGGGCATCGAAGTCAAAACTGGCAGCTTCCCGTTCGCGGCCAGCGGTCGTGCCATGGCGAACAACGCTACCGAAGGCAGCGCCAAGATCATTGCCGATGCGGAAACTGACCGTATCCTCGGCATGCACATCGTGGGTCAGCACGCGGGTGAAATGATCGCCCAGGGCGTTATCGCGATGGAATTCGGCTCTAGCGCTGAAGACCTCGCGCTGACCTGCTACGCGCACCCGACCATGTCGGAAGCCGTGCACGAAGCGGCACTTGCGGTAGAAGGCCATGCGATTCATATGGCAAACCGTAAGAAGCGTAAGTAATTCGCTAAGCAACAACCAAGCGCCACCGTCAGGTGGCGCAACACTTTCAGCCCTGCGCGGTAGCTTGTAGGAAACTGAAAGTACGGGGATGATCAGTGCCTTGCAGGTAGTCTGTCGAGCCAGCTGATCATCGTTCGAGTCACATGCAACCAATGGCATGAATCGATGAACCTTCACGAGTATCAAGGCAAACAGCTGTTTGCTGATTATGGTCTGCCAGTGTCCAAAGGCTTTGCCGTGGACACTCCCGAAGAAGCAGTAGAAGCGTGCAAAAAAATCGGCGGTGACATGTGGGTGGTTAAAGCCCAGGTTCACGCTGGTGGCCGCGGTAAAGCGGGCGGCGTTAAGCTGATTAAAGACCCGGCAGAAGCTAAAACCTTCGCCGAGCAGTGGCTGGGTAAAAACCTGGTGACTTACCAGACTGACGAAAAAGGTCAGCCGGTTGCTAAAATTCTGGTAGAGACCTGCACCAACATCGCAGACGAGCTCTACCTGGGTGCGGTTGTTGACCGTACTACCCGCCGTGTGGTCTTCATGGCCTCTACCGAAGGCGGTGTTGAGATTGAAACCGTCGCCGAAGAGACGCCGGAAAAGATCCTCAAAGCTGAAATCGATCCGCTGGTCGGCGCACAGCCCTACCAAGCTCGCGAGCTGGCCTTTGCGCTGGGCCTGGAAGGTGATCAGGTGAAGCAGTTCACCAAGATTTTCCTGGGTCTGTCCAAGCTGTTCCACGACAAAGATCTGGCACTTCTTGAGATCAACCCGCTGGTCATCACTGACGAAGGCAACCTGCACTGCTTGGATGCCAAACTGGGCCTGGATAGCAACGCCCTGTACCGTCACCCGGACCTGCAGGCCATGCGCGATCCTTCCCAGGAAGATCAGCGTGAAGCCGACGCGGCGAAGTGGGAACTTAACTACGTCGCCCTCGACGGTAACATTGGTTGCATGGTGAACGGCGCAGGCCTGGCCATGGGCACCATGGACATCGTCAACCTGAGTGGCGGCAAACCCGCTAACTTCCTGGACGTTGGCGGCGGCGCGACCAAAGAGCGCGTCGCAGAAGCGTTCAAGATCATCCTGTCTGACGACAACGTGAAAGCTGTTCTGGTGAACATCTTCGGCGGCATCGTTCGTTGCGACATGATTGCTGAAGGCATCATCGGTGCCGTTGAGCAAGTGGGCGTTAACGTCCCGGTGGTCGTTCGCCTGGAAGGTAACAACGCTGAATTGGGCGCTGAAAAACTGGCGTCTAGCGGTCTGAACATCATCGCTGCTACCAGTCTGACCGACGCGGCTCAGCAGGTTGTAAAAGCAGCGGAGGGCAAGTAATGAGCATCCTGATCGATAAGAACACCAAGGTCATCTGCCAAGGTTTCACCGGTGGCCAGGGCACGTTCCACTCCGAGCAGGCGATTGCCTATGGCACGCAAATGGTCGGTGGTGTTACGCCGGGCAAAGGCGGCCAGACGCACCTGGGCCTGCCTGTTTTCAATACCGTGAAAGAAGCGGTCGAGAAAACTGGTGCAGAAGCTAGCGTGATCTACGTACCGGCACCGTTCTGCAAAGACTCGATCCTTGAAGCTGCGAACGCTGGCATCAAGCTGATCGTGTGCATCACCGAAGGCATCGCAACCCTCGATATGCTTGACGCAAAAGTAAAATGCGACGAGCTGGGCGTACGCCTGATCGGCCCGAACTGCCCGGGCGTGATCACTCCCGGTGAGTGCAAAATCGGTATCATGCCGGGTCACATCCACCAGCCGGGCCGCGTTGGTATCGTTTCCCGCTCTGGTACTCTGACCTATGAAGCCGTTAAGCAGACCACTGACCACGGTTTCGGTCAGTCTACCTGTGTCGGTATCGGCGGCGACCCGATTCCGGGTTCTAACTTCATCGACATCCTGGAGATGTTCGAGAAGGACCCGAAAACCGAAGCGATCGTGATGATCGGTGAAATCGGCGGCACCGCCGAAGAAGAAGCCGCGGCTTACATCAAGGCCAACGTTTCCAAGCCGGTGGTTTCCTACATTGCCGGTGTCACTGCACCTCCTGGCAAGCGTATGGGCCACGCGGGCGCCATCATCTCTGGCGGTAAAGGTACTGCCGATGAGAAATTTGCGGCTCTTGAAGACGCCGGTGTGAAAACCGTTCGTTCTTTGGCGCAAATTGGCGACGCGCTGAAAGAAGTGACCGGCTGGTAAGCCGCGCATTTTCTTCGTGACGCTGAAAAGGGCACCTTCGGGTGCCCTTTTTGCGTTTGAGGAGGTTAAGTCAAGCGGTGAGGTGGCTAGCGCTGACGCAGCATGCGCGCGCTGTAGAGCAGTAGCAGCGGCGCGCCAGCGGCAAGATACAAGTGGTAGCTAATCAGCCGCCAAACCAACACGGCGGCAGCGGCCTGCTCCCGGCCCATTAAGGGCAGCAGCAGGCTTCCCACCCCCACTTCAGCCGCCCCCGCGCCGCCAGGCAGAAAGCTGAATTGGCTAGCGGCCATAGCTAGCATCTGGGTTAAAAACGTCCAGAGCCAGTCGGCATGCCCCCCGATGCCAATCACCGCTAGGTAAAGCAAGCTGTAGCGCAGCAGCCAGTGTAGGGTTGTGAGTGCCAGCATCGCTGCCAATGTGGCTTTGGGTAGCGCCAGCGTCATACGCAGCGCATGGCGACAGCGTAACAGCCGCCGGACCAGCCAGCGCCTGCGGCTAGGACGTAGCCAGGCCAGCCACTGGCGTCGAGTACGCAGCAGCCTGGGTAAGTACCCCATCATCAGCGAGACGCCCACCGCTAACAGCGCCAATCCCAGTAACGAGAGCTGAACCAGCCCCTGGTGTGGCCACTGGGCATCCCCGAAAACCGACATCGCCACCAAACCGCTCAGCATCAGCAGAAAGAACAGCAGGTCGCACCCCTGGTCGATGAGAAACACGGCGGTGCCTTTTGAGGGCGAAAATCCCCGCTGGGCAAGTAGTAACAGCAGAGTGGCCGGGCCGCCGCTACCGCCTGGCGTGGCGCAGAGCGCGCACTTCGCCGCCAGCTCGATGCCCAGCGCGCCCCGCTGCCCAAGCTGGCCAGCGCGGCCGTTCAGCATCAGGCGTAGCCGGGCAGCGTTCAAGTTCCAGCACAGCGCCGCCATGGCGATCATCAGAACCAGTAGGCCAATGGGAAACTGCGCCACATGCTCAAACGCTTGGCTGCCCCCTGCAAGCGATGTGAGCACCAGCGGCGCTACCAGGGCAGCCAGCAGCAGAGCGCCGTGTAGCGGACGAAAGCGCAGCAGCCGTTGGGCGTTAGCGGCGGACGACACGGGCATCGGGCTGTTCGAGTCCACAGAGGTCGACATAGTGCGTCAGCAGCGAGCCAATGACGCTATCCCAGCTAAACTGGCGCTCAACAAAATGGCGCGCGTAGCGTCCGCTGGCGGCAATATCGTTGCTAAACAGCGCGGAGCAGGCGTCCGCCATCGCGTCCGGGTCAAGAGGCTGGCAAAGCACGCCCGCGCCCAGCGGTACGTTCTCGATCAGCGCGCCCGCCCGCGCGCCAATCACCGGCAGGCCGCTGGCCATCGCTTCCTGGGCCACCAGCCCAAAGGTTTCGCGGGTGCCCGCATGCAGCAGCGCATCGCTACTGGCAAGCGCGCGGGCCACTTCATGGCTACCGCAGCAGCGATTGACCACCGTGACATTGCTAGGTACTTGAGTCGGCATGCCCGGTCCCATTAGCAGCAGGTGGTAGTCGCTGCCAAGCGCCCGCATGGTGGCGAGTAGTACGTCGATATTCTTTTCTCGGGAAAAGCGGCCGACAAAGATCAGCAGCTTTTTATCCGCAGGAATACCCATGGCCGCACGGAAGCCGGGGTCGCGCCGTGACGGGTGAAACTGCTCTAAATCAACCCCTAACGACTGCACGCGCACGTTGGGCACGCCCCACTCGGTGAGTCGGTTGGCCATCGCATGACAGGGGGCCAGTACGCTATCAAAGCGCTGGTACAGGTCCACCACGTAGCGAATTAGTCGCTGGCGAACATGGCGGCCAAAACGGTCGCCCATCAAGTGGGGTAAATCGGAGTGATAGAAACCCACCACCGGCACGCCCAAGCGTTGGCCAGCCTCCAGCGCTGCCCAAGCGGTAACGTAAGGGTCGCCTGCTTCGATTAACGTGGGGGAGAGGTCTACCAAGGCATCACGCCAAGGGCGGCGGCGCAGCGGGAATCGATAGCCTTGCCCAAGAGGCAGATGCAGCGCTGGTAGCGTGTGGTGGTCGCCCAAACTATCACGCTCAGCCCCTGGCACCAGCAGGCTGGTACGGAGGTTGGGTGTGCGCGAGAGGACGCGATGTTTGGCCTGTAAATAGGTGCGAACGCCGCCGCTTGCCGGGGCGTGGAACATGGTCACATCGGCGATGTGCAAGGTAACCTCCGAGCCACATGAGTGTCATCGAATTACCTTAGGGTAGAAATAAGTCAGTTCTGCGACAACGTCACCGCGCGGCGGAAATAAAAACGCCACGGCATGGCCGTGGCGTTTAGCGCTTGCTGGCAAATGCCCCGTGGGTTTAGGCAGCGGGTTTGGCAACCAGCGAGCGCGTCTCTTCGCGGGCTTCCGTGAGCGATACGCGCAGGCTATCGCCCAGCTTGAAGCGCTCTTCGCCTTCGATCTGAATGCGGCCCTCTTTGTCATCGATGACCACTTTATCGCGGTCGCTGTGCATCAAGGGGGCGGGCACGAACGCCGTCGCGCCGTTCTCGATCAGGCGAACCCGCATGCCGCCACGGTTGATCGCCATGATCTCTGCGTCAAAGGTGTCCTGATTCTGCGCGGCCGGGGTCAGGTAGCGCACGTAGAGCCAATCTTTCACGTCGCGCTCGGCCATGCGGTTCAGGCGGCGGCGCTCGGTGAGCTGCTCGGTGAGCTGTTGGCTGGCTTCTGCCGGAGCCTGCTCGCCCTTCAGCACGCGCTTGATCAAGCGGTGGTTGACCATATCGCCATATTTACGAATCGGCGAGGTCCAGGTGGCGTAGGCGGGCAGGCCCAGGCCGAAGTGCGGGCCAGGTTGGGCCGACATGCTGGTGAAGCCCTGGAAACGGCGTAGGCGCGCATCCAGCCAAGCGTCGTCGCGGCTCTCAAGCGCACGCTTCAGCTCTTTATAGTGGGCAAGCTCGGTGAGCGCTTCCTGGGCCACTTCGATGTCCTGAGTCGCCAGGAACTCTTGTGCCGCTTCGGCTTTTTCCGGCTCGAAAGCGCGGTGCACGTTGAAGATGCCGTGGCCGATATGGCTGGCCAGGAAGTCCGCACAGCAGGCGTTGGCAGCAATCATCGACTCTTCGATCATGCGGTTGGCAATGCGGCGGTCTTCGGTATGAATCCCCAGCACGTTGCCCGCTTCATCCAGATCGAACACGTAATCAGGACGATCTTTAAATACCAGCGCGTGCTCGTTACGCCACGCGGTACGCGCTTCGGTCAGCTCACGCAGGGCGTGTAGCTGCTCAGCAATATTATCTGCCGGTGCCCAGTCGCCTTGGCCTTCAATCCAGTCAGAGACGCGCTCGTACACCAGCTTAGCGTGGGACTTCACGTTGGCCGCGAAGAAGCGGTAGTCGCCCAGGCTGCCGTCGGCGTTAATGTTCAGCGTGCAGGCCAGGGCAGGGCGCTCTTGGCCTTCCCACAGCGAACACAGGTTATCCGCCAACTGCTCGGGCAGCATGGTCACGTTCTGGCCCGGCAGGTACACGGTAAATGCACGAACGCGGGCTTCCAGGTCGGCAGCATGGCCCTCTTCCACATAAGCGGTGGGGTCGGCAATCGCCACGCTCAGTTGCCAGCCGCCTTCCGGGCGTGCCACTACGTGTAGCGCGTCATCCATATCGCGGGTTTTTTCACCGTCGATCGTGAAGTACGGCTGCTCGGTGAGGTCTTCACGCGTCAGGCCTTCATCGTGCAGCGGCCAGTCGCTGCCGGCATCCGGGCACTCTTGCTCCAGTGCGTGGCGAGCAAGCGTCACGCGCCACGGTACGGCCGGGTTATCGGCTTTGGCCACTAGCTCATCAATCTGAGTGAAGAAGCCGCGGTCGTTCTCTTTTAGCGGGTGACGCACCAAACGCGCCACGACCCAATCGCCGTCGGCAATCGAGTCTTCATCCAGGCTGTTTTTGATGCGTGCTTTTAGAACGTTGCGAATCGAGGGATGATCCGGCACCACCGCGAGGCGGCCTTCGCGCTTTTGCACGCGAGCAACGAAGCGGTCTAAACCGGCTTCAATAAGCTTTTCAGGCTCAACCGACTTTTTATCACCGTTTTCGTGAATCACGGCTTCCACACGGTCGCCGTGCAGCACCTGTTTCATGGCGGGGGGCGGCACGAAATAGGATTCGCCGCTATCAGTTTCAAGAAAACCAAAGCCTTTTTCTGTGGCTTTGATCACCCCTTCAGCGCGCGGGGTGGTTTCACGGATCTGTTGCTTGAGCTGGGCAAGCAGGGAGTTGTTTTGAAGCATGTGTTCAATCAGTTGGCGAGAGTAGGTTGCCACTATACGGATTCCCACTGGCCGCGCCAATCGTTGCCCCTGGGGAAGTGGCGACGGCGACGGCAGGTCAATGACTTACTTACGGTTGGCTGAATCGGTTAAGCTGAGCGAACTGCCACGCTAACCCTGCTAACGCACAAGGAGCGCTTTGATGACCCCTCGCCTGATCGTTTCCGACCTGGATGGTACGTTGCTGGGCAGCGACCACCGGTTACATGACAGCACCGTGGAGGTGCTCCGAGAGTTGGTTCGGCAGGGGCACCATTTGGCGCTGGCCTCTGGCCGCCACTACCACGATATGCGCGTCTTCCGCGATGAGCTGGGCGTGCCTGCTCACCTGATCAGCACCAACGGGGCTTACACCCACGACCCGGACGATGGCTTGGTGAGCGCGTCGCACCTCAACCCGGATCACGCCCACACGCTGATTCATTTACCCCGGCCGCCACAGGTGCGCCTCAACCTTTACCGCGAAGCGGGCTGGCATGTGGACGCCGAAGCGCCGCACCTGCTTTCACTGCACGCCTCGACGGGCTTTCGCTATGAGGTCGTGCCACCGGAGAAGATGGACGCCAACGGCGTAGGTAAAGTGCTCTATTTGGGCGACCCGGATGCGCTGGCAGAGCTGGAGGCTCAGGCCCAAGCGGCGCATGGCGATGGGCTGCACATTACCTACTCCACGGTGGACTCGCTAGAGATCATGGCGGGCGGGGTGAATAAAGGCGTGGCGCTAGCGGCGTTGCTGGAGTCGCTTGGGCTCACCGCCGCCGACTGCCTAGCCTTTGGCGATAACCTCAACGACACCGAAATGCTCACCCTGGCAGGCGAGGCCCAGGTTATGGCCAACGCTCATCCGGCGCTGTTCGATCGCGTGCCAGACGCCCAGCGGATCGGCCACCACGGCGAAGCAGCGGTGGCGTTATTCCTGAAGCAGCGCTTTGGGCTTTAGCATTTGTCGCTGTCATTTTCGCTCTGCCACCTTAGTCGATAGCCGCTTGCGGTAGGCGGAGCGCTCCACCATCATCTAGCCCTTAAAACGATAATAACTTAGGGGCGCTTTCCACGATGACAACCACGCCTGCGACCTTGATGGTGGTCGACGATGACCCGGAAATTCGCGAGCTGCTGGCGGATTACCTGGGGCGGCACGGTTACCACGTGCTGACCGCAGAAGGGGCGAATGCGCTCTACCAACAGCTTGCCGAGCACACGCCGGATTTACTGATCGTCGATGTGATGATGCCGGGGATGACGGTTTTACCATCTGTCGGGAGCTGCGCAAAACCAACGACACTCCCATCATCATGCTCACCGCTAGCGCTGACGATACCGACCGTATCCTGGGGCTGGAGCTAGGGGCCGACGATTACATCGGCAAACCCTTCAATCCCCGCGAGCTGCTGGCGCGCATTAAAGCGGTACTACGCCGCACGCGCCCGGCGGCCGCAGCGGCCGCCCCTCATGAAGCGCGCTGGGTACGCTTTGGTGAGTGGCAGCTCGACCGAATGACGCGGGAACTAGTTGATCACACCGGCGAGCGCACCGCGCTTTCCGGGGCAGATTTTCAGCTGCTCCAGGTGTTTTTAGAGCGCCCCGCCCAGGTGATTACTCGCGATGATCTCTACACCCTGACCCGTGGCCGCGATGCGCCGCCGTTGGACCGCTCGATTGACGTGCACGTGTGTCGGCTGCGTCAGCGCTTAGGTGAAGATGCCCAGCATTCACAGTTGATTCGTACCGTACGCGGGGCGGGCTACGTGCTCACGGCCAGGGTAGATGCGGCACCGTGAGGCAGTGGCGACGCTGGCTGAAACGACACTCGCACTGGCTGCCCGGCAGCCTGCGCGGGCGCTTTGTCATTATTATGATTGCCGGGGTGCTGGCCGCTCAGGTGGCAAGCTATACCATTTGGACTTCCCAGGTGCGCGCCAGCCAGCTCGAACAGCTCGATGAGCTCTCCAGCAATATGGCGTTTAGCATCGCCTCCACCATGAAATTCTTCCGTTCACTGCCGGTGGACTATCGGCATATCGTGCTCGACCAGCTGCGCAGCATGGGCGGCACGCGTTTTTTTGTCAGCGTGAATGAGCGGCGTATTCCCGTGGCGGATATCGGCAGCGGCCCGGAAAAAGAGGTGGTGGTGAGCAACGTGCGCACCATTCTGACCCAGCAGCTCTCGATTGACGATGTGGTGGTGGAGTTCTCCCGCCCGGAAACCCTACGGGTCTTCAATAATGAAGTGCTGCTTTACGACCTGCCGCCCCGCTGGGGCCAGCACAGCCTGCTGATGGAGCCCCTTTCGCCGCCCATTCTGGTGGTGCAGCTGGAGCTTGCTCCCGATACCTGGCTCTATGTCGCCACGCTGCTGGGCGTGCCGGATATTTTCAGCGGCTACCGCTGGCTCTCAGAAGAGCGACTGCTAGCGGGCATCGTCGTGCTGCTCACCGTGCTGGCGCTGTCGCTATTGGGCATCACCAGCGTGACGCGGCCGCTGGCAAGGCTCTCCCGGGCGGCACGTCAGTTAGGTGATGACCTGGACAGCCCGCCGCTGAAAGAGAGCGGCCCCAAGGAGGTAGCGGCCACCGCCGTAGCGTTTAACCGCATGCAGCGGCGTATTCGCGAGCAGGTGGAGGAGCGCGAGCGGCTCTTCTCTGCGATCTCCCACGACTTAAAAACGCCGATTACCCGCATGCGCTTACGAGCTGAAATGCTGGATGACCCGCTTCAGCGCGAACGCTTCTGCGCCTCGCTGGATGAGCTATCCGAGCTGGTCAAAGGCGCGCTCGCCTCGGTCAAGGGGTTAGACCTGCATGAAGAGCCGCAGCCAACGGATCTCAACGCGCTAACGACCGAGCTGGCCGAGGCGCTGCGCTTGCAGGGGGGCGAAGTGCAGGTGGCAGGGCAGGTGGCGCCACTCACGGTCAAACCGCTGGCGATGAAGCGCTGCCTGGCGAACCTATTAGAAAATGCGGTGTTTTACGGCCAGCGGGCGAGGGTAACGCTGGAAGAGCAGGCGGGCGTGGTGCGCCTACATATTCACGACAGTGGCCCTGGCATCCCTAAGGATCAGCTTGGCCGCGTGTTTTCACCCTTTGTACGCCTGGAGGTGTCCAGAAGCCGCCACACCGGTGGAAGCGGCCTGGGGCTAGGCATTGCCCGGCATATCGCCCGTGCCCATGGGGGCGATATTACCCTTGCTAATCACCCCGCAGGCGGCTTGCTGGCCACGCTAACGCTGCCTCGCCAATCAAGTGTTACAGACTTGTAATACATCGCTAACACTATGCAGGACTCGGTAACTCCCGTTATGCGGCTCGCTGTCGTACTCTGCTAAAAGCCGTTTTGCACCGCGTGTGTCACGGCATTACAACAGCGACAGCCGCCAAGTCTTTCAGGGCTGGTGTTCGCGATAACAACAATAGCAGGAGCTACCCATGCTGATTAAGCAGTTGCCCACGTTTAAAAAATCCGCCCTCGCACTGGCCTTAGCGGCAGGCACCGCCATGGCCGCAGGCACTACCCAAGCAAGCGATGTAGAAGTACTCCACTGGTGGACATCCGGTGGTGAAGCCCGCGCGGCCAACGTCCTCAAAGAGCTACTCGAAGCCGAAGGTTACGGCTGGCAGGACTTTGCGGTGGCCGGTGGTGGCGGTGAAACCGCCATGACGGTGCTTAAATCCCGCGCCATGTCAGGTAATCCACCCTCCGCCGCGCAAATTAAAGGCCCGGAAATTCAGGAGTGGGGCGAGCTTGGCCTGCTGGGTGACTTGAACGAAGTGGCGGATGCCGAAGGCTGGAACGACCTGTTACCAGAGATTGTGGCCGATATTATGCGTTACGACGGCCAGTACGTAGCCGTGCCCGCGAACGTACACCGGGTTAACTGGCTATGGGCCAACCCGGACGTGCTGGAAGCCGCAGGCGTAGAAATGCCCACCACCCTAGATGAGCTGTTTGCCGCCGGGGAAGCCATTCGAGAAGCGGGTTTTGTGCCGCTAGCCCACGGTGGCCAGTCCTGGCAGGATGCCACCGTGTTTGAAAGCGTGGTGTTAGGCAGCCAAGGCACCGAGTTTTACCAGCAGGCGCTGGTGGAGCTCGACCCAGAAGCACTGGGCGGCGAGCAGATGGTCGCCGCACTGGAAGACTTCAAACGCCTGCGCGAGCTGATGGATGAAGGCATGCCGGGCCGCGATTGGAACATTGCCACCGCAATGGTGATTGAAGGCGTGGCCGGTTTCCAGTTGATGGGTGACTGGGCGAAGGGGGAATTCACCGCCGCGGGTCTGACCGCCGGTGAAGACTACCTGTGCGCCGCCGCTCCGGGCACCGAAGACGCCTTTACCTTCAACATCGATAGCCTGGCGATGTTCCGCGTGACCGATGATGCCGAGCGTGAAGCTCAGCACACGCTGGCGCGCCTGGTGTTAGAGCCCACCTTCCAGGAAGCCTTCAACCTAGCCAAAGGCTCCATTCCCGCGCGTCCTGACCTGGATATGAGCGAGTTCGACAGCTGCGCCCAACAGTCGATGGCCGATTTCCAGAGCACTGCTGATGAGGATGGCTTAGTACCCAGCATGGCCCATGGTATGGCCGTTCGTGCCGACGTTCAGGGGGCTATCTTTGACGTTGTGACCAACTACTTCAATGACGCCGATATGCCCGCCGAAGAGGCTGCCCAGCGACTGGTCAGCGCCGCAGAAGCCGCCTCGTTTTAAGCGCGGCACTGTTGGCAATAGCGCAAGCACGCGCTAAACGTACGTAACCAGCGCCGCCGCAACGGCGGCGCTAGCGGTTGACTGGTGAGGAATTCCCCATGAGCGAAACCCCAACGCGCACCGCGTTGCGGCCAACGGCCTCTGGTCGGCTGCAGGCCTGGCTGCCAAGGCTAGTGCTGGCACCCTCGGTGGCGGTGTCTCTGTTTTTCGTTTACGGCTTTATGCTGTGGACCTTTGTTCTATCACTCACCAGCTCGCGCATGCTGCCCAGCTACGATTTTGTCGGGTTTGGCCAGTATGCGCGGCTGATGGCCAACGAGCGCTGGTGGGTGGCCTCTACCAACCTGATGATCTTTGGCACGCTGTTTATCGTGATCTGCTTAGTGCTGGGTGCGCTGCTGGCGATGCTGTTGGATCAAAAGATTCGTCAGGAGGGCGCGCTACGCACGGTGTATCTCTACCCTATGGCGCTGTCGTTCATCGTCACGGGGGTCGTGTGGAAGTGGCTGCTGAACCCGCAGCTAGGCATCCAGGCCATGGTGCGCAGCTGGGGCTTCGAGTCGTTCGAGTTCGACTGGATCGTTGATCCGGATATGGCGGTGTATACCTTGGTGATCGCCGCCGTTTGGCAGGCCTCTGGCTTTGTGATGGCGCTCTTTCTCGCCGGTCTGCGCGGTATCGACGATAGCGTTATTAAAGCTGCCCAGCTCGATGGCGCGAGCCTGCCGCGCATTTACTGGCGGGTGGTCATGCCCTGCCTGCGCCCGGTGGTGTTCAGCGCGGTGATGATTCTGGCCCACATTGCGATCAAGAGTTTTGACTTGGTAGTGGCACTTACCGGCGGCGGGCCGGGTTATGCAACGGACTTACCCGCCACCTTTATGTACACCCACGCCTTTAACCGCGCGCAAATCGGCCTGGGCTCTGCCAGTGCCATGCTGATGCTCGGCGGTGTGCTGGCCATCCTGATTCCTTACCTCTACTCCGAATTAAGGAGCCGCAAACATGGCTAATGTGATTCGTCGCCAAACGCCTGCGGCCAAGTTGTGGCGGGGCGTGCTGTACGCGGTGCTGGTCATCGCTGCGCTGTTCTACGTGCTGCCGCTGGTGGTCATGCTGATGACCTCCATTAAGCCGCTGAGCGAAATCAGCGCCGGTACGCTGCTGTCGTTACCGCAAAACCCAACGCTGGCCCCCTGGACAAAAGCCTGGGGCGAAGCCTGCACCGGCATGCGCTGCGAAGGCGTGGGCGGTTATTTCTGGAACTCTTTTGCCATCGTCATTCCTGCGGTGCTGATCTCCACCGCCGTAGGGGCGCTGAACGGCTACGCCCTGACCAAATGGCGCTTCAAAGGCTCTGAGCTGGTGTTTGCGCTGATGCTGTTTGGCTGCTTTATCCCGTTTCAGGTGGTGCTGCTGCCCATGGCACAAACCCTGGGCTGGCTGGGGCTTTCCAGCTCGCGGGCGGGGCTGATCCTGGTGCACGTGGTGTTTGGTATCGCCTTTACCACGCTATTTTTCCGCAACTTCTATGTGGGCATTCCCAACGAGCTGGTCTCGGCGGCCAAGCTGGACGGTGCCGGATTCTTCCGTATTTTCTGGCGCATCCTGCTGCCGGTGTCCGCCCCTATCATCGTGGTCTCGGTGATTTGGCAGTTCACCCAAATCTGGAACGACTTCCTATTCGGCGTGGCGTTCTCGGCACACGACACCCAGCCGGTTACCGTGGCGCTCAATAATTTGGTGAACACCTCCACCGGCGTGCGCGAATACAACGTCGATATGGCCGCCGCCATGATTGCCGCGCTGCCCACCCTGGTGGTGTACGTGCTGGCGGGTAAATACTTCGTGCGTGGGCTGACGGCAGGCTCCGTAAAGGGCTAATAACAATAGGATTTTGATAATGGCAGCGTTAGAGATTCACAACGTACGCAAAGAGTTTGGCAGCGAACGGGTGCTGAAAGATGTCAGCATCTCCATCGATTCCGGCGAGTTTTTGATTCTGGTGGGGCCATCCGGCTGTGGTAAATCCACGCTGATGAACGCCATCGCAGGCCTTGAACCGGTCACCAGCGGCAATATTTACATCGACGGCGAAGACGTCACCTGGCGCACCCCCGCCGAGCGCGATATTGCCATGGTGTTCCAGTCTTACGCCCTGTACCCCAGTATGACTGTGCGCCAAAACATCAGCTTCGGCCTAGAGATGCGCAAAGTGCCCAAGGCCGAGCGGGAAGCCGCCGTGGAGCGGGTGGCCGATCTGCTGCAAATCTCCCACCTGTTAGAGCGCAAGCCCGCCCAGCTCTCCGGCGGCCAACGCCAGCGGGTGGCCATGGGGCGCGCCCTAGCGCGGGAGCCTAAGGTCTATCTGTTCGACGAGCCGCTCTCGAACCTGGACGCCAAGCTGCGCGTGGATATGCGCACCGAGATCAAAAAGCTCCACCAGCGTTTAGGCACCACCATCGTCTACGTTACCCACGACCAAGTAGAAGCCATGACCCTGGCGGACTGCATCGCGGTGATGCGTGATGGCCATATTCTGCAGTTAGGCAGCCCTGATGAGGTCTATAACAACCCGGTGGATATGTTCGTAGCGGGTTTTATGGGCTCACCGTCGATGAACTTCATCCGCGCTACGCTGGAAGCCGACGGCGATGGATATGCACTGCGCATTGCCACCCCCGACGAAGCCGACCTGCTGCTGCCGTGGCCAGCGGCCCGCCATACGGCAGGGCTGGTGGAGCAGCTCGACAAGCCGGTGATTCTCGGCCTGCGGCCTGAACATTTAAGCGAAGAGGATGTGCGGCTCAGCGAGCAGGCCGAAGGCACGCTGCTGGAAGCCAAGGTGAGCGTGGTGGAGCCGACCGGTGCCGATATTCTGCTGCGCCTGCCGTTAGGGGAGCAGGAGATTACCGCGCGGGTCGGGCCGAAGTGTGAGGTGTCGCCCGGTGAGCGCTTGGCGCTGAGGGTCGATATGTCCCGGGCGGTGCTGTTCGATGCTGAAACCGAGCAGCGGCTGGCTTGAGCCGCTGGGTAAGCGGTATTAATCGCTGTTGCGTGCGGCGGGGGCGGGCTCTTTATCTAGCCGCTTGATCTGCCGCCAGAGGTCTTGGCGAAGGTCGGCTAGTTTGGGCTGCTCTTCTGGTGTAAACGCCACCGGGCGGCACAGCCGCTGAGCGCGCATACCGAGGCGGGCGCTTAGCAGCCCTGTTGCTAAGCCTTGGCCGGCTCTTGCTGAAAGGCGGCCTGCCAAATCCAGCGAGAGCATGTCCATGCTGGCATCGGTAGCCAGTTCGCTGGCGCCTGCAAACGCCATGTTATGCAGCACGTGGCGAAATAGCCGCAGGCGGCTGGCGTAGCCAAGCTCCAGGCCGTACAGGCGGCTCAGCCTATCCACCATGGCAAGGCTGCGCCACGCCACCAGCGCCATATCCACCAGAGTTAGCGGGGAAACCGCCACCATGATGGCGGTTTCCCCCGACATGCGCGTAATCAACCGCTGAGCTTCCCGGTCACGGGGGGCTAGCAGGTGGTAGCGCAGCAGGGTTTGAATCTCTTCACCGCTATGGTGCGGCTGGCACGCCCGCTGAAAGGCCACCCAGTGCGGGTCGTCGTTGCTCAGTGCAAGCTGCTGTTTTAACTGAACGGCCATCGCCTGGGCTTGTTTGCTGGAGCGCTGGGGAAGCTCGGCTAGGTTGGCCCGTAGCTGATCGTGCCGCTTTAAACGCCGCAAACGGCCCAGCTCCTTGAGAAGCGATATGCCGCCCAAGCCAATCAGGCTAATCCCAAACAGCTGCCACGCCATCGCCATCCACTGAGACTGGGACAGCGCTTCAGGAATGCCGGTTGCCAGCTCTACCGTGCCGAGTGTGGCACCGCCTGCCAAAGCGAACATCAGCCCCCAGCGGCGCTTGCGGGGCGCGCCAAGGGTCTCTTCCGGCAACGCTTTGAGTTCGGCTTGGGTCGCTAGCGGCTGGTGCGATTCAGTCGCTGCAAAGCGTTCATGCTGGCGCAGGGTTTCCTGGGTAGGTTCGGGCGGCGCTTCGGTTTGGAAGTCGCGGCGGGGCTGAGGGTTGCTCATGTCAGTTTGTCTCCAATCAGCCAGTCAATCGCGGCGTCCATACGGATGTGGGGCAGTGCCTCGCTATCGGCGGGCATCGGGCGGAAGCTGGGGAAATCAAACCCTTGCTGCTGCCAGAAATCGGCTTTGGGCAGGCGGCTGGGCACATCGCCGGGGTACACCAGCACATCTTCACCTTCTAACGTGGTGCCTTTCAGCGCTGGCGTTCGCTTGCCATCATGCAGCACTTCGCGGGCCTCGGTGGCGCGAATGGCCGCCAGCGATAGCGCTTTCACCGGGATATCGGCAAAGCGTAAGTCTTTCAATGGCTCCGCCAGCAGCGCTTCTAACAGCTGCACCACGTGGGTGTGTTGGTCGGGCGTCACGTGGTCCGCTTTGGTGGCGGCAATGGCGAGGCGGTCAATTTTGGGAGCGAACAGGCGGGTCAACAGGCTGCGCTTGCCGTAATCAAAGCTCTTCATCAGCTGTTGCAGCGCGCGGGAAAGATCCTCAAAGCGCTCCGGCCCGGCGTTGAGCGCGCCCAGTACGTCCACCAGCACAATCTGGCGGTCAAAGCGGCGGAAGTGGTCGCGGTAGAAAGGGCGCACCACCTGCTGCTGATAGTAGCGAAAACGCGCCGCCAGGGTGGCATAGAGGCTCGATTCGGGCAGGGCGTCGAGGGTTTCTTTGGGAGTATCTAATCCGGGCAGCGGGAAGAACTGCAGCACCGGTGCGCCATCCAGCTCGCCGGGCAGCAAAAAACGCCCCGGCTGCAGGTCAGAGAAGCCCGCCTGCTTGGCGCGACGCAGGCCCAATGCGTAGGCCTCGGCAAGCGTGGCGAGCTGCGCTTCATCGGCTTCTGCCCTGGGGTCTAGCTGCTCTGCCTCGGCCAGCCATTCGCTAAATAGTGCCCGGCGATGAGGGCCTTCGTGCTGGGCCTGGCTCTGGCTCCAGCTGTAGAAGTCGTGCTGCAGTAGCGGCAAATCCAGCAGCCATTCGCCGGGGTAGTCGAACAGATCCAGCGTCAGGTGAGCGATATCCGGCGTAAACCAGCCCTGTTGGGCAGGGCGGTAGCGCAGCTGTAAACGCAGCTCGCTAATGCCTCGAGTGGGCTCGGGCCAGCGCGGCGGTACGTCTCTCAGCGATGCCATGCCGGGGTCATAAGGGAAACGTGGCACGCCTAAGTCCGGCTGATTTAAACGCTGCGCGCCTAGCAGGCGGCCTTCACGGGCAACCGGTAGCAGGTCTAACTGTGCTTCTACGCCCGCATGGCGTAGTTGGTTCACCAGCGAGGTTAAAAACGCCGTTTTACCCGCTTGCGAAAGGCCCGTTACCGCCAGCCGCAGCTGCCGGTCTCGGCTTCGCTCTAACATGTTGCTCAATTCGCGGCTTAACGGCTGGCGCATCCTGTCGCTTCCTTCATCGGGTGGGGCATCTTGGCAAGGTAGTCGAGCGTTAACGCTGCCACATCAAGACAAGCTGGGAGAGCATGGGCAGGGTCGCAATGATAAAACCGACGACCGCGAGGCTATAGCCGGGCCAGCGGCGCTGCATTTTTTGTGCAAGCGTTAAGCCAACCAAGCACACCACCATACCGATCAGGTTAAAGGCAAGCGTGGCTGCTTCCAGCCATTGCTGTGGATCCATCGTCGCTCCTTGGGGATATCAATGGCTTGATCATAGCAAAGCCTCAATGAACCGATCATTAACCGCGGCTTATTGTCGTCCCTAGAAGGTGCTGTGCCCCGGGTACCAACCAAACGGGGTCAAGGCGCGTATTGGCGGCCTCGACGCATAAAAAGTGTTTGGCTGCGTCGGCGGGCGTGTCGCTGGGCAGGCCGCTATCCGGGTGCCAGACCACCGTGGAGTCGCTGGACTGCTTGCCGATGCGCAGCGTGCGCTGGCCGTCGTTGAGCAGCACCGCTTCATTGGTATGATAAATACGGTCGACGGGGCCACGAATCGCCAGCGTGCCCTGTTGCTCAGATTCAGCAAAGTCACGCAGCTTATCCAAATAGCGCGCACCCGCGAGGCCCTCTAAGCGGCATTGATGCGTCTCATTAACGGCCAGATAGGTATGCAGTGCGCCGCTGGTTTTGATCGGGGCATCGCCAATGTTTTCGCTGATGATCTCAACGTTTAACCGCTGGGCGTTGGCTTGAATGACCACGCGGGCGGTGAGCTGGCTATGTAAGCGCTCTTCCGGTGACAGGTGCACTTCGATGCCTTCGGCGTGGTCGTCAACGGCGTCCAGACGCCACATGGCGTGGCGGGCAAGCCCATGGAAGGGGCCGTTACGCTCAGGGCTCTCATCGGCGTAGCGCTCGTCGGCAAACCAGGGCCAGCAGAGCGGGATGCCGCCACGGATCGCGCCCGGCAGCGCCTGCGGCGTTGGCGTCACCCACAGCCAGCCGGTGTCGTCTGCTGGCTGGAAGTGCAGCACTTGAGCGCCCTGTAGGCTGATCGCCATTTCCCCCCAGGCCATGTTGAAGAGCGCGACGTCACGGCCTTCCCAATGGGCCCGTTGATGGCCATCAACGTGGCTAAGTAGCTGTTTAAGGGAGTCGGGAATCATAAGGGAATCCTTGTGGGCAAAGGCAACAAATGGGCAGAACAGTAGCGCCGTGTGCTATGGTAGGACAAGCATAGGTGGAAGAATAGTTTGAAGGTAAAACCCCAAGCTGAGTGAAACCAAGGAGGTAGTATGGGCTTTATTGCGTGGTTAATCATTGGTGGTTTAGCTGGCTGGATCGCTGGCAACATCATGCGTGGCGGCGGTTTTGGCGTACTCGGTAACATCGGTGTGGGGGTGGTCGGCGCCCTCGTAGGTGGCTTCCTGTTTAGTCTGCTGGGGCTGCAGGCGGGCGGCTTCATCGGTTCGCTGGTGACGGCGACCGTGGGGGCGGTGGTCTTGTTATGGGTGATCAGTAAAGTCAAAAGCGCTTAGCGCTTCTCCCCCTAAGTGGTACCCGCTGCCCGGCCTTTGTGCCGGGCAGCGCTGTTTTGTGCGGCTGCTATCGGTCTTGGCAATAGTTTCCGTTACACTATGCGTCTTTGGGCAGCCTTATCAGGCTGCTTTATTTTGTACGGTTTTCATTGATCGCTTTCTGCTTCTTGTTCGAGGTGTCTTTTGGTCGACGCACTAAATACCTGGTGGGCCCAACAGCTGGTGCTGTGTGACTGGGCTTTTACACCGCACCCACTGGCGGTGGATGCGGTAGCGGCTGAACAGCGCTTGCTGCAGCTGGGTATTGCCGATCGTGGCGCGTTGGCGGATCAGCTGTTTTTTTCACTGGGCGCACCGTCAGGCAGTGCCGATCAGCTGCTGGGTGCGCTGGAGTGGGCCGCTCTGGCGGGCGCGGCGGGCTGGTTGAGCCAAGCGCAGGCGACGAACTGGGCACACCATCTCATACGACGCATCACGTCGGACTACAGCGATCAGCGAGCGTGGCTGTCGGATCTACGTCGCGCGCTGGGGGCCAAAGGTTGGGAAACCGGTGCCGACGACCGCTTCATCGACGCTTGCCAAGCGCTGTCCAACCTGGAGAGCGAGGGGGAGGGGGTGACCTGGCAGTCGCTGGATGCCGCGCTTGCCCAGCGCGACGCTCCCACATCGCTATGGCCGCAGCCCGCCGAAGCGCAGCCTTGGCGGCTAGGTGCTCTGTTTCGCCCCCTGGTGTGCTATCCGGCCAGCGCTGCCGACTGGCCCGACGCCACTCAGTGGTTGGAGCGTATCTGGCAGATTTACGACCGTGAGCAGCTACTGGAAGTGATGCTCTGGCTAAGCGCTCAAGGTGAACGTCAGCGCTGGGATATCGAAGCCCGCGAGCTTCTGACCATGGATCACGCGCAGCGTCAAGAGTGGCAGCGGGGGGCAGTAAACGATGCTCCCTACGCACCGGTGCTCACGACGTTCGTCAATCAGGGCGAGCCGTTGGAGTGGGCCGCCTGGGACTGGCTGCGGCTAGTGGAGCTCGCCTGGGCCGGTGCCTGCTGTGGCTGGCTAAGCCAGGCGGAAGCGGACGACCTAGCGGCCCATGCGGCTGATCTCGTGGGGCGCCGTTACCACGACTGGCACGCAGTGCTGAAAGCCTACCTGCGCGGGCAAAGCCTCTTCGAGGGCGTCGATCGGCGGGGGATGACACCCAGCGCCCGCCACAAGCTGTTAATGCACGCTGCCCATAGTCCCTGGAAGCACTCGCTGGCTGCACTTTTGGACGAGCCGACGCGGCAAGCCTCGCGTACGCGTATCAAGGCCTGGCGCAACACGGCTCACCATTGGCTGCTCGCCCTGGCTGGCGTACGCGAGCCGGATGTCATGCTGCGTCAACTCAATCCCTCGGCCCCGATAGCCGAGCAGCGCCGCGCGGATGCCGCTGTTTACCTTCAGGATTCGCTTGGCCTGCATGCGGATGAAGGTCACCAGGTGCTGGCGCGCTACTGGCTTCCTGCTCAGGCGCACCACCTCAACCAGCTCGCGGCAGATGCTGTGCATGGCGTACTGCCTCCATCGCAAACGCGCTTTGGCCAGCCCACGCCTGATGAGCTAAAACAGCGTAACGCGGTGAAAGGAGTCAGTCGTCACGCCGCCACGATTCACATGGCCGAGAAGTTTGCGTTCTACCTGCACATGGCGCTCGACAGCGGCCTGTTCGAGCGCGAACCGCTCATGCAGCACGCCAGCGCTCTGCGAAGCTGCCTGTGCCGTTTTTATGCCACGCCCAAGCGCCTGCTAGAGGCCTGGTTTGCCTGGGAGAGCTGCCTGCCCGAGCCCGAGCATGACTCGTTGATCAATGAAATCGCGTGGCATCTGGAAGACCCAGGCAGCCTGTTCCATTGGTTGGATTGGCGCCCCGATGCTTGGTGCGAGCCGGGTGAGCGGCCAACGTTGACTCACTTCACGGCGATGTCGCTGGTAGGGCCGCTGAACAGCGCGGTGTGGAGCGAGCCGCAGTTGGAAAGTCCGCGCGAGTGCGCCGACATTCGCGAATGGGTCGAGAGCCACTACCACCTGACCAGTGCCGACGACATGCAGGAATTTTTGACCTTCATGTTGGAAGCTGGGGACCGTCAGGAATATCAGATCAACTACGCGCCCTACACGCTGAACCCGGAGCGGTTGGCGGCGGAAATCGCCATATTGGAGTCCGGCGACTGCGGCGAAGAGGAGCGTCACCACTTGCTGCGTCTGCGCCGAGTGAGCACCAACGAAGATGGTTGTAATGACGTTGACATGGCCGCCTGGGATATTGCCCAACTCGTGGATCTTGCCATTGCGGCACGGCAGCTAGGTTGGCTCGACAAGCCAGCGTTTGCGAACGTGCTCGACCGCGCCTACCAGTTGGCGGCAGACCACTACGCTGGTTGGCAGGAGTATGCGGCAGGCATGTACGCCGGCTTCTCGTTTTTCATGGGCGAAACGCCTGAGCGAGAGAGTTTCTTGGCCGGGTTTCGTCAAGCGCTGGTGGCGTGGCTGTGCGGTGCGCCGGTGCTTGCCGGCCCCTGGGCGAGCCTGGATTTTCCCGGCAACAAGCCGCGCCATTTCGCGCCGCTGCATATCGATACGTTGCCCGGGGATCAGCGAATCTTACATTAGACTCGCCAAGCATAGGATAACTGGCTTATAGTCCAGAGTTTGTAAAAAATGAGTTTTCTCATGCTTGGGTCTTTTCCATTTTTCATTCTGTCACGAGGTTAATCGCATGGTTGCGTCGCCACACCCCGCTGTGACCGCTGTCCGTGTTGTGAGTGTTTGTGTCGTCGTTGCTTTGTTAGCTGGCTGTGCAGGCTCCGCCTCGCGCCAGGGCATGGAAGCCCCCGAGGATTATTTCTCGATGTCGCTTCCGGGCATGGAGGGAGCCGATCCTAAAATGTCGCCCGTTGACCCGATTGATGCGCATCTTCGCAGTTTGCAGACGCCACCACCAACAGTGGTGCGCCAAGCGCTGTTAGAGCAGCACCAGCGGTGGGCGGGAACGCCTTATCGCATTGGTGGCACCACCGAACGTGGTATCGACTGCTCGGCCCTGGTCAGAAACGTGTTCCGCGATACCTTTGATGTTGAGCTACCCCGTTCTACCTACGATCAAGTGCATGAGGGACGCCCGATCGACCGCCAAGAGCTGCAGGCGGGCGATCTGGTCTTCTTCCGCCCACCCGGACGCTACAACCATGTGGGCATTTACGTCGGAAATGGCTATTTCCTCCATGCGTCCACGTCGAAAGGCGTGATTATTTCCAGCTTGGACAATAGCTATTGGCGGCGCTATTACTGGCAGTCGCGTCGTGCCTTGGAGCCGACCAACCTTGCCCAGCTAAGCAGTCGCTTCCTGCCGTAAATGCGCGCTGGCGGCGTCGGTTACTGTTGGAAAGGACATGATTGAAGCAAAAACGCGCGCCTGGTGGCGCGCGACGGCGGCTCTATGTTTAGGGTCGTTCCTGGTATTCATCAATCTGTACGTGCCACAACCGTTGTTGCCGGGCCTCAAAGAGACCTACGGGGTGTCGACACTGGGCGTCAGTTTGCTGATGTCGGTGTCGACCCTTTCGTTGGCCCTGGCACTGCTGGTGTTTGGACCGCTCTCCGATGCGATTGGCCGTGAAGGCATCATGCGCATCACCCTTCTTTTGGCCGGCGGGCTGTCGCTTGCCCTAGCCTTTGCACCGACCTTCGAAAGTTTACTGGTACTGCGTTTGCTGCAGGGTTTCGTGCTTGGCGGCTTGCCCGCCGTGGCGATTGCCTGGATGGGCGACGAGTTCGATAAAACCGCCTTGCTGAGCGCCGTGGGGCTCTACATCGGCGCCAACTCACTAGGCGGGATCAGCGGGCGTATCGTGGGCGGTGGGGCAGCGGCGATCGGTGGGCCGACGGCGGCGTTTCTCTCGGTAGGGGCCATGACGGTCGTCGGCTGTGTGCTCTTTTGGCGGTTGCTACCCAATAGCCAAGCCTTCGTGCCTAAACGCTTTCACCTGCGCGATGCAGTGACGGATCTGTTGGGGCATCTGCGTTCCCCCGTGCTGCTCGCTGCCTATTGTTTGGGCGGTATCAACTTCCTGATTTTTATCAATCAATATAGCTACATCACCTTTCGATTGGCGGAGGCGCCGTATCAACTGGCGGCGAGCGGCCTGGGACTGATCTTTCTCACCTACCTAGGCGGTACCTTTGGCTCGACAGTGTCAGGCAAGTTGGCAGGGCGCTTTTCCCCCGCCAGCTGCATGAGTGCGGGCATCGTGATTCTCATGCTAGGCACCGCCATTACTCTGGCGGACTCGCTGGCGCTCATCATTCTCGGTTTGACCATTAACGCTTTCGGCTTTTTCATGGCCCACTCGTTGGCGTCTAGCTGGGTGGGGCGCTATGCCCGAGGGGCGCGAGGCAGCGCCTCGGCGCTCTATTTGGTGTTTTACTACCTGGGGGCGAGCATTGGCGGTTTCTGGCTAGAGCCGTTCTGGCGTTGGTCGCAGTGGCAGGGGGTGGCCATCGGCTCATGGCTGCTGCTGAGCGTTACTCTGTTGATCTGTCTGGGGTTATGGCGCTTCGAGCGTCGTGCCTAATCGGCCGTGGGCCAAGTGGTAGCGCCGGTGGCATAGCCGGTCGAGCAGCGCTGCATCATGACTGATGACGATGATGCCAAGGGCATGGCGCTTGGCGTATCCGTCGAGTGCTTGCCAGAGCGTTAGCTGGGAGATGGGATCCAGCATGGTGGATATTTCATCGGCCACCACGTAACGCACGCCAGGGGCGAGGGCGCGCAGCACGCACACGCGCTGTAGCTGCCCGCCCGAGAGAGCATTGGGAAAGCGTGTCAGCCATTCGGGCTCGATGCCAAATGCCGCCATCAGGTCACTGGGCGGCGTCCAGGCTTCTTTGAGGATTTGACCGACCCGCCAGCGCGGATTGACCGCCAGCTCCGGCGATTGCGGCAGCCACTGCACCGGGCGTAGCCCACGTCTGGGCAGCGGCGAGCCATCTACCCACACGCTGCCTTGATGGGGCGTGAGCTGGCCTGCCAACAGCTTGCCCAGCGTCGATTTCCCTGCGCCTGAGTCGCCGCTGAGTCCGAGCCACTCTCCAGGGGCCAGGTGTAGCGAGACCTTCTCCAGTAGCGGCTGGCGTGGCGAAAAGTGAAACGATAGCTGATGGGCGTCAAGCAAGCGTTGGCTCCATGGGCTGAGGTGGGGAGGCGTATGTGGTGAACGCGTTATCCGGTAGCGCCTGCCAGAGTGCCCGAGCATAGTCATTCGTCAGCTGTTCGCCCTGGCCTTGGAAAGCCTGCGCAGGTGCGGTTTCCAGCGCTTGGCCTTGGCGCATAACGGTGACCTTATCAGCCACGGTGAGCGCATGGCGCAGGTCGTGGGTAATTAGCAGCACCGTTTTGTCTTCTCGCGCCAACGCCTTGAGCGCTGCCAGCACACGATCGCGCTGGATGGGGTCCAGACCCACGCTGGGTTCATCGGCAATCACCAAGCGTGCGCTGCCCGCCTGGGCCATGGCGATGAGCACTCGGCGCGCCATGCCGCCTGATAGCTCGTGGGGGTAGTGAGTCGCCGCGTGGTCGAGCTGGTAGCGGCGCAGTAGCCCATCGGCGCGCTGCTGAGCGTCAGGGCGACTGAGCCCTGCTCGTTGGGCCGCCCAGCGCACCTGATGCTGGCTGCGGGCGAGCGGGTCAAGCGCGTTCAACGACTGAGGAATGAGCGCCAACTGATGGCCTCGCAGCCGTTTCTGGCGGGTCGGTGTCAGTTTCTCCCCCTGGAAGAACACGTCGCCGGTGACCCGTGCCGGTTGGGGCAGAAGCCCTAAAATGGCGTAGGCCAATAGGCTTTTCCCTGCCCCGGAGGCCCCCACGACAGCATGCACGTCGCCCGTTTGTAAGTGGAGTGACAGTGAGTCAATGCAGGAGGTCCACTCTCGCCGCCACCAGCGTGGGTAGTGAGGCAGCTGCACGGTCAGACGGTCGATGGTCAACATGGCAAACTCCTTGGTCACAATCGCTAGCGCGCTAGCACTTCGCGCAGCATCGAGGCGAAGCGTCCAATCGCCAACACCATGAGCAGTAACCCCAGCCCTGGAAATACCCCCAGCCACCAGTAGCCGCCGGTCAGGTAGCGCATCGCGTCTGCGAGTAAAACGCCGATGGCGGGTTGCGTCGGGTCGAGGCCGACGCCTAAAAAGGTCAGGGCGGCCTCGTGCAAAATGGCGTGGGGAAAGAGGAGAAGCGCGCCCACGAGGCAGTGGGGTAGCACATGAGGCAGCAAATGACGGCTGATGATGAACCCTTGACCTTTACCCAGCCCCCGGGAGATGGCCACGTAGGGTGCATGGTGAACGTGGCGTAGCTCGGCTCTGAGTACGCGGGCAAGGCTCGGCCAGTGGGTCAGCGCCACGGCGATGATGACCGCCTCCGTGCCGCCGCCCAGCGCAAAGGCAATCAGTAGCAGTAGCAGCAGGTGTGGCACGCTCAATAGCGTATCGATCAGCAGGCTCACTAACGCATCCAGCAGGGGGGACAGCATGGCAAGACTGGCGAGACTCAACGCAACCAGCGTGCCCAGCAAGGCAGCGCTCAACCCTACCTGAAAACTCAAGGCAAGCCCCGCCAGGGTTCGCGCCCAAACCTCACGCCCGAGGGCATCGGTGCCTAGCCAGTGCTCGGGGCTGGGTGGCAGCAGTCGCGCCGCGAACTGCATCCGTGTCGGGCTATCCCCGAGCCAAGCGGTGCTGCCAAGTAGCAGTAGGGCGAGCAGGGCCAGTAAAGCGGCATAGCCTGCCGCGATCAAACGCGGCTTGCTACTCATTGGTATGGCTCCGCCGAGTCCGCGGGTCGGTCAATCGAGAGAGCCCATCGGCCGCCAGATTCCCTACGCTGACGAAGAGGGCGGTGAAAAGCGATATGGCGAGCAGCAGCGGCACGTCGCTGCGTAATCCTGCCGCGACGGTGGCTTGCCCAAGACCTGGGTAAGCAAAGACATGTTCGACCAAGAGCGAACCGCCAAACAGTTCGCCCAGTGAAGCAAACGCCAGAGTAATCGCGGGAAGGCTGGCGTGGCGCAGGCCGTGGCGCCAGGCGATATCGACACGGCTAGCGCCTTGGGCAAAGGCGTGAAGGGCAGTGTCTGAACGCATGAACGCCACCATCTTGGCGCGCGTGTGAAGAGTGAGGGTCGCGACACCTAATAGTGCCAGCGTAAGGGTAGGCAGCAGCAAGTGATGAAGGCGTGTGAGTAGCGTGACCTCTTGACTCAGCACGCCGGTTGGCCCTGCGCAGCAGGTAGGCGTCCACCCCAGCGTGACCGAAAAAAGCAGCAGTGCCAGCATGGCAAGCCAAAACGTGGGTGTCGACGCGGTGAGGTAGGCGTAGCCGCTAATCAGACGATCCAGCCAGGAGCCCTCGTTGCTCCCAGCCGCGATGCCGAGCAAGATGCCCAACGCAAGAGAGAGCAGCCAAGCGCCACCCAGCAGGAGAAACGAGCGATGAACGCGTTGGCCGATGACATCGCTGACCGGCTGATGGTAGATATGACTCCAGCCCAGCTCACCGCTAAGCAACTGCTGCAGCCAGTGGCGAAACTGCACGGCTGGTGAGGCGTCAAACCCCCAGCGCTCGGCAATCAGCGCCCGCTGTTCTGGGCTGACCTGAGCCATTTGTGGGCCCAGGTAGGCATCCACCGGGTCGATGGGGGAAAGCATCATCAACCCAAACGACACTGCGGCCACGCACAGCAGAACGAGCATCAGCCGCAGAAGGCGGTGTGCGAGCCATACCGCTAATCGCACGTCCAGCGCCACTCGAGCAGATTGGCGGTCACCGGCCAGCCGTGGCCGTGCGGGGCAACGCCCAGGTCGCCAAGGTCCAGGCAGCGGTTGGTGGCGTACACGTGAGCGAGATTGACCATCCACGCCCAGCTCGTGTCGCCCTGTACGCCATAGCCCGTAGTGCCGTCCCACTGGGCCGCTTGCCAGTGCCGGTAGGCGTCTTCGGCGCTAGCCGCCGCTTGGGCTGCCTCCAGGTGTTGGTCGACCGTCTCATTAGCGTAGTAGCCACTGTTATAGAAGCCGACCCCGGCGTGAGCACTGTGAAAGAGGTAGTACACCTCCTGAGGGCTTTGGCTGCCAAAACCAAACACGATGGCATCTTGATGGAGGGCTTCCCGTTGAATTTCGTCCCAGTGGCGGCCGGTGGGCTGCATCTCGATGCCGAGCGGCCGCACCATCTCGGCACTCACCTGAGCGAGCTGTTGGCGGGTGGTGTCGCTGCTGGGATAGGTAAGACGAAAGCGGGCCGGTTGGCCGTTTTTATAACGTAGCCCGTCGTCCTGTTTGCGCTTCCAACCCGCCTCGTCCAGTAGGGCGTTCGCGCGGGCTAGGTTAGGGGTGGCGAGTTGCTCATCCCCATGACTCCAGGGTAGGCCATCAGCAGGGCCAAACGCAGGTCGCCCAAAGCCGTTCAGCGCTACGTCCACAAGCGTTTCCCGATCGAGTGCGAGATTGATCGCTTGGCGAATGGCGAGGTCGGACGTGACGTCATTCCCCATCGGGGCGCCGTTGGTGGCGTGCTGGCCCTCGTCTGGTTGCATGGGAAACAGAATGCCTCGGTTATCGACACTCTCCATGATGACCCGCCGCATCGGATCGGGAATGTTCTCAGCCAGAGCCGGGGGGATGGCGGCCAGGTCGACCTGACCCGCGTGGGCGGCGCTGAGCGTCGCAGCTTCATCGGTGAAGAGGAACACTAGCCGCTCGAAGATCGGCGCAGGGCCGTAAAAATAGGGGTTGCGCTCTACGATCAGTTGCTCACCCTCCTGCCACTCGACTAACCGGTAAGGGCCCGATCCCAGCGGCTGTCTGCCGTACCCGTCGTCATAGCCATTGTCTCGCTCGGCGTGGGGAACGATTCCCAGCGTCATCAACTGGTCGATAAACGTAATGCGCGGTGCCTTGAGAGTCAGTTCGACGGTATTGCCATCTACGGCCCGGGCGCTCGCTAAGGCGCTGAGATCGGCTCTGCCGCCTGCTTTGGCGGCGGCACTAAACGTGAAGGCAACGTCCTCTGCGGTTAGCGGCGTGTTATCGGAAAACCGGGCATCCGTGCGTAGCGTGAGCCGCCAGGTCAAATGATCGTCCGACAGCGACCATGTCGCGGCGAGTCCTGGCTGGGGCGTTAAATCCGGCCCTCGGTTGAGCAGGGTGGATTGAAAGAGCGGGTTACCGTACTGGCCCCAGCCGAGCAGTGGGTCGAACCCCTGCTCCGGTTCGCCGCCTATGGCGAGCACTAACTGGTCTTTGGCCCACGCTGGCGTGCTTAGTGCTACGCATGTGGCCGCCAGAGCCAGTATGATAGTGCGACGCATGAGTCACCTTTTAGGCTGTTAGTATGATGTTTTCACAATAACATCATACTAACAGCGCTGGAAGTTGCGGCGATGCACCATGAGAGACCGGCGAAGGAGAGGGTATGCAGCGGGTAACGGTAACGCTGGATGAGGAGCTGTTAGGCGAGGTCGATGCGTTGATGGCGCTGCGCGGCTATCAAAATCGCTCAGAGGCGATTCGTGATCTCACGCGCAGTGGGTTGACGCAGGCCAAAGAGCAGGTTGCGCCCGAAGCCCCGTGCATGGGCGCGCTGGTGTATGTATACGACCACGCGGCGCGGGATCTTTCCAAACGGTTGACCCGCCACTCCCACGATCACCACGACTTAACGCTCTCGACGCTGCATGTGCACATCAACCACGATAGCTGCCTGGAAGTGGCACTATTGAAGGGGCAGGGGAGCGCACTAAAGCAGTTTTCCGATGAAGTGACGTCATCGCGTAGCGTACGCTACGGTCAGCTCGTGCTGATTCCGAACGACTAGCACCCTATCGCCCACAAAAAAGGGCGGCCCAGTGGCCGCCCCTTGATCGCTTCGAGCTGTTTAGTGCTCGACGCCACCTTCGCCGTGCACGTGGCCGTGCTCGACTTCTTCCTGGCTTGCTTCACGAACGGTCGCGATCTCAACGTCAAAGTTGAGGTGCTGACCCGCCAGCGGATGGTTGCCATCTACAACGACGGTGTCGCCTTCGACTTTCTTGACGGTAACCATCAACGGGCCGCCTTGAGTTTGCGCTTGGAACTGCATGCCCGGCTCGATGCTCTCGACGCCTTGGAACGCATCGCGCGGCACTTCTTGCATCAGCTGTTCCTGAACTTCGCCGTAACCCTCTTCCGGGGCAACTTTGACGTTCAGTTTGTCGCCAGCAGCGCGGCCTTCAAGCTCTTTTTCCAAGCCCGGGATGATGTTGCCCGCGCCGTGGAGATACGTCAGAGGCTCGCGGCCTTCGGAACTGTCTAGCACCTCACCTGCATCGTTGGTCAGGGTGTAGTGGAACGCGACAACCGAGTTTTGCGCAATTTGCATTGATTAACCTTTCGGTGAGTGCATGTCCCAACATGGTAACGCGTGTGGAGCGGCTTGTCAGGGGGTAAGCGGGGTTTTTCCACCCCCACGCCTTTAGCGCTATTGCGCCTGGGGGTGTGCAGGGATACCCTACATCCATCATTTTTTCACCTGCCATACACTCACTGGAGTCCGTTATGACCATCTTCTTGATTTGGGTTGTCGCCTTCGTGCTGATTGCATATTTTGCCAACAAGCGTTGGGAAAGCGGCGTTAGCCAGGGGCTGGACAAAATGCTGCCCGAGGTATTGAAAAGCCACGGTGATAACCGTTACCTGTGGGTCGCTGCATTGGCCGTGCTGGGTGCGACGACGCTGATTCGCCCGGTGGACGTGCTGCTGGTAGCGATTTTGCTGGCCGTGATTGGCTTGATCATCGTAAAACTCGCCAACTGGGCAAGCAGCATGGCGCACTGAGTGGTCATGCCCTAGACGTTCTTTGCCTAGACGTGCGTTGATTGATACCTAACGACAGCAGCCCGGCCAACTTGGCCGGGCTGCTGTCGTTTGACGAGCCATCGCTTTAAGTGCTTGCGTATGGTCTGCCAGGGCACGCTGCTGGGTAGGCGCGCCCGATCTGTTTAGTAAGGGGCTACGCTTAGGTTGGCACCGCTGCCAATCAAGCGAACCCGCTGGCCTGCCTGGAACTGGCGGTCGGCGCTCTGCACGACGACGACATCCGTGCCGTCGTCACGACGGATTTCCATCTCCAGCGCGTTAACGCGGTTAGCGCGGTCTTCTGCAGCAGTACCAGCAACTGCGCCGCCCAGCGCACCCGCCACGGTCGCGAGCTGGCGACCAGAGCCACCGCCGATTTGGCTACCCAGCAAACCGCCGATGACGGCGCCACCGCCACCGCCCAGCAGGTTGCCAGTACGGCTATCGGCTTGAATTTGGACGGGGCGGACGGCCACGATGGTGCCATAGCTGACGCTTTGCCCCGTTTGCGCTTGGTTACCACGGTAGACATCGCCTGAGTAGGGTGCGGTGTTGGCGCAACCAGCCAGTGTCAGAATGCTCAATGCGGCAACGGGTAGTAAACGTTTCATTAAAACCTCCAGTGGGTATCAGCGTCGATGGCGGTTAACCGATCGCAAAACGTTGCATACATCTCGTTTTAGAACAGCGTTCGTTAAAAGATAACGGAAACGTACAGCTTTGACCAGCCATCCCAAGAAAAGGTCACAAAGTAGAGTGTAGACAGGCATTAAGAAAGCAGTGTGCAAAAAATTTGCAGCGGGGCGGTCGCAAAGAAAACAGGAGGCCGAAGCCTCCTGTGGGTCATGCAAAGAGAGGGTTAACCAAACTGGTTCATGGTGTTGTCTTTACCGCCCGCTTTCAGCGCGGCATCGCCGTGGAAGAACTCTTTATGGTCGTCGCCGATGTTGGAACCTGCCATGTCCTGGTGTTTGACGGTGGCGATACCCTGGCGAATCTCTTGGCGCTGCACGCCTGCGACGTAAGCCAGCATGCCTTCATCACCGAAGTAGCCCTTGGCCAGGTTGTCGGTCGACAGGGCCGCCGTGTGGTAGGTGGGCAGCGTGATCAAGTGGTGGAAGATACCGGCTTCACGGGCACCGTCGCGCTGGAAGTTGCGCGTCCACTCGTCGGCGAGCTGGCCAAGTTCGGTGTTGTCGTACTCGACGCTCATCAGCTTGTCGCGCTGGTAAGCCGACACGTCCTTGCCTTCTTTCTCCCAGGCATCGAAGACCTGCTGGCGGAAGTTCAGCGTCCAGTTGAAAGAGGGCGAGTTGTTGTACACCAGCTTGGCATCCGGCACCACCTCGCGGATACGGTTCACCATGCTGGCGATTTGGCCAACGTGGGGCTTTTCGGTCTCGATCCAAAGCAGGTCGGCACCGTTTTGCAGGCTGGTGATGCAGTCCAGCACCACACGATCTTCGCCAGTGCCCGGTTTGAACTGGTAGAGGCCGGAGGCCAGGCGCTTGGGCTTGACCAGCTTGCCGTTTTGCTTGATGACCACATCGCCGTTATTGATATCCGCTGCGTTGTCGATCACATCCCCATCCAGGAAACTGTTGTACTGATCGCCCAAGTCGCCCGGCTCGTGGGTCACGGCGATCTTCTGAGTCAGGCCTGCGCCGAGCGAGTCGGTGCGAGCGACGATGACGCCATCTTCTACGCCCAGCTCCAGGAAGGCGTAACGCACCGCGTTGATTTTCGCTAGGAAGTCTTCATGGGGCACGGTGACTTTGCCGTCTTGGTGGCCGCACTGTTTTTCGTCGGAGACCTGGTTTTCAAGCTGGATACAGCAGGCACCTGCTTGAATGAATTTTTTGGCCAGTAGGTAGGTCGCCTCGGCGTTACCGAACCCGGCATCGATATCGGCGATGATCGGCACGATATGCGTTTCGTAGTTATCGATCTTATGGATCAGTGCTTGCTCTTTTGCGCTGTCACCGGCGGCCTTCGCTTCATCGAGAGCGCGGAACAGATGGTTGAGCTCCCACGCGTCGGCTTGTTTCAAGAAGGTGTACAGCTCTTCGATCAGGTTGGCGACCGAGGTTTTCTCGTGCATGGACTGGTCTGGCAGCGGGCCGAACTCGGAGCGCAGCGCGGCCACCATCCAGCCGGAGAGGTAGAGGTAGCGACGCTTGGTGGTACCGAAATGCTTCTTGATAGAGATCAGCTTTTGTTGGCCGATAAAGCCGTGCCAGCATCCCAGTGATTGCGTGTACTGGGAGGTGTCGGCATCGTAGGCGGCCATGTCGTCGCGCATGATCTTAGCCGTGTAGCGGGCGATGTCCAAGCCGGTGTGGAAGCGGTTTTGGGCACGCATACGGGCAGCGTATTCCGGTTTGATGGCTGACCATTTGCCGCCTTGGGCTTCGCGAAGTTGGGCCATCGCTTTGATATCGTCGAGCAGTCCTGACATGAGCTGATTCCTCCAGGGTTATCGTCATTCGCACGTTAGCTTGTTCTTATGCTGCACCTGCGAGATAGACTCCAGCATTGTTCAATTTCGCGGTGCTGTCTCTACACCAATCGTCTCTCAGCAAAACGTCGCGGTGAGGCGCTTCGCTTTGCACAGCGTTCATGTCTCCGAAGAGAAACTCATTAACGCTGCAGTGCAATAACTATCGACTAGCCGAGGGGATCCAACAATTGTCACTTGGGGGCACACGGCGTTGTAGTCCGACGACAGCGACTACGCCAAACGCCCTGTTTGTGTAGTCGTTTTTCGTCAGTGGTGGGTCATGGACGTGACCGTAGGCATAAAAAAAGCGCCACACGTGGTGGCGCTTTCATCAATCAAAGACGCGTTACAAGGCCAACATCATCTCACGATGGGGAATGCCTGCATCCATGAACACATCGCCATGGGCCACGAAGCCGAGCCGCTCGTAAAAAGCGAGGGCATGAAGTTGGGCGCTCAGCACCGCCTGGGTGTGGCCAGCGTCGCGGGCCGCGTGAATAGCCGCCTGCATGAGCTGATAGCCAATGCCTGTGCCGCGGGCGCGGCTCAGTACCGCCACTCGACCAATATGGCCGTCGGGCAGGAGGCGAGCGGTGCCGACCGGTTCCCCTTGCAGCATCGCGAGAAAATGCAGGCATGCCGAGTCAAGGCCATCCCACTCCTCCTCTTGAGGCACCTGCTGTTCATCGATGAAGACGACTCGGCGAATCAGCGAGGCGGGTTCCCCCAGCGATTCCCAGTCGCCGCTTGTCACGGTGACCGTTCCTACCATGGGTTACTCCTCGTCGTCGCCTTCACCCATGAAACCCAGGCTGCCGCTATTGATCAGCTGGGTAATCAGGGCCGCGGCGCCGTCGATATCCAGCACGTCCGCGTACATCGGTGTGGCGTCGGCAAGGCGTTTGGCGAGGGGTTCTGAGCAGGCGTGCCCATCGCCATCGACGAACAGCGTGGTGCCAGAAGCATCGCTACGCCAGGCAAAACGAGACCCTGGCATGTGGAAGAGCGGTTCGCCGTCTTGTAGTTGAGCAACAAGGTCGGCTTCGCTCATTGGCGTTTCGAGGGGCACGACTTGATCGATATATTTGGGCTGCGTCATCACTCTGCCAAACCACTGGGCTACCTGTTCGGGGTTGTCCAGCGTCTTCAGAATGAATTGACGCATGCGCTCGACAGCGGCATCGTCCAGCTCGCCCACTTCCTCGGTGGGTGTCATACCGGCATCGCTGTAACGCTGGGAATCCGACATCTGCTCGCCGACGTAATCGGCATACGACGTGATCGCTTCGTCTGCCGAAGGGGCGCGGAAGCCGACCGAGATGGTCATGCAGTCGTCGGTTTGGCTGACGCCATGGTGGGCCCAGCCGGGGGGAAGGTAGAGCATGTCGCCGGGTGCCAGGGTCCAGTCCGAATCCGCTTCGATGTCGAACGTCTCGAGAATGCGCAGGTCGATGCCCTGAATGATCGGCGCGTTGTCCGGCTGCTTGCCGCCCAGCTGCCAGCGGCGGTGGCCGCTAGCCTGCAGGAGGAAGACGTCGTACTGGTCGATATGTGGACCGACACTGCCACCGGGGGGAGCGTAGCTCACCATGATGTCGTCCAGACGCCAGCGGGGCAGGAAATCGAACTCGTCCATCAGCGCAGCAATGGAAGGCACGTAGTGGTCGACTGCCTGCACCAAGAGGCTCCAGTGACCTTCAGGCAAACGCTCGAAGGTTGCGTCATCGAACGGCCCGTGTGATACCTGCCAAGGGCCGTCGGGACCCTTCTCCTCGACCAGTCGCGCTTCGACACCGGGCTCGCAGGCAAGGCCTGCCAACTCATCGGGGTCGATGGGGCTGACGAAATCGGGGATAGCGCCACGAATCAGCAGTGGCTTCTGCTGCCAGTAGTTGGCCAAGAAGTCTGCAGGCGTTAAATCGCCCAGCAGGGTGAGTGGCTTATCGTGATGACTCATGGCGTTATCCTAGTTCAAGTGAGCGCTACGTCAGTGTCGCAGGGCGTCGTTTAGAGTGCAGCAAGCCGCTGGTTGAGTGCTTCGGCCTGGGCCTTCGCATTACCAATATAGCTGGCTGGCGAGAGGGCTTTCAGCTCTTGTTTTACCTCGTCGGGCAGCGCGAGGGTATCGATGAAGGCGGCGAAGCCCGCTTGGTCGATCCGCTTGCCCCGGGTCAGTTCTTTGAGCTTCTCGTAAGGCTTTTCGATGCCGTAGCGACGCATGACGGTCTGGATCGGCTCGGCCAGCACTTCCCAGCTGTTGTCCAGATCTTCCGCGAGGCGTTCGGGGTTGGCTTCCAGTTTGCTGATGCCTTTTAGGCTAGCGTGGTAACCAATCAGGGCGTAGGCCAGGCCAACGCCCAGGTTGCGCAGCACGGTGGAGTCGGTCAGATCGCGTTGCCAGCGGGAGATCGGCAGTTTTTGCGCCAGGTGACTCATGACTGCGTTGGCGAGTCCCAGGTTGCCCTCGGAGTTTTCGAAGTCGATGGGGTTGACCTTGTGCGGCATGGTAGACGAGCCAATTTCGCCTTCTACGGTGCGCTGTTTGAAGTAACCCAGCGAGATGTAACCCCATACGTCGCGGTCGAAATCGATCAAAATGGTGTTGAAGCGGCAAATCGCGTCGAACAGCTCGGCAATGTAGTCGTGGGGTTCGATCTGTGTGGTGTAGGGGTTGAAGCTTAAGCCCAGGCCTTCCACAAAGGTGCGCGCGTTGGCTTCCCAGTCGATGTCCGGGTAGGTGGTCAGGTGAGCGTTATAGTTGCCTACCGCACCGTTGATTTTACCCAGAATCTCCACGCTTTCGATCTGCTTGAGCTGGCGCTTCAGGCGGTACGCCACGTTGGCCATCTCTTTGCCAAGCGTAGTGGGGCTAGCGGTTTGGCCGTGGGTGCGCGACAGCATCGGTTGGCCTGCGTGAGCAATGGCCAGTTTGGCAATCTCGTCGGCGACTTCGTGCATCGTCGGCAGCATAGCTTTTAGGCCGTCTGCCAGCATCACGCCGTAGGAGAGGTTGTTGATGTCTTCACTGGTGCAGGCGAAGTGGATGAACTCGGTGACCGCGTTCAGCTCGGCCTGGCCTGCAATCTTCTCTTTCAAGAAGTACTCGACCGCTTTGACGTCGTGGTTGGTGGTACGCTCGATCTCTTTGATGCGCTCGGCGTCGTCTACGGAGAAATCGCGAATCAACTGCTCTAGAAACGCGGTGGCTTCTGCGGAGAGCGGCGGGACTTCGACAATCTGGCCGTGCTCAGCAAGGCGCTGCAGCCAGCGCACTTCCACAATCACGCGCGCACGGATCAGGCCGAATTCGCTGAAGTGTTCACGTAGCGCGGCGGCTTTGGCGCCGTAGCGGCCGTCAACGGGAGAGAGAGCGGTCAGAGCAGAGAGTTGCATGGCTTGGTTTCCAGAGTGGTCAAAGTCGGAGGTCGAGTGTGAGGTGGCAAGGCGGCTAACTGAAGCCATCCAGGGCTCGGCGTAGCGCCTTGCGTTGGAAGACCAGCTTCCAGCGGCGCCCGCCCTGCTGATGCCACAGCAGGGCAAAGCGAATGCCCGCCATCAAGCAGGCGCGTACCCGCTCGGGCATCATGCGGGTTTGCAGCAGTGAGGGGTCACCCTGCACCACGATGCGCGTTTTAAACGTCGAAATGGTCTCTTGGTAGGCTTCGCCAAGGCTGGCAATGACGTTTTCATGGGTCGTACCAAAATGCTCCGCTTGCCCTTGGACATGGGCGAGCTTTTGGCCCAATAGGTCCATCATTCGTCGGTCGGTGCGCAGCTTGTTCATCAACAAAAGCAGCGAGAAACCGTAGCGAAGCACGACTGGATTGGCTTGTTTGCGGCCTACCAAGGCCTCCAGTGTCTCCAGCCCGCGGCGCAGATTGTTGGGGTGGCCGCCGTAGATGGCTTCAAAGCTTTCGGGATTGGTATCGACCGTCGCGTTGATCAGCGTTTCCCAGGCGCGGGTATCGACTTGCCCGGTGCGGGCCAGCTCATCCACCAAACTGGCAGCTTGAAATACCCCCGCCAGCGCGAGGGCTTGTCGCGCGGCGGGTGTGTCGGGCGCACGGTGTATCGGGGTGGCGCTCATGCGGCGGCCTCCGTAACCTTCCAGGTGGCGCGGATAACGCCGCCGCCTAAGCAGATGTCGTTATCGTAAAGCACCAGCGACTGGCCGGGCGTGACCGCCCACTGTGGATCGTCGAACACGATTTCCACACTGCCGTCCGGCTGGGCAGTCATCTCGCAGGGGCAGTCGCTTTGGCGGTAGCGGGTCTTGGCGGTAAAGCGGCCTTGCTGAACCGGCGGCTTGCCAGCGACCCAGTCCATGGGCTCGGTGGCTAGGGCGTCGGTGTATAGCAAAGGGTGATGCTTGCCCTGCACCACGATCAATACGTTACGGTCGAGGTCTTTTGCCGCCACGTACCAAGGCTCTTCGGAGTAGTTAGCCAAACCGCCGATGCCTAACCCTTGGCGTTGGCCTAGGGTGTAGTACATCAAGCCCATGTGCTGGCCGATCACATCGCCCTCGGGGGTCTCGATGGTACCTGGCTGAGCCGGTAGGTACTGCTGTAGGAAGTCGCGGAAACGACGCTCACCGATGAAACAGATACCGGTGGAGTCCTTTTTCTTCGCGGTGACGAGGTCGTGCTGCTCGGCCAGCGCGCGTACTTCCGGCTTTTCCAGTTCGCCCACTGGAAACAGCGTGCGGGCAATGGCCGCTTCCGGTACGGCGTGCAGGAAGTAGCTTTGGTCTTTGTTGCCGTCCAGGCCTTTCAACAGGCGAGGGTGACCGTCGCGGATGCCTTGGCGCACGTAGTGACCGGTGGCGATTTTATCGGCACCCAGCATCTCGGCATACTCCAAGAAGACCTTGAACTTGATCTCCCGGTTGCAAAGGATATCCGGGTTTGGCGTACGGCCCGCCTTGTACTCCGCTAGAAAATGCTCGAAAACGTTGTCCCAATATTCGGCGGCGAAGTTGGCGGTATGAAGCTTGATGCCCAGCTTGGCGCACACGGCTTCCGCGTCGGCCAAATCCTCTTTGGCCGTGCAGTATTCGGTGCCGTCGTCTTCATCCCAGTTTTTCATAAACAGGCCTTCGACGTCGTACCCCTGCTGGAGCAGAAGGAGCGCCGATACGGAGGAGTCGACGCCGCCCGACATGCCGACGATGACCTTGCCGGTGGCAGCGCTGCGGGTGTCTGACGCGTCCTGGGTGGCTGTGCCATGGGTGGATGTCATGAGCATCCTCGGTTGAAGTGGTGTGCAATTGGGCGGCGATTATACACGATGGGGGCTCGATGCTTCGAGTGCTTCACTCCTTGATCACGCCAAGCGGGTAGCGGTGGCCGTTTAGCGCGTCGTCGATACGTTGGAGAACCAGCGGGCTTCGCAGCCGTCGGGCGCCGTCCAACATGGCAATCTCCTCTCGTGTCAGCCAGTGGGTCGCGACGATGGCCGGGTCGATAGCTGAGCTAAGGCGCTGGTTGGGCAAGGCAACGAAACCGTGACTATGGAAGGTCGTACCGGTCGGCGTGTGAAAGACGTACAGCCCCAGATAGCCGGCCAAGGTGATCTGCCAAGCGGTCTCTTCCATGACTTCACGGTGAACGGCGGCCACTGGGCCTTCCCCACGTTCGACGTGTCCGGCAGGCTGATTGAACAGCGTGTGTGGGCCACCTTTATCCTCTTCCACCATCAGAAAGCGCCCCTGCTGCTCAATCACGCAGGCAACGGTGCTGTGAATGATGGGGCGGGCAACGTCCGTTTGGGCGACGCGGCTCATTTGCGTCCCCCTTTTGGTGTTGCGTTTCTCTTCGTGCCGCGCTTGGCGCTCTTGTCAGCGCCTTTGCGGGTGTGGAGTGGCTGTTGTTGCCTAGTGCGGGGCTTGGTCGCGTGGGTCGGCCGTGGAGCATGTAGCGTCTCTTTGCGCCACTCCCCGGGAGCGAGATCACCCAATTGCCAGGGGCCAATCGCGGCACGTATCAGGCGCAGCGTGGGAAAGCCAACGTGGGCGGTCATGCGGCGCACTTGGCGATTACGCCCCTCGCTAATGGTGAGTTCCAGCCAGCTGGTCACAGGATGGCGTTTGGGGTCGATGGCTGGATCGCGCTCAGCCACGTTAGGGGGCGATATACGCCGAGCTTTGGCAGGCAGGGTAGGGCCATCTTTTAAGGTAACGCCTGAGGCGAGTGCACGAATGGCTTCGTCGGTAATGTCGCCTTCCAGCTGTACCCAATAGGTTTTCGGCTGTTTATGACGTGGATGGGCGATACGGTGGATCAGACTGCCGTCATCACTCAGTAATAAAAGCCCCTCGGAGTCGAAGTCGAGGCGTCCGGCCGCGTAAACGCCCGGCGCATTGAGCACGTCGGCCAGGGTGGCTCGGCCTTGGCTGTCAGTAAACTGGGAAAGCATGCGGTAGGGTTTATGCAGTAAATATAGGGTGCTCATCGTCTCACGAACGGTCTCAAGATCTGGAGGTGGAGGATTTGTCGACAATCGCTCATGCGGTTAAAGTGCAGCGCTGGTATAATCTGGCGCAGCTGTTTGAGATGACCCGGCAGCACAACGATGCTCACCGTATCATCCGTCGTCATCGTTACCGCAGTAACCACCGAGTGACCATAGGGGCAGCGCATACAGGATGCTCCAAACGCTTCGCGGCAAGGCCTATCGTCGTATGAGCCGCGTAGCTCAGGATTTTTTATAATCACAGCGACCGAAAAGAGGTTAACGCAAAAATGTCTAAAACGCCGAAGATCATTTATACGCTCACCGATGAAGCTCCTGCGCTCGCTACCTATTCCTTGTTACCCATTATTGATGCCTTTACTGACTCTGCCGGTGTCGAAGTAGAGACCCGCGATATCTCGCTTGCCGCCCGTGTGCTGGCACAATTTCCCGATCTTCTGAACGATCAGCAGCGCGTCAGCGATGACCTGGCGGAATTGGGCGAGCTGGCGAAGACGCCCGAAGCCAACATCATCAAACTGCCCAATATCAGCGCTTCAGGCCCGCAGCTCAAAGCAACCATCAAAGAGCTGCAAAGCCAGGGCTACCCGCTGCCGGACTACCCGGAAGAGCCGAAAAACGACGAAGAAGCCTCCATCAAAGCGCGTTACGACAAAGCCAAAGGCAGTGCAGTAAACCCGGTGCTGCGTGAAGGCAACTCCGACCGCCGTGCGCCGAAATCGGTCAAGAACTACGCGCGTAAATACCCGCACCGCATGGGCGAGTGGAGCGCTGACTCCAAGTCCCACGTGGCGCATATGAGCGACGGTGACTTTTACGGCAGCGAGCAGTCGGCAGTAATGGAAAAAGCTGGCACGCTGAAGATCGAGCTGCAGCAAGCGGATGGCACCCAGGTGGTGCTGAAAGAAGGGCTCGCGGTTCAGGCTGGTGAAGTGATCGATGCGGCTTGCATGAGCAGCCGTCGTCTGCGTCGCTTCATCGACAGCCAGATCAACGATGCCAAAGAGAGCGGCGTGCTGTTCTCGCTGCACCTGAAAGCCACCATGATGAAAGTCTCCGACCCGATCATGTTTGGCATCGTGGTCGAGGAGTTCTACAAAGAGGTGCTGGAGAAGCACGCTGACGCACTGAAGAGCGCGGGCTTCAACGCCAACAGCGGTATTGGCGACCTGTACAGCGCCATCGAGAAGCTGCCCAGCGACCAGCAAGAAGCCATCAAAGGCGATGTTGAGGCGCTGTATCAAACACGCCCGGCCATGGCGATGGTGAACTCCCATAAGGGCATCACCAACCTGCACGTGCCCAGTGACGTGATCATCGACGCCTCCATGCCAGCGATGATTCGTGACTCCGGCAAGATGTGGAACGCCAACGACGAGCTGCAGGATGCCAAAGCCGTCATCCCAGATCGTTGCTATGCCACTATTTATCAAGCGGTGATCGACGATTGCAAACAGTACGGTGCGTTCGATCCGACCACCATGGGTAGCGTGCCCAACGTGGGTCTGATGGCGCAGAAGGCCGAAGAGTACGGCTCTCACGACAAGACCTTCCAAATGCCTGCCGACGGTACCGTCGTAGTGACCGATGACTCGGGCAACACGGTATTTAGCCATGCAGTAGAAGCGGGCGATATCTGGCGTATGTGTCAGACCAAAGATGCTCCGATTCAGGATTGGGTGAAGCTGGCCGTGACTCGCGCCCGCGACAGCGGTGCACCGGCGCTGTTCTGGCTGGATGCCAACCGTGCCCACGACGCCCAACTGATCAAGAAGGTCGAAACGTACCTGAAAGATCACGACACCGCTGGCCTGGATATCCGTATCCTCGCACCGGTCGACGCGATGAAAGTCTCCCTGGAGCGTATTCGCAAGGGGGAAGACACCATCTCCGTCACCGGTAACGTGCTGCGTGACTACCTCACCGATCTGTTCCCGATCATGGAGCTGGGCACCAGCGCCAAGATGCTCTCTATCGTTCCGCTGATGAACGGCGGTGGTCTGTTCGAAACGGGCGCTGGCGGCTCTGCACCGAAGCACGTTCAGCAGTTCCTGGAAGAGAACCATCTGCGCTGGGATTCACTGGGTGAGTTCCTGGCACTGGCTGCATCGCTCGAACACCTAGGTAGCACTTTCGGCAACGCCCGCGCCACGCTGCTGGCCAAGGCGTTGGATGAAGCCAACGGCAAATTCCTCGACAGCAACAAGTCGCCGTCGCGTAAAGTCGGCGAGCTGGACAACCGTGGCAGCCACTTCTATCTGGCCCTCTACTGGGCAGAGGCGCTGGCAGCGCAGGACCAGGATGCTGAAATGAAGACCCTGTTCGCCCGCCTAGCCGAAGCCCTGAAAGCCAACGAGACGGCCATCGTGGACGAGCTCAACAGCGTTCAGGGACAGGCGGTCGATATCCAAGGCTACTTCCACCCGAACGGTGAGCTGGCTAGCCAAGCCATGCGTCCGAGCAAGACGCTGAACGATGCGCTGGCGATGGTCGTCAAGGGCTAAGTCGCCCCACGTTTAGCTACGCGCTATGCGCGGCTCGACCCCCTGCCTGCTTTGCGGGCAGGGGTTTTTTGTTTAGCCCAGTGTGATAATTTTGAGTTTTTCATGAACCCTTGTTGATGGCGCGCGTCTTATACAGCAGGTTATAGTGTGTACAACTGAACCACGCGTCTAGCGTCTTCAGACGACCTGCGTGTCAGACATCGCCCGTCAGCCGAGAGAAGATGATCCTTGCTGCTTATGCGTACTACAGAAAGCCCCCTCGTGGCGGCCACGTTACAGGCAGGCATGACGCGCCCTGGCATGCCCGAGCATGATGATGACTTGGCAGTACAGTCTGCCGAGCCCGCGTTGGCGCAGCCGCCGCTTTACAAAGTGGTCTTGCATAACGACGACTACACCCCCATGGAGTTCGTCGTTGAAGTACTGCAAGGCTTTTTCAATATGGACAGTGAAAAAGCTGTGCAGGTCATGCTGGCCGTACACACTCAGGGAAAAGCCACGTGCGGCATTTTTACCCGGGATATTGCTGAAACCAAGAGTTATCAAGTGAATGAGTATGCCCGTGAGTGCGAGCACCCGTTGATGAGCGATATCGAAGCGGCGGACTGACCGAATCGATGTGAGCTGCGTTGAAAAAAAGTAGTGAAGGGGCTTGCAACCACGCCATTTGTACCCGATGTTGAAAGTGCCGGTCGATTAAACTGATCCGACGCAAGCCCTAGGTGGCGATATGCCCTAGGTAGTAGCGAAAAGGGGACTGCCATGCTGAGCAAAGAACTTGAACTGACCCTGAACACGGCCTTCACCGTGGCTCGCTCAAAGCGCCACGAATTCATGACCGTTGAGCACCTGCTTCTGGCGCTGCTGGACAATGCTTCTGCGGTGGATGTGCTGAAGGCGTGCGGGGCAAACCTCGACAAGCTGCGGTCCGATCTGCAGGATTTCATTAACTCGACCACACCGCTGATCCCCGAGGGTCAGGGTGATCGTGAAACACAGCCGACGCTGGGCTTCCAACGCGTGCTTCAGCGTGCGGTGTTCCATGTGCAATCGTCAGGTAAGAGCGAAGTCACTGGCGCTAACGTCTTAGTGGCGATTTTCTCTGAGCAAGAGAGTCAAGCGGTCTATTTCCTGAAGCAGCAGAGTGTGGCGCGGGTCGATGCGGTGAACTACATCGCTCACGGCATCTCGAAAGTCTCCGGTCATGGCCCGTCGCCGTCTCCCTCGTCTCAAGAGAACGACGATGCGGAAGAGGGCAGCGCCGAAGGGGCTGCGCATCCGCTCACCGGCTATGCTACCAACCTCAACGAGCAGGCGCGCCAAGGTAAAATCGACCCGCTGATTGGTCGTGATCACGAGCTCGAGCGGGTGGTGCAGATTTTGGCCCGTCGCCGTAAAAACAATCCGCTGCTCGTGGGTGAGGCCGGTGTCGGTAAAACCGCCATCGCCGAAGGATTGGCCAAGCGCATCGTCGAAGAAGACGTGCCGGAAGTCATCGCCGATGCAGTCGTCTACTCCCTCGATATGGGTGCACTGCTGGCGGGCACCAAGTACCGCGGCGACTTCGAGAAGCGTCTCAAGAGCCTGTTGAGCGAGCTGCGCAAGCAGCCCAATGCCGTCCTGTTCATCGATGAGATTCATACGGTGATTGGTGCAGGCGCTGCCTCGGGTGGCGTGATGGATGCGTCCAATCTGCTGAAACCGCTGCTCTCCTCAGGCGAGCTGCGCTGCATTGGTTCGACCACGTTCCAGGAGTTTCGCGGTATCTTCGAAAAAGATCGTGCCCTGGCGCGCCGTTTCCAAAAGGTCGACGTGTTGGCGCCGTCCGTGGAAGACACCATCAAGATTCTCAAAGGGCTACGTTCGCGCTTCGAGGAGCACCACGAACTGAAGTACACCGATGGCGCTCTGGAAAGTGCGGCGCGTCTGGCAGATCGCTACATCAATGACCGCTTCTTGCCTGACAAAGCGATCGATGTGATCGATGAAGCGGGCGCGCATCAGCGGATGCTGCCTCCAGAAGTGCGTGCAAACACGATCGACGTGGAGCAGGTGGAAGCGGTAGTGGCCTCTATTGCCCGCATTCCACCGAAGAGCGTGTCGAGCTCGGATCGTAAGCAGCTCGAGAAGTTGGACCGCGATCTGAAAATGCTGGTGTTTGGACAGGATGAAGCCATCGACTCACTGTCGGCGGCCATCAAGCTCTCGCGCGCAGGGCTGAAGTCTCCTGATAAGCCGGTCGGCAGCTTCCTGTTTGCTGGCCCGACTGGGGTGGGTAAAACGGAAGTGGCCAAGCAGCTGGCGCATATCATGGGCATCGAGTTGGTGCGCTTCGATATGTCGGAGTACATGGAGCGTCACACCGTATCGCGGTTGATCGGTGCTCCTCCTGGCTATGTAGGGTACGATCAAGGCGGTCTGCTGACCGAAGCGATCACCAAGCAGCCTCACTGCGTATTGCTTCTCGATGAGATCGAAAAAGCGCACCCAGAGGTCTTCAACCTGTTGCTGCAGGTCATGGACCACGGGCGTCTGACGGATAACAACGGCCGCGAGGCAGACTTCCGCCACGTAATTCTGATCATGACCTCGAACGCCGGGGCCGAGCAGGCGTCGCGTCGCTCCATCGGCTTCCAGAGCCAGGATCATTCGACGGATGCGATGGAAGTGATTCGTCGGACATTCTCGCCCGAATTCCGCAACCGCTTGGACGGTATTATCCAGTTCCATGCCTTGCCCACCACGGTGGTGCGCAACGTCGTCGACAAGTTCCTGATCGAGCTACAGGCGCAGCTGGACGAGAAGCGCGTACAGCTGGACGTAGACGACACCGCGCGGGATTGGCTGGCAGAGAAAGGTTACGACCCGGATATGGGTGCAAGGCCGATGGCTCGCTTGATCCAAGAGAAGCTCAAGAAGCCACTTGCAGAAATGATTCTGTTCGGGGAGCTTGCCGAGCACGGCGGTATCGTGCATGTCAGCTTGGAAGAAGGAGAGCTTCGCCTCTCGACGGAGTCGGAGATGGCAGATGCGCCCTGAAAAGGGCGCTAAGATGACCGACAAGCAGTAACGCACAGCGCCCTGTCTTCGACGGGGCGTTGTCGTTTCCAGGGAGCGGCGCCGTAATTACGCGGTACGAATAGCCGTGGGGCGTGTCTGCGAGCAGACGTTGCTTGAGGGCACTAGCAAGGCTTAGCGAGAGCGGTAAACGATACGGCCTTTGGACAGATCGTAGGGCGTCAACTCTACCTTGACCTTGTCGCCAGTCAGAATGCGGATGTAGTTTTTACGCATTTTGCCAGAGATGTGAGCCGTCACGACGTGGCCGTTTTCCAGCTCAACCCGGAACATGGTGTTGGGAAGGGTATCAACAATAACGCCTTCCATTTCAATATGATCTTCGCGTGCCATATAGGCAGATCCTCACTTATTTTACATCGTGGATAGTCGAATGAGTGTTTCCGACGGCGTCGACACAAACCAGCACGCCTAAGAAACAGCGCTATATTGTGCCGTAAGCCTGCCGTCAAGGCAAAAAAGCTGGCCAGATTAGCGCATCAACGGTCGCCAATGCCGCCCGTCCAGTAGCTCGATAGGCGAAAACGCCTGCTTGTAACGCATCTTGCGGCACTCTTCGATCCAGTAACCGAGATATAGATGCGGCAACCGTTTCTCTTGGCACAGTTCGATCAGCTTTAAAATCGCCAAGGTGCCAAAGGAGCGCCTCTCCAGGGCTTCGTCCACTTTGAAAAACGTATAAATGGCCGATAGCCCGTGCTCAAGCTGATCGAAGGCTGCCACCGCTACCAACTCGCCTTCCAGGTACATTTCCAGCAGATGCGCGTACGGCTCTTCTAGCGTCAAGAACGTTCGATATTGATCGCGGCTAGGCGGAAACATGTCGCCGTCGGCGTGTCGCTGTCGAATGTAGTCGGCGTAGAGGGCATAGTGCGCTGCATCGAAACGCGCTGGGATGACGCGGGTCTCGATATCGGCGTTGCGCCGCCAGACTTTTCGCTGGGTGCGATTGGCGCGGAAGTCATTGACCGGTATCCGCACCGATCGACAAGCGTTGCATCCCTCGCAGTGGGGGCGGTATAAGTGGCGTCCGCTGCGTCGAAAGCCCAGTAGCGACAACGAATCGTACACCCCAGGCACGGGCGACTCCTGAGGGTCGAGAAACAGCGTGGTTGCCTCTTTGCCTGGCAGATAGCTGCAGGCGTGAGGAACGGTTAGGAAGAAGCGCAAATCCCGCACGGGGCGGCGAGGAGCGTTACTACTCACGGCTTGCCTCCTTGGTCATGAACGGCAGTCACTCTGTTGCTGCGGTGCCTGATGCAATCGCGGCGAGCCACGGCGAGTCGGGGACGCTCGGCACTTGATCCGCAGCGCTGGCCAAGCAAAATGCTTTGTCTGGCAACCACTCTTCAAGATAGTTGATGAACGTACTGCGGGCGACTGTCGTTGCGCCCAGGCTGGCCAGGTGCGGCGTGTGCATTTGGCAGTCGATCAGCTTGCCGCCATGGGTGTGCATGGCGCTTGCCAAATGGGCCAAAGCAATTTTAGAGGCGTCGGGCTGGCGTGAAAACATCGACTCGCCGAAAAATACTGGTCCCATCGCCAAGCCATAGAGCCCGCCCACCAACTGGCCGCCGTGGTGGACTTCGACGCTGTGGGCAATGCCCAACGCATGTAGACGCTGGTAGGCGTGGCGCATCTCTGGATGGATCCAGGTGCCAGGCGCGTCTTTGCGCGGGGCGGCGCAGCCTTCGATCACTTGCGTGAAGTGTTGATTCAGCGTCACGTGAAAGCCACCATGTCGCAGCCGTTTAGCTAGGCTGCGGCGTCGTTTAAACTGTGCAGGCAGCAGGATCATGCGCGGATCTGGGCTCCACCATAAAATGGGGTCATCGTCGCTATACCAAGGAAATATCCCTTTTCGGTAAGCGTCTACCAGCCAGGCTGGTGTAAGCTCTCCACCGGCAGCCAGCAGGCCGTTAGGGTTATCCAACGCCCGCTCGGTGGAAGGAAAAGTGGGGTGTGGCGATGAGAGCCAAGGTAGCATCGCTTGCTCCTGTTGCTAGTGGCGTCCGTCGAAGCGCTGTGACGGCGGAAGGATGCTCGGTATGATGCAAACTCGCAAGTGGATTAAAGACACCGTGTGGTGTAAAGGGAGAATCGCTTGAAAGTAAATAAGGCGGTAGACAAGCGAACGCAGCGGCAGTCGCGTCAGTCACCATCGAGTTCTCAATCATCGACGCGGGTCAATGCCGCGAAGGACAAGGCGCGCCGTTTTGGCCTGCGCCTGCAGGGCTCCGCCCGTGAAGGGGTGGTGGTCGTCATGCTGGCGCTGTGCGTCTTCTTGTTATTAGCGCTGTTTAGTTATCACCCTGCCGACCCTGGCTGGTCGTATCAAGGTCCGGAAACCGAGGTGCGCAATTGGATGGGGCCGGTCGGAGCTTGGCTGGCCGATGTGCTGTATTCGCTGCTCGGAGCGAGCGCGCTCTGGTGGCCGGGCATGTTTGGTTACGCCGCCTGGTGGCTAATGCGCTCACGCCAGGTGCGCTTCGAATTAGACCCCGTGGCGATTGCCGTGCGGGCGGGTGGCCTTGTGCTGCTGATGTTCGGCACGACCATGTTGGGCGCCTTGCACTTTTATCACCCCGATAGCATTTTGCCCTATGCCTCCGGCGGTATCCTGGGAGAGGGGCTCGTGGGCACCTTGAAACCCCTCGTCAGTAGCGGCGGCGTGGGCCTGATCGCGGCAGCGCTCATCCTGATTGGGTTTCCGCTGTTTAGTGGCATGTCGTGGCTACAGGTTGCCGATGAAGTCGGTCGTAAGCTTTGCCGTATCGGCGGTTGGTTTGGCGAGCGTCGTGCCAAGCGGCGCGAAAAGCGTGCCGAACGTGCTGCCGTGCGTGCAGCGGCCAAGGCGGCGTCCAACAAAGTGAAGCAGCGCTCCTGGGCAGAGCCGAGCGATACGAGTACTGACCCTGTCGATGAAGAGGTCGAAGAGGAGAAAGCGACAGTCGCTCCGCGCATCCGTGAAGCCCCCGAGCCACCCGTGCGTGCTGCCGTGAGTGAGCGTTCACCTGCCGGTCGTCGTGAGCGCCGTGAGCCGAGCTTCACGGCACCCGCCGAAGAGGAAGAGGCGTCGTCGGTCACCGATACGTCGATTCCTTGGGAAGCGGCCGCTGTACTGAGCGAGCGTCATGCACCGCCCCCTCCCGCTGCTGCCGCATCTCAAGACCCCGAGCCGGAGACAGCGCCTGCTCCGAAGATGACGCCAGAGAAAGACGCGCCCGGCGAGCCGATCATGCCGCTCTCCGCGCGCAAACCGGAGGACGTCGAGGAGCCTGCTCCAGAGCCAACGCCCTCTATCGCCGATACTGAGGTGCCGCTCGAAGCGTCCGAGGCATCCTCGCCAAACGCACAGGCGTTTGCGACCAAGCCCGTGGGTGAACCAGAGCCTGCAGTACATCAGAAAGAGAGTGAGTACTCACCTTTAAACGCCAGCGAGGAGCAGGCAAGCGATGCCTATGCCCCGACCGTGCCGCTGCGCGCAACTCGCGATGAACACGACGAGCAAGAGTCATCTGTACCTATCGCGCCGGGGACGGTGACGCGTCGTTCGGAACCAGAGCCAGAGCCAAAGCCAGAACCAGAACCAGAACCCCGCACGCTGCGCAGTGAGGCGCATCCACCTGCCTATCAGGCGCCTCCCATGTCAGCGGAGCCGCGCCGAGAGCGTGTGCCCGAGGTAGTGCCCGAGCCGGTGTGGGAGGACGATGACGAGGAGCTCCCGATTCGTCCGGCCACCGCTCCACAGGCTGCGGCCAGCGCCCGGCATGAACCCACGTTCTCGACCGACTCGGTGGACGACGAGGCCGATAACGGCCCCACCCTCTGGACCGTCGAACACCTGCAGAGCCAGCGTCCCGCCTTTGAAACGCTGCCGGAGCCCGAGGGCGATGTGCCCAGTTTGCAGCTACTTACGCCACCGGAGCCGCATCAGCCGAACTATACCGACGAGCAGCTTGCCGACATGGCCGAGCTACTGGAAGTACGGTTACGGGAGTATGGCGTCAAAGCCGAGGTAGTGGATACCTGGCCCGGCCCGGTCATTACCCGCTTCGAAATCAAACCGGCTGCTGGAGTGAAAGTCTCCAAAATCAGCAATTTGGCGAAAGACCTTGCGCGCTCGCTGATGGTGAAGAGCGTTCGCGTGGTCGAGGTCATTCCCGGTCGGCCCACGGTGGGCATCGAGATCCCTAACCCGCACCGTGCCATGATTCGCCTGCGCGAAGTGATCGACTCGGACCGCTACCAGCAGGAGAGCTCGCCGCTCACGATGGCGCTTGGCCAGGATATCGGCGGAGGCCCAGTGGTCGCGAACTTGGGCAAAATGCCCCATCTGCTAGTGGCCGGTACGACCGGTTCGGGGAAATCGGTGGGCGTCAACGCGATGCTGATCTCCATGCTGCTCAAGGCCAAGCCCGACGAACTCAAGTTGATCATGGTCGATCCCAAGATGCTGGAGCTGTCGGTGTATGACGGCATACCGCACTTGCTGGCTCCGGTCGTCACCGATATGAAAGAGGCCGCCAACAGCCTGCGCTGGTGCGTGGCCGAGATGGAGCGCCGTTACAAGCTGATGGCTGCCATGGGTGTGCGCAACATCGCCGGATTCAACGCGCGCCTCGATGAAGCTGAGCGCGCGGGTGCCCAGGTCGCCGACCCGTTGTGGGAGCCGCAGCCTTGGGAGATGCACCAAACACCGCCGGTGCTGGAAAAGCTGCCCTACATCGTGGTGGTCATCGATGAGTTTGCCGATATGTTCATGATCGTCGGCAAAAAGGTCGAAGAGCTCATCGCGCGACTGGCACAGAAAGCGCGGGCCGCCGGTATCCATCTGATTCTGGCCACCCAGCGCCCCTCGGTGGATGTGGTGACCGGTCTGATCAAGGCGAACATTCCGTCACGGATGGCGTTCCAGGTCTCCTCACGCATCGATTCGCGCACCATTCTCGATCAGGGCGGTGCTGAAAGCCTGTTGGGTCATGGCGATATGCTCTACTTGCCCGCGGGCTCCGGTCCGCCGAATCGTGTCCATGGTGCCTTCGTGGACGACGATGAAGTCCACCGGGTGGTCGATGACTGGAAACGTCGCGGTGAGCCGGAGTACATCGAAGAGATTCTCTCCGGCGGCGTATCTGCCGATGCGCTTACCGGGCTCGAAGCGGAAGGCGTCGACGGTGACGATGCCGAACAAGATGCCCTCTACGATGAGGCGGTGCAGTTCGTTACCGAGACCCGCAAGGCGTCCATTTCCGCCGTACAGCGGCGCTTTAAGATCGGCTATAACCGCGCGGCGCGGTTAGTCGAAGCCATGGAAGGCGCGGGTGTGGTCTCTTCCATGGGAACCAACGGTGCCCGCGAGGTGCTGGCGCCGCCACCGGTGGGCCACTGAGCGTGACCACACCAACCATGCAACAAGCGTGAAAGTCGCGCCGCTGGTGAAACCCCGCGGCGCGTTTCGCGTCTGAGGGGCATAGGGAGCTTTTTTACGCTCTTTGCCTCGTCCGCTATTCGGCAATGATTGCCTAGGGAGAAAGAACATGCGCGAACCCTCTAACCGCCGCTCACCGGCCTTGGCACTGGCAGCCAGTGCGCTCGGTCTGACCTTTGCTGCCCCCATGGCAGCCTGGGCCAATGAAGCTGCAGAACGGCTCACCGAACGTCTAGATCCGCTGGAAAACTACCACGCCACTTTCGAACAGCAGATTCTCGATGGAGGCGGTGATCGTTTGCAGAGCGCGCGTGGGGAAATGTGGCTGTCGCGTCCCGGCATGTTGCGCTGGGAAGTCGAGGCGCCCTATTCGCAAACCGTGGTTTCCGATGGTGAGGACGTTTATCTCTACGACCCCGACCTGGAGCAGGTGACGGTACAGGCGATGGATGACCGGGTCACCCACACGCCCGCGCTGCTGCTATCAGGCAGTGCCGACGAGCTGACCGAAAGCTACGATGTGTTCTACGAGCAGCAGGATGGCGACGATGTCTTTACCTTGATGCCTACGCTGGCAGATACGCTGTTTGAAGAGCTCAGCATGGTGTTCGACGGCGATACCCTCACCGAGCTGTGGATGATGGACAGCACCGGTCAGCGCACCGCCATTACCTTTAGCGACATTACTCGCAACGGTAATATCGACCGCGAACTGTTCGATTTCCAAATTCCGGAAGGCACGGACGTTATTCGCGAAGAGATGTAGAGAGCGAGTCCGTAGAGAAGGGCGGGCGTGTTCAGCCCCGCCTGTGATGTGACGATCGAGCGCTCTATGGCGCTCGATCTGCCTCCTGGTCGCGCTCTTCCCGCCACGCCATGATCTCTGCGAAGCGTTTCTCCTGTCCAAATGCGCTCGGCTCGTAGAAGCGTGCGTTGGGCACGTCTTCCGGCCAGCAGTCGTGGGCGCTGCCTGCTGGATAACCGTTCGGCTCGTTATGGGCGTAACGGTAGCCCTCACCATGACCCAGCTGCTCCATCAGTTTGGTGGGCGCATTACGCAAGTAGGTGGGCACCTCTACCTGCGGCTGCTGTTGCACGAACTGCTGGGCGCTCTTCCAGGCGCGGTCGATGCGGTTGCTTTTGGGAGCCACCGCTAAATGAATGGCCGCGTGAGCAATCGCCCGCTGGCCTTCATAATCACCTAGCCGTAAATAGGCATCCCAGGCAGCGATGACCAACGGCAGCGCACGCGGGTCGGCATTGCCGACGTCTTCGGAGGCAATGGCGGTCAAACGCCGCACGATGTCCAGCGGGTCACCACCGCCCTGAATGAAGCGTGCCATATAGAGAAGCGCAGCATCGGGGCGGGAGGAGCGAATCGATTTATGAATCGCCGATAGCAGGTCGTAATAGGCATCGCCCTGTTTATCGAACGCGCTGGATTGATGGCCCACTACATCTGCCAGCACCGCTTTGCGCAGCACGTCACGTCCATTCTGCCGTTCGGTGAAGTCGCAGGCGGTTTCAAGCAGCCCTAGGGCGCGCCGGGCATCCCCCGCGCTGGCGTGTGCCAATGCTGCCAATACGCCGGGCTCCACCTCGATGGCCCGTTTGCCCAGCCCGCGCTGCGTGTCGGCAAGCGCTTGCTCCATCACCTCGATCAGCTCTTGCGGTGTCAAGGATTTCAGCACGTAGACGCGCGCTCTGGAGAGCAGCGCCGAATTCACCTCGAACGAGGGGTTTTCGGTGGTGGCACCAATCAGCGTTAACAAGCCGGACTCTACGTGAGGCAGCAGCGCATCCTGCTGGCTCTTGTTCAAACGGTGAATCTCATCTAAAAAGAGAAGCGTGGGCGCGGTGCGCTGGCGTGCGCGCTCCACCACCGAACGAATCTCTTTGACGCCAGCCATTACCGCACTTAAGTGCTCGAGATGGGCGTCGGACGCCCGTGCCAACAGCTCTGCAAGGGTGGTCTTACCAACGCCGGGTGGGCCCCACAAAATCATCGAGCGCACTACCCCCGACTCGGCCATACGGCGCAGCGGCTTGTCTGGCCCAACGAGTGCCTGCTGGCCGATGTAGTCATCCAGGGTCAACGGGCGCATGCGATAGGCTAGCGGGGCCTCGTCACCGGGGGTTGCATCAAAAAGATCCATATAAACTTCCGTTGTAAATCGAGACGTTGAACGACCAACGCTTAACAAGTGTCTGTGGTAAATAGCGTAACGTCAGGCTACCTTTTGGCATAACCGTGAATAAGCGCCCGTCCTGTGTGGATCAATCTAGAGGCGCATGGCAAGGATTAACGCTAGTGTAGTAGAACCCAGCTCATGATCGCGTGCCTATTGCTTTTGTAGGGAGAGAGCAGCAGGCATGACACTTACGAAGGAGACGGCACGATGTTAAACCAACTGCGTCTAGATCATGCCAACATGGCGCGAATGCTCCATGTGCTTCAGCTAAAGCATAAAACCTTGGCCAGCGGTGAGCGGCCTGACTTCCAACTGATGCGCGAAGTCGTGGACTACATTCTGTCCTACATGGATGGTTTTGCAACGCCGCTGGAGCGGATTTGTGTCGAGCGGCTGCAGGTTAAGGCTCCGGAACACCTGCCTCTGATGGAGCAGATGGCCAGCGATTATCGTGAGCTCAAGCCCCGTTTGATGCGCCTTTCCCATGATATCGACATGATTCTCATGGATAACATTCTGCCGATGGATCGCTTTGCCGAAGATCTCAAGGCGTACCTGGACGCGCATCGCGGCTATCTTCGCCACGAGCGTGAAGGGCTTTTCCCGCTGATCGACAAACACTTCAGCGAAGAGGACATGGAAGAGCTTCGTCAGGCCCTGCCGGACGGTGCCGAAAAAGAGCTGGAGCGGCTTCAGCTTGCCTACCCTGAGCTATACGCCGAGCTGTGCGGGGCTGATGTGCCCGCGCTGTAAGTGCGTCCCATGTGAATCCTTCTGTGCCGAACGGGGCGTGTTAAACTAGCGCCCCGTTTTTATGGGCGGCTGACACGTTACGCCAACGCGTGACGTGACTGGCCATGGGGCGTTGCGTAGCGCTGGGATTTAACAATGCGGATGGGCAGGTGAGGGGTGATGTCAGGGCCAATACTGATTTTTGATTCCGGCGTGGGCGGGCTGTCCGTTGCCCATGCGCTGCGCCAGCACTATCCCTCGGCTGCCCTTTGCTACGCCTGCGATAACGCTTGGCTTCCTTACGGGCTACGTGACGACACGACGCTAGCCGAGCGCATCGTCACGGTATGCCAAGCGGCGGTAACAGCCTGTCAGGCTAGCGTGCTTGTCGTGGCGTGTAATACCGCCAGCACCCTCGCTTTGGAGGGGCTGCGCCAAGCGCTTTCGATTCCAGTGATTGGCACCGTACCGGCGATCAAACCGGCGGCGCAATTGAGTGCCACGCGGCATATCGGTTTACTCGCCACGACGGCCACGGTGAATCGCCCCTATACCCAAGGGTTGATCGATAGCTTCGCCAGCGATTGCCGCGTCACCAAAATAGCGGCAGATGCCCTGGTAACGGAAGCCGAAGCGTGGCTGGCGGGCGTGCCTCTCGACATGTCGCGTGTGCAGCAGGCGCTGACGCCCCTATGGCAAGCCACCAAGGCGCACCCCGAGCTGGATACCGTGGTGCTGGGCTGCACCCATTTTCCGCTACTGCAGCCGCAGTTGGTCACGCTGGCCCCGGTGCCGATTACCTGGGTCGATTCCGGCGATGCCATTGCCCGCCGGGTCGGGCAAGTTGCCACCACGCTGGTCAGCAGCGCCCATGATGGTCGCTGCTACACGACAGCCCCCGCTACCGCGTTGACCGATGGCTTCGCCCGCTACGGCTTTCAGCCACCACGGCTGCTGGCGCTGCCCGATGCCCGTGAGGCTGTCGACCAGTAAAGCGCCTTTTTAGACGTTCACCATGAGTAATGAGGAGCCACCTTGGCGATCCCGACTGTAGATCCAGCACGCTACGACGAGCAGCTGGCCGAAAAGCAAGCCTACGTGGCCAGCACCTTCGCCGCGTTCGATACACCTGAACTGGAGGTGTACCCCTCGCCGCCCAGCCACTATCGCCAGCGCTGCGAGTTCCGTATTTGGCATGAAGAGGATGACCTGTTCTATGCCATGTTCGAGGTCGACCCGGAGAACCCCAAGAATAAACGCGTCGTGCGCCTCGATCAGTTTCCAGTCGCCAGCGCCCAGATCAACGCGCTGATGCCCAAGCTTCGTGAGGCATGCCTGGCCAGCGACGAACTGCGCCGCCGTCTGTTTCAGGTGGAGTTTCTCACCACGCTGTCCGGCCAAGCGCTGGTGACATTGATTTATCACCGCCCGCTGGGGGAAGCCTGGGAGGCAGAAGCGCGTGCCCTGGAGAAAGCGCTGGATATCATGATCATTGGCCGCTCCCGCAAGCAGCGTCTGGTACTGACCCAGGATCACGTATGGGAGCGGCTCACGGTGGATGGCCGCACGCTGCACTACCAGCAGGTAGAAAACAGCTTTACCCAGCCCAATGCCCACATTTGCCAAACCATGCTGAGCTGGGCCAAAGAGGTGACGCAAGGTCGCCAAGCAGAGGATCTGGTGGAGCTCTACTGCGGCAACGGCAACTTCACGATTGCTCTGGCCGACAATTTTCGCCGCGTACTGGCGACTGAAATCTCGCGCACCTCGGTGGCTAGCGCCAACGTCAATCTCGAGGCCAACGGCGTGACCAATGCCCACGTAGCGCGCATGTCGGCGGAAGAGTTTGCGCTGGCGTTGAAGGGCGAGAAGACCGGCCGCCGCGTGGCCGACATGGCCCTCGACCAGTACGACTTCACGACCGTGCTGGTCGATCCACCCCGAGCGGGGCTGGATGAGCAGAGCTGCCATCAAATCAGCGAATACGCGCAAATCGTCTATATTTCATGCAACCCGGTCACACTGGCCGAGAACTTAGCGCTGCTGACCAAGACCCACGACATCGAGCGATTCGCGCTATTTGACCAGTTTCCGTTTACCCACCACTGTGAATGTGGCGTGCTGCTCACTCGACGCGCGTCTTGAACAAACGCACATGAGCGGCGAGGAACTTGTCAATAGTGCTTATGATGCACAAGCGGCATACACCATGAATAACCTGTCAGATGGTTAGGGTGGCGATGATGGGTAGCGTAAGCTAACGGGTAGTGTGGCCTAAAGGCCTATTGTCCTTCGTTTTTTTGGCCTAAGTAGTGGCCCCAGGCAGTCGAGGTGATGGATGCATTACGTTGCGATCGAAGAGAGTCGGCGGGATCTTTTAAAGCAGCTACAAGAGCGCTTGGAAGCGCGACTGGAGCCAGCGCGGGCGGCCGACATCGAAGCCTTTGCGCGCCACTTTTATGCCACGGTGCCGGTAGAGGACTTGGTCGACCGTCGCTTGGACGATCTGTACGGTGCGACGCTGTCCATCTGGCAATTTCTCCAGCACCATGATCCGAAAAGCCCCAAAGTCCGCATCTTCAATCCGGATTTCGAAGAGCACGGCTGGCAGTCTACCCACACCTTCGTGGCGGTGCTGCATGAAGACATGCCGTTTTTGGTCGACTCCGTGCGCATCGAACTCAACCGTCGCGGCCTAACGGTACACGCCATTCAAAACGCCGTGTTCGCTGTGGCCCGTGATAGCCAGCATCAGTTGAAGGCGCTCACCTCTCCCAAAGATGAGAATGCACCGGACGCCCGTGAATCGCTGATCGTCATCGAAGTTGATCGCCACACCGATGCCGAGTCCCTGGCAAAAATCGAGCGTAACCTGCAAGAAGTCCTACGGGACGTGCGTACCGCCGTGGGCGATTTCGATGCCATGTGCGGTCAAATTACCTTCGCCATTCAAGAGCTGGAAAAAAACTGCCCGCCGCAGATCGACCCGGACGACCATGAAGAGGCCATCGCTTTCCTGGAGTGGTTGCTGAAAGATAACTTCACCTTCCTGGGCTACGATGAGTACCTGCTGGAAGGCAACGAGCTGCAGCGTGATCCCAACAGCGTGCTGGGTGTGTTCCGGTTGGACCAGCCGCGTTACCGCGAGCGTATCCGCACCGAAGAGGGCATCGATGAGCACGATGACTATGTGCTGGTGCCGCAGCTGCTCTCGTTCGCCAAAAGTGCCCACCACTCCCGCGTGCATCGGCCAACGTACCCGGACTACATCACCGTCGACCGCTACGACGATGACGGCAACGTGATCGGTGAGCGTCGCTTCTTTGGCTTGTTCACCGCCACGGTGTACAACGAGTCGCCGCGCAATATTCCGCTGCTACGCCGCAAACTCAAGGCCGTGATGGATATCGCTGGCTTCAACCCCCAGGGCCACAACGGCAAACAGCTCTTGCAGGTGCTGGAAGTCTACCCCCGCGATGACCTGTTCCAGATCAGCACGGAATCCCTGGCCAGCACCGCGTTGGGTATTCTCAATATTCGTGAACGCCGTCAGGTGCGGCTATTCATCCGCGCCGATGTCAGCGGTAAGTTCTACTCCTGCTTGGTGTTCGTGCCGCGCGACGTCTTCTCGACCGACCTTCGCCAGCGCATTCAGGGCATGCTGTGCGATGAGCTCGACGCCCACTTCGGCGACTTCAACACCTATTTATCCGAGTCGGTGCTGGCGCGTATCCAACTGATCCTGCGCTTCAACGGCGATGCCCCGAGCCAATACGATCTCAAACGTCTGGAGAGTAAAGTCGCTCGCTTAGCCCGCAGCTGGCGCGATGACCTGCAGGCGGCGATGATCGAAGGCTTCGGTGAAGAGCGTGCGAACCACCTAATCGATCAGTTCCACGATGCGTTCTCCGCCAGCTATCGGGAAGACTTCAACGCTCGCACGGCCGTGTTCGATGTCCAGCACCTGCTGAATCTGGATAACGGCGACGATCTCTCGCTCTCGCTTTATCGCCCGCTGGAAGAGCAGGCGGGCGGCATGAACCTGAAGTTGTTCCACCGCGAATCGCAAATTCCGCTCTCTGACGTGCTGCCAATGATGGAAAATCTGGGGCTGCGCGTGATTGGCGAGCGCCCCTACGATATCAATGCCCCACAGCAGCGCTACTGGATTCACGATTTCGAGCTGGAGCACAGCCGTGAAGGCGTCAACCTGAGCGAAATGCGTGACACCTTCAGCGAAGCGTTCAAGCGTATTTGGGCAGGCGAGGCCGATAACGACGCCTTCAACCGCCTGATCATCGGCGCTGGGCTGGACTGGCGCGAAGTGGCCATGCTGCGCGGCTACGCCCGCTACCTGAAGCAGATTCGCTTCGGTATGTCGCAAGATTACATTGCCGCAACGCTGGCCAACTATCCGGCCATTACCCAGACCCTGGTAGAGCTGTTCCGCTTGCGTTTCGACCCTGCCCTGCAGCCCAGCAATGTCGATGATTGCCTTGCGCGACTCAACGAGCACCTGGAAGGCGTTGCCAGTCTCAACGACGACCAGCTGCTGCGCCGCTTCATGGAGCTGATTCAAGCGACGCTGCGCACCAACTACTACCAGACCACCGATGACGGCCGCTACAAGGATTACATTGCCTACAAGCTAGAGCCATCGAAAGTCACTGGGATGCCCAAGCCGCGTCCGGCGTTCGAGATCTTCGTCTGCTCGCCGCGGGTCGAAGGCGTTCACCTGCGCGGTGGTAAAGTGGCGCGGGGTGGCCTGCGCTGGTCGGACCGTCTTGAAGATTTCCGGACCGAAGTGCTAGGCCTCGTGAAAGCGCAGCAAGTGAAAAACGCAGTCATCGTGCCCGTCGGCGCGAAGGGCGGTTTCGTATGCAAGCGCATGCCGGAAAACGCCGATCGCGAAACCCAGCAGAAAGAGGGGATCGCCTGCTACCAAATCTTCATTCGCGCGCTGTTGGACGTCACCGACAACCTCGTAGGTGGCGAGGTAGTGCCGCCGCAAAACGTCGTGCGTCACGATGATGACGATACCTACTTGGTGGTTGCTGCCGATAAAGGCACCGCGACCTTCTCCGATATCGCCAACGCGATTTCGGTGGAGTACGGTCACTGGCTAGGCGACGCCTTTGCTTCCGGTGGTGCCAACGGCTACGACCACAAGAAGATGGCGATTACGGCTCGTGGGGCGTGGGAGTCCGTGAAGCGCCACTTCAAGAACCTGGGCGTGAATACCCAAGAAGATCTGTTTACCGTGGTGGGTATCGGAGACATGGCGGGGGACGTGTTCGGTAACGGCATGCTGCTCTCCGACAAGATCCAACTGGTGGGCGCCTTCAACCATCTGCATATCTTCGTCGACCCGAATCCGGATGCCGCAGCGGCCTTTGCCGAGCGTAAGCGCCTGTTCGATCTGCCGCGCTCCAGCTGGGAAGATTACAGCAGCGAACTGATCTCCCAAGGGGGCGGTGTATTCAGCCGCAGCGCCAAGTCGATCACCATCACGCCGGAAATGCAGCAAGCGTTTGGGATCGAAGACGCTCGCCTGTCGCCCAACGACCTGATTCGCGCCATGCTCAAAGCGAAGGTCGATCTGATTTGGAACGGCGGCATCGGTACTTACGTGAAGAGTTCTGAAGAGACCGATGCAGACGTGGGCGACAAAGCCAACGATGCGCTGCGTATCAACGGTAAAGAATTGAACTGCCGCGTGGTCGGCGAGGGCGGTAACCTGGGCCTGACCCAGCGTGGCCGGATGGAAGCCGCCGCCAACGGGGTACGCGTCTACACCGACTTTATCGACAATGCGGGCGGCGTAAACTGCTCGGATCACGAGGTCAACATCAAAATCTTGATCGATGAAGTGGTCAAGCGTGGCGATATGACCGACAAGCAGCGTAACCAGCTGCTGGCCGACATGACCGAAGAGGTCGCCGACCTGGTGATTCTGGATAACTACCGCCAGACCCAGGCGCTGGACCTGTCGGAGATCTTGTCTCACCAGGGCATGGGGCCGTACCGTCGCTTCATCAGCGAGCTGGAGTCCGCCGGTCAAATCGACCGCGAGCTGGAGTTCCTGCCCGCCGATGACGTGCTCAAAGAGCGCGCCAGCAACAATCAGGGCATGCGCTTACCGGAACTGTCGGTGCTGATCTCCTACGCCAAGAGCACCCTGAAGGGCGACTTGATCAACTCCGACGTACCGGACGACCTCTATATCCATCGTCACCTGGAGCGTCTCTTCCCGGCCGTGCTCACCGAGCGTTATCAGAGCGAGATGTACGATCACCGTCTGAAGCGTGAAATCGTCGCCACGCAGGTGGCCAACGATCTCGTCGATCACATGGGCATCGTCTTCGTACGCCGCTTGATGGACTCGACGGGCGCTGGCCGCGCCGATATCGCCCGCGCGTACGTGGTGGCTCGCGACGCCTTCAACCTGCCGTCACTGTGGGCGCAGATCGAAGCGTTGGATAACCAAGTGCCGAGCCGTGTGCAGTACTCCATGATGCTGGACCTGATGCGTATGATCCGCCGCGCTACGCGCTGGTTCCTGCGTCAGCATCTGGGGCTCTCGACCCAGGACACCATCGAGTACTTCGGTCCCCGCTTGGCGCAGTTGCAGGAGGGCATCGGCGAGCTGCTCAGCGGCGAAGAGCAGGCCGTATGGCGTCAGCGCTGCGACGAGCTGCAAGCAGCCGGCGTGCCGGAAGCACTGGCCGCTACGGTGGCCGCCGCGCCCAGCCTCTACGCTGGTCTGGGCATCATTCAGGCCGCACGGATCACCAACGAGAAACCCCAGCGGGTGGCCGAGGTATTCTACGAAATCGGCAGCCGCCTAGAGCTACCTTGGATGATCCAACAGGTCACGCATCTGGAAGTTCGCGACGCCTGGCAGGCCCAGGCGCGGGAAACCTTCCGCGACGACATTGACCGCCAGCAGCTGGCGCTGACCACCAGCGTCCTGAAGTTGGAGGCGGGCAGCCGCGATACCCAGGAGCGAGTAGCCCAGTGGCTAGAGCAGCATGCCGAACTACACCGTCGCTGGTGCCGCTTGATCGACGAAGTGCGCGGTGGCAGTGAAGGTGGATTCGCACTGTTTGCCGTGGCCGTGCGTGAGTTGGTCGACCTCGCCGAGAGCGACAGCGAAGCGTAAGCCGCAACGCGTACTCAGCGACTCGCTGTACGCTCGTGGAAAAGCCGCGCCTTGGGAGACCAAGGCGCGGCTTTTTTCATCCTGCGAAGCCCGGGCGATGTGCGCTATACTGCGCCCGCCCGCATGTCGCCCACCGCTTAGGAGAGTCTTGCCGATGTACCCAATTGCCCGCTCGCTGCTGTTTCGCCTGGATCCCGAAACCACCCATGGCATGGCGCTGAGCGCGCTCGACGCGTTGCACAAAGTGGGCGGTATTCAGCGGCTATATGGTGAGCCGGTGAGTGACCCTATCGAACTCATGGGGTTACGTTTTCCTAATCGGGTCGGGCTGGCGGCCGGGCTGGACAAGAACGCCGACCATCTCGATGCGCTGGGCGAGCTGGGGTTTGGTTTTGTGGAAGTGGGCACCGTGACGCCCAAAGCCCAACCGGGTAACCCGAAACCACGCCTGTTTCGGCTGGCTGGGCATGAGGCGATCATCAACCGCTTCGGGTTCAACAACAAAGGGCTGGCGCATCTCGTTGCCCAGGTCAAAAAGCGCCACTACAACGGTATTGTCGGTATCAACATCGGTAAGAATCTGACGACATCGGTAGAGCATGCCTTGGATGATTACCTGATGTGCCTCGACGCCGTACATGGCGCGGCGGACTACATTGCGGTGAATATCTCGTCACCCAATACGCCGGGGCTACGCACGCTGCAGTTTGGCGAACAGTTAGACGCGCTGCTGGGGCCGATTCGTGAGAAAAGCCGAGAGCTGAACGACCAAGCAGGCCGAAACGTGCCGCTGCTGGTAAAAATCGCACCGGACATGAGCGAAGAGGAAGTCGCGCTGGTGGCTGGCAGCATTGCGCGCAACGAGCTGGACGGCGTGATTGCGACCAATACCACCGTCTCCCGTGACGCCGTGCAGGACGACCCTCAAGCACAAGAGGCTGGCGGACTTTCGGGTAAGCCGGTGTTCGATGCATCCAATAAGGTGATTCGTCTGCTGCGTTCGCATCTCCCTAAGCTGCCGATCATTGGCGTAGGCGGTATCGATAGCGGCGAGGCGGCCAGGGCGAAAATAGCCGCGGGAGCGGATGTCGTACAACTCTACTCAGGGCTGATCTACCAAGGGCCTGGTCTGGTGAGGCAGTGTGTCGAGGCGCTAAAGCAGCAGGGCTAACACTGCAGTGTTGAGAGGAGACGTGGCGTCGAGACGATAAAAAGCCCGCTTGGCAGCGGGCTCCGTCTCCAATGTTTGGGTAAAAGGTAAATAAACTAGGTCATGACCATGGGGTTTTTGTGAATGCCGGAAACGCCGATCATTCCATCCCACTGGTCGCCGCGACCTTCACGCCAACCGCTCATCCAATACTCGCGTAAATTGACATCTTGACTGGGACAATCATCACGGGAGCGACCCGTAATGCCCGCTTTGTAGCCGTGAACATAAGCCCGTTGGAAGCGATCACGTTTTTGTCGTTTCATTGGCTAACCTCTTTGCATGAAAGCCTTTGATAAGAAGCAGTGCATAGGGCAACGTGGTAATAGCAGGCCCGCAGGCGTGCTTTACCAGGATTGCCAACTCCACTTCGAGAGGTGACTTCAAGTTCAAGAGCGAGCTGCTGCCTCAGCGCTAATGCCTAGCACTCACGTGCTGAACGGGCGAAGCGGCAAGCTCAAACGAGCCATGGGTCGTTATCGGCGTTTTGAAACAGACACGATAGAGACCCTGACAAGCAACGCATGCGTTTTTAGTAGCTACCCTCTTATTGTTAGACCATGATGGGGTCACTTGTCGACCATCAAATTGTCATAAGACATACATTCATTTGCCATATATAGGAATATCGCGCGGTTACGCGCGGCGATCATCATGACCGAGCTGAGCCAAACTGCCCCTCTTAATCTCCTGGCGACCTGCCCCAAAGGCATCGAAGGCCTGCTGGCGGATGAACTGTCGGCCCTGGGCGCCGAACCGGGTAAAACCACTGTGGCGGGGGTCTATTTTTCTGCCGATCAAGCCACTGCCTACCGGGTTTGTTTATGGTCCCGCCTAGCGAACCGCGTGATTCTGCTATTGGCGCGTGAAGCGATGATAGAGACCGCCGAGCAGGTGCGCGACGTGGTTGCGCGCATCGCCTGGAGCCAGCATCTTGCCCCCGGCAAGACCCTGGCCGTGGATTTTCATGGCCGCAGCGACCATATTCGCCACACGCGCTTCGGCGCACAAACGGTGAAAGATGGCGTGGTGGATGCGCTGCAGCTGGCCGGTCAAGAACGGCCCAATGTCGATACCAAAACCCCCGACCTGCGTATTTACGCCCACCTGCACCGGGCCAATCTGAGCTTGGGGATTGATCTCTCTGGCGAGAGCCTGCACCGCCGTGGCTACCGCCGCGATGTAGGCCACGCGCCGCTTAAAGAGAACCTAGCGGCAGCGCTGCTGGTGCGGGCCGGCTGGCCGGAGCGGGCCAAAGCGGGCGAGCCATTGATCGATCCGCTATGTGGGGCAGGAACGCTGCTGATCGAAGCGGCGCTGATGGCGGCTGACCAAGCCCCTAACCTGAACCGCGAGCGGTTTGGCTTTCACGGCTGGGCAGGCCATCAAGACGCGGTGTGGAGTGAGTTAAAACGCGAAGCCGAAGCACGCGCCTCCATTGGTCGCAAACGCTGTAAAACGGTGCTTATGGGCTTTGACCAAAGCCCGGCAGCGCTCACTGCCGCGAAATCCAATGCCATGCGGGCGGGCATTCCGGCGTTAATTACGCTCCACGGTCAGAGTCTGGCTCAACTGAGCCGACCAGACACCCTGACCGCCGAGCAGGGGCTAATGATCACCAACCCGCCCTACGGCGAGCGCTTGGGCGAGCTGCCGGAACTGGTGCGGCTCTATGCCCAACTAGGTGAAAAAGCCAAGGCGCTGTTCCCAGGCTGGACGCTGGCGCTGTTTACCGGCAACCCGGATCTCGGCCACCGCTTAGGCCTGCGTGCCCGTAAACAGTACGCACTGAAAAACGGCGCGCTGGATGCCAAACTGCTGTTAATGGAGATTGGCAGCTCCCGCCCTGCGCCCCAGCAGAGCGGTGAGCCGTCAGAGGACGGCGTGGCGCCCCAGGCAAGCCGTACGGTAAAACCGGCGGTGTCGGAAAATGCGCAAATGTTTGCCAATCGTCTGGCGAAAAACCAGAAACGTCTGAAAAAATGGCTGAAGCAGAGCGGTGAGACCTGCTACCGCATTTACGATGCCGATATGCCGGAATACGCGCTGGCGGTGGATCGTTACGGCGACCGCGTGCATGTGCAGGAGTACGCGGCACCCAGCTCTATTAATCCGGCGCAGGCGCAAAAACGGCTGTTCGATGCCCTGGACGTGCTGCCCGAGGCGCTGGGTGTCGACCCCAGTAAGATTTACGTCAAGCGCCGCGAGCGGCAAACCGGTGCGGCCCAGTACCAAAAGCGCGATGCCAGCGGCGAGCGTTTTGAAGTGCAGGAGGGCAGCGCTCGGCTATGGGTCAACCTGCGCGATTACTTGGATACCGGCCTGTTTCTGGATCACCGTCCGGTACGTCGGATGCTCGGCGAGATGGCCAGCGGCAAGCGCTTTCTCAACTTGTTCTGCTATACCGCGACGGCCACCGTGCAAGCCGCGCTGGGCGGGGCCAGCGACAGCGTTAGCGTGGATATGTCCAACACCTACTTGGAGTGGGCGCGGGACAACTTTGCGCTCAACAAGCTCGACCCTAGGCTGCACCGCGTGGTGCGGGATGACTGCTTCCGCTGGCTGGAAACCGCCAACGCGCAGTTTGATCTGATCTTTATGGATCCGCCGACCTTCTCGAACTCGAAGAAGATGCGCGACACGCTGGATGTGCAGCGCGACCATCCGCGTTTGGTGGAACTGGCCATGGCACGCCTGGCCCCCGGCGGCACGCTGGTGTTCTCCAACAACCAGCGGCGCTTTAAGCTGGATGAAGCGCTAAGCGAGCGCTATGCGGTAGAGGAGATCACCACGCGCACCTTCGACCCGGATTTCCAGCGGCGCACCAACCTGCACCACGTGTTTTTGCTGCGCCACTCTTCATGAGCCACTCCTCCTGAGCCGATAAAGAGCAAGGGCGATGATTGAACTATCGATTTATACCACGCTGGGGTGCCATTTGTGCGCCCAGCTAGAGGCGCTGGTGGCCACACTGGCTAATCAAGAGGTGAGGTTGCACCACATCGAGATCAGCGACGACGACGCGCTGATGGAGCAATACGGCACGCGGATTCCGGTACTGGTGGATGCCAACGGGGTTGAGCTGGATCGCGGCTTCGATGTGGCGCGTTTAAGCCACTGGTTGAACGAGCGGGGCTGGTTGGATGAGGCGGCACTTGCCGCGCTCACTACGCCGCCAGAACACGCGCCTCCTGTGGGGGCGCATCAGCGCAACGGGCGGCGCTTCTTAGGCTAATGAAGCGGGGAGAGTCGTCTAAAAGAGTGATGCGTCAGAGCGCGTCTAATAGCGACAGCTGGCGCATCGCTTCTTGGCCTTCCGGTGTATGGTCGGCGGCTTCCAGCACTTTGCGAAACCCGCGTGAGGATTGAATCGTCGTTTCATCCTCTAGCCACATCTCTGCTTGCTCCAGAGTGTCCGCCAACTGGTGTTTCAACCCGCCAAACTGGGTGCCGATTTGCCCCCAGGCGCGGCTGAAAATCCAGTCGCCGAACATATCCTGGTGAATATGCACCAACACATAGTCATGGTCGGTTTCCCAGCGTACGATCACACCCATCTCCTTAACCACTGCTTGATCACGCCTGCACAGCAAGCCATTGCGGGCGTATTGTAAAGCCCGGATACCAAAACGCCTATGAAACTTGTTATCGACGCTAATATCCCCGCTGCCGACGCCTGTTTTGGAGGCCTAGGGTTGCTGCACCGCCTGCCGGGCCGTGAGATCCGAGCGGCAGACGTGAAAAACGCCGATGCGCTGATCGTGCGCTCCATCACTCAGGTGAATCGCGCACTGCTGGCGAACAGCCCGGTACGTTTTGTGGGCACCTGCACCATAGGTACCGACCATATCGATCTCGATTATCTAAAAGAGCGCGATATTGGCTTTGCCAGCGCCCCGGGATGCAATGCGGAAGCGGTGGTGGACTATGTGCTGAGTAGCCTGCTGACGGTGAGCGAGCGAGAAGGCTGGCCGCTGTTGGAGCGAACCGTGGGTATCGTCGGGGCAGGCAAGGTGGGTAGCCGCTTACAGCGCCGTTTACAGGGGCTTGGCGTGGCGGTACGGGTGTGCGATCCACCCAGAGCAGAACAAGAGGGCGCAAGTGGCTTTGTGTCACTCGATAAACTGATTGATGAGTGCGACGTGATTTGTCTGCACACCCCGCTGGTGAAGGCTGGCCCTCACGCCACCTACCAACTGCTGAACGCTCAGCGCATCAACGAGCTGGCCCCTGGTACGCTGCTGCTAAACGCTGGGCGTGGCGACTGCATTGATGGCCTAGCGCTGCGTAGCCGTTTGGCAGGGAAGGGCGATATCACCGCCGTGTTGGACGTTTGGGAAGACGAGCCGGGCATTGATGCCGGGCTGCGCGATTTGGTCACTTTAGCAACGCCGCATATTGCCGGGCATAGTCTGGATGGTAAGCTGCGCGGCACCTGGATGATTCAACAGGCGTTGGCAGCACAGTTAAACCTGCCCAGCGGTATGCCGTTTAGCGAACTCTGCCCGCCGCCAGCGCTGGCCACCCTCACGCTGCAGAGCGCATTGCCGGTGGAAGATGCACTTCGGCTGTGTGTTCGGGCCGTGTATGACGTGCGCCGTGACCACGATGCGTTGCAGCGTCAGGTGATGCACCAGGGGATTGCCAAGGGCTTTGATAGCTGCCGCGCCAACTACCCGCTGCGCCGCGAGTTTGCCACGCTGACCGTTTACCTGGAGAACGATGCGGTGTCATTGCAGCCATCGCTGCAGGCAGCCGGTTTTCAGGTGCGCTGCGGCTAACCCACCTTATGGGTTTGTTTAAATGCGCAAGGCCCGCATTGGCGGGCCTTGGCGTATCTTATCAAGCGTTCACAGCTTACTGACGGTACGCGGCTTCTTTCAGGGCGCGAATGCGGTCATCCAGCGGCGGGTGGCTGGCGAACAGCTGCTCGACCAGCGAGCGGGTCTGACCTTTTGTGATTGCCATCGCGCGCAGGGTGTCCGGCATTTGATCGGGCATCTCGGTTTCGGCTTTCAGGCGTGCCAAGGCGTTGACCATCGCACCAGTGCCAGCCAAGCGGGCACCCGCTTCATCGGCACGGTACTCGCGGTAGCGGGAGAACCAGGCCACAATCGCGGAAGCAACGATGCCAAATACAATCTCTGCTACCATCACCACTGCAAAGTAGCCCATGAAGCCTAGGCCACCTTCGCCGTCGCTGCGGCTTTTCAGGAAGCTATCGACCAAGTGAGCGACAACGCGGGCAAAGAACATGACGAAGGTGTTCACCACGCCCTGGATCAGCGCTAGCGTCACCATGTCGCCGTTAGCCACGTGGCCAATTTCGTGCGCCAGCACCGCGCGGACTTCTTCAGGACGCATGCGGTTGAGCAAGCCTGCCGATACCGCTACCAGGGCATCGTTTTTATTCCAGCCGGTGGCAAAGGCGTTGGACTGCTGGGCGGGGAAGATACCCACTTCCGGGGTTTTAATGCCCGCTTCGCGGGAAAGCTCGGCCACGGTATCCACCAGCCACTGTTCGGTGGAGTTCGACGGGTTTTCGATAATCACGGTACCCGTCGAGCGCTTTGCCATCCATTTGGAGATGAACAGCGATACCAGCGAGCCCGCCATACCGAACACAAAGCAGAAGATCAGTAGGCTGGTAAAGTTAATGCCCTGGCTACTGAGATAGCTCTCAACACCCAACAGTCGCAGCGTGATGCTGGCAACCAGCAGCACGGCAATGTTGGTGGCTAGAAACAGCACGATTCGCATCATGGGTTAGGGTCTCCCTCAAGGTCATAACAAGTGTCAATGGACTGATGGCTTAGATACGTGCTTTGCATGACAGTTTCAAGTCGCTGTTTTTTCTGTCGATCGTTACTGTCGATAGCGAGACAGGAAATTGGCAAAGCGGTCGAGCGCGTCACCCAGCTGGTCGGCCCAGGGCAGCGTGACGATACGCACGTGGTCGGGGTCTGGCCAGTTGAAGGCAGTGCCCTGCACCAGCAGAATTTTCTCCTGCAAGAGTAAGTCCAGCACCAACTGCTGGTCGTCTTTGATATTGAACACCTTGGGGTCCAAGCGCGGGAACGCGTAGAGCGCGCCTTTGGGTGTCACGCAGGAGACCCCAGGAATCGCGTTGAGCTTCTCAACGGTAATGTCGCGCTGGGCCAGCAAGCGCCCGCCCGGCAGAATCAAATCGTTGATCGACTGATAACCGCCTAGCGCCGTTTGAATGGCGTGCTGGGCAGGAACGTTAGCGCATAGCCGCATCGAGGCCAGCATGGTCAGGCCCTGAATAAAGTCCTTCGCCCGCTGTTTCGCTAGCGTGCCGGAAATAGTCATCCAGCCAGAGCGAAAGCCCGCGCAGCGGTAGCTTTTAGACAGCCCGTTCATGGTGATCACCAGCTGGTCATCGTCGGCCAGCGCGCCGGTAGCAGTGTGCTCGACGCCGTCATAGAGAATCTTGTCGTAGATCTCATCGGAGAACACCACCAGATTGTGCTCTTGGGCGATATCCAGCACTTCCCGCACCACTTCCGGTGGGTAGACCGCACCGGTGGGGTTGTTTGGGTTAATAATCACAATGGCGCGGGTGCGGCTGGTGACTTTGGCACGAATATCGGCGATATCCGGTGCCCAGTCGGCCTGCTCGTCGCACAGGTAGTGCACGCCGTGGCCGCCGGAAAGGTGGGCGGCTGCTGTCCAGAGCGGGTAATCCGGCGCGGGGATCAGCACTTCGTCGCCATCGTTCAACAGCGCCTGCATGGCCATGACGATCAGCTCGGAAACGCCGTTACCAATATAGATATCTTCGATACCCACCCCAGGAATCTGCTTACGCTGGCACTCCTGCATGATCGCCTTGCGGGCAGAGTAAAGGCCTTTGGAATCACAGTAGCCCTGGGCAGTGGGCAGATTGCGCATCACATCCTGCAGAATCTCTTCCGGCGCTTCGAAGCCAAACGGTGCCGGGTTGCCAATGTTGAGCTTCAAGATTCGCTGGCCTTCTTCTTCGAGGCGCTTGGCGTGGTCGAGGACCGGGCCGCGAATGTCGTAGCAAACGTTGTGCAGTTTGTGTGATTTTTTCAGCGTGTGTGAGTCTCTAGGCTGCGGGGTGTCCATGGGGTGCGTTATCCAAAAGTGTCCAGTGCCGAGGAAGTATCTGTTGTGCGGTTCATTATGCGTCGGATGGTGCCGGGCTGTCTTGGTCGTTTTGCTCGGGCGGCGGCGGAATGTCTGCCGGGGTTTCCAGCGTGATGCGTCCAAGCTTACCGTCGCGCAATTCATGCAGCAGCACTTCGGCGCCACGGTGCAGGTCCACTTCCCCGCCAGGGCGCAGGCCGCCGCGTTTTCCGGCGATCTCTTTGAGAATGGCGTGGCCGTCAAACCCGGCAATAGCAAGGAAATCAGGCTTCTTCGGGCCATCAGCATCGACTTCCTCTACCACGGGGGCTTCGTAGGTGGGCAGTTCTTTCAGCTTATAACGGGCGGTGAGCTCGGCAGGGTAGCGTTTGGCGAGCTCCGCACTGGCAACAATAGCCACATCGGTATACTCAATGGCGGTATCGCGAATCGCGCCGCTGGCCGCCAAGCGGTAGGCGCTGGCTTGGTCTTCGATTTTGGGCCACAGAACCCCAGGGGTGTCGATCAGCGCTACTCGGCCATCAATACGCACTTTTTGCTGGCGCTTGGTCACCGCAGGCTCGTTGCCGGTTTTGGCAATTTTGCGCCCGGCTAGGCCGTTAATCAGCGTCGATTTCCCTACGTTGGGAATGCCCATCACCATCACGCGCACGTCGCGGTCGGCGCGCACTGCACCGGCCAGCTCGTGGCAGAGCTTGGGAATTTTTTTTAGCTCGCGGGTGTTAGTGGTGGTAATCGCCAGGGCGCGGGTGTCTTCCTGGGCATCGAAAAAGGCGACCCACTCGTCGGTACGGGTGGGGTCTGCCAAATCCGCGCGGGAAAGAATTTTCAGCACCGGCTTATGGCGGGTCAGCTCGGCCAGCATGGGGTTGGCGCTGGAGTAGGGCAGGCGCGCATCGAGCACCTCGATCACCACATCAATTTCCGGCAGTGCGTCCTTGATCTGGCGGCGGGCCTTGTTCATATGTCCGGGGAACCAGCCGAGCATGGGTTTCTCCTACAAGCACAAAAAAGCGGGCGCCCATTCTAGCAGATGGTGCCCGCCTTGCCGTGCTTCCTTTCAGGGGTTACTCGTCGGGGTGGAACTCCAACGAGACGGAGTTGATGCAGTAGCGCAAGCCGGTGGTGTCTGGCGGCCCGTCCGGGAAGACGTGGCCCAGGTGGGCATCGCAGTGAGAGCAGACCACTTCGGTGCGAATCATGCCGTGGGAGGTGTCGCGGTGCTCCTCGACGCAGCGCGTTCCTAGCGGCCGGTCAAAGCTTGGCCAGCCGCAGCCCGCGTCGAATTTGTGCTCGTTTTCAAATAGCGGTGCGTGGCAGCAAACACAGTGATAGATACCTTGGGCATCGCTCACTTGGTAGTCACCGGTAAATGGCCGTTCGGTGCCTTTCTCCCGGGCGACCCGGTACTGCTCTGGGGTGAGCTGCTTGCGCCATTCGTCGGGGGATTTTTCTATTTTCGCCATGGGGTCTCCTCTCCCTCTGGTTGCCGTTCATCAGAGGCTATCTAGGTCGGCTAGCCTATCATCGTTAGGCCGCGCTGTGGCTAATGACAATAGGCCGACCATCCTAGTTCAGCATGTGCGAAACTCGCCAAATTCGCCAGTGGGCTTTATACGCTAGCGGCACCGCCGTTGCTGCGTGGGTCGTGAGCGCTCTCGATCAGCCCGTCTGGGTGGCGCACGATGCCGCCCGCGTGGCCCATGGTGTCGCTGAAGGCGTCGGGCAAAACCTCGACATCGTGGCCCGCCGTGGCCAGCGCCGCGACCAGCTCATCATCGAAGCGTTTTTCCAGCTTGAGATTGGTACTCGTTTCGCCCCAGGTGCGGCCTAGCAACCAACGCGGGGCGGTGATGGCCTGTTGCAGCGGAATGCCGTGCAGCGCGTAGCGGGAGAACACCGCCGCCTGGGTTTGCGGTTGGCCTTCGCCGCCCATGGTGCCGTACACCATGGTGCGGCCATCGTTGAACAGTGCCAGTGCCGGGTTGAGCGTATGAAAGGGTTTGCGTCCCGGGGCTAAGCCGCGTAAATCGTCTGGGTCGAGCGAAAAACTAATGCCACGGTTTTGCCATAGCACGCCGCTTTCAGGCAGTACCACGCCGCTACCAAACTCCCAGTAGATGCTTTGAATAAAGCTCACCGAGCGGCCTTCGCTGTCGACGGTGCCCATCCAAATAGTGTCGCCGGGCGCGGGCTCGTAAGGCCAAGGCAGTGCTTGAGCGGCATCAATTTCGGCGACTTCTGCGCTAAGGCGTTCGTCGCTGAGCAGCGCCTGCAGCGGCGTGGGCACTCGGTCTGGGTCGGTGACATAGCGGTCGCGCAGCATGAAGGCGCGTTTGGTGGCTTCAATTAACCCGTGCAGGTGGTCAAAGCCGTTGGGCTCGGCGGCTTTAATGCGCTCGTAAATGCCCAAAATCATCAGCGACGCCATGCCTTGCGTCGGTGCGGGCAAGTTATACAGCGTAGCGTCATTGAGTTGTACGTGCAGCGGTGTGACTTGCTGAGCACGGTAGGCGTGAAAATCGGCTAAGCGCAGCGGGCTGCCGAGTGCCTCTAACTCCTTCGCCATGCTGGCGGCAAGCTCGCCCCGGTAGAAATCCTCCAGCCCGGCACTGGCCAAGCGCTTTAACGTATTAGCCAAGCGCGGCTGGCGCAGGCGCTCGCCTTCACGGGGAACTTGGCCGTTAAGCAGCAGGGCATCGCTAAAGCCGGGGCTTTGGCGCAAGCGCTCCAAGTGTTTGGCGGTAAGCGTTTCCTGGCTCTGTGAGACGGCCACGCCCTCATCGGCATGGCGAATGGCATCGGCCAGCAGCGTGGGCAGCGGCAGCGCGTTACCCCAGCCCGCCGCTACGTTGAGCGCTTCCTGCCAACCGCTAATGGTGCCCGCCATGGTCAGCGCGGCTTTTGGCCCACGTTCCGGGATCTGCGACTCGCCTGCGTAAAAATCACGGTTGGCGAGCTGTGCGGCGGGCCCGCAGGCGTCGATGGCCACTGGCGCTTTGCCCGGCTCGTGAATCAGCCAAAAGCCATCGCCCCCCAAGGCATTCATGTGCGGGTAGACCACGGCGATGGCCGCCGCCGCGGCAACCATGGCTTCGACGGCATTGCCGCCTTGCTTTAATACATCGCGACCGGCGCTCGCGGCAAGGTGGTGCGGCGCGACACAGCTGCCGCCGTAACTACGTTGGGTATGGAGCATTGAAAAGTCCTTTGTTATTGGTTGTGGTTACCAGCCAATGGCATTGGGTAGCCACGTGGCAATGCTTGGGAAGATAAACACCAGCGCCACGGCTAAAAACTGTAGCCCGATAAACGGCAGCGCCCCTTTATAGATATCCAGGGTGGAGACTTCTTTAGGCGCCACGCCTTTCAAGAAAAACAGCGACCAGCCAAACGGTGGGGTTAGAAACGACGTTTGTAGCACCAGTCCCACCAAAATGCCTAGCCACACCATATCCACGCCCATCTGTACGAAGAAGGGTAAAAAGAGCGGCAGGGCGATATAGCTAATCTCAATCCACTCCAGGAAAAAGCCAAGTACAAACATCAGCAGCAGCATGAACAGCAGGGCGCTGACTTCTCCACCGGGCACCCACTCAAACATCCGTGCGACCAAGTGCTCGCCGCCCAAGCCCCGGAACGCGAGGCCGAACACCTGAGCGCTGATCAAAATAAAGAACACCATGGCGGAGATCACCAAGGTGGCTTTGGCCACGTCGCTCAACAGCGATACGGTTAAGCGTCCAGAGCAGGCAACAAACACCAGCGCCCCCAGCGCGCCCATCGCGGCGGCTTCGGTTGGGGCGGCAATACCGCCAATGATGGAGCCCAAGACCGCAAATACCAGCCCTACCGGTGGGCCGACCACGGTGACCACTTTATACAGCAGCCGTTTCTTGCTGAGCTGGGCACGCTCTTCAGCGGGAATGGGTGGCATCATGCCAGGGTAGAGTTGGGCCACCACTAAGATGGCCACGATGTAGATGCCTGCCAGCGCCAAGCCAGGCACCATCGCGGCGGCAAACATGGTGCCTACGGATTCGCCGAGGATTTCTGCTAAGAGAATCAGTACCAAACTAGGTGGGATAATTTGCCCCAGCGTACCTGATGCGCAGATCATGCCGGTGGCCAAAGTTTTGGGATAGCCCCGGCGCAGCAGGGTGGGCAGGGTGAGCAGGCCAAGTGTGACGATGGTGGCCCCCACGATACCGGTGGCGGCTCCCAGCAGCACACCCACAAAAATAATCGCCACGCCCATACCGCCGGAAATCCCGCCGAACAGGTGGCCAATCACATCGATTAACTCTTCGGCCAGTTTCGACTTCTCTAGCATGACCCCCATAAATACGAAAAGCGGTATCGCCATAAAGGTGTAGTTCGTCACTACCCCATAAATGCGTGACAGCAACAGGTTGAACAGCATTGGGCCAAAGCCCAAATAGCCAAACACAAAGGCGGTGACGGCAATGCTGATGGCCACCGGTATACCAATGATCAGCAATACGAAAAAAGCGGCGATCATGCCGATCGCGAGCCACTCATTAGGAGACATGCGTTATTCACCTCGGCTTGGAAGGGCAAACCCTTGGCGCAGCGCGTGGGCCAAGCCCTGCATTGCCAGTAAGAGAAAGCCAAAGGGGATCAGGGCTTTGAGCACCCAGCGAAGCGGCAGGCCGCCAGGGTTGGGGGACGCCTCGCTACGTAGGTAGGACTGCTCGACCCAAGGCAGCGTAAGCCAAGCGATATACAGCCCCATGGCGAGCAGCAGCAGGCCGCCAATCACTTCAATTACCCGCTGGAGCGCCACTGGGAAGCGTTCATAAAACACGTCGACCCGCACCTGTTCGCCCATAAACAGCAGATACGACATACCAAATAGAGCAATGGGGGAGATTAAGTGCCACTGCAGCTCTTGTAGCCATACGGCACCAATGCTGAATAGGTAGCGCATCACCACATCGCCCGCAACCAGAGCCACTAATACCACGCAGGTCCAAGCGGCGATCCAGCCAAACAGCCGGACCACCGCTTCGATCCCGTGGACAACACGTTCCACGGCTTGCATATCACACCCCGATAATGTCGTTTAACCAGGCACGTTCGCTGGCACCTGCCCAGCGGTCATGGTTGGCCTTAAAGGCCATGTAGCTGTCGTGTACTTTGCGCACTAGCGGGTCGGCGTTGGCTTCGGTGGCGAGCGTATCCATGGTGGCTTCGCGCAGGGCGTTCACTACGGGTTCCGGCAGCATGCTGGCGGTCACGCCGTGGTTATCAACAAGGTCGGTCATTGCTTCGCCGTTCACCGCTTCTGACCACGTCACGCTTTCCAGGCAGGCTGCCATACAGGCGCTCTTCACGATCATCTTCAGGTCATCAGGCAGTTCGTCCCAGTGCTGCTTGGAAATCAGCAGTTCACCGGTGGTGGAAGGTTCGTGCCAGCCAGTGGTGTGGTAGAACTTGGCCGCATTTTGCAGCCCCATGCGGCGGTCTTGGTAAGGGCCAACGAATTCAGCGGCGTCAATCACGCCACGCTCCAGGGCTGGGAAAATTTCACCGCCGGGCAGTACGCGGGCATCGACACCCAGGGCTGAGTACACCTTGCCTGCCAGGCCAGGTACGCGCATGCGTAGGCCGTTCAATTGGCCGATGTCTTCAATCGGCTCACGGAACCAGCCGGTCATCTGCACGCCGGTGTTGTTGAGCGGCAGGGCGATCATGCCGTAGGGCGCATAGACTTCTTCCCACAGTTCTAAACCGCCGCCGTGGTAGAGCCAAGCCATGTGGCCCATAAAGCTCATGCCGAAGGGCACGGTGGTGAAGTACTGGGCAGCGAACGTGGTTCCCGACCAGAAGTAGCTGTTGGCCGCATTCATTTGAATGGTGCCGCTTTGTACGGCTTCGAAGCCTTCCAGGGCAGGAATCAGTTCGCCCGCGGAAAAGTGTTGAATGTTCAAGCGCCCGCCAGACATGGCATTGATTTTGGCGATCACATCGGTGGGGCTGCCGGGACCTTCGACATAGAAGGGCGAGCCGGGGCTGTAGGCGTTGGTCATGCGCCAGTTGAAGCGCTCGGCGGATTGAGCGGCGGCCACGCTGGGTGCGCCAAGCACCAAGCCAGCCGTGGAGGTCAATGCAGCGGTGGTAAGAAACTTGCGTCGGGTAAAGGACATTGGGCACCTCAAGCCGTCAGGAGAAACGAGAGTTAGCGGATCAGTCACGTCGTTCGTTCACTAAAGGCGTTGCAAGGGGTGTGCCAAAAAATCGATTTTATTTTAAATGAAAGATTTTTGCCGGTTTGTCGTTACTTTGCCATGGGAAGGCTGGGCTACTACTGGCGCACGAAGAAGGGAAATGCACCGCGATGATGCGGAAACGAGGTGTACCCTCCTTGATAAGCACTACGATTGCGCAGTCGCTGCGTGGGGTGGTCACCTCTCATGATTCGTTAATTAATGTTTTGATATTAGAGTGCTTGACACTCACCCCCTGCTCTGAGTAATATACGCGCCACCTCGACGAGGCAATGAAACGTCCCATTCGTCTAGTGGTCTAGGACACCGCCCTTTCACGGCGGGAACAGGGGTTCGAACCCCCTATGGGACGCCAATTAAGTCGTTAAGGTATAGGAGTTGCGGGAATAGCTCAGTGGTAGAGCATCGCCTTGCCAAGGCGAGGGTCGAGAGTTCGAATCTCTTTTCCCGCTCCAGCACGTCCCATTCGTCTAGTGGTCTAGGACACCGCCCTTTCACGGCGGGAACAGGGGTTCGAACCCCCTATGGGACGCCACTCACTCTTAAGCGTGTAGCATGTTTGCAGTGCGGGAATAGCTCAGTGGTAGAGCATCGCCTTGCCAAGGCGAGGGTCGAGAGTTCGAATCTCTTTTCCCGCTCCATGCAAACTCCTTCCTGTTTTTTTATATCTCCCTAGAAGATTCTTTTGACACCGCCTCGAAGCGGCGTTTTTGTGTGCCCGTGATTTGCGTCAAGCGATGCGGATGGCAGATGGCAGGTGCGTGCCCAGGCCAACGGCCTGGGCAGTCGGCGGGTCAATCCACCAAGGTGAAGTGGCCGACGACGCTGTTGAGCGATTGGGAGCGCTGCTTCAGGTCGTGGGCAGATGTGGCGGTCTGCTGCACCATGGCGGCGTTGTCCTGCGTGGCCTGATCCAACTGAGCAATGGCGACGTTGATCTGTTCGATTCCGCGCGTTTGTTCATGGGTGGCGGCAGTGATGTCAGTGAATAGGTCGTTGACCCGCTGTATGCGCTGATCGATATCCTGCATGCGCTGTTTAGCGGTATCTACTAAGGTAGCGCCGTTGCTGACCTGGGCGTTGGACGTATGGATCAAGCCTTTGATCTCATGAGCCGCGTTGGCCGAGCGGTTGGCTAGCTGGCGCACTTCACCGGCCACCACCGCGAAACCGCGGCCATGTTCACCCGCCCGGGCGGCCTCGACAGAGGCGTTGAGGGCCAGAATGTTGGTCTGAAACGCGATGCTGTCGATCAGCGTGACGATCTCGGTGATTTTGTCCGCTTCGGCCGTGATCTCTTTCATGGACGCCACGGCGTCGCCGATGGCTTTCTGACCCGCTTGAGATGTTTCACCTGCGCTGCGCACCAGCTCTTTGGCTTGTTCCACGCTGTCGGCCGTTTGACGGACGGTGGCGGTCACTTCTTCCATGCTGGAGGACGTTTGCTGTAACGCAGCAGCCTGCTGTTCGGTTCGCGATGACAGTTCCTGGTTGCCCGCAGCGATATCGCCCGCGTTATGATTCACAGCGGTGCTAGTGGAGTGAATCTCTTGCATCGCATCGCGCAGCTTGTCGCGCATTTGTCGAATGTCATACAGCAGGCTGCTCGTGTCGTTGGGGTGAAGCGTTACGGGGGCAGTCAAGTCGCCCTGGGCGATGCGCGATACCACACCCGCAGCGTAGCGTGGCTCTCCGCCCAGCCGGCGCAGAATGAGTGAGATCATGCCCCAAAAGGCCAGTGTGACCAGCGCGCCTGCCACGATGCCGACCAAGATGCTTTTGACGAGCTGGCGCATGATGGTGCTACTGACGTCACCCACGAAGACGCCGCTTGCCACGTAGACATCCCACGGCGTAAAGGCGGCTGAGTAAGCGCGCACTTTGGGCTTGGCGTCGCCCCCACGAGCAAAGTTGGAGAAGTACTCGGTAAAGCCACTGCCGGTTTGCTGCGTATTATCCAGAATGGTTTGGAAGATCAGCGTCCCCTCGGGGTCTTTGACTTGCGAAATGTCCTCTCCTACGTCACGGCTTGGGTGAGCAAGCATGCGCAGGCTGCCGTTGAACGCGAACAGGTAGTTGTCCTCTTCGCCGAAGCGCACGTCGCGTAGGGTGTTGAAGGCTTGTCGCTGCGCTTCTGGCATGGAGAGCTGGCCCTGTTCGGCAAGCTGATGGTAATGCTCCAGCGTAGACACGGCGATATCCACGGCGGTGACCATGCGCTGCTCGCGCTCGGCGTAAAGTAGCGCGCGGCTTTGAAACGCGTTGATCGCAATCATTATGCCCAGAATCAGCCATAAAATGGCGACGCCCAGCAGACGCTGGCGACGCAGCGGTAGGGCGGCCAGCCCTTTTTGTGCGGAAGCAGTCGACCCTGATGACGGGTGAGTGTTAGCGACGGGTGACGACGTAATGGCGGTGCTCATTATCGGTTAGGCTCGCTTATATGGTCAGTATGTTTCCTTGAAGTGCCGCTGCCTGGGCAGGCGGGCACTGGGCTAATACTAAAGTATTAATCGAGGCGCTACCGCAGCAATAGCGTGGCAAAGTGTCACCTAATGTAGTGCTAAATAGAGAAAAATCAGGGGCATGGAAGTGGTGGTTCAGAGGTTATAAGCCGCAAACTTGAAAAAACATATGCATGCCCCGATATCCTGCCTTCTAGCTCTTTTTTGCTCCCCACTTGCTGACAGGACATGTTCATGGCCGAACCGGCATTGTCGATCCGTGGCCTTACCAAGATGTATGGCAACGGTTTTCAAGCGTTAAAAGGTATCGATTTAGACGTCCAGCAGGGCGATTTTTTTGCGCTGCTGGGTCCCAATGGGGCGGGAAAGTCCACCACTCTGGGTGTGGTGTGCTCGCTAGTGCAGAAAACGGCGGGCAAGGTGTCGATTTTTGGAATCGACATCGACAAAGACTTCGCCAAAGCGAAATATCAGCTTGGCGTGGTGCCCCAGGAGTTCAACTTCAACCAGTTCGAGAAGGTGCTGGATATCGTACTGGCCCAGGCGGGCTATTACGGCATGAAGCGCAGCGAAGCGCTGCCTCGCGCCAAGCAGCTCTTGACTGACTTAGGGCTATGGGAGAAGCGAAACGGCAGCGCGCGGATGCTCTCGGGTGGCATGAAGCGCCGCCTGATGATTGCGCGTGCCTTGATGCACCGCCCCAAACTGCTGATCCTTGACGAGCCCACCGCCGGGGTCGATATCGAGCTTCGCCGCAGCATGTGGGAGTACATGCGGCGTATCAATCGTGAGGAAGGGACGACGATCATCCTCACCACGCACTACCTCGAAGAAGCCGAGAGCTTGTGTCGTAATATCGCGATCATCAATCACGGTGAGATCGTGCGAAACACGAGCGTGCGCGAGCTGCTGGCAGAGCTGGATACCGAAACCTTCCTGCTGGATCTGGCCGAGCCGGTAGAACAAGTGCCCACTCTCGAAGGCTTCGAACTGCAGCAAATCGAGCCGTCTCAGCTGGCGCTGGTGATTCACCGTGGCCAGCAGTTGAACGATGTGTTCAGTGCGCTGAGTGCGCAGGGCATTCAGGTGGTGTCCATGCGTAACCGAGCCAACCGCTTAGAGGAGATGTTCGTTTCCATGGTAGAGAGCAGTCAGCAGGCCATCGACCAGCGTGAACAGCAGGAGGCCCGCGCATGAACGCAATGCAAACTCTGGTGGCTCTATGGACGCTGGTGCTCAAAGAGATCAAGCGCTTTACGCGTATCTGGCCGCAAACGCTACTGCCGCCATCGATCACCATGGCCATGTACTTCATCATTTTTGGCAACCTGATCGGCTCGCGCATTGGTGATATGGACGGCTTCAGCTACATGGACTTCATCGTGCCAGGGCTGATCATGATGTCGGTGATCACCAACAGCTACTCCAACGTGGCGTCCAGCTTCTTCTCCAACAAGTTTCAACGCTCCATCGAAGAGATGATGGTGTCGCCCATGCCCAATGGCGTGATTCTCTCCGGCTTCATACTCGGTGGCATGGCGCGCGGCTTGGGCGTGGGCTTGATTGTGACGCTGGTGTCGCTGTTCTTCACCCGTTTGACGGTCGAGCATCCGCTGCTGACGATACTGGTGGTCGTGCTGACCTCGGCGCTGTTCTCCATAGGTGGCTTTATCAACGCCCTATTGGCGAATAAGTTCGACGATATTTCCATCGTGCCGACGTTTATTCTGACGCCGCTCACCTATCTAGGCGGTGTGTTCTATTCGATTTCGATGCTGCCGGATTTCTGGCAGGGCGTTTCGATGCTCAACCCGATTCTGTATATGGTGAACGTCTTCCGCTACGGTTTTTTGGGCGTTTCCGATATTCCGGTAGGCTGGGCATTAGCGGCTATTTTCGCCTTTATCGTCGTACTGTTTATGGTTGCACTGACCATGCTGGAACGTGGCAAAGGCATTCGCAGCTGATTCACGGCCTGACTGCAATGACCTTATTGAACTAGCACGACTGAGAGAGTTTCCATGGCACATCGCCCCGATACCTTAGAGCACGCGCCCTTGGGGCGCGAATCCGCTTACCCAGAGCAGTACGACGCGGGACTTCTATACCCCATTCCCCGCGCAGCCAATCGCGCACCGCTGGGCATCGACGAGCATGCGTTGCCCTTCGTCGGCGAAGACGAGTGGCACGCGTTCGAGGTCTCTTGGCTCAACGCGCGTGGCAAACCCATCGTTGCGGTGGCGCGGTTTCGCTTGCCCGCCAGCTCGCCTCATCTCATCGAGTCCAAATCCTGGAAACTCTACCTCAACAGCCTCAACCAAACGCGCTTTGCCAGCCAAGCCGAGGTGGAGAAGACGTTGGTACACGACCTGAGCCGCGCTGCCGGTGCTAGCGTTAGCGTTGAGCTGCTGGGGGTAGACGATAGTGAGCTGGCCCCCCAGCGCCTGCCGGGAGAGTGCCTGGATGATCTAGATATCGAGGTGAGCGACTACACTCCAAGCGCCACGCACCTTGCTACCAGTGATGAGATCATCGAAGAGACGCTGCATTCGCATCTGCTAAAATCCAACTGCCCGGTGACCGGTCAGCCGGATTGGGGAAGCGTCTTGATTCGTTATAAAGGCCCCAAGCTCGACCGAGAAGGGCTACTGCGCTACCTGATTGGCTACCGGCAGCACCAGGATTTTCACGAGCACTGCGTCGAGCATATCTTCACTGATTTAATGCAGCAGGCGAAGCCGGAAGAGTTGCTGGTGTTGGCGCGCTACGTGCGTCGTGGCGGCTTGGACATCAGCCCGTGGCGTGCCACACCGGGTTTGGCACCCCCTAGCCCGCTGCGCCTGGCGCGCCAGTAACGCTCACCCTAACGGATAAGGAGTCACCATGGACGCCCTCACGCTGCTTCACGAACGTAGCTCCATGGGCAAGCTCGCTGAGCCTGCCCCCAGCGCCGACCAGCTCAGCGCCATCTATCAAGCGGCGCTTCGTGCCCCCGACCACAAAGGGCTGCGACCGTGGCGCTTCATCGAATTCACCGGTGAAGGCCGGGAGCGCCTGGGCGAGCTGTTTGCCGAAGCGGAGTTTCAGGAAGACCCTCACGCGAGCGACGAGACGCTCAACGCCGCGCGTAAAAAGCCTTTACGCGCGCCGATGATCATTGCCGTGATTGCCAAGGTCACCCCGGATATTCCCAAGGTGCCCAAGATGGAGCAGGTGATTTCCGCGGGTTGTGCCGCTCACGGCATCCTGCTGGCGGCTCATGCGCTTGGTCTTGGGGCCATGTGGCGCAGCGGAAAATACGCGTTCGACCCCGTGGTGCGTAAGGGGTTAGGGCTTGAGGAAGAAGACGAGGTCGTCGCCTTCATCTATCTGGGTAGCGTGGGCGGTCGCCACAAGCCTCTTCCCCAGCACGACACGGCAGATTTCGTCGAACGTTGGCAATAATCGCCGCCGCCAAGGAGAGCGACATGCGCCCAACACGCCAGCCGGGTATGCCAAACCCACGATTGCCGCTGCCGGAAGGAGAAGAGGATCTCATCGCTTTCCAGCGCTGGTTGGAGGCCGCCATTCCCATGGTGGCAGCGCTTGGTATTACCCGTATGAGCCAAGCCAACGGTGCACTCACGTGGCAACTGGCGCTGACGCCCAATCTCAACGACAAAGGCACTGGCTTCGGTGGGGCGCTGACCGCGCAAACCACGCTGCAAGGCTGGTGTTGGGTCACCCTGTGGCTTCGCCAGCAGGGCAGGGCGCAAGACGTGGTGGTCGCCGAGGCTAGCCAACGTTTTCTCGCCCCGGTCACGGGTGACTACCGCATGACCTGTGCCCCCAGCCATCCGGATGGCCCTGCAAAGCTTGCCGCCAAACTCAGCGAGAGAGGCAAGGGCAGTATCGAATTGACCCACCAGCTCTACTGCGGTGATGCGCTCTGTTTAGAAGCCACAGGCCGCTACGCCGTGCTGCCAAACGCCTAGTCAGGAAAAAGGCTTGCTATTTCACGGCTTAGACCATAGAATATGCGCCGTTCTGTTGAGAAAGGCAGCGCCTAACAGCAGAGCTGAAATGTGGAGAGGTGTCCGAGTGGTCGAAGGAGCACGCCTGGAAAGTGTGTAAGTCGAAAGGCTTCGAGGGTTCGAATCCCTCCCTCTCCGCCACAGAATTTAAAAAAGCCCGCTGAGCAATCAGCGGGCTTTTTTGTGCTTGAAATTTGGCTTGGCCGCTAGCCAAGCGACACGCCGTTGAGCGCTATTGCGTATGTGGGGCCAGGCCGATGAAGTTGCTTACTAGGCAGTGGTAAAGGTAATGCCCGTCGGTGCGACGGGCTTTCGAGCATTGTTTACTGGTTGGTTAGGGGAGCAGCGGCTTCCAAGTAAGCTGCGCCATTCGAGCTCACGCGCTCTTGATCCAGCGTTTCAGAGCCCAGGTGCAGCTCTTCCAGTGAGATTGCCATGGCGTCGACTTCTTGATCGATGCGTTGCAGTGCATTTTCAAGCGTGTACGTCAGCATGTGGATCTCACCCATTTGCTCGTCCGAGAGCGTCTCAGCGCTAAGGAGTTGGTTGAGACGTTGGTTCCCTTCTTGAATATTCTCAAGGGCTTGGGGGAGGTTCTCGGAGGGCGCGCCCTCAAAGTGATCCAGGCGGTCTTGGCTGTCTGCCAGCACCAGCCCGCTACTCATCAAGCCACCTACCATCACTAAGAAAAGTCGTTTCATTGAAAGCCTCGTCGGAGTGTTGCGGGATTATGTGAGCTTTTTATTTGAGCGCAAAAATAGTATTTTTGCAAATCTTAATGATATATATTCGTATTTGCGATCAAAGAATATCAAGAGTCCATCCCGGTTGCATGGCGAGCAAGCGGTGCACATGCCTGGACAATGGGTGTCCAGACGGTTCGTGATCCGTCTATACTCGGGATAAAGTCACCCCACCAGGCTGCCCATGTCCGTTGATTTGCAGGCGCTTTACCCCAAGCTGATTCACTTGATGCTCGATACTGTGTTCGTAGTCGATGCAGGGCATCGCATTCTATTCGTCAGCGATGCCTGCGAGTCGCTGCTGGGCTACCGCGCGGATGAACTGGTAGGCACACTGATTACTCGCTATATGCACCCAGAAGATTTGGCGGCCACCCAAGACTCCATCAAGCGGGTGATGAACGGGCAGCCCCATCTCGATTTTCGCAATCGCTACCTGCATAAAAGTGGAAGCGTGGTGCACGTGCTGTGGTCGGCGCGCTGGTCGGAGGAGGATCAAGTACGCATCGGGGTGGCTCGCAATGTGACCGCCCTGGTGCAAGCGGAAGACGATCTGCGGTTTCTTGCACACCACGACCCGTTGACCAAACTGACCAACCGGTCGCTGTTTTACGATCGTCTGGCGTCGGCGATAAGCGCTGCCAAGCGATATCGAACGCGTTTTGCGCTGCTCTTTTTGGATGTGAACGACTTCAAGCGCATCAACGATGTGCATGGTCATGCGGCAGGCGACGCCGTGCTATGTGAAATAGCGCGTCGTTTGAAAGAGTGCGTCCGGGAAACCGATACGGTGGCCCGTATGGGCGGCGATGAGTTCACAGTGCTGTTGACCGATATTCACTCTAAAGAGACCGCGATGGAAAAAGCGGCCCAGCTGCTCGATGCGTTAGTCACGAACGAAAAGAGCGGTACACCCAGTATCGGCATGCCGTCTTGCAGTGTAGGGGTGGCCATCTACCCTGAAGACGGCAAAAGTGCCGATGCGTTGCTTCACTATGCTGACGTCAACATGTATCGAATGAAGAGACAGCGCGGACGCTCGTCATCCGCCATGTTAAAACGGTAGGCCGCCGCTAACGCCAAAAACCGCCACGGCAACCACGACAACGACAACCACGATGGTAGTAGTAGATGGCATGCTCTCGTCCTTTGAGAAATGAGTGAGCTATTAGCCTAGACGCTAGTGGACGATTTCGCACATTGGGCTACCGCCCACAGCCTAGCGCTGCACCAAGAGCTGAAAAGTAGTCGCTAAACGCCCCGTTGATCTGCGCACGCTGTTCGCCTTGTGGGTACAGGCCGCGCTCGGCTTCAGGCGAAGTTTTGGTACCTTTGACCAAAAAGTGATTTGTGATGGCAGCGTCCTGCACGAAGGCTTCGAAAGCGCGGGCGCAAAGTTCTTCGGGTTTGCTGTAGTAAAGCTGTCCCAGCGCCTTGTCCATCGCGGCAGAGTGGCGAAATAGCGGGCTAGGCTGCTGGCCGTCCGATTGAAGCAAGATGGCCCGAAAGCAGGCGATCAATCGTTGGTTGAGAGGGTGGCGAATGGGCGTGGCATCGGCTAACCAAGCGGCGGATGCAAAGGCGTTGCGGGGGGCTGCCTGGAAGCACTTAGGCGCAATGTAGTGGTCGAAGGCGTGAAACCACTCATGGGCAATGCTGCCCGGTCCTGCGTTCTTGGCGAGTGCAAAGCTGCGCTGACTGGGGTCGTAGTGTGCCGATACCCCAGGGCGGCCTCCGGTGCCGTACTGTAGTGCCAGTGTGCCTCTCAGCGAAATCAACGTTTCCGTGCCCTGCAAGATCAGCATGAGGTCACAGAGTGCGTCGTGAAACAGCGCTGCGGCTCGGTCGCGCTCTTCGTTCGTCACCCAGCGGCCAATCTCGATGGAGCGGAAATCGAATTGGCGACGAATTGCGCCAAAGCTGCTGGCAGCGTCTGCGCGATGTCGCGGACCGTTACGAAAAAATGTGCGTTCGTGAAAGCTCACGTGTCACCTATGACGGTGGGAGTCATCGCGTTGGCTACATGGCGCCCATGAAAAAGCGCCCTCATAAATGAGGACGCTTTTTTAAGCACCAATGCTTCCAGTACCTAGCCTTCCATGGTCATCGCTTAGCTCTTCCTGAGCGTGCTCCTTCCTTGGCGTTACATGGCTCTTCCTGAGCATGCTCTTTCCATGAGCAGTGTCTTGCTGTTCCTTAGCGTTCATTCCCTTGTGACGCGGTATCCCTGCCGCGAACGTGTTCAACTATAGGTTAGGGATAAATAATGTACAAGATTAAATTGTATCTTTATTGTACTTGAATAGTACGTAAATGATGCTACGTGTTATCTATTGGCGCGAAAACATCGCGTTATCCGAGCGTTGGCACTGCTGGATTTTCTATACACGAGACGTGGAGGGGGCTTGTAACCCACCATGATCGCCCCAACGTAGGTGAAGCAACGCACCACGCTATCCCACTCTTCACTATTAGGAGCATCGAGATGAGCAAGCGTATTCTAGTGGTATTGACCTCGCACGATCAGCTCGGCGATACAGGCGAAAAAACCGGCTTTTGGCTGGAAGAGCTGGCAGCGCCTTACTACGTATTCAAGGATGCGGGAGCAGAAGTGACGCTTGCCTCACCCAAAGGTGGACAGCCGCCGCTGGACCCCAAAAGCGATGCGGAAGATAGCCAAACCGACGAAACCCGTCGCTTCCAGCAAGATGAGGTGGCGAAAGCCGAACTGGCGAACACTCACCGCCTGAGCGACATGAGCGCTGATGATTTCGACGCCGTGTTCTATCCCGGTGGTCACGGCCCCTTGTGGGATTTGGTGGATGACAAAGACTCCATCAAACTGATCGAAACCTTCATCGCTCAGGGTAAGCCGGTGGCATCCGTCTGCCACGCGCCTATCGTGCTGGTGAATGCCAAGGACAGCAATGGCGAACCGGTGGTGAAAGGCCGTCAAGTCACCGGGTTTACCAACGGTGAAGAAGAGGCGGTTGGCCTCACTAACGTGGTCCCACACTTGGTGGAAGATGCGTTGCAGAAGTGCGGCGGTATCTATAGCAAAGCCGATCTCTTCACTCCCTACGTACGTGAAGATGGCCAACTGATCACCGGCCAGAACCCGCCTTCCTCTGCACCCACGGCAGAAGCGCTGATGGCGTGGTTCACGCGCTAATCCATGGCGTGACAGCGAAAAAAGGCGGGCCGTTGAGCCCGCCTTTTTGATACCTGTGCGAGTGGCCGGTCAGATGCTAAAACCGATAGGTCAGCGATACGCCACCCAATCCTTGCCAGTCACTGCCCAGCTCATCCACGATGGGGCTATCCGACGCGTTGCCGGTGAGGACGGTCGTGCCTACGAAGCCCGTGGCGGTCCATTCCCGGGTGAGCGCGTAACTCAGAGAAGCATTGACACCTGCTCGCCAGTAGCCGCCATCCGGTGAGTAAGGAGCGATGCCGCTGCGTGCGCTATCTTGGGCAGAAACTCCAAAGAACGATTCGGTCCACTTTTCGTTGGAGTAGCTCACGCTGGGCGTCAGCGTGAAGAGCGCGCGCTCGCTCATGGGCAGTCGCAAGGCCGCCTCACCCGTGAAGTTAGCGCCTTCGACATCTCCCGTCACCGCCGTGCTGCCCGCGATGCTGTAGCGCCACATGCCCTGCTGGTAGCTGACGCGCAGGCCAAGGGTCGCGCCGCCATCCACTTTCTCGAAGCGGCTGATGTCGCCTTCGTTGTCTCGCCCGAAGGTGTAACCGATATATGGCGACACGGTCCAGTCACCTTGGCGGAGAGCGTGCCAAGCGATCCCGTCGCGCAGGTTGATGGAAACATCGTCACCGTACGTGAGGTTCAGCACCGGTAGCGGCTGCACGTCGTAATCATCGCTACCCAGATAGTCGGGGGCGTAGGCCGCACCGGCGCCCACGGTACCTTCCCAGCTATTAGCCAGGGCAGGGGTCGCCAGCATGACCCCGAAGGCTGCTGCGAGGTAAGGGGCCAAGCGCGTGGATGAAGCAGAGGCAGAAAACGTTGAGAGATTCATGGTCACGGGTATGTCCTCATGAGTAACAAACGTACGTGATGGTATGTTTTTCTCACTCGCCTGCGCAAGCGCGAGTGAGCGCGCCCGGCGATGACACGAAAAACTTTTTGCGTTTCATATCCCAGGTTAGATAACTGGGCCGTGATAGGGCGCACTGTGTGCACATAACGCAGGGATGGCGTTACAAGGAAGTGCAAGCAGGGAGTGCTTGCGGCGCACAAGGAAGCATGAACAGGACGTTCGTGACGTAAGATTAAGGAGGACCTGATGAAACCCCGGCCAGCGATGGCCGGGGTTTTTTTATGAGCCAGCAACGTACGGACTGTTGCTGTGGTCGCGGCCGTTGCAAAGGCCATTAACAGGCGTAGTGATAGAACAGAGTGCTGAGCTGGCTCATGGGTGCTGACACTGCCGTTTGGCAGCTTAAACAGCGCAGCAGCACGCTGTCTTTACCGGTGCCTTCCAACCGGAACCGATTGAGGTACGATGTTGTGGCGGATTCTGCATTGCCGCAGTGGCGGCACATGATATCCACACCGTGGACTTTCGAACTGATCATGATATGTCGCACGCTGACCTCCTACCGCTAGGGGGTGAATGGGTTCAGGCGTGGTAACGTCCGTGTAGAGAAGCATCACGAAGGATGCTCAAAAAGTATAGGTAGCGCTGACACAAAGCGCTATAAAAAGCATGCGCAGGCGTTTTTGGGCGAATGGCAGAAGGAAGTGTCAAAAAATTTAATAAAAGTGCGGTGTTTTCTATCTCACGTTAATGTCGTTGACACATATAAGGTTCATGGTGGGCAGTAACACAGGGAGGGTGTCAAGGAGTAAGAGCAAGCACGGAGCGCTTGTAAGACCAGGGATGCACGAACAGGACGTTCGTGAAGAAGGATTACGGAGGAGTCACTGCTACCCCGGCCATGTTTGGCCGGGGTTTTTTTATGCTGATTAAGCGGAGGCTTCTTCGTCGCTTCCGGGTTTGGCGCTGCCTTGGTGAGCCAGCGGGCTGGCTTGATCGAGACGCGGGTGATTATCCAAGAACGCCCGTTTGAGATTGGGCAGGGCATCCAGCGCTTGAATGGTGTGGTGCAGCGCGTGAATCGCTGCCAGCACGTCTTGGGTGTTACCGGTTTCCGAAATGGTGTGCATGTTGCGGATCGGGAACCCCATGGAGGTCGCTGCACTATCGATGGAGGCCAGGACGCCTGCCATGCCATCAGTGCCGGTATCCACACCCACGATGTCCCGCTGCATGGGAATGTCCTGCTCTTTAGCGGCGCTGGCGATGATGCGGTTGAGCTGCTCGCTGGCAATCGAACCCACCGATAGCGTAAAGCCTTTGCCCATTTCCAGCGGCTGCATGCGCTTGTCGCCAATGCCGGGTGCCGCTACGTAGTCGTGGTTCACGTCCACGCCAATCAGCGCATCGGGCTTTAGCTCACCGGCCAGCACGCGGCTGCCGAAGCGGCCAATCTCTTCGTAGCTGGCAATGGCAAACATGACCCGTACATTCTCGGTGCCGCCTGCTTCGGCGATCAGGCGCGCGACTTCAGCCGTCACAAAGCAGCCCAGGCCGTTATCTAAATACGCACCGTAGAACGTATTCGGGCTAAAGCCTTGGCGGATAGGGCGGTTGAAGATGATCGAGTCGCCCGGACGCACGCCCAGGTTCAGCACCTGCTGCTTCTTGTTCTCGCCATGAATCTGCAGGTCGAGGTAGATCTGCTCTTTCTTGATGCCTTTGCTGCCATCGCGCTGGGCAGGGTCGGAGAAGTGGATCGCACCTAGCGCTTCCACCGTGCCGCCCTCGATGCTGCGGTAGCTGCCGGGGGCGTCCGGGTCTTCGCTGAACAGCGTCACTTCATGACCGATCAACACGCCTGGCAGGAAAGAGTCGGTATTGATCCAGATTTTGCCGTCTTCACCAATCGAGCGAACCTGCATGCGGATTTTGTCCGCATGGCCGATGATCATCAGCTTGAACATATCATCACGGCCAGGGTGCGTATCCAGTACCACGCCCGCGTTGCCTTTGAACTGGTGCAAGTGCCAGTCGCTGGGGGCGAAGCGCTCGAAGTAGGGCTTCAGCACGCCGTAGGTCATCGCGCCTTCCAGGCCTACCGGGCTGGGGGCTGCCAAAATGTCGCGCATCAGTTTGAACTGCGCGTCGGGCATCGGTTGCGTCCAGGGTTTTGCAGTATCGCTCATGGTGCTTACTCGCTTATGAGGGTAGTGAACGTGAGAGTTAGTCTGCCAGATTCCGAGCGCTAATGCGCTGCTTCTCCATGCCACGTTTAGCCGATAGTACGGCACTGGTTTCCGCGTATGATGGAAGATAGCTGGCTACCTATTTAAGCCACACTACCACAACAAAAATAGTCACGACGAGGGAGTGTCCATGCCTACTAGAAGTGTTCAGGCCCAGCGCTTTAAAGTGCTGTTGGCGGGGGTATTTAGCCAAATTTTATGTATCGGCATTGCGCGGTTTGCCTATACGCCGCTACTGCCGGTGATGCAGCAGCAGAGCTGGATCAGTGATGCCGATGGCGGTTGGCTAGCAGCGTTGAATTACGCTGGCTATATGCTAGGAGCGGTGCTGGCGGCCTCTATTCGCACGATTTATTTGAAGGACACGCTGTTTCGCATTGGCTTAGTGCTGGCCGTATTAACCACCGCCGGTATGGCGCTAACCGAGCACTTTTGGGTATGGGCGGGGCTGCGCTTTTTGGCGGGGCTTTCTAGCAGCGGCTCGATGCTGTTGGCATCAGGGCTGATTTTGCACTGGCTGATTCAGCACCATCAGCGGGGCGAGCTGGGCATCCACTTTGCAGGCGTCGGCATTGGCATTGTGGTCGCGGCCTTAGCAGTAGAGCTAATGCTGGCGCTTTCAATGAGCTGGCAAGCGCAGTGGTGGGGCTTTAGCGCGTTGGGGGCGGTGCTGCTGGTGCCTGCCTGGTGCTGGTTACCGCGTCCGGTGAAACCGGTGGTAGGCAGCGCTGCCAGTCATCAAGCACCTGCAACGCCGCCTAGCCGCACCTTTATGCGTTTTATGCTGCCTGCCTACTTTTGTGCGGGCTATGGCTATGTGATCAGCGCAACGTTTTTGGTCGCGATTGTGGAGCGTGAACCGCTGCTGGCCGGAGCCGGAAACTGGGCCTTTGCGCTGGTGGGGCTGGCCGCAGCACCCGCCGTGATGCTGTGGGATTTAATCGCGCGGCGGATTGGTTACTTAGGCGCGCTGATTATGGCCATGATGGTGCAGGTAGTCGGCATTGTGCTGCCTGCGATCAGCCCAACGTTACCGGGCGTTTTGATTAGCGCAGTGCTCTACGGCGGCACGTTCCTGGGGTGCGTCAGTTTAGTGCTGACCATGGCGGGTAGGCTGTACCCCGCCAGCCCCGCCCGCTTGATGGGACAAATGACGTTGGCTTACGGCGCAGCGCAGATTGTGGCACCTGCGCTCACCGGCATGCTCGCGGAAGCCTCCGGCCATTACGATGTCGGCTTGTGGTTAGCGGGTGGCTTTGTGGGGTTGGGTGCCGTGCTGTTGGCGTGGCTGCGTCGCGTCGACCAAACCGCCCAGCGGCTAGATACCGAAGCCAAAGCCAGCTATGCCACGCCGTGATACGTGGGCATTCGCGGCAAAATCCACTAGGATAGGCGCTTTTTTCCGATAGGGTGGAAGGTCATGGCGTCTTCGGGACAACCTCGCATTCAGTGGCTGGGCCGCTGGGGCTTCATGCTGGCAGCCACAGGCTCAGCGGTAGGGCTCGGCAATATTTGGAAATTCCCTTACATCACCGGTGAATACGGTGGTGGGGCCTTCGTGCTGGTCTATTTGGCCTGTATCTTGGCGGTAGGTGTGCCGGTCATGATAACGGAAATTGCCTTTGGCCGCCGAGGGCGCGGTAGCCCCATCGACGCCATTCGCCGGGTGGTAAACGAGTCTGGCCGCTCGTCCGCTTGGTCGCTGTTGGGCTGGATGGCCATGCTGTGCGGCTTCATGATTTTGTCGTTCTACGTCGTGGTGGCGGGCTGGTCGTTCTCCTACTTGTGGAAAATGCTCTCCGGCGGTTTGGCAGGCACCAGCGTCGACGACATGGCGGCCGTGTTTGGGGCCAACAATGCCAACCCGCTGACGCTGGGGGGATGGAGCACGCTGGTCACGCTACTGACTATGGTCATCGTCGGCAAAGGCGTTCAAGAGGGCATCGAAAAAAACGTCAGTTGGATGATGCCTGGCCTCGTACTCATGCTGCTGCTGTTGATTGTGTTTGGCGTGTTTTCCGGCGGGTTTGGTGACGCGGTGCGCTTCCTGTTCTCCTTCAAGGCGGGCAGCCTCTCCAGCGAAGGGATGCTGGCGGCGCTGGGTCATGCGTTCTTTACGCTCTCGCTAGCGTCTGGAGCGATCCTGACCTATGGCAGCTACCTGCCCAAAGGCACCTCCATTGGCCGCACCACGCTCAGCGTCGCCGTGGCGGATACCGTGGTAGCACTCATGGCCGGGCTGGCGATCTTCCCGGTGATTTTTGCCAACGGCATGAACCCCGGCGAAGGCCCAGGGCTGATCTTCATGAGCTTGCCGCTGGCGTTCCAAGCAATGCCCATGGGGACGCTCTTCGGCGTGCTGTTCTTCTTGATGCTCTCCATGGCCGCGCTCACGTCGTCGATCTCCATGGTGGAAGCGACGGTCTCGTGGCTGTGCGATAACAAAGGCATGAGCCGTAAGTCGGCTGCTTGGGCCACCGGCATCGTACTGTGGCTGATCAGCACACTGGCGATGCTGTCGTTCAACCTGGGCGCCGACTGGACGATGGCAGGCAAGAACGTCTTTGACTGGCTGGATTACCTCACCTCCCGCTGGATGATGCCGCTGGGCGGTCTGGGCATGGTGCTGTTGGCGGGCTTCGTATTGAAAAGCGAGACGTTCCGCGACGAGCTGGGGCTAGCGCCGCTGCCCTATGCGCTGTGGTTGGCCATGGTGCGCTACGTCAGCCCGCTGGGCATTTTGGTGATCTTTGTCGATGCCTTGGGCCTGTATCAGGTCTCGTTTGCCGCCCATTGGCCGGTGCTGCTAGCGCTGCTGGTACTCATTGCCGTGATCGGTGAAGCCATTAGCCCGCGTCTTCGCCAAGCGCTTTCCGCCCGCTAAGCGCTGTTTTTCTCGCCTTGCCCTGGCGTCGGCAATCGCGCCAGGGTGAGTGCCGGCCTCCATTAACTCCTCCCAGCACGTGGTGTAACGCCTGGAGCGATGCGCGCAGCGCAGCTGCCAAGGCGCGTCGGCATCGGTCATGCCAAAGCGCAGCGTGCCTTGCCCCATCTTTTGGTTGATGGCGTCGACCGTCTTCATCAGCTGCGGGTGCGCCTTGGTCGTGGGCTGCAGCAAAGAGAGCTGGTACTGCTGCGCATCCACCAAGTCCAGCAGCATCACGCCGGCTTTCATGAATGTGTAGCCGGGGCGATACATCTGATCGAGCCCTTCACGCACGGCTTCTAGAATGAGGCGGGTATCGTCAGTGGGCGCAGCGAGGGGAATCATCGCGCTGGGCGAGAGCTGCGGCTGATCTTTGCGGTGGCGATTGGTGTTTAAAAACAGCATCACCGCGCGGGCCAGACTGCCTTGCTGGCGCAATTTTTCGGCACTTCGCTGGGCGTGACGGCGTAGGGCGGCGTGCAGCTCCTCTTTCACGCCGGTGGATTGGCCGAACGAGCGGGAGGTCATGATGCGCTGGCGGGGCTGCTCCACGGCGTTCATCTCTAGGCAGGGCGTACCGCGTAGCTCCAGCGCGGTGCGTGCCAGTACCACAGAAAAGCGTTTGCGCAGCTGCTTGGGGTCGCACTCGCGCAGATCCCAGGCAGTGCGAATGCCACTGACCGCTAGCCGCTCCGCCAAGCGCCGACCGACGCCCCATACCTCGCTAACGGCCAGTTGTCTCAGCACTACCTGCGTGGTAAGGCTCTCGCCGTGAAGCAAGCACACTCCCTCGTAATGCGGCTGCTTTTTGGCCACGTGGTTGGCAAGCTTGGCTAGCGTGTGTGTCGGCGCAAGGCCTACGCACACGGGCAGCCCTAAATGGCGACGAATACGGCGGCGCAGTGCTGCACCGATGGCTTGGCACTGGGCGTCGTCGAAGCCATCCAGGTAAATGAACATCTCGTCGATGGAGTAGGGGGCAACCTCGGGGCAGGCATCGCGCAGCAGTTGGGCAAGTCTCGCCGACATATCGCCATACAGCTCGTAGTTGGAAGAAAGCAGATGAATCGCCCCACGGCGGCGTAGCCCCTCTAACTGGTACGCGGGCGTGCCCATGGCGATCTCCATGGCTTTCATCTCCTCCGAGCGGGCAATCACACAGCCGTCGTTATTCGACATCACGCCAACCGGCTTGCCTTCTAGCGCGGGGTTGAACACCCGCTCGCAGGAGACATAGAAGTTATTGGCATCCACTAACCCGATCATGGCAAGTACTCGTGAATGACGGCGCGCACCACGCCCCATAGCTGGCAGTCGGTGCCTTCTAGCGGCAGCGGCGGATAGTGGGGGTGGGCAGAGCAGAGGTGGGGCGTGCCGCGATACAGCGCGTAGCGCTTGATCAGCACTTCCTCGTCGAACATGGCCACGAGGATATGCCCTAAGCGGGGCGTCACGCTGCGGTCGACGACCAGTAAATCGCCTTCGAAGATTCCCCAGCCCTCCATGCTGTCGCCGGTGGCGGTGAGGTAAAACGTTTGGGTGGGGTGTTTGATCAGCCGCGCATTGAGATCGAGGGTGCGCGGCTCGTAATCTTGGGCGGGGGAGGGAAAGCCGCTAATGCCGGCGCGGCCCGTTTGGGGAGGAAACGGCAGCGGCTGAGACGTTAACGGCAAGGCTGTCGCAACGGGGGCGAGTTGAGACGGCATCGTCGGTATCCTCAAGAATAAATAGTGTGTTTATATACAGTATATATAAACAGTATTTATTCACGAGGCAAAAATTGCAAGCACTGCCCTTAGCGAGCCAGCCACAGCCCCACGACCAAAGCACTGATGACTGTAATAAAGAACACAAGGTTGCGAACGCGGGTATCGCGGCGAGGTTTCATGGCAATCTCCATCAAAAAATGAACGGCGTCGTGGCCCATGGCCGCGTAAAAGCAGCACAAGCGCTGCGCCGAGCATGGTAACGTTTGAGCCACAACGTTTGCACCGCAATGTTTGCATCGTAATGTTCACATTTAGGCGCATCATCAGACGCGCCAGATTTTCGCAGTGAGACCCATTGTTATGAACGACGCTTCCCGAGTAGGCGCGGCGCCTCAGCCGCTTTCGTTGGCCGGGGGGCGGTTGGCGGCATTGAGCTGGGGGCAGTACGACGCACCCACCTGGCTGGCGCTGCATGGTTGGCTGGATAACGCCGCCAGCTTTACACGCTTGGCCCCACGCTTGGTGAGCGCGCTGGGCATTCGCATCGTGGCGATCGATTTTCGAGGCCACGGGCACTCCGCTCATGCCCCGACTGGCAGCGACTACGCGCTTTGGGACTACACCCACGATGTGCTGGATGCTATGGATGCCCTAGGCCTCGAGCAGACCACGCTGCTGGCGCACTCCATGGGCGCGGCGGTCTCTTGCTTGGTCGCGGCCGCGCTGCCGGAAAAAGTAGCGCGACTGATTCTGCTGGACGGGTTGGGCGCGCTCAATACGTCGGCAGAAGAGACGGCCAGCCAACTGCGTAAAGGCATCATCGCTCACCGGCGCTCCTCGTCTCGCACACCGCGCTACCCCGACCTGGAAAGCGCCATTGCGGCCCGGGTGGCGGGCGGCGTTACGCCGTTGGATAGCATCACCGCCACGCCGCTGGTCGAGCGTAATACTCAAGCCACGGCCGATGGCAAAGTGCAAATGCGTACCGACAGCCGCCTGCTCAAGCCCTCTCTGGTGCGCTTTACACCGCCGCAAGTGCTAGCGGTACTGAGCGAGATTCGCGCACCGGTGCTATTGATAGAAGGAGAGCAGGGCATTTTGGGCGAGCGTGCCTGGGCAGCCCAGGCGCGGCAGGCGGTGCCGCAGCTCACTCGGCACGTGCTGACTGGCGGCCACCATTTGCATTTGGAGCCGCAGGCCGTCGAGCGCGTGGCCGAGGTGATTTGCCGGGAAGGCCACACGGCCAGTTAACGTTGGAACACAAGAACGACGTGTGCGTATGAGACACCATGCCAAAAAGGAGGGGCAGAACGTGGTTAGCCAGTTGACGGGGAGAGCGTTGGGGAGCGGTCGTAAAGTGGCCCTGGTGCTGGGGAGCGGCGGTGCAAGAGGGTACGCCCATATCGGTGTGATTGAAGCGCTGGAGGCCCGAGGCTTCGAGATCATTTCGATTGCCGGGTGCTCCATGGGTGCGCTGATCGGTGGCATTTATGCCTCGGGCAAGCTGCCGGAGTACCGCGAGTGGGTGTGCAACCTCGACTACTTGGACGTGCTAAAGCTGGTCGACGTGACCTGGAGCCCCATGGGGGCGATGCGCGCCAATAAAGTGATGAGCAAATTGGAAGAGTTGGTGGGCGACCGGCTGATCGAAGATCTGCCCATCCCAGTGACCACCGTGGCGACGGACTTGGTGCGCCAACGCGAAGTCTGGTTTCAAAACGGCCCGCTGCTGCGAGCCATTCGCGCCTCGATTGCCGTGCCTGGGGTGATTACGCCGGTCCACATCGGCGAGCAGGTGCTGGTGGATGGCGGGCTGCTCAACCCGCTCCCCATGATGCCGATTCTCGCCGCCCACGAGGCGGATTTCGTGGTTGCCGTGAACGTTACCGCCCACAGCCCGCAGCCCGTAACGCTGGACGAGCTGCTGCCCCAAGAGGGGGGCGATGACGACCGCACCGCCTTGGAGCGGGACCGCGACGCCAACATAGGCGGCTGGATGGATGAAGTACGCGCCACGACCCGGCGGCTTTGGGGCGGCCTGGGCGGCGGCGGTGACGACAGCGACGACGATGAGACGGTGGATCTGCGCGGTAAGCGCGAGTGGGGCAAGCTGGATATGATTCTGGAGTCGTTCGATATCACCCAGGCGGCGCTGGCGAAGTACAAAGTGGCGGGCTACCCGCCTGACGTACTGATCGAAATTCCCAAAACGGTGTGCAGTACCTACGAGTTTCACCGCGCCAACGAGCTGATTCGGTTAGGCCGCCACCTAGCCGACGAAGCGTTGGAGCGACGCATGCCGAGCATCGCCTCGGATGCAGCTGAGTAGTCGTGACGAGGGCGTGGCGGCGAAAAAAACAGTGATTCAACGCAATGGCAGAAAAGGTATCGCTACTGGCCGCGCTTGCGCAGCAGGATATACACCGCCCCGGTGCCGCCATCGATATCGGTGGCGGAGCAGAACGCCAGCACGCCGGGCCACTCCCGTAGCCACGCGTTGGTGTGGCTTTTCAGTACCGGGAAATCAGACGTGGTGCCCCACGCCTTGCCATGCACCACCAGCACACAGCGCAGCCCCTGGGCAGCGGCATCGCGCAAAAAACTCTCCAGCTCCAGCCGCGCCTCTTCCAAAGTGTAACCGTGCAGATCCAACCCCGCCTGCCACGCCGTCTGCCCGCGCTTGAGCTGGCTGAAGGTGCGCCAGGGCAGGTCCGGCACGCTGAACTCTAAATACTCGGAGGGTCGAACCGCCTCCACCCGGCCATCGGACGTGCGCCCGCTGGTTTGCAGCGTACTGCTCTCGACCGCCGCTCGGCGACGCGCTTCGCTGGCATCTGACTGGCGCTTTGGCTTGCCGGGGTCGGCTTGGTTGGTGGCAATACGGCGTACCCCTGCCGCCTGCAGCGCTTGGCGAAAGGCACTGATATCGTCATCGTTGGGCAGGTGTCGCGTCATGGTCGGCTCGAATCAACTAAGTAGTGGTGAAAAAAGGGGCGGTGGATAAAAAACGCTAAGGCGAGACAGTATAGCGAGCTTGGCGCTGCTGTGAACCGGGCGGCGTCAAAGGTACAATCCCCCAACGACCTTTTGACGCCAGGAGCCCTTGTGACCACGCATCTCACCGATGAGTCCTCCCCTTCGACGCTATCGCTGCCGGATTCGGCGCTGGTCAGCGATCTTTTTACACTACGGGACTATTTGCGCTGGGTCTCCAGCGAGTTCTACTTGGCGGGGTTGCACTATGGGCACGGCACGCAGTCACCCTGGGACGAGGCGGTCGCCCTCTGCCTGGGCGCGCTGCATCTTCCTTGGAACGTCGACCCGGCCGTGCTGGATGCGCGGCTGCTGCCCATCGAGCGTGAGCGGATCATTCGCCTCGCCCGCGAGCGCGTTACCACGCGCCGCCCGCTGCCTTACCTGCTGGGGGAAGCCTTCTTCGCAGGCTACCCCTTCAATGTAGACGAGCGCGTGCTGATTCCCCGCTCACCGATTGCCGAGCTGATCGAAGATGGCTTTGCGGCGTGGTTCCCCGAAGAGCCGCCCGCCCGCGTGCTGGATTTGTGCACCGGCTCCGGCTGCATTGGCATTGCCACCGCGCTGGTACTGCCCACCTGCGAAGTGGCGCTGGCGGATATCAGCCAGGATGCCTTGGCCGTAGCGCGGCAGAATATTACCCGCCACGATGTCGGCGACCGTGTACGCGCCGTGGAGTCTGACGTGTTCGACGGCCTGGAAGGCCAGCGCTTCGACCTGATCGTCTCCAATCCGCCCTATGTCGATGAGCGCGACCTGGCCACCATGCCCGCCGAGTTCCGCCACGAGCCGTCGTTGGCGCTGGGCGCGGGCAGCGACGGCCTGGATATCGTGCGGCGTATTCTGCGCGAGGCCCGGTCACACCTAACGGAAGAGGGGTGGCTGATCGTCGAAGTCGGCAACTCTGACCGCCATGTGGAGGCCGCCTTCCCCGAGGTGCCCTTTATCTGGCTTGAATTCGAGCGTGGCGGCCAGGGCGTGTTTGCCCTGAGCGCCGCTGAACTCGACGCCCATGCGGCGTCTTTTGCGTGAGGAATTAACGCCCATGTCTGGCAATACGTTTGGCAAACTGTTTACCGTCACCACCTTTGGCGAAAGCCACGGCCCCGCGTTAGGGGCCATTGTCGATGGCTGCCCTCCGGGCATTGCGATTAGCGAAGAGGATCTGCAGGGCGATTTGGATCGCCGCCGCCCCGGCAGCTCGCGCCACACCACCCAGCGCAAAGAGCCGGATCAGGTGCGTATTCTGTCCGGCGTGTTCGAAGGCAAGACCACCGGCACCTCGATTGGCCTACTAATCGAAAACACCGACCAGCGCTCCAAAGATTACTCCAAGATCAAAGACCAGTTCCGCCCCGCCCACGCGGACTACACCTACCATCACAAGTATGGTCACCGGGACTACCGGGGTGGCGGCCGCTCCAGCGCCCGTGAGACCGCCATGCGCGTGGCGGCAGGTGCCATTGCCAAAAAGGTGCTGGCGGCACAGGGCATTCAAATTCGCGGCTACATGAGCCAGCTCGGCCCGATCAAGATCGACTTCAAAACCTGGGAAGCCGTCGATCAGAACGCCTTCTTCTGCCCCGACCCCGATAAAGTCGCCGAGCTAGAAAGCTACATGGACCAGCTGCGCCGGGACCAAGACTCCGTGGGCGCGGAAATTACCGTGATTGCCGATGGCGTGCCCGTAGGCCTGGGCGAGCCGGTCTTCGACCGTCTGGATGCTGACCTAGCGCACGGTTTGATGAGTATCAATGCGGTAAAAGGGATCGAGATTGGCGCGGGCTTCGGCTGCATTGCCCAGCGCGGCAGCGAACACCGCGATGAGATGACGCCGGATGGCTTTCTTTCCAACCATGCGGGCGGCGTACTGGGCGGTATCTCCAGCGGCCAGCCCATCGTCGCACGCCTAGCGCTGAAGCCGACCTCCAGCATTACCACGCCAGGGCGTTCCATCGATGTGCACGGCGAGCCGGTCGAGGTGATCACCAAAGGGCGTCACGACCCCTGTGTGGGCATTCGGGCAACGCCGATTGCCGAGGCCATGATGGCGATTACGCTGCTCGACCACTGGCTGCGCCACCGGGGCCAAAACGCTGATGTCAGCGTTGATACACCGCGTTTAGGCCAGCAATAACGCCAAGGTACGCTGAGTGGTTCGCTGCTACACTCAAGGAAGACGGTTAAGGAGTGCCCTATGAAAATTAACGTTGAGTTTGACCTGACGCCGGATGAATTTCGGCAGTCGCTGGGGCTGCCCGATGTGGAAGCATTCCAGCAGAGCCTGCTGGACAACATCCAACGGCAGATGGAATCAGGGGTAGAAGGTTACGACCCCATGAGCTTGATGCGTCCTTTCCTGCAGCAACCCATGATGCAGCAAGGACTTTCACAGGGGCTTGCTAACTTTGGCACCTATCAGCAGATGATGCTGGATATGCTGCGTCAGGCCGGTAGTGCCCATAGTGGCGGTGCCAGCCAAGCAGATAGCGAACCCTCGTCGGCGGCCAGTGAGAAGACCACCAAGGCGAAAGCCACGGCGTCGTCGCGCTCTCGGGCCAAAGGGTAGGCGAGCTAGGCGCTATCAAAAGGGGCCCGCAGTGGGAGTCAGTGGCATGTTGCAAAGCAGCATGCCACGTATTACTCTTTTTTGCGGTGCAACAATTTGCGATGTGATGAGCCACTCCAGGCTCATGCCAAGGAACGAGAGACAGGAGCAACCACAATGCAAGATAAAATGATGGACGCCTTTAACGCCCAAACCCGCCAAATGTTCGAGCCGATGCGTAAGATGAACTCGCTGATGCTCAACAACATGGAAAAAATGACCCAATACCAGCTGGAAGCGATGAAACGCTACAGCCAAATGGGCACCGAGCGCATCCGTAGCGCCACAGAGATCAGCGACGCCGAAAGCCTGCGCGATTTCGGTACCAAGCAAGCGGAAATGATGAACGAGCTTTCCCAGCAAATGCAGGAGGACGCGCGGGTGATGAGCGAAATGAGCCTGCAGTTCAAATCCGAAATGGAAAAGCTGTTTAGCGAAGCCGGACAAAAAATGAGCGAACAAGCCAGCGCGGCCGCCAAAGGCGAGCAGCCTGCCAAGGCGTCCAGTCAGTCGTCTCGCAAGAGCTAATCGTTGAAAGAGTCGTGCGGCGCCCATAAGGCGCCGCCTTCTTTTGTCGTGTTCTTTAGTGCGTTGCCAGGGCGGACGCCGCCTAGCAGGTGAGGGGGAAGTGGTATGCAGTCAGGGTGGAAAATGCCGTCTCAACACTATTCGCAAGAAGAGATGGAGGCATGGAAAGAGCAGCTCGACGACATTGGTGAGCAGTACAAAGCGCTCTTGGGAGACTTGCTGACGCGCATGGCGCCCAGCGAAGCCGCCGACTCCGTCTACAGCGATATGCGCGAGAGCTTCGAAGCCGCCGCCCGTTCGCTGATGAGCAACCCGAATCTGCTGTGGCAGACCCAGTCGCGGCTGCTGCAAGACCAGTGGCTGCTATGGCAGCAGGGCGTGCGCGCCATGGCCGGTGAACAGGTGGCTCCGCTGGTGACGCCGCCCAAACATGACCGCCGCTTCAAGGACGACGCCTGGACCACCGACCCCTACTACATGGCGATCATGCAGCAATACCTGCTGTTTTCGCAGATGGTCGACGAGCTGATTAACGACCTCGATGGGTTAGACCCCGTACATAAGCGCAACCTGACGTTCTATGCCCGGCAGTTGGTGAATGCGATGTCACCCACCAACTTCGTCTCCACCAACCCGGAAGTGATGCGCCGCACCCTAGAAACCAAAGGCCAGAATCTCGTCGATGGCCTGACCCGGCTGCGGGAAGACCTCGCCAACTCGGCAGAGGGCATCAACGTGCGCATGACCGACCGCAGCGCCTTTGGCGTGGGCGAGAATATCGCGGTAACGCCTGGCGCCGTGGTGTATGAAAACGAGCTGATTCAGCTCATTCAGTACACGCCGACCACCGAAAAAACGTTCAAAACGCCGTTGTTGATCGTGCCGCCCTGGATCAACAAGTACTACATCCTCGACCTGCGGGAAGATAACTCGCTGGTGAAGTGGATGATCGATCAAGGTCACACGGTCTTTCTGATCTCCTGGCGTAACCCAGGTCCCGAGCAGCGCGACATTACCTGGGCCGACTATATGCAGATGGGCCCGATCAGTGCCATGGAGGCCATCGAGCATGCCTGTGGTGAGAAGTCGGTCAACCTGCTGAGCTACTGCGTGGGCGGCACGCTGACGGCCTCCACCGTGGCCTACCTCACCAGCACCCGCCGTGGCCGCAAGGTGAAGTCGGTCACCTATATGGCCACGCTGCAGGATTTCCGCGATCCGGGTGATATCGGCGTGTTCCTGAACGAGCGCGTGGTGCAGGGTATCGAACAAACCATGCAGATGAAGGGCTATCTGGATGGCCGCTCCATGGCCTATACCTTCAACCTGCTGCGGGAAAACGACCTGTTCTGGTCGTTTTATATCAATAACTACTTGAAGGGCGAGATTCCGGCGGCCTTCGATCTGCTCTACTGGAACACCGACGGCACCAACCTGACGGCCGGTACCCACGCGTGGTACCTGCGCCATATGTACCTTGAAAACCGCTTGGTGGAACCCGGCGGCATCGAGTTGGATGGCGTCAAAATCGACCTGCGCAAAATCTCGGCGCCCAGCTATTTTGTGTCCACCAAAGAGGACCACATCGCCAAGTGGAACAGCACCTACTATGGCGCACTGTTGCCCAAAGGCCCGACGACCTTCGTGCTGGGTGGTTCTGGACACATTGCCGGTATCGTGAACCCGCCCCATAAGAACAAGTATGGCTACTGGACCAACGACACGCTGCCCGAAACTCACGACGCCTGGCAGGAAGGCGCGACCTTTAACGAAGGCTCTTGGTGGCCCCACTGGCAAGCGTGGGTGACGGAGAACGGCTATGCGGATGCCGACCCGAAAAAGATGGTGCCCGCCCGCCAGCCGGGGGAGGGGGAGTTAAAAGTGATCGAACCCGCACCGGGCCGCTACGTGCGCATGACCATTCCGGAAGTGTTAGGAGAAATCCCCAGCAGTACTTAGCCGGCGCGTTTTAACGAAGCCGCCTAAAACACGAAGCCCCCGGCCACGAACGTGGCTGGGGGCTTTTGTATGGCCGCTGGGCTACGGGCATTAGCGCCGACGCACGAACCCCGGCAGCAGCAGTAATCCCGCCAGCAACCAAACGGGCAGGCTGCCCAGTCGGGTGAACGGCGTGAGCCCCTCCATGGCGTAAAACTCGCCGGTGAGGTAGGTGGTCTCGAACTGCGGCGCGCGGTCCACCACGTTGCCACGCGGGTCGATGATCGCGGTAATACCGTTGCTGGTGGCACGTACCACGTAGCGGCCGTTCTCCAAGGCGCGCAGGCGCGCCATTTGCAGGTGCTGGTGCGGGCCAATGGAGGCCCCGAACCACGTATCGTTAGAAACGGTCACGATCACGCCGCTGTCTGCCGCCCGTTGGGCAACAAGTTCAGGGTAGATGATCTCGTAGCAAATGGCGTTACCGATAGCGACACCGGCCGCTTGCATGGGCGTTTGATCCGCAGCGCCCTTGGTAAAGCTGGACATGGGCAAGTCGAAGAAGTTGATTGCGCCGCGCAGCAGGCTCTCCAGCGGCAGGTACTCACCAAACGGCACCAAGTGCTCTTTTTGGTAGCTGCCTTCCACGTTGCCAACGCCAATCACGCTGTTGAAGTAGCGGTCGTCCTCATCCAACTGCACGATGCCCGTCAGCAGCGCGGTGTCGACGGGCAGGTTGGCCTGCACTCGTTCCAGCACGGGCCGCGCCTGGCTATCGATCATGGGCAGAGCGGTTTCCGGCCACAAGATCAGATCTGCCTCGTCTGCGACGTCGCGAGTCAACTCGCTGTAGGTATTGGCGGCGGTGCGCTGGCCTTCGGGGGTCCACTTGAGCAGCTGCGGCAAATTCCCCTGTAGCAGCGCCACGCGAGTCGGTTCGCTGACCGGTGTCGTCCACTGGTGGGGTAGCGCAAGCGGGGCTAGCCAAATGGCTGCCAGCGGAAGCGCGGCCCACCACTGGCGGCGCAGCACTTCCACCCCCAGCGTGCCGGTAAGCACCACCAGCAGCGAGAGTAAGTACACGCCCCCAACGGGTGCCCAGCTAGCCAGCGGGGAGTCCACGTAGCTAGAGCCCACCAGCAGCCAGGGGAAGCCGGTAAACAAGTACGTGCGCAGCACTTCGCCCAGCACCCACGCGCCTGCGAAGGTAAGCAGCGCCCAGCGGGGGCCGATAAAGCGCCGGTAGAGCCAGAACGTGCCCGCGAAGAACAGCGCCAGTACGCCCACAAACAGCGCGGTTAAAAAGACCGCGAGCGGCACACCGGTATAGCCGTAGTCGTGAATCGAGACGTAAACCCATGAGGTGCCGCTGGCAAACAGCGCCACGCCATACAGCCAGCCTTTTAGCGCTGCCTGGCGCGGGGTAAGCGTGTGTAGGCCCACGTACAACAGACCCATGGCCACCGGGCCTAGCCACCAGAGTTCGAAAGGGGAAGCAGTCAGCGTGGTGAAGCCGCCCGCCACCAGGGCGGCGAGCAGCTGTAGCGTCAACGTGGGTGTGAACCCCATGGCGATATCCTATCTAGGGTGGTAGAGGCAGTGAGAGAACGACCGCCTAGTCGTCCTGTGGTTCGTCGTCAGCGGCGTTGCTGTCGCGATAGGCTTCGAGCAGGCGAATGCGGCGGTTATCGGCGTTCAGAATGACGAACCGCCAGCCGCCCAGCGTCGTGTGTTCGCCGCGACCGGGTAGGTGACCAAACTGCTGCATCACCAGCCCGCCCACCGTATCGAATTCGTCATCGGAGAATTCGGTGCCGAAGCGTTCGTTGAAGTCTTCGATGGGCGTGAGGGCGCGAATGGCGAAGTGGCCGTTCTCCAGCGTGCGGATGTCGTCCTCTTCATCGGTGTCGTGCTCGTCTTCGATATCCCCGACGATCTGCTCGAGAATATCTTCGATGGTGATGATACCCGCCGTGCCGCCGTACTCGTCCACCACGATCGCCATGTGGTTATGGGTTTCGCGGAACTCTTTGAGCAGGGTATTGAGGCGCTTGGATTCGGGAATGAACATCGCCGGACGCAGCACGTCTTCCAGTTTGAACGCGTCGCGGCTCTCTTGCGATTGCGACAGCAGCGGCAGCAGGTCTTTGACCAGCAGAATGCCTTTTACGTCGTCCAGGTTCTCGCCCACCACCGGGTAGCGGGAGTGGCCGGTCTCTTGGATCAACGGCAGGTAGTCGTCCCGCGTTTGGTCGAGGGTAATGGCCGACACCTGAGAGCGTGGGATCAAGATTTCACGCACCTGCTGATCGCTGATATCGAGCGCCCCCTCAATAATCATGATGGCGTCTTGATCCAGCTTCAGTTTCCCTGCGGTGTGGCGTAAAAACGTCATCAGCTCATCCCGCGAGCTGGGTTCGTCGTTGTCTCCGGAAAGGGCGCCAAAGAGTTTCTCGAGCCATGATTTTTGATTGGGGTTGCTCGATCGGTCTTCGCTCATTGCGTCAAATCTCTCAGTTACGAAAAAAGGTGTTACCAGGATGATCGTACGTACACGCCATCGTTTTATCACTGAGTGGCCGTTGACACCACTCTAAACGTTCGCTTGATTTAGGGGGGCGGCTTACGCGTGATAAGGATCAGGAATATCGAGAGTCGCCAACAGCTCGCGCTCTAGCTGCTCCATCTCCTCGGCTTCCTGGTCGTCGATATGATCGTAGCCCATTAAGTGCAGCGTGCCGTGTACGACCATATGCGCATAGTGGTGGGCCAGCGGTTTCTGCTGTTCGTCGGCTTCGCGGGCGACCACGGCGTGGCAAATGATCAGATCGCCCAGCAGCGGCAGGGTGATGCCGGGTGGGTTCTCGAACGGAAACGAGAGCACGTTGGTGGGCTTGTCTTTACCGCGATAGTCGCGATTCAGCGCCTGGCTCTCCTCTTCGTCCACGAAACGGATGGTCAGCTCTTGGCGTTCGTCATCCGGATGGCGAGAAAAGACACAGCTCACCCAATGGGTGAGCTGTTCGAGCGACGGCAGCCGCGGCTCGTCGATGGCCGCCTGCCGGTCGATCACGATATCGCTCATCGGTCGTTCTCTCCCGAGCGGTCGCTATAGCTGCTGCGTTCCATGGCCTGCATACGCGCTTCGCGCTCCTGCTGGCGAGCTTCACGCCGGGCGCGCTCGGCCACTTCCTGCTGAGACTCGAACTCGTCGTAGGCTTCGATGATGCGCTGCACCAGCGGGTGACGCACCACGTCCTTCGCGGCAAAGTGGGTCACGCCGATGCCGGGGGTGTCTTTGAGGACGTCCAGCACCTGCGACAGCCCTGAGCGCTGCCCGCGGGGCAGGTCGACCTGGGTAATATCGCCGGTGATCACGGCGGTGGAACCAAAGCCGATCCGTGTCAGGAACATTTTCATCTGCTCCGGCGTGGTGTTCTGGCTCTCATCCAGGATGATGTACGAGTTGTTCAGCGTACGGCCACGCATGTAGGCCAGCGGGGCAATCTCGATCACCTGACGCTCGATCAGTTTCGCCACCTGCTCGAAGCCGATCATTTCGTACAGCGCGTCATACAGCGGGCGCAGGTACGGGTCGATTTTTTGCGCCAAGTCGCCCGGCAGGAAGCCCAGTTTCTCACCGGCTTCCACCGCTGGGCGTACCAGCAGAATGCGGCGCACCTCTTGCTGGTTGAGCGCTTCCACGGCAGCCGCCACGGCAAGGTACGTTTTACCGGTGCCCGCTGGCCCGATGCCGAAGTTGATGTCGTGTTCGCGGATGCTCTGCACGTAGCGCTGCTGGTTCAGGCCGCGCGGTTTGATCATGGTGCGCGGTGTGCGCATGATCACTTCATCGCTACCGCCTTCGCCATCCTCTTCCTCCTCCAGCGCTTCCAGGCCGGATTCTTGCAGGAACAGGTGCACGGTATCCGCCGAGAGTTCATCGGCGGCGGTTTCACGGTAGAGGTGTTCCAGCACGTTGGCGGCCGCTTTGATACGGTTCGCGGCACCGGCCAGCTGAAAAACGTTGCCACGGTTGCGCAACGTCACGTCCAGGCGGCTCTCAATCAGCTTTAGATGCTCGTCCTGTTGGCCGCAGAGACTTGCGAGACGCTGCGGGTCATTGGGTTCAAGGCTTAGGGTGATAATGCGATTGGCCTGAGGTGATGGCTGGCTCAAGAGTAAGAAACCCGTTAGTTGATGTGTGTGAGTCTCAGCTTACTGCCCCGGCGGGGCCGGGGCAATTACCTAGGATACGCGAGCGATCAATAACGCTCGCCAGAGGCAAGCTCGCCACGCAGCGAGTTGGGTAGCGCTTCGGTGATCTCGACATCGACGAAATAGCCGATCAGCTCGGTCGGGTTGGCCGCGCGGAAGTTCACTACGCGGTTGTTTTCGGTGCGCCCAGAGAGCTGACCGGGGTCTTTCGGTGAAAACCCGGTCACTAGAATGCGCTGCGTGGTACCCACCATACGGCGACTGATTTGCGCCGCCTGCTGCAGAATGCGCTCCTGCAGGATGGCGAGGCGCTGCTTCTTCACGCTTTCCGGCGTGTCGTCGGCCAAGCCAGACGCCGGGGTGCCGGGGCGCGCCGAGTAAACGAAGCTGAACGAGTGGTCGAAGCCGATGCGATGAATCAGATCCATCGTCGCTTCGAAATCTTCTTCCGTTTCACCGGGGAAGCCGATGATGAAGTCGGAGGAGAAGCTGATATCTGGACGGTTCGCGCGGATACGCTCCATCTTCTCGATGTACTCTTCTGCCGTGTGCCCGCGCTTCATGGCGCTAAGGATGCGATCAGAGCCTGATTGCACCGGCAGGTGCAGGTGGCTGACCAGCTCCGGTATCTCGGCAAAGGCGTCCACGAGGCTGTCGGTGAACTCCACCGGATGCGAGGTTGTGAAGCGAATACGGTCAATGCCATCGACGGCGGCTACGCAGGCAATCAGCTCGGCCAGGTCGATCTCGTCGCCGTCGTCGTTCTCGCCACGGTAGGCGTTCACGTTCTGGCCCAGCAGGTTGATCTCCCGCACGCCCTGGTCGGCCAGGTGGATGACTTCATCCATCACCGCCTCGAAGGGGCGCGAGACCTCTTCGCCACGGGTGTAGGGCACCACGCAGAACGTACAATACTTAGAGCAGCCTTCCATGACCGAGACGAAGGCCGTCGCGCCATCGGACTTGGGCTGGGGCAAGTGGTCAAACTTCTCGATTTCCGGAAAGGTGACGTCCACCGCCGCAATTTGGTTGTTGTTGCGGGCGTCGAGCATTTTCGGCACGCGGTGCAGCGTTTGCGGGCCAAAAATCATGTCCACGTAAGGGGCGCGTTTGCGCAGCGCCTCACCCTCCTGGCTGGCCACGCAGCCACCCACACCAATTACCAGATCGGGATTGGCGTCTTTCAGCTTTTTCCAGCGGCCTAGCTGGTGGTACACCTTATCCTGCGCCTTTTCACGAATGGAGCAGGTGTTGAGAAGGATGACATCCGCCTCCTTCTCGTTATCGGTGAGCTCCAGCTGGTGAGATTCGCCGAGTAGGTCCGCCATACGCGAGGAGTCGTACTCGTTCATTTGGCAGCCGTGCGTTTTGATGAAGAGCTTCTTCGCCATCGGTACCTGTCATCTATGGGTCGTCAAAGGGGACGAGGGATGAATGAAATAACGGTGAGACAGCGGCAGCGCTGCCGTCGAATGGCTGCATTATACGGACACAGCAAACCAGGGGCTAGCATTCCCCCATAATCGATACTTGACCCGCGCGATTCAATCAGTATACTACGCACCGTGTTTGAGCAGTTCCTCGATAGCTCAGTTGGTAGAGCAAATGACTGTTAATCATTGGGTCGCAGGTTCGAGTCCTGCTCGAGGAGCCAAAACACTTGTCAGCACAATTGCTTAGAACATTTTAAGTGAATACTGATAAGTGATAGGCTCTGCTTCAAACGCAACAGCAAATGATGTTCCTCGATAGCTCAGTTGGTAGAGCAAATGACTGTTAATCATTGGGTCGCAGGTTCGAGTCCTGCTCGAGGAGCCAAGCTGCTGTTCTGCTAAAGATCTTTCTGTTGTTCCCCGATAGCTCAGTTGGTAGAGCAAATGACTGTTAATCATTGGGTCGCAGGTTCGAGTCCTGCTCGGGGAGCCATCTAGCTTACCATCTTTCCTATCTAAATGAGTGCCCGCCCGCTGCCAACTGGCATTTTGGGTGTTTTTTTGTGCGTGGCTGTTTGTGGCGAGTCATTTCTTAACGCTTGTCCACGCTTCGCGTAAACTAGTTGCTTCAATTTATAGCGTGGGAAGGTGTCGTGGGGAAAGCGGCTAGCCTGCAGGCGCTGCAGGTCTTTAAGTGTTTGAGCGATGAAACGCGGCTGATGCTGGTGCTGTTGATTGCCCAGGAGCAGTCGCTGTGCGTGTGTGAGATGACCTACGCGCTGGAGGAGTCTCAGCCCAAGGTGTCGCGCCATTTGGCGCAGCTGCGCCAGTGCGGCCTGCTGATGGATCAGCGGGAAGGGCAGTGGGTTTACTACCGTTTAGCGCCGCAGCTGCCTGCCTGGGCGCAGTCGATTATTGATTCAGGTGCGCAGGGGAGTGCAGTGCAGCTTGAGGCGCTGACGCAGCGTTTGGCGCGTATGGGGGATCGTCCGGCGCGGCGTGCTGCCCTCTGCTAGTAGCGTTTCGGTACCAGCAAGCGTCCACAAAAAACGCCAGCCCTCGGGCTGGCGTTGTTGTTGCTAGCGCAGAGTAAGCGTGGGTTAACGCTTGGCCATGCGCTGGCTCTCTTGCAGGTGAACGTAGTCGAGCAGCACTTCAGCGGCTTCGAGCACGTGGGCGCGGTCCACGGGCATCTCTTCGTCGTCGCTGTCGTTCTCAGCTTCGGCATCTTCCGTGGCGGCGGTGCCGTCGCTACGTGCATCCATCCACTCTTCCAGTTCCGGCAGGCCCAGCGCACGGCGGCGCTGGTTTTCCAGCGAGAGCTGTTCGGCTTCTTGGGCTTCTAGCTCGCGTTGGCGCTGCTCGCGGTTCAGGCTGACGCTGGTGTGCTGTTCACGCAGCTGGCGAGCCAGCGTGGACTGACGCTCCAGGTAGCGGAAGTTGGGGTTCTCTTTGGCGCGCTCTTCATGGCGAGCAATCAGCGCGGGCAACACGCGTTCCGGCTCGCCGTAACGACGGTACTGCACGTTTTGCACGTTGTCCCACGCCAGGGCGTTATCCAGGCTGCTTTCGCCAATGCGCTCGGGGTCGATCAGGCTAGGGAAAGTGATGTCCGGTTCGACACCGCGATTCTGGGTGCTGTCACCTGAAATGCGGTAGAACTTGGCGCGGGTCAGTTTGATCTCGCCGTGGCTCAGCTCGTTCAGGGTTTGAACGGTACCTTTACCAAAGGTCGAGGCGCCCACCACGATGCCGCGGCCATAGTCTTGAATGGCACCGGCGAAGATTTCCGAGGCAGAGGCCGAGAGGCGGTTCACCAGCACGGTCAGCGGGCCGTCGTACACGGTGCCTGCTTCGGTGTCGCCGTAGAGCTGAATGCGGCCCTGGGCGTCGCGTACCTGCACGGTGGGGCCACGATCAATGAACAGGCCGATCAGCGAGTTGGCCTCTTGCAGTGCGCCGCCGCCGTTATTGCGCAGGTCGAGCACGATACCTTCTACGCCCGCTTGTTTGAGGTTCTCGATTTCGCGGGCCACGTCGCGGGTGGTGCTGCGATACTCTTCTTCACCGGCTTGCCAGGCGTCGAAATCGACGTAGAAGGTGGGTACGTTGATCACGCCGATGCGATGTGGCTCGCCGTCGCGCATCACTTCGATCACTTCGCTGTCAGCCGCCTGATCTTCCAGACTGACCGTGTCGCGGGTGATCTCGACGATTTGCGAGCGGGTCATGTCTACGGCTTGGGCAGGCACTACGTCCAGGCGAACCACGGAGCCTTTGGGGCCGCGAATCAGATCGACGACGTTATCCAGGCGCATGCCGACGACGTTGACCATCTCGCCCTCTTCCTGGCCGACGGCGATGATGCGGTCGGCCGGTTCCAGCACGCCTGCGCGCTCAGCGGGGCCGCCGGGCACGAGGCTGGAGACTTTGACGTATTCACCGTCCGCTTGCAGCAGCGCGCCAATGCCTTCCAGCGAGAGGCTCATCTGAATATCGAAGGATTCGCCTTGACGCGGGGAGAGGTAGCCGGTGTGCGGGTCGATGGTGCCGGAGATGGCGGCCATCAGCAGGCCAAACACATCTTCGGATTCCGCTTGGCGTAACCGCGAGAGCTGACCTTCGTAGCGCTGGCGCAGGTTGTCTTCGATCTGATCCGCGTCCTGGTCGGTAAGAGCGAGGGTCAGGGCGTCGTTTTTCAACCGTTTGCGCCATAGCTCGTCCAGCTCGCTGTCGCGGGTGGCCCAGGGAGCGTCTTCACGATCCACTTCCAGGCGCTCGTCGCTGTTGAACTCTAGCGATAATCCTTCGTCCAATTCGGCGAGCAGCCACTCCAAGCGGGCGGTGTGACGCTCGCTCAGGCGGTTGTAGAGGGCGAAAGCGTCGTCCAGGTCGCCATCGAACAGCACGTCGGCCATGTCGTTCTCAAGGTGGCGATAGGGTTCGATGTCTCGGTTCAGTAGGTAGGCGCGCTGACCATCCAGAATATCCAGATAGCGTTGGAAAGCTTCCTGCGACCACTGCTCGTTGAAAGTAATATCAGCATAGTGGCCGTAGCGGAGTGAATCCGCAATTTCCACTGCCGCTTGGCGTTGTTCGTCGGTCGGCGCGAGTTGCGCCAGCGCTGCCGGGCTGGTGATCACCAGCATCACGGCAAGGGCGACCGAGCGCGAAAGCGTTGCAAACAAGCTCATCAGTCAAGCTCTCCCGGATTTGTGTACACTCATTCTTCCCTAGACCCGCAGTTAGCCTATGAGTTGCGTAGGCCGAGGGAGCATTGTAGCAGGTCATTTCCCCTGTGAGACTCAATCATTACTGTTATGAGGAATTCCATGTCCGAGGCTTTCAACGCGGAACGTTTAACGCGGCTGTGCGATTTTTTGCAGCAGTCGCCTACGCCATGGCATGCCACCCAGAGCATGACTGAGCGTTTGGAGCAGGCGGGCTTCACGCGCCTGGAAGAGACCGCGAACTGGCAGCTTGCGCCAGGAAAGCGCTACTACGTGACGCGTAACGATTCGTCGGTGATCGCGTTTCAGTTACCCGTTGGCAAACTGACTAGCCTGCGTATGATGGGCGCTCACACCGATAGCCCAGGGCTGCGCCTGAAGCCCAACGCGACCCAGTACTCGGCCGGCTGGCTGCAGTTGGGCGTGCAGGTATATGGCGGCGTGCTGCTAGCCCCCTGGTTCGACCGCGATTTGGGTTTGGCGGGGCGTGTACACGTGCGCCATGCCGATGGCCGTTTGGAAAGCGTGCTGCTGAACGTAGACCGCCCCATCGCGATGATTCCGAGCCTCGCGATCCACATGGACCGCGACGTGAACGGCGGGCGCTCGATCAATCCGCAAACGCAAATGGCACCGGTGCTGATGCAGAGCGATACCGCCAAATTGCACGAGCTACTGGGACAGTGGCTGGAAGAGCAGCACGGCCTGCGTACGGTCGAGGTGGTGGATTTCGAGCTGGGCTTTTACGACGTTCAGCCGCCGTCACTGGTTGGGCTGCGCAAAGAGCTGCTGGCCAGCGCACGGCTGGATAACCTGCTGTCTTGCTTCGTTGCCCTAGAGGCGCTGCTGGAGTGCGATGGCAGCCAAGGAGCGCTGCTGGTGGCGAACGACCATGAAGAGGTGGGTAGTGCCAGCGCCTGCGGCGCACAGGGGCCGTTCCTGGGCGATGTGCTAAAGCGCTTGAACGCCCAGGTCGGTGGCGGCAGTGAGGAGTCGCTGATTCAGCTGATCCAGTCGTCGCTGATGATCTCCTGCGATAATGCCCACGCGCTGCACCCGAACTTCCGCGACAAGCACGATGAACGCCACGGCCCGGCCATCAACGGTGGGCCGGTGATCAAGGTGAACGCGAGCCAGCGCTACGCCACCAATAGCGTCACCGGCGCGCTGTTCCGGGATGTGTGCCGCGAAGCGGATGTGCCGGTGCAGTCATTCGTCACCCGGGCAGATATGGGCTGCGGCAGCACGATTGGGCCGATTACCGCTACGGAAGTGGGCGTGCCGACCATCGACGTAGGATTGCCCCAGTGGGCGATGCACTCGATTCGTGAAACGTCCGGCACGCGAGATGTGGATTACCTGACGCGGGCGCTGACGGTGTTCCTGAATCGCCCAACGCTCTCCTGATTCAGCCGCCCGGTTAGAAACGAAAAAGGCCCGCTGACTGAGTCAGCGGGCCTTGCTATTGCTAGCGTAATTCGGTGTTGGTGGCTACGCCCTGATTTGAACAGGGGACCCCATCATTATGAGTGATGTGCTCTAACCAGCTGAGCTACGTAGCCGTTCAACGGGGGCGAATATTACTCAGGGAGACGCCGCCCGTCAAGCATTTATTTCTTTTCTCGCTTATACGTTGAAGCGGAAGTGGATCACGTCGCCATCTTTGACGATGTACTCTTTGCCTTCCAAGCGCCATTTGCCGTTGTCTTTGGCGCCTTGCTCACCGCCCAGCGCGACGTAATCGTCATAGGCGATGACTTCGGCGCGAATGAAGCCCTTCTGGAAATCGGTGTGAATCACACCGGCGGCTTCCGGCGCGCTGGCGCCCTGTTTCACGGTCCAGGCGCGGACTTCTTTCACACCGGCGGTGAAGTAGGTTTGCAGGCCCAGCAAGGCGTAGCCCGCACGAATCACGCGGTCAAGTCCTGGCTCTTCCATGCCCATTTCGGCCAGGAACATGCTGCGCTCTTCGTCTTCGAGCTCGGCAATTTCGGCTTCTAGCTGGTTGCACACCGGCACGACGACCGCGCCTTCTTCGGCGGCGATCTCTTTGACGATGTCCAGGTAGGGGTTGTTCTCGAAACCATCTTCATTGACGTTGGCAATGTACATGGTGGGCTTGAGGGTCAAGAAGCCGAAGCTTTTCACCTGGCGCTTCTCGTCCTCGTCTAGCCCAAAGCTGCGCAGCGGCTGGCCTTCGGCCAGATGTGGTTGGATCTTGTCCAGCACGGCTTTGGTGGCAATGGCGTCTTTGTCGCCACCTTTCACCACGCGCACCAGGCGCTGGCTGGCTTTCTCGACGGTGTCCAAGTCGGCCAGGGCGAGTTCCAGGTTGATGGTCTCGATATCGGCGCGGGGGTCGACCTGGTTGGCGACGTGGATGACGTTGTCGTTATCGAAACAGCGCACCACGTGAGCAATCGCTTGGGTTTCACGAATGTTGGCCAAGAACTTGTTGCCCAGGCCTTCCCCCTTGGAGGCGCCCGCTACGAGGCCCGCGATGTCCACGAACTCCATGGTGGTGGGCAGCACTTTTTCGGGCTTAACGATGGCCGCCAGCTTGTCCAGTCGCGGGTCGGGCATCGGTACGATACCGACGTTGGGTTCGATGGTGCAGAACGGAAAGTTCTCCGCATCAATGCCAGACTTGGTCAACGCATTGAAGAGCGTGGATTTGCCTACGTTGGGTAGGCCGACGATACCGCAGTTAAAGCCCATAAAATAACTTCCTGACCGCTAGGGCGGCGCAACCGTTCGTGCGTCTGCCCGGTGTGAAAAGAGTGCGTTCGTAACGCGTGGTAATAGAGTCCGACAGCGTGCTGCTATTTTACGCTATGTAGGCGGTTCATGGCTTTAGCCCAGTCGCCGGAAAGCGCGAGCGGCAGCGTGGCCAGGCACTCGTCCAGCGAGCGCTCGATGGCTTCTTGCTCGGCCTTGCCGGGGCGGCCCAGCACGTAATTGACCACCTGCTTCGCCTCGCCGGGATGGCCAATGCCAATGCGCACGCGGTGAAACTGGTTCTGGTTGCCCAGGGCGCTGATGATATCGCGCAGCCCGTTGTGGCCGCCGTGCCCGCCGCCGGTTTTGTAGCGTGACTGCCCCGGGGGAAGGTCGAGCTCGTCGTGCGCGACCAGCAGATTCTCCGGGGATAGTTTGAAAAATTGGGTAAGCGCTGCGACCGCCGCACCGCTACGGTTCATGAACGTGGTGGGGTTGAGCAAGTGCAGCTCATGGTCACCCACACGGGCTTTGGCGTAGAGCCCTAAAAACTTTTTCTCAGGACGCAGTTCGGTGTGGGCGCTGCGTGCAATGGCGTCGACTAGCCAAAAGCCCGCGTTGTGTCGGGTGGCGTCGTATTCAGCGCCTGGGTTGCCCAGTCCTATAATGGCCGTTACCTGGCTCATTTTCCCACCTCCAACGGTTCTGGAAGATATGACGACGTGTGACGGAGCTGCCTCCGCAGGCGGCTGCCTGAGGCTATCGAGCCCCATGCCGCAAAAAAAAATCAAGCGCCGAAGCGCTTGATTTTAACATCCTTGGGCCATGCGAGCATGGCCCAGGTAGCGCTGGTCAGCGTGGGCTGGCAGCACCTTTAGCAAGGCTTACTCGGCGCTGCCTTCTGCGTCGCCTTCACCTTCGCCTTCTTCTTCGTCATCGCCACGTACTTTCACTTTGGTGATGCTCAGAATGGCGTTGTCGTGCTCTTCACCGTGGGCCAGGTCAACAGACGTGACGCCGGCCGGCAGGGTCAGGTCAGACAGGTGCAGGGTAGTGCCCAGCTCGACCTTGCTGATGTCCACTTCCAGGAAGTCCGGGAGGTCTTTCGGCAAGCAGCTGATGGCGATTTCGTTCGCCAGCACGTGCAGTTCGCCGCCCTGGTCTTTGATGCCGACACACTTCTCTTCGTTCACCACGTGCAGCGGCACGTTCATGGTGATTTCGTGAGTGGCGTCAACACGCAGGAAGTCAGCGTGGGTCAGCAGCGGCTTGAACGGGTGACGCTGCAGGTCACGAACAACCACTTGCTCTTCTTTACCGTCGATCACCAGCTTGATGACAGAGGAGAAGAAGGACTCGTCTTCGATCGCCTTGTAGAACGCAGTTTTTTCTACGGAGATCGACTGAGCGCCTTTCTCGCCGCCGTATACAACGGCCGGTACTTGTTGGTTCGCACGACGCAGGCGGCGGCTCGCACCTTTCCCCAGGTCGTTACGAACGCTGGCTTGCAGGATAAAATCAGACATGGAATTTGCCTCTTGGTTTAAGTAAGGAAACGCCGCCGCCCGCGACCAGACGACGACGTTTCCAGGGCCCCAAGTGGGGGCTCATAACGTCAGGCGTTAGTGAAACATCGCGCTGACGGATTCCTCGTTGCTGACGCGGCGAATGGCTTCCGCAATCAGGCCAGCAACGCTCAACTGACGAATTTTTCCGCTGCGACGCGCGTGGTCGGCGAGCGGAATGGTGTCGGTCACGACAACCTCGTCCAGTACAGAGTTGGTGATGTTGTCGACCGCGGGGCCGGACAAAATCGGATGCGTGGCGTACGCAACAACGCGCGCAGCGCCGTGGTCTTTCAGAGCTTCACCGGCTTTACACAGCGTGCCGGCGGTGTCGATCATGTCATCGACGACCACGCAGGTGCGGCCTTCGATTTCACCGATGATGTGCATCACCTGGGCTTGGTTCGCCTGAGGGCGACGCTTGTCGATGATGGCCAGATCGGCGTTGAGCTGCTTGGCGATGGCGCGGGCACGCACAACGCCACCAACATCGGGGGAAACAACCACGAGATCGTCGTAGTTTTGACGCTCGATGTCGTCCAGCAGGATCGGTGAGCCGTACACGTTATCAACCGGTACGTCGAAGAAACCTTGGATTTGGTCAGCGTGCAGGTCCATGGTCATGACGCGGTCAACGCCTGCTTTCACCATCATGTCCGCCACGACTTTGGCAGAGATGGGAACACGGGCGGAGCGTACACGACGGTCCTGGCGGGCATAACCAAAATAGGGAACCACTGCCGTAATACGGGTCGCTGAGGCGCGACGCAGAGCGTCGACCATCAGGATCAGTTCCATCAGGTTGTCGTTCGTCGGGGCACAGGTGGATTGCAGGATGAACACATCCTTACCACGCACGTTCTCATTGATCTCGACCGCGATTTCGCCGTCGCTAAATTGACCAACCGTTGCGTTACCCATACGGCTGTCTAAGCTCTCGGCAATCTTTTGAGCGAGTTCGGGATTGGCATTCCCGGTGAAAACCATCAATTTTGACACGCGCAGCCACCTTTGCAGTGTTGGGGATCAGGGGAGAAAACGCAGATCAACATTAGAATTGGCTGGGGTACCAGGATTCGAACCTGGGAATGCCGATACCAAAAACCGGTGCCTTACCACTTGGCGATACCCCAGCAATAACCTAATGCGATGACCGGGCGCTTTCAGCAGCCCAGAGCATCTTGTAGGGGAGAGGTGTTAAGTCCGCGCGCGACCCATGCTTGCCAGCGCTGATTAGCCTGTTCAACCACCGTTTGCGCAGCTTCTTTGGAATCGAATGCTGCAAACAAACAGGCGCCTGTGCCTGTCAGCCGACTAGGTGCATGCTGCGCGAGCCAGTCAAGCGCTTCCGCAATATGCGGGTAGCGTTTTTTGACGGTAGCTTCGCAGTCATTACGCCACTCGGCCACTCCCCCCTGCAGTGCGCGCGCCATAGTAATGGGGAGGCTGTCGCGTGTCAATTCCGAGTCTTGGAAGATGGCCGGGGTGGAAACGCTAATGCCGGGGTGAATGACCGCGAACCACGGAGTGTCGAGGGTCACGGGCGTCAGCTTTTCGCCGATGCCTTCCGCCCAGGCGCTGCGGCCATGGACGAAAACCGGCACGTCGGCACCCAAGACTAGCCCCAGCTCTGCCAGGGAGGTATCGCTAAGCCCCAGCTGCCAGAGCTGGTTGAGTCCTTTGAGCACGGTGGCCGCGTTGGAGCTGCCCCCACCCAGACCGCCGCCCATGGGCAGGTGCTTCTCGATGGTGATCGACGCACCTAGGTGGGTGCCGCTGGCCTGCTGCAATAACGTGGCTGCCCGAACGATCAGGTTGTCATCGTGGGCGACGCCTGCCATTGGCGTCATGAGTTCGATGACGCCATCGTGGCGTAGTGTCATGCTCAGGTAGTCGCACAGGTCGATGAGTTGAAACAGCGTCTGCAGTTCATGGTAGCCGTCTGGGCGACGCCCTACGATATGCAGCATACGGTTCAGCTTGGCGGGAGCAGGTAGGGTAAGGGTGTGGGGTATTGCGGACATGCCGTCTCTCTACTGCTAAACGTATGAAAAAGGGCTGGCGCTGGGCCAGCCCGAGGAGCCTATTCCGTCGCCTGCCACTGGTTGACGACCAGCGTAATGCGCACATCGCCGTAATTCATTACCAAGCGGCGCGGCAGCCACATGCCTTCGGCCTGCTCCCAGTCGCGGTAATCGATGTCCCAGCCGTCCTGCTGCAAGAAGCTGGGGAAACCCAGCTCGTCGGTTTCGAGCTGGTAGCTGGCGTGGTCGCCGGGCAGGCCGCGCACCCAGTCGGGCATGGCGCGCACCGGTAACGACCAGCCAAGCTGCTCTTCCATCAAAGCTTCGGGTGTTTCGGCTTCGAAACGGCCTTCGCTGGTGGTCAGTGAGAAACGTCCTTCACGGCCTTCCAGAACGCTGCGGCCGCCACCGAAGGGGCCGCTGATCAGCATGCGGAAGTAGTAGGGCGTTTGGTTCCAGTCCAGGTTGGCGCTGGTGTTCTCCTGGGGCGTGCGCAGACCCGCTTTACCGACCAGCGTCCAGCTATCGAACGCTTCCACCTCGGCCTGCTGGCGCTCCCACTGTCCGGCTTGACGGCCACTCTCATCGACGGGCGCTTGGCTGGCACACCCCGCCAGTGCGGCCATGGCCAGCGCAGCTACCCATAGGCGCGCAGAGCGGTAGCGTGGCGAGGTCGGTGTGCTGTGTAAAAAAGAGATCAACATAACTGGCTCCATGTCCGTGCTGTCGGTAAAGAGGAGACGCGGGCGGCGGTGACGCGCGCCCACAAAACGTATGCCTTAGGGCGTGCGCGAGGGGGTAAGTTCAGGATAGCGCTCGAGTAGGTCGTCGATTTGCGGATGATACGTCGCGCGCTGAAGAATGCGCTCGATGAGTTGCCGCGCTTCGTCGCTACGGCCCAGCGAGTGCAGCACCTCAGCCAAGTGGGCGGCAATTTCTTGGTCGGGCATCTGAGCGTAGGCGCTTTCCAACCATGCCAGCGCGTCGTCGGGCTGACCGAGGCGGAAGTACACCCACCCCATGCTGTCGAGCACCGCCGGGTTATCCGGGTCAGCTTCGTAGGCACGCTCGATGAGGTCGCGGGCCTCTTCCAGCCTGCTGGGGAGGTTGAGGTCAGCGAGGGTGTAGCCCAGCGCGTTCAGCGCATCGGCGTTGTTGGGCTCGGTGCGCAGAATTTGCCGTAAGTCCCGCTCCATGCCTGCCAAGTCACCCATCTCCCAGGCGCGCATGGCGCGTAGGTAGAGCAGGCTGGTGTCATCCGGCGTGCGGGTGATTTCGCGATCCAGCAGCGCCGTGGCGTCCTCTTGCAGTGAGAGTTCGTCCAATAGCTGCACTTCTAAACGGACCAAGTCGCCGAAATAGGCGTCGTGGCGCATACGCTCGATGCGCAAGAACGCACGGGCGTCCAGCAGGCGGTCGTCTTCAATCAGCATGTTGGCGGCAGCGGCCCGGGCGGGCAGGAACTCTTCGCCCTCGTGTACCTGGCGGTAGTAAAGAAGGGCGTTATCCACTTCACCCTGCGACTGCGCAATCGCGCCCATCAGAAAGTAGGCGACGTTGGGGATGTTCTCTTGACCGATCAGCGGTTGCAGTAACCGGTAGGCAGGCTCGCTGTGGCCCTCTTCTAAGTAGAGCTGCGCCAACGCGATACGCAAATCCTGGTTGCCGCCGTGGCTATCGAGCAGCGCGTTGGTTTGCACTTCGGCGGCAGCAATGTTGTTGAGGCGAATTTCCGCCTGCGCCAACATCAGGATGAAGCGCACGTCGTCAGGGGCTAGGCTCAAGCCCTGTTGGGCAGCTTGCTGGGCGCCACGGTGGTCGCCGGTTTCCAGCGCTAAGCGGGCTTTCGCCAGCCACAGGGCGGCGGACTCGGGCTCTTGCTGCTCTACTTCATCTAAATAGCGCTGGGCCGTTTGCGTTTCGCCTAAGGCGGCTTCGATCAGTGCCGTGCCGAGCAGTACGTCGCTATGAAACTCGCGTTCAGATATTCCGGGCTGGGCCAGATAGCTGCGTAGCTGCTGTGCCAGTAGCCGCAGCGGTGCCTCTTCGGCCACCGCAATTTCGGCGAAGGTGGCAATCTCGCCGTTGCCATCTGCTTCAGCAATGGCGAGCCGCTGCTCGAGGCTGTCGAGCCAGTCGCCCCGCTGCAGCGACAGCGATGCCAGCAGGCGATTGGGCGTTTCTGCGCGGGGGTCGAGTTCCCGCCAGCGCAGCGCCGAGGCTTCCATTAGCGCAGCGTCGTTGCCAAACCGAGCGGCGAAGGTAGCGCGTTCGGCAAGCCTCGGTGAGGGATAGCGCTGCGCGGCGTCGAGATAGCCTTGCCCCGCATAGCGATAGTCGCCGCGCTGCCCGGCCAGCTCCGCTGCCAGCAGGGTGCTCAACCCAGCGGCATCTAACCCGCGCGTGACGGGTGGCGCCGAGGCCATGGGGTCTTCGACGCGAGCGTGCTCGTCGTCACCCAACAGCGCAGGCGAGAGCTGGCAGCCGCTCAGTAGCAGCGTGGCGGCCAGGGGAAACAGTGGAAAACCCGAAAACGAAAGGGGAATACCCAGAAGTGTTGCGCGATGGGGCATGCGTATCTCGATCAAGTGGCCGAGTGTTCAGCATAGCGGCTTGGCTGCCTGCGGCAAAGTGGTGTGCGCCAGAAGATGCTCGGCTGTGATAGAATGATCCACCTTGAAAAAGAGCCGAGTCAGCGCAATTCACTCAATAGGCTGCTCTCTTAGACTTGTATCAGCAAGCCAAGAAACAATGACCGACAGTGACGTGACGACCGATCCACTAGCGAAGACGCATAACCCATGACGCTTCTTGCCCTGGGAATCAATCATCGTACTGCCACCGTAGCGGTGCGTGAGCAGGTAGCCTTTACGCCGACGCAGCTAGAAAGCGCGTTGGCCGAGCTGCGTAGCCTGCCGCACATCAGCGAAGCGGCGGTGCTTTCGACGTGTAATCGCACGGAGCTCTACTGTGTGACGGATGCCGCCGGTGAGCAGACCGTGCTGGACTGGCTGGGTCGTTTTCACAATTTACGCGTGGAAGAACTCTCCCGCTGCGCTTACCACTACCACGACAACGACGCCGCTCGGCACTTGATGCGCGTGGCCGTTGGTCTGGACTCCATGGTGCTGGGCGAGCCGCAAATTCTCGGCCAGTTGAAAGAGGCCTATCAGCAGGCGCGTCAGGCCAAAGGCCTGGGCGGTGAGCTGGAGCGCCTGTTCCAGCACACGTTTGCCGTGGCCAAACAGGTGCGCACCGAAACTGGCATCGGTAAAAATCCGGTGTCCGTTGCCTATGCTGCCGTGAGCATGGCTAGCCGCATATTCGATGATTTCAGCCGCGCCAACGCGTTACTGATTGGGGCCGGTGAGACCATCGAGCTGGTGGCCCGCCACCTGCACGAAGCCGGGGTGCGCCAGCTCACCGTTGCCAACCGTACTCGAGAGCGCGCCGAGCAGGTCTCTTCCTCGCTGGGGGGGACGGCGATTACGCTGCCGGAGATTCCCGATGCGCTGGAACGCGCCGACATCGTCATCTCTTCCACTGCCTCGCCGCTGCCGATTCTGGGCAAGGGTATGGTCGAGCGGGCGCTGAAAAAGCGCCGCCATCGCCCGGTCTTCATGGTAGACATCGCCGTGCCCCGGGATATCGAGCCGGAAGTGGGGGAGCTGGCGGACGTGTTCCTCTATACCGTCGATGACCTGGAAGAGGTGATCGAAGAAAATCGGCGTCATCGCCAGGTTGCGGCCGACCAAGCCGAGTCGCTGATCGAACACGGCGTGGGGAGCTGGCAGCAGGAGCGGCGGGTACGCAACGGGGGCGAGGTGATTCGCGATTTTCGGCGTCACGGTGAATCGCTGCGCGACCAAGCCCGCGACCAAGCGTTGGAGCGCCTGGCCAAAGGCGAAGACCCTGCCAAAGTGGTCGAGCGTTTGGCGCACCAGCTCGCTAACCGCTTCATGCATCAGCCGACGCTGACCATTCGCGAAGCGGCCGCCCAGGAAAACCACGATTTGCTCAGCGCCGCGCCGCGCCTGTTACTGCCTCCGAAGCCCGCCTTCGAGCAGCCTGCGCCCTCGGCAAAACGCCAGAAGGATGATACGCCCGCATGAAAGAGACTTTGCGCCAACGTTTAGACAGCTTTTCCGACCGGTTCGAAGAGCTGGCCATGCTGCTGTCGGATCCTGAGGTGATCAACCATCAGCAGCGCTTTCGCGACTACTCCCGTGAGTACGCCGAACTCGAAGAGCTGGTCGCCGCGTGGAAACGCTACCTCGACGTGGAACAGGGCATTGCCGAGGCCGAGCAGCTCAGCCGCGATAGCGACCCCGAGATGCGCGAGCTGGCCGAGATGGAGATTCTCGATGGCCGCGAGCAGTTGGAAACGCTCGATGCAGAACTCAAGCGCCTGCTGATTCCGAAAGATCCGGACGATGGTCGCGGCGTCTTCTTGGAAGTGCGCGCGGGCACCGGGGGCGATGAAGCGGCGATTTTTGCGGGCGACCTGTTTCGTATGTACTCCCGCTATGCGGAAAAGCGCGGCTGGCGCGTCGAAATTGTTAGCGCTAGCCACGGCGAGCAGGGCGGTTATAAAGAAGTGATCTCCCGGGTGAAGGGCGATGGCGTTTATGCACGGCTCAAGTTCGAATCGGGCGCTCACCGGGTGCAGCGCGTACCGGCGACCGAATCCCAGGGGCGTATCCACACGTCAGCGTGCACCGTCGCGGTGATGCCCGAGGTGGACGAAGTGGGCGATATCGATATCAATCCGGCCGATTTGCGGGTCGATACCTACCGCTCCAGCGGTGCCGGTGGTCAGCACGTCAACACCACCGACTCCGCGATCCGGATTACCCACCTGCCCACCGGCGTGGTCGTGGAGTGCCAGGAAGAGCGTAGCCAGCACAAGAACCGCGCCAAAGCGATGTCGCTGCTGGCCGCCAAGCTCAAGCGCAACGCGGTGGATTCCCAGCGCCAGGAGCAAGCCGATGCCCGCCGCTCGCTGGTAGGCTCTGGTGACCGCAGCGAGCGAATTCGGACGTACAACTTTCCTCAGGGGCGCATTACCGACCACCGTATCAACCTGACGCTCTACAAGCTGACCGAAGTAGTGAGCGGTGAGCAGTTGGACGACGTGATCGAGCCGCTGATTCACGAGTACCAAGCGGAACAGCTTTCGGCCCTGCAGGACGCGTAATGACGTTCGATGCCTTGCTGAACAGCGCGGCCCAGCGGCTGCAGCGCGCCGGTTCGCCATCGCCACGGATCGATGCCGAGGTGCTGATGGCCTTTGCCACGGGGCGCAGCCGCACATGGCTATACACCTGGGGCGATGGTGAATGCCCTACTTGGGAACATGCCCGCTTTGATGCACTGGTCGCCGCCCGCGCCCTGGGCCAGCCGGTGGCTTATTTGACCGGAGAGCGCGAGTTTTGGGGGTTGCCGCTGGCGACCTCTCCCTCCACGCTGATTCCCCGCCCCGATACCGAAACGCTAGTGGACGCCGTGCTGGCGCGTGCCAAAACGTCCGTCGGCAGGCTGCTAGACCTGGGCACGGGCACCGGGGCCATCGCGCTGGCCTTTGCCAGTGAACGACCGGCATGGCAGGTCGTTGGGGTCGATGTTCGCCCGGAAGCAGTGGCACTAGCCACTCACAATACTCAGTCGCTGCGCATCACCAACACAACTTTTCTGGTAAGCGACTGGTTTGCCGCGCTGACGGCGCCGCCTGAGGGCGCGGCTTTTGACATCATCGTCAGTAATCCGCCTTACATCGCAGCCGACGACCCGCATTTAGCCGAGGGTGACGTGCGCTTCGAGCCGCGTTCAGCGCTGGTGGCCGGGGCCGATGGCATGGCCGACCTGCTGCATCTGATCACCGCTGCGCAAAGGTTTCTTTCGTCGGGCGGCTGGCTGGCGCTGGAGCACGGCTACCAGCAGGCGCCCCTTGTTCGCCAAGCGCTGATTCATGCGGGCTATCAAAACGTTGAAAGCGTGCAAGACATCGGCGGCCATGAACGGGTTACCCTGGGGCATCTCGACTAACTGCCTGATTCATCAGTATTGGATCCTGCCATGAAACCAAAAAATAGAACGCTGGACCGTATCGACCTGAAAATTTTGCGTTGCCTGCAAGAAAACGCGCGCATCTCTTATGTAGACCTCGCGTCAGAGGTTGGGTTATCCACAACCCCTTGCCTAGAGCGCGTCAAGCGCCTGGAGCGTGCGGGGATCATTCGCGGCTATCAGGCCATTCTCGACCCTCGGGCACTCAAGGCGAACCTGCTGGTCTTCGTGGAAATTAGCCTGGAAACCCAGTCACCTGCCGTGTTCGACGAGTTTCGCCGTGCGGTGGAGAAGCTGCCGCAAATTCAGGAGTGCCATTTGGTCTCTGGGCAGTTCGATTACATTTTGAAGTGCCGCATTCCCGAAATGGCCGCGTATCGTCAGCTATTGGGCGATGTGGTGCTGACCCTGCCCGGCGTGAAAGAGTCGAAAAGCTACGTGGTGATGGAGGAGGTGAAGGAGAGCTTTAGCCTGCACATCCCCGACTTCGAGGAATTTGAGGATAAGTAACGCGATGATGGACGACCAGGCGCTGCTGCGCTATAGCCGCCAAATCATGCTGCCTGAGGTGGACATTGAAGGGCAGGAGCGCTTGCGCGCTGCCCATGCGCTGATCATCGGTGCCGGTGGGCTGGGCTCGCCGGTGGCGCTCTATCTCGCGGCGGCGGGCGTAGGCACCATTACCATCGCCGATGCTGACCATGTCGAGCTAACCAATTTGCAGCGCCAAATTGCCCATCATCAGGCAAGCCTGGGGGTGAACAAAGCGCGTTCAGCCAAGGAGCGTATGCAGGCGCTCAATCCTGAGTGCCAGGTCGTGGCGGTAGAGCAGCACGCAGAAGGCGAAGCGCTCACTGCACTGGTGGCCTCGGCGGATGTGGTGCTGGACTGTACCGACCGTTTCTCCAGCCGCTATGCCATCAATGCCGCCTCCCAGCAGGCAGGCGTGCCGCTGATTTCCGGCGCGGCGATTCGCTTTTCGGGCCAGCTGGCGGTGTTCGACCCGCGTGATGAGGCGTGCCCTTGCTACGCCTGCCTCTACCCGCCAGCAGACAGCGACGACGAAGCGCTGAGCTGTGCAGAGAGCGGTGTCATGGCTCCGCTGGTAGGGCTGATTGGCTGCTTCCAGGCGGTGGAAGCGTTTAAGCTTTTAAGCGGCGCGGGGAGGACGCATCAAGGCTTATCTACCTTCGATGGTTTGACCGGCCAGTGGCGCCATTTCCAGGTGCCGAGAGACCCCGCCTGCTCGGTGTGTAGCGCCCGCGCATAAAAAAACGCCCGCAGGGAGGCGGGCGCGACGTCACGGTCTTCACGTCAAAGGGAACGAACTCAGTAGGGCGGCGCTGCCGCCCTCTTAGCCAGTCATTCGGTTAGTTACGAATCAGGTAATCGAAGGCACCCAGTGACGCCTTGGCACCTTCACCCATGGCAATGATGATTTGCTTGTAGGGCACGGTAGTGACATCGCCTGCGGCGAACACGCCGGGCACCGAGGTCATGCCGTGGGCATCGACGATGATCTCGCCACGGGGTGACATTTCGATGGGTGAGCCTTTCAGCCACTCGGTATTGGGTACCAGGCCGATTTGTACGAAGATGCCTTCCAGCTCGATGCTCTTCACTTCATCGGTGTTGCGGTCTTTGTAGGTCAGGCCGTTGACACGGCTGCCGTCACCGGTGACTTCAGTCGTTTGGGCATTCAGCACGATATCCACGTTCGGCAAGCTCTTCAGCTTCTTCTGCAGTACCGCGTCGGCGCGCATTTCACCCATGAACTCCACCAGCGTCACGTGACCGACGATACCGGCTAGGTCGATCGCGGCTTCGACGCCAGAGTTACCGCCACCAATGACCGCCACACGCTTGCCTTTGAACAGCGGGCCATCGCAGTGAGGGCAGTAGGCAACGCCTTTGTTGCGGTACTCTTGCTCGCCGGGCACGTTCATTTCACGCCAGCGGGCACCGGTCGCCAGTACCAGGGTCTTGCTTTTCAGCTTGGCACCGGACTCGAAAGTGACTTCGTGCAGGCCGCCTTCGGCTTCCGCCGCTTTGAACGACGTGGCGCGCTGGAGGTTCATCACGTCGACGTCGTACTCTTTGACGTGTTCTTCAAGGGCGCTGACCAGCTTGGGGCCTTCGGTATGGGTGACGGAGATGAAGTTCTCGATGCCCATGGTGTCGGCAACTTGGCCGCCAAAACGTTCGGCAGCAACGCCGGTATTGATGCCCTTACGGGCAGAGTAGATCGCTGCCGACGCACCTGCCGGGCCGCCGCCGATAACGAGGGTGTCAAACGCGGCTTTTTCGCTCAGCTTCTTGGCTTCACGTTCGGCAGCGCCGGTATCTACTTTGGCCAGAATCTGTTCGAGGGTCATGCGGCCCTGGTCGAACGGCTTGCCGTTCAAGTAGATGCTGGGCACGGACATGATTTCGCGCGATTCGACTTCATCCTGGAACAGCGCACCGTCGATGGCGACGTGGCGCACCTTCGGGTTGAAGATCGCCATCAGGTTCAGCGCTTGCACGACATCCGGGCAGTTCTGGCAGGAGAGCGAGTAGTAGGTCTCGAACAGCATCTCGCCGTCGAGAGCTTTGATTTGATCGAGCAGTTCTTGAGAAGTCTTGGGTGGGTGGCCACCCACTTGCAGCAGCGCCAGTACCAGCGAGGTGAACTCGTGGCCCATGGGGATGCCAGCAAATACCACGCCGGTCTCTTCGCCGGGGCGGTTGATAGCAAACGACGGGGTACGGCTGTCTTGCCCGTCGGTGTGCAGAGTAATCTTATCGGTGAGGCTGCTGATATCTTCCAGCAAACCCAGCAATTCACGTGACTTGGCACCGTCATCGAGGGACGCAACGATCTCGAACGGTTGAGTCACTTTTTCCAGGTAAGCTTTCAACTGATTTTTTAAATTGGCGTCCAGCATGACAGTGGCTTCCTCGCAGTCAGCAGTAAGTCGTTCTCGACCTAAAACGCACGCTGCCGAATTAGTCGGGCAGCCGATGGCGCTAGGGAAAACAGGGATGCGGTGATACGGGTACTTAAACAAAACACCCGGGCCGAGTGCCCGGGTGTCGTGCTGCCTTTGGGGCAGCGGTAGGCGATTTAGATTTTGCCTACGAGGTCCAGAGACGGGGCAAGGGTCTCTTCGCCTTCTTTCCATTTGGCCGGGCACACTTCGTTCGGGTTTTCACGAACGTACTGAGCAGCCTTCACTTTACGTAGCAGCTCTTCTGCATTACGACCGATGTTGCCAGCGTTGATTTCGACGATCTGGATTTTGCCATCCGGGTCGACGACGAAGGTGCCGCGCTCGGCCAGACCTGCTTCTTCGATCAGAACTTCGAAGTTGCGAGAAATCTGTAGGGTCGGGTCAGCGATCATCGGGTACTGGAGCTTGCCGATGGTGTCAGAGCTGTCGTGCCATGCTTTGTGGGTGAAGTGAGTGTCGGTAGACACGCTGTAGATCTCGACGCCCAGCTTCTTGAAGGCTTCGTAGTTATCGGCCAAGTCGCCAAGCTCAGTCGGGCAGACGAACGTGAAGTCGGCCGGGTAGAAGAAGAAGATGGACCACTGACCTTTCAGGTCCGCTTCAGTGACGTCGATAAACTCGCCGTTCAGGTAAGCGGTGGCTTTAAACGGTTTTACTTCAGTGTTGATCAAAGACATTCAGAACGTCTCCACAAAAGGTGAATGGCAGTAGAAAAAGTTGTTGCTCATGGTAGCGGACTACGACTAATAGCTAAAATTGGAAAAGCGAATCTTTCCAATAGGTAGTGGCTATTGAACGATGTGGCTACCGTCAGCGACCCTTGAGGTGGGGGCGGTGGCTCCTGAATACAAGAATTTTTCAGTTACTCTTGCGATAGACGGCACTGCACCGCAAAATTCGCACGGTTGCGATAATCGCCTAAGCTGTTTTCAGTTGGATTCGGTGTGCACATGACGACACCTGCCAACGAACAGCCGGTGGCCGAACGTGGGCTGTGGTGGTGTGGACTTTACATTTTAGGAGTAGGTCAATGGGGAACATCCAAAAACTTTCAGGGGCCGTTACGGCCATCTCTTTCGCCGTAGCGGCTGCCGCTGCCCACGCTGACGAAGTGCGGGTATACAACTGGTCTGACTATATCGCCCCGGAAACGCTGGAGAAGTTCACCGAGCGTACCGGTATCGAAGTAACGTACGATGTGTACGACAGTAACGAAATTCTCGACGCTGCGCTGCTGTCCGGCCGTTCAGGCTATGACGTGGTGGTGCCGTCAACCTACTACTTTACGCGCCAACTCAAAGCAGGCGTGTTTCAGCCGCTCGACCACGAGCTGCTGCCCAACCTGGACAACCTCGACCCTGAGCTGATGGCCAACCTCGAGTCCATCGACCCAGGTAGCGAATACTCCGTTCCTTACATGTGGGGTACGAATGGCATCGGCTATAACGTCGAGCGTGTCACCGAAATTCTCGGTGACGATGCTCCGTTGGATAGCTGGGCGCTGCTGTTCGACCCGGAAATCACCACCCAGCTGAGCGAAGCAGGCTGCGGCCTTGCCATGATGGATTCAGGCGATGAAATGCTGTCGCCGGCCATGGTTTACCTTGGTTTGGATCCGCTGAACGAGACCGTCGAAGACATCGAAGCCGCCGGTGAGCTGATCGCCAACGTTCGTGACAACATTACGTACTTCCACTCTTCGCGTTACGTGTCTGACCTCGCCAACGGCGATATTTGCGTGGCCGCAGGTTACTCTGGCGATATCTTCCAAGCCGCTGCGCGTGCCGAAGAAGCGGGTCGCGACTTCACCATCGGTTACAGCATTCCGAAAGAGGGCGCTGCCCTCTGGTTCGACATGATGGCGGTGCCGGCGGATGCGCCGAACCCCGAGAACGCTCACGCCTTCATCAACTTCATCCTCGACCCGGAAATCGCCGCTGAGATAAGCGAGTACGTGCGTTACGCCAACCCCAACCTGGCGGCTAACGAGTACCTGTCCGATGAACTGATCAACGACCCGGCCATTTACCCCGAGACCGACGTGATGAAGAACCTCTACGTTCAAGTCGAGAAACCCCAGGAACTATTGCGTGCTCGCACGCGCACCTGGAACCGCGTCAAATCTGGACGTTAATGCCAATCATCGTCTGACGGCGAGCCGGGCTGCTGCCCGGCTCGCTGTTTGTCTTTTATCGCCCGGTTAACCGGGCCTTTTGATGGGAGTGGCGAATGGTCACTACGCCCCTGTCGAACGACGCCTCCTCTGCTTCGTCTGCCGTTCCTCCTCCGGCTCGCGCCCAGGGGAAGGCACCTCGATTTGCCGAGGATATCGTTTTAGAGGTCAAGCGTTTGAGCAAGCGATTCGATGATGCGCTTGCCGTGGATGACGTGAATTTACAGGTAAAGCGCGGCGAAATTTTTGCCCTGCTGGGCGGCTCGGGGTCGGGTAAGTCGACGCTGCTGCGCATGCTGGCCGGGTTCGAAACGCCCAGTGAAGGGCGCATTTTGTTGAGTGGCGAGAACATCACCGAGATGCCGCCACACAAGCGTCCCATCAACATGATGTTTCAGTCGTATGCCCTGTTTCCGCATATGACCGTGGCCCAAAACATCGCCTTCGGCCTGAAGCAGGACAAGCTACCTAAAGCTGAAATCGATGCGCGGGTTGCCCAGATGCTCAAACTGGTGCACATGGAGCGCTTCGCCAAGCGTAAGCCTCACCAGCTCTCGGGTGGTCAGCGTCAGCGTGTGGCTTTGGCCCGCTCGCTCGCCAAGCGACCCAAGCTGCTGCTTCTCGATGAGCCCATGGGCGCACTGGATAAAAAGCTGCGTACCGAAATGCAGTTGGAAGTGGTCGAGATCATCGAGCAGGTAGGCGTGACCTGCATCATGGTGACCCACGACCAGGAAGAAGCCATGACCATGGCGGATCGGGTGGCGATCATGGCCGATGGCTGGATCGAGCAAGTCGGCTCGCCGGTGGATATTTATGAAAGTCCCGCTAGCCGTATGGTGGCCGAATTCGTGGGCACGGTGAACCTGTTCGAAGGCGAGATCATCGAAGACGCCGCCGATCATTGCCGCATCGAATCACCGGCGCTGTCTCGGCCGATCTACATCGACCACGGCATCACCACGCAAGCGGTGGACCGTCGGGTGTGGGCAGCGCTGCGCCCCGAGAAAATCTGGCTGACTCGCGAACAGCCGACGTGTGAGTACAACTGGGAAGCGGGCAAAGTGGACGATATCGCCTATTTGGGCGGCTACTCGCTCTACTACGTGCGCACCGCCTCAGGGCAGATGATCAAGGTGAGCATGGCCAACACCGAGCGTCGCGGCGACCGTCCCACCTGGGAGGATAGCGTGTACGTTTATTGGGAAGACCATAGCGCTATCGTGCTGAACCGCTAATGCCCGGGTGGCTGAGAGGAGATTGCCTATTATGATGCCATCTCGCATTGCAGGCGTGATCAAGCGGATGCAGCTAGGCCGTCGCGCCGTGATTGCGTTCCCGCTGGTGTGGCTCACGCTGTTTTTCCTGCTCCCGTTTGCGCTGGTGCTGAAAATCAGCCTGTCAGAGTCAGCGATTGCCATACCGCCCTATGGGCCGCTGGTGGAGTATGCCGACCAAACGCTGAACATCTTTTTGAATGTGGGCAACTATCTGTTTTTGTTGTCCGATTCCCTTTATGTGGCGGCGTACTGGGGGTCGATCAAGACCGCCTTCATCGCCACGGCGGTGTGTTTGCTGATTGGTTATCCAATGGCGTATGCCATGGCGCGTGCGCCGGGCCGCTGGCAGCTCATTCTGCTGCTGTTGGTCATGCTGCCATCGTGGACCTCATTTCTGATTCGGGTCTACGCCTGGATGGGCATTCTCAGCAATAGCGGCTTGATCAATAACCTGCTGATCGGTTTGGGGATCATCGACTCCCCCTTACAGATGATGAACACCCATTTTTCGGTGATTGTAGGGATCGTCTACGCCTACCTGCCGTTCATGGTGCTGCCGCTGTATGCCCACTTGACGCGTTTGGATAACTCGCTGCTGGAAGCGGCGTCGGATCTTGGGTCACGTAAATTCAACACCTTCTTGAAAGTCACGCTGCCGCTCTCGATGGGGGGCATCATCGCAGGCTCGATGCTGGTGTTCATACCGGCAGTCGGGGAATTCGTCATTCCTGAGCTGCTGGGCGGCCCAGATACGCTGATGATTGGTAAGGTGCTGTGGGAAGAGTTCTTCCTCAACCGGGATTGGCCCGTGGCCTCGGCGCTCGCCATGGTCATGCTACTGCTGTTGCTTGTCCCCATCGTGTGGTTTCACCGTTACCAGTCACGGGAGCTTGAAGAATGATGAGATCGCGTCGACGCCCAAGTTTTACCACCGTGATGCTGGTTGCAGGGCTGCTGTTTCTCTATCTACCCATGGTCGTGCTGGTGGTCTATTCGTTCAACGAATCCCGCTTAGTGACGGTATGGGCCGGGTTTTCCACCCAGTGGTACGGCGAGCTGTTCCGTGACCAGCAGATTCTGTCGGCGGTTTGGACCAGCCTGGAGATCGCCTTCTTTGCCGCCAGCATGGCGGTGTGCCTAGGCACGGTCGCTGCCTTCGTCATGACGCGCTACGGCCATTTTCGGGGGAAAACGGCGCTCTCGAGTATGGTGACCGCGCCGCTGGTCATGCCGGAGGTGATCACCGGTCTTTCGCTGCTGCTGCTATTCGTGCAAATGGCGCAGCTGATCGGCTGGCCCGCCGACCGTGGCATGGCGACCATCTGGATTGCCCACACCACGTTCTGCAGTGCCTACGTGGCGGTCGTGGTGGCCGCTCGTCTGAGGGAAGTGGACCGCTCTATCGAAGAGGCGGCCATGGACTTAGGCTCACCGCCGGTCAAAACCTTCTTCTTCGTGACGCTGCCAGTGATCTCGCCCGCGCTGGCCGCGGGCTGGCTGCTGGCGTTCACCCTATCGCTGGACGACTTGGTCATCGCCAGCTTCGTGTCGGGCCCCGGTGCGAATACGCTGCCGATGGTGGTGTTCTCTTCCGTGCGTATGGGGGTGTCTCCGAAGATCAATGCGCTGGCGACGCTGATCATTTTGACGGTGTCGTTGGCGACGCTGCTGGCGTGGTACTTCATGCGCCGCAGCGAGGCCAAGCGTTTGGCAGCCATTCAGCAAGCCGAAGGGGCTTGAGGGCAGGGCGGTAAAGCGCTAGAGGACGTCGTCGTCACGCCCCGTGATGACGGCGTCTAGCTCACCGGTCATGGGAGAGACGATGACCTGTAGCTGAATGGGCGCACAGCACTGGTGACAATCCTCCCAGGTGTCGTGGCTGCCCTGGGAGGTGTCGATCACGAAGGTGAGCGGCGTGTCACAATAAGGGCAGTGAAAATCGTGATTGACTAACGCATCGTCTTGCATGGTATTTGCCCTTTTTAGCGTTACACTCGTGGTACATCAGCATGATGGTTTCTTAGTGTAGCAGTGCTGTTGGCAAGCAGGCACCTGAGGCGCGAATCAGGTAGGATAGTGGCAGGTTGTCCCGAATCACCTAGCGAGATGAAAGCGATGATGAAACGATACATGGCAGTTGCGGCCCTAGCGGCCTTCCCGATGGTCGCCCAGGCGGAAACACCCAACGTGACGCCCGGCGAATGGGAGTTCGTCAGCGTGACCAGCGTCAGCGGCGATATGCAGATTCCCGATCAAACCGAAACCGAGCGTCAGTGCATCACGCAGGAAGAGCTGGAAGGCGCGGAGTTTGGGTTCATCGAAGAGGAAGAGGGCTGCGAGCTGCTTGACCAAGACATGAATGCCGACGGCCTCTCCTACAGCATGGTATGCCGCGCTGAAGGTGGCGAAGCCACCATCGACGGCGAAATGCGCTTCATGGGCGAGCAGATCGAAGGCACCGTGGATATTCTGACGCAGTCCCCCATGGGTGAGCTGACCATGAACACCGCGATTGAAGGCGAGCGCATCGGCGACTGCGAATAAGCACAGCCGTTGTGACGATTAAACACTAAGGGCGCCGCGTTGGCGCCCTTAGTGTTTCTGGTGGTTATGTTTTATCGCTCGGGCGTATCAAGCGGCGTGTGTTGAGCCGTGGGCGCATTAGCGATTTCTTCTTCGAGCTGGCGCTTCACTGCTCCAGGCGAGCCAGAGTGGCGGGCCAGCAGATCGTAGGCCACTGGCACGACGAACAGCGTGAAGACGGTTGCCGCCCCAACCCCGGCCATGATCACCGTGCCAATCACCAACCGCGATTCCGCCCCCGGGCCGCTGGAGATGATCAGTGGAATGGCCCCCGCCATGGTGGTCACGGCGGTCATCAAAATGGGCCGCAGGCGAGTGACCGAGGCTTCAATCAGCGCCGAGCGAAATCCTTGGCCCTCATCGCGCAACTGGTTGGCGAACTCGACGATCAAGATACCGTTCTTGGCTGCCAAACCAATCAGCAGCACCAGGCCCACTTGGCTGTAGATATTCAGTGACTGGCCGCTGAGCAGCAGCGCAAGCAGCGCCCCGCTCATGGCCAGCGGCACCGTGAGCATAATCACAAACGGGTGGATGAGACTTTCGAACTGGGCGGCCAGTACCAGGAACACCACCACCGCACCCAGCACCAGCAGGAACATCGTCGCACCGCTGGCCTGCTGGAAATCCCGGGATGGCCCCGCCACGTTGGTTTGTACCTCTTCTGGCAGCAGGGTGTCGGCGGTATCTTGCAGGTAGGCCAGCGCTTCGCCCAGCGGGTAGCCGTCGGCGAGGTTCGCTTCGATGGTGATGGCGCGTACACGGTCGAAGCGGTTGAGCGTGCTGGCATCGGCAAAGTCGGACAGCGTGACCAGACTGGCCAGCGGAATGAGCTCTCCTGTGCGTGCTGAGCGCACCTGAATGTTATCCAGCGCGCGGGGGCTGTTTTGGCGGCTGCGGTCGCCTTCCACGATGACGTCGTACTCCTCACCGTCGTCCACGTAACGGGTCACGTTACGGCCCCCCAGCAGCACTTCCAGCGTGCGGCCAATCTCGGTCACGGTCACACCTAGCGAGGCGGCACGCTCGTAATCGATATCGACCCGCAGCTGCGGCTGGGTTTCGTCGTAGTTGCTCTCGATGGCCGTCAAACGCGGGTTGTTTTCCCGCACGTGATTGATCAATCGATCACGCCAGCGGGCAAGCTCTTCGTAAGTGCCGCCGCCCAACACAAACTGCACCGGCTTTTGGGTGCGCTGGCCAAAGCCCTGGCGCATCACCGGAAAGGCCTGAACGCCCGGCAGCGAGCGGAGCTGCTGGCGCACGTCGGCCATGATCTCCCAGGCGCTGCGGCGGCTGCCCCAGTCGGCCATATTGACGATGATGAAGCCGCTGTTGAAGTTCTCGATATTGCCGAAGCCGCGCGGGGCACGCACGACCACGCGCTCCAGCTCGCCGCTCTCAACAAACGGCGTCAGCCGCGCTTCGATTTCATCCATGTAATCCATCATGTAGTCGAAGGTAGCTCCCTCAGGCCCGTTGACCAGCACGATGAAGTTGCCGCGGTCTTCCTGCGGGGTGTACTCATTGGGCAGTTCCGATGCCAGCCACGCTGTGCCTGCAATCAGCAGCGCAAACAGGGCGACCACCAGCCACTTGGCCGCCAGCACGACTTCCAGCGCTCGCTGGTAGCGGCGCTTGGTGCCGTCCAGCAGCCACTGCACGCCTTGGCCAACGCGGCTATCGTGCATGCCGGGCTTAAGAATTTTGGAGGCCATCATCGGCGTTAGGGTGAGCGCGAGCAGGGTAGAGACGACCACCGCCGCTGCCATGGTGAGGGCGAATTCCGAGAACAGCCGGCCAATGTCGCCTTGCAGCATGCTGAGCGGCACAAATACGGCGACTAGCACCAGCGTCGTGGCGATCACCGCAAAGGCGATTTGACGCGTGCCGCGAAAGGCGGCCACCAGCGGCGTTTCGCCGTAGTCATGCATGCGTCGGTTGATGTTTTCGAGCACCACAATGGCGTCGTCCACGATCAGCCCGATGGCCAGCACCAGGGCGAGCAGGGTGAGCAGGTTGATGGAGAAGTTCATCGCCGCGAGCGCCGTGAAAGCGCCAATCACGGCAATCGGCACCGTGACGGCGGGGACGAGGGTCGTGCGCAGGTTGCCCAGGAACAGAAAGATCACCACCACCACGAGCCCCATGGCGATAAAGAGGGTCATCACCACCTGCTCGATGGCACCGGAGACGAATACCGAGGCGTCGTAATTCAGAGCCAGCGACATGCTTTCGGGCAGAGTGCCTTGTAGTCGCGTCAACTCCTGTTGCACCGCTTCCGACAGCTCGATCACATTGGCGGTGGACTGCATGATCATCCCTAGGCCCACCATGGGCACGCCATTGGCTCGGAACACCGAGCGATCCTCCACCGACCCAACTTCCACGCGGGCGACATCGGAAAGACGTACCAAATAACCGTTGCTGCTCTGGGCCAGGGCCAAACGCTGAAAATCATCGGCGGTAGAGAAGCTGCGCGGCAGACGGACGATGAACTGGCGGTCGTCGGACTCGATCGAACCTGCGGGAAGTTCGACGTTTTCCGCCCGCAGTGCATCTTCCACGTCGCCCACGGTGAGGCCGCGAGCCGCCAAGGCGTTACGGTCGAGCCAGATGCGCATGGCATAATCCTGCCCGCCGCCCACGCGAACGCGGGCAACGCCCGGCTGCACCGAGAGGCTATCGACAAGAAAGCGGTTGGCGTAGTCGGTGAGCTCGGCAATTGAGTAGTCCGCTCCCGAGAGGCTGAGCCAAACGACGATCTCTTCGCTGCTGTCGGCTTTGGTAACTTCCGGGTTGTCGGCGTCGTCGGGTAGGTTGCGCAGTGCGCCTGAAATGCGGTCGCGGATATCGTTAGCGGCAGCGTTGATATCCATGGTGATGGCGAATTCGATCTCGATGCGCGAGCGGCCATCTTCACTTTGCGAGGTGATGAGTTCGATGCCCTCCACCCCGGCAATGCGATCTTCTAACACTTGGGTAATGCGTGTTTCTACTACGCTGGCAGAGGCACCGGGGTAGCGGGTATCGATACTGACGATGGGCGGGTCGACCGTAGGGTATTCTTGCAGCGGCAAGCGGTTGAGCGCCAGCAAGCCAAAGGCAATGATCAGGGCGGCAATCACCATGGCCAGAACGGGCCGCTGGACGGAAATGTCGGATAAACGCATTAGCGATCAGCCTCCAGCAGCGAGCGAATGTCCGTCGTGTCATCGGCAATGCCCAATATGCGTACTTCCTGGCCTTCCCGGGCGAGCTGCAGGCCGTGAATCACGACCAAGTCGCCTTCACGAATACCTTCCAACACCTCGACTTCTCCACTGCGCCGCTCGCCAATAGCGACTTCACGACGCTCTAAGCGCGGGGCCTCTTGCTGTTGAATCACCATGACAAAATGGCGGTTGCCGCTGGGTTGAAGGGCGGCTTCGGGCAGCACTAACGCATCGCGCACGCGCTGCTGCACGATGACTTCCATCAGCATGCCAGGGCGCAGCTTTAAGTCAGGATTGGCCAACTCGGCGCGCACGTTGACGCTGCGGGAGACGGGGTCGATACGGGTGCCGATACTCGAGATCTCGCCGCGAAACACTTCATCCGGGTACGCGGCGGTGGTGGCGCTCAGGCTCAGCCCAGCTGAGAGTCGGTCTAGAAATACTTCGGGCACGGTGAAGTCGAGTTTCATGACGTCGAGCTTGTCGAGAGTCACCAGCGCCATGCCAGGCGTAACGAGTGCGCCCACACTGACATTGCGAAAGCCCACCCGGCCGCTGAACGGCGCGTGGATGCGATAGTTTTCCAGGCGGGCTTCCAGCGCTTGGGCATCAGCTTGCGCTTGGCGAAGCTGGGATTGAGTATCTTCGACGTCGGCTCTGGCCGCGAGGTTGCGCTGCTGTAGCTGCGAGGCGCGGCCAGAGGCGTTACGCCGTTCATCGGTAATGGCTTGGGCAGCCCGTAACAGCGCCTGCTCCTCGCTGTCTTCGAGGCGAATCAATAAACGGCCACGCTCGACCTGCTCGCCATCGTCGAAATTGATTTCAGCGATGGTGTCCGTGACGGTAGCGGATAGGGTAACGCTCTCATCGGCGTTCAAGGTGCCCAACGCTTCCAGCGGATCGGACCATGTTTCGGTCTTGACGTGGTAACCAATGACCGGTGGCTGCGATTGCGCATAGGCACCAGCGGCCCATCCTAGCAGGAGCAAGAGGCAGCAAAAAAAGCGTTTAAAAGCGAACATAGGTGTCTCTATCGTATTGAGCAGGAGGCGCAGCTGAGAGCAATCGTTAGCCATAACGCCCAGCGGTGTTGTTGCGACTAGGTTTTTCTTATGCTTTTCTTGTACATAGCTTTTTAAAATGTACAGTAATTTAGGGCGTCTTACCTGCTAAAATGCCCGACTTTTCATCTTGGGAGCCTCTGTTATGGTCTACGACGTCGTGGTCATCGGCGCGGGTGCTGCGGGATTGATGTGTGCGGCACAGGCTGGCTATGCCGGGCGACGTGTCTTAGTGCTCGACCATGCAAACAAAGCGGGTAAAAAAATCCTAATGTCTGGGGGAGGCCGCTGTAACTTTACCAATCTTGATACAGCGCCTGGACACTTTTACTCTGAAAATCCTTATTTTTGCATTTCTGCGTTGAAACGTTATCGCCCGGAACATTTTGTATCGCTGGTCGATACCCACGGCGTCGACTACGTGGAGAAAGCGCCTGGGCAACTCTTTTGCGCCGACTCTGCCAAAGAAATCGTCCGGGTTCTACTGACCGAGTGTGACTGGGCGGGAGTGGAAGTGGCGCTCAAGACGTCCATCTCGCGACTGGAGCGCCAAGGCGAGGGCATGCGCTTGACCACTTCCATGGGTACCATCGATGCAGGCGTGGTCGTGGTCGCCACAGGAGGGCTCTCCATTCCCACTATGGGCGCGACGGGCTTTGGCTACGAAATTGCGCGCCAGTTCGGCCTGGAGGTGCTGCCCACTCGCCCCGGCCTGGTGCCGTTTACCCTGAGCGATAGCTGGAAAGAGCGTGCCGCAGCGCTTTCCGGGGTCAGCTTGCTCACGGCGGTAAGCTGCAAGGAGGCGCGCTTCGTCGAACCGATGCTGTTCACTCACCGGGGGCTCTCTGGGCCGTCCATGCTGCAGATTTCCAGCGTATGGGAGCCGGGTAACGTGATCTCCATCGACCTCTTGCCGGGCGAAAACGCGGCTGACGCTTTGCGTCATGCGCGTCATGAAACCCCAAAAAGGCTGCTGTCGACGTGGCTAGGCGAGCGTTTCCCTAAGCGTATTGCCCAGGCGCTGCAAGAGTGGTACCCCGATGCTCACTTGGCCAGCCCGTTGGCGCAGTATAGCAACGATGCGCTCGATGTTTGGGCCCAGCGGCTCAACCAATGGCAGCTAAAACCGGCAGGCACGGAAGGGTGGCGCACGGCGGAGGTCACCATGGGGGGCGTGAGTACCGATGCAATCTCATCGAAAACCTTCGAAGTCAAAGACCTTCCACAGCTGCGCTTTATTGGCGAAGTGTTGGATGTGACGGGGCAACTGGGCGGCTATAACTTTCAGTGGGCGTGGGCCAGCGGCGTCGCCTGTGGTCAAGCGTGCTAGGCGCTATTGATGCGCACGAAAAAGCCGCTGCGTTGCTCCGCAGCGGCTTTTCTAAAGCCTCAGCTCAGCGAATATGATGTGAGATCACGTCGCCACTTTGGTCAGTAACTTCAATTTCCTAAAGAGCATGTAGCCTGCGAGCACCTTACGGCCAGCCGCCATGGCACCGCCAGGATGGCGCGCAATGCGCAAAGCCGCGATGCCGCCGATGGCATACAGGGGAAGCTTGAGGCTTTTCCATTGACTGTCCAGCGGCGACGACGCGCGTAGAAGCGTGTCGCTGTCGATCAGCATGTCGATGCGCTGCTGCTCCAGCTCAGCCAGTAATGCCGCCTTACGCTCTGCTCGGGTAGGCGGTTTAACGACGCTGTCGTGACGGCTCATCCTCATTCACCTCCAGCAGGGCGCGATCAGCGGCGAGCTGCTTTAGTGTTTCTTTGAGCAGCGTGTGACGCTTGGCTTGGCGCAGGGCAATGACGGCCAGCAAAATGCTGAGTGCAATGAGCACGCCAGCGCTAACGCTGATCGCGGTCAGGCGATACGTATCCCAAAAGAGCACGACCACCAAAGCGGTTAGCGTGGCGACGCCAAGTAGCAGTAGCAGAAGGCTGGCACCTGCCAGCAGCAGCAATACCAATAGACGTGCGCGCTCTTCCTCTAACTCCAAAACCGCCAAACGCAGGCGGGTTTCACTGTTGGCAACCAGTGTTTTTAGCAAGCGTTTGGCGGCAGAAAAGACGCGTTGGGTAGGACCCAAAGCCATTAGCGACGTCCGAGCAGCATACCGACGACAAGGCCAGCGGCGGCACCGATGCCGATGCTAGTCCAAGGGTTTTCACGAACATAACGGTCACAGCAGTCGACCTGCTCGGAGAGCGTTTCGCGGGTATCTTCGTAGAAACGTTCGCCGCGTGCTTCCAGGCGGGCACGGGTATCCTTCAAACGTCGTTCGGCACGCTCGCGCAGATCGCGCATTTCACCGCTGGCGTCTTTGGAGGTGGCGTTCATCAGCTCTTCGACGGTCTCGCTGAGGTGACGCAGATCCTCTTTCAACTGGTCAGCACGGGCGGAGGTGTCTGTATTACGTTTTGCCATGATGTCTTCCTTTGACGAGTAAATGAGTGACGACTCCAGCATAGCAGTCGTCACCGGATAGACAACCCTACCGGGTTAACGGTTCAGCCCGGTGGCGCTGAATAGTGGGTTGAGGCTGAAACCAAGGCTCAAGCGATGCACGCGATGGTTGTAGTCGATCATGCTCTCCCCGTATCCGTAATAGTACTGCACATGGGCGCGAACGCCATTGAATGCGGGCCAGCTGTAATCGACCTGCGTGCCGTAATTGCCAGCGCTGGGGTTACCGCGCAGTTGACCGGCAACTTCATGATTGTTCTGCAGACGCTTGGCGAGACGAATGTCGCCATAGCCGACGAAGCGCTCGATGTCTGGGTTGTCATCGTCGCTCTCTGACTCTGGCACGCGCCAATGAGGCGCAAGGGTGAGCGCCCAATCACCGCTTTGGAAGGTGCTTTCCAGGTATACCCGGTTCCAACTCCGCGAGAGCGGGTCGGAACGGCCATTTGACTGGTGGATGAATGACACGCGATTGCGCGTATTTACCCAGCCCAGACCACTCCAGGCGTTGTCGAAGTCGATGAACACTTCAGGCTCGTAGTTGGTTTCCCGGAAAGGGGAGGAGGCGTCGGTATTGTAGGCCTGCCACCAGCTACGCTGGGTATAGGCGAAATAAACGTCGCCGATGTCACCAAAGACATTCTCTGCCAAGTTGAACTTGGCACTAAACTGAAACTTGACTTCGCCGCTATCCGGCTGTACTTCATCGGAAATGCTGCGGAAGTTCTCGACATTCTGGTTCGAATTGTAGCTGATGGGAAACAGGTAGTTGGTACGGTGCGTGGTGATCGAGAACGGGTTACGCGACGACTCCTGTTCCAACTGACGTCGCTCGCTCAGGTCTTCCAGCGCCGCTTCTACCGGCAGTGGTTCCGGTTCGACACCCCGTGCCGCCTCTTTAGGCGCTTCGATTTGCTGCAGTTGCTGGCGCAGTTGGTAAAGCTCGGTATTGAGTGCCTGAATACGCGCCTCAATGTCTTCTCGGGAATCGGCCAGAGCACTTTGGCTGAGCACGGTCGCGCTCGCGAAGGCCGCCATACCGGTTAACAGCAGTTTTCGGGTAACCATCAACGTGGCTCGCAAAGTAAGAGTAGAGATATACCAGCGTTGTTTCTATACAGGCCGCCTGTGTAAGTCAACTCTCGATGCAAAGGGGCACGGACAAGATTGCGTCACGATGGCTTACCTATGACAATAAGCCCCTTGCCCGACTTAGCGGGTCGACATGTCAATGAGGCATCCGTCACGTGGTTAGAAATGCCCTGAAGGCGGCCATCGGCTGCCTATGTATGGTGGCGATGTTAGCAGGTACCGCCACTGCTCAAAGCACTCCGGTTGAGCGCGTCCCTCCTCAAACAGAGCTGACCGAACGCCTAGCGGCGCTGGAATCGCTCGACACCGAGCTCACCGAAGACCAGCAGCGCGATCAGGCGGCACTGACCGCTGCCTTGCAAGCCTACGAGCGGCTGCAGGCCATCGAAGAGCGTCAGCAGGCGCTGGAACAGCGGGTCAACCAAGCCCCTGACCAGCTGCTGCGTTTGGAGCGCGAGCTGAGTGATGCCGAAGAGGAGAGCCAACAGCTATCGGTCGATCGCCTCAGCGATATGCCTTTAGAGGCGTTAGAGGCCGAGCAGGCGGACGCCGTAGTCGAGCTGCAGCAGCTACAGAGCCAAATGGCGGAAGTGAACTCCCAACTGCTTGCGGCACAAACGCTGCCGGAGCGGGCACAGCAGGCCATTTCCGATGCGCTGCAGCGCGCCGAAACGCTACGCCGTGAGCACGATACCCGTGCGGCGCTGCTCGCCGACCGCCAGCTCTCGGCCCGTGAGGATGCGCAGCTCATTCAGTGGCGCTTGGAGCGAGCACTGGCTGAGCAAGAGGTGAGCCTGAACCAGCGAGAGCTGAGTGCCAACAGCCGCTTGCGCGAGCTGGCCCAGCAGCGCCGCGACTTGCTGGCCTTGCAGATTGATCAGCAGGAGCAGCAGCTTAACCTGCTGCAGGGCGTCATCGACCGCCAGCGACGCCTTCAGTCCGAGCAGGCCATTGCCGATGCGGCCAAGAATGACCCACTCATCGCGGAAGGGCATCCGGTCGTGTTGAACGCTCAGCAGCTTAACCAAACGCTGAGCCTAGAGTTACTGCGGGCAACCGACCGCGCCAATGGCATCGTGCGGGAGAACATCGAGGCGCAGCGCCAATTGGAGCATGTTCGCCAGCTTCAGCGCAGTCTCAACGAGCAGATGGAAGCGATTCGTGGCAGCCAGCTGCTGTCGCGTATTCTCCGCGAGCAGCGCCAGTCGCTGCCGGACGTGGTGCCGCGGCGTGATTTACAGGACGAAATCGCCGACCTGCGTTTGAAACAGTTCGACCTCATTCGTCAGCGTGACCAGCTTCGCCAAGGGGAGCGCTTGGCCACCCAGCGCCTGGAGGAAGCCGGGGTCGATGTCACGCCGGGCTTGGTAGACTCTCTCACCCGGTTGTATCAGTCTCGTCGCGAATTGGTCGAGCAGCTCGAGCAGGCTTATGGCAGTTTGCTGAGCTCAGCCATCGAGCTGCAGCTCAATCAACAGCAGCTGCTCACCACTACTCGCGATCTGCGCGCCACGATCGATGAGCAGCTCTTTTGGGTGGCCAACAGCCGCCCGCTGGACGTGAACTGGCTGCGTCAACTCCCCCAGCATCTCAAACAGGAGTGGTACGAAGGGGAGTGGCGTGCCGTGTTACCGACCCGCTGGCAGGGACTCTCGTGGGATTTGCTGGTGGGCGCGCCGTTGCTGCTGCTGAGCGTGGTATTGATCGCCTTACGTGGTCGGATCAAACAGCGTTTGGCGCTGATTCATTCGCAAATTGGCCGTTTGAAGAGCGACACCCAACTGCATACCCCCAAGGCCGTCCTGCTCAATGCGCTGTTGGCGTCGCCGGGGCCGCTGGCGCTTGCGGGAGCGGGCGTTGCCCTGCGCACTGCCGAGGGTGGCCTTTCACTAGGGCTGTCGCCTGCGCTGCTTCAGCTTGGCTTGAGCTGGTTCGTGATCGCACTGGGGCGGCGCTTGCTGGTGCCCGATGGTGTGGCGGAGCGCCACTTCACCTGGGCGCCAGCGTATAACGCGCGGCTGCGCCGCCTGTTGATCGGCCTGGGGGTTGCCCTGGTGCCGGTCGTGGCCATTGCGGCCATGTCCGAACAGATGGAAACACCGCTGGCCATGCGGCCAGTGGCCATGGGGCTGTTCATGAGCGGGCTGGTGGCCATGGCTTGGTGGCTGGCGCAGCTCATTCTTGCTCATGTGCCGATTTTTGGTGTGCGGCTTTTCAGGTTGATCCTGGGGTTGGCGATGGCCGCCGTGCCGCTGGTGCTGATGGGGCTGGTCGCTTGGGGTTACGAGTACACGGCGCTCAGGCTGGTGGCGCGCTTTGCCATTACGCTCTACTTGCTGGGGCTTTGGGTCGTGGTGGAAGCGACGGTCGTACGCAGTTTGGCCGTGGCCGCCCGTCGGCTGGCGTATCGCCGAGCGCTGGCGAGGCGCCGAGCCCAAGTGCAAGAGGGGGCCGAAGGTGGGCTGGAGGTGGTCGAGGAGCCGCCGCTGGATATGGAAAAGATCAATGCCCAGTCGCTGCGTCTTTCCAAGCTGATCCTGCTGATTGGCTTCAGTGCGCTGCTCTATTTGGTGTGGTCGGACCTGCTCTCGGTGTTGGGTTACTTGGATCAGGTGTCGCTTTGGGAGGCGGGCGAGGGCGATTTGGTCGACAACGCGCTCTCTATTTCTGACTTTTTTACGGCGCTGCTGGTGGTCGCCGTCACCTTCATCATGGCCCGTAACCTGCCTGGCCTGCTCGAAGTGATGGTGCTGTCACGCTTGGCGCTCAAGCAAGGGAGCGCCTATGCCATTAGCTCGTTGCTCTCTTACACCATCGTGGGAACGGGCATTGTCATGTCGCTGGCGACGTTGGGGGTCTCTTGGGACAAATTGCAGTGGCTCGTGGCGGCGTTGAGCGTGGGGTTGGGTTTTGGTTTGCAGGAGATCTTCGCCAACTTCATTTCGGGGTTGATCATTCTGTTCGAGCGTCCTATTCGTATCGGTGACACCATTACGTTAGGGAATCTTCACGGCACGGTCAGCCGGATTCGCATTCGGGCTACCACGGTGACCGACTTCGATCGCAAAGAGATCATCATTCCTAACAAGACCTTCGTCACGGATCAGCTCATTAACTGGTCGCTGTCTGATAACGTGACCCGCGTGGTGCTGACCTATGGGGTAGCCCATGGCTCCGACTTACCGTTGGTGCATCGGCTGTTGCGCCAAGCCGCCGATGAAAATGCCCGCGTGCTGGATGACCCGGAGCCTCAGGTGTTCTGCTTGAGCTATGGGCCGCACAGCTTGAATTTCGAGTTGCGAATTTTCGTCAACGACTTGTTGGACCGCCTGTTCGCCGCCGATGAGGTGAATTGTCGGGTGGATGAGCTGTTCAAGGAGGCGGGAGTGAAGATCGCCTTCGAACAGCTCGATGTATGGCTGCATCGTGAGCAGGGGGAGTCGGTGAAAGTGCAGTCTCAACCGACTCTCCCGCCTGCCACATTGAGCTAGCCGTTAGCGTTTGCTGGCGAGTAGGAGAAATTCTCGGTTGCCATCTCCGCCGGTGATGGGGCTCTCTTGCCAGTGGCTGATGGCAAGGCCGCACTGCGCGCAGGCGGTGCGTATTTTTTGCTCCACCTCTGCGTAGCGACGAGGTTCTCGCACGACGCCGCGTTTATCCAGCGCCCCAGGGTCCAGCTCGAACTGCGGTTTGACCAGCGATAGAAGTTGCCCGCCAGGGGGCAGCAGCGCGGCAATCTCCGGCAGAATCAGCGTCTGGGAGATGAACGACACATCCATCACCGCAAGATCAATGGGGCGCTCGGCCAGCGCGTTCAACAGCGCCGCTGCCCTGCTCATGTGGCGGGCGTTAAGGCCCTCCAAGCAGGTCACGCGCGGGTCGCTGCGCAGGTGGCTGGCGAGCTGGTCGTGACCCACTTCCACACCAATCACGTGTCGAGCGCCAAACTGTAGGGCGCAATCGGTGAAGCCGCCCGTCGATTGGCCGATGTCCAGCACGCCTCGCTCGTCGAGGCGCATGTCCAGCGCGTGTAACACGCCCTCTAGCTTGAGCCCCGCACGGGAGGCGTAGCGCTCCTCTGGGTCTTCGTCGATATGCAGCGGCGTGTCCAAGGGCCACTTTTCCGAGGGTTTGGTGAGCCGCGTACCATCGCGCAAAAAAACGCGCCCGTTTTTGATCAGCCGTTGGGCACGGGTACGAGAACTGGCCAGCCCTTGGCTGACCAGCAGTTGATCGAGTCGTATCATCGTGGTCGTGTCTATCGTGGTTGAGGCGCCCCGTGTTACTGGGGCCCTGGGTCGGCCTGTAAGTCAGTGGATGGAAGGCGGGTCGCTCCCCAACTACGGTGCAAAAACCCCTTCACACGCTCCAGCTCTTCATCGGTGACGGTGGCCAGTTCGCCACGCTCCAGCGGGTCGTAGTGATAAATATAGAGCCGTGAGGTGAATTGCTCGAAGGGCAGGGAGGCTTCGCCAAAACGCTCGCCGTTGCCGGACGTGCTGACCTTGACGCCATCCCCCCAATCCTGGCCGCTGTCGTTGTTGGGGTTGTAGAAGTAGATCCGCATGACGTCGTTAGGATCCAGCGAGGCCCGCAAAATCGTAATGGCATGCCAGCCGATGAAACGCGCGGCGCTGTCGGTGACGGCGATACCGGCAGGCTGGGGATGAATCAGCGGCTGGTTGCCGTTGTAGTAAGGGTGATAGCTGGCATAGAAGTGGCGAATGAACGTATCCACTTCGCAGAGCTTACCGGTGGCGACATCGACGTTAATACTGAACCCGCGGCCAGACCACCAGCCGTGAAATTCGGGGTTCACCCAGCGGTGGGGGTCACCTTCCCGGCCAATGCAGCGTCGCCCCATTTCCGCGTAAATGCGGTCCAGGTGAGGCACCACGATCAAAGACACCGGGTCGAGGTCCATCGGCAGTTCGGCGGCCACGCCCGATACGCTCTCGTTGGAGGAGATGGGCTGGCCTTCGAAGTGCATGATGATTTCGTCATCCCGCGCGGCCCAGGTGACCATTTGCAGCAGATAGTCCGGGTCGTTATACGCCCACATCGAGAGCGCCCGGGCCGATTGGCAGGTTGGGTTATTGCCCTGGCCCACGCCCAGCGGCAGGCCCAGCATGCACAATACGCCCTCGATGAGTCGGGCACGGGGGGAGGCAACCTCGCCATAGGCCAGCGACAGCCGAGCCTCGGCCCACTCGGAGAGCTGAAGATTTAGCTGACGCCACATGGCTGGGGCCACCGGCGGCTGGTAGAGGATGCCGCGCTCTAGCAGAAGCGCTAATCCATACACCGCTTGTGCCGTCGCTGGATAGACGCCGCTGCGAATCAGCGCATGCACCAGCTCGCGGTAGCACAGCAAACAGTCGCGGCCCGTGGAGGAGAGCCCCAGCGCTTCGGATAGCAGATGGTCGCCCTCTTCCAACAGGTAGCGCAGCAGTACCGCATGGTAAGGGGAGACCAGGCCAGTATCGTGCATGGCGCGGGCAAAGCCGGTGGATTCGGCTTGTAACGTGGCGTTATCCATGCGCTCTAGGCGTGCGCGATAAATATCGATGCCGGGGTCTTCACGGCACGCCTGGGTCGGACCGTACAGCGAGCTAACCAGTCTATCGGCCCCGTGGCCGCTGGCTCCCAGGTCGATCTCGGGGTTGGCCTGACACAGTGCGATCTGAGTGATCATCTGTTTGATGGCATCGACCTGAATGGGTCGCTGTTTGAGGATGCGCCAAATTTCATCGATCAACTGGTCGATGACGTACTCATAGCCGATGCGCTCGGCCAAGTGTTGAAACAGGTGGCGAGAGATGTTCGCCAAACGCCCCTGGGTCTCCCGTTCGGCTTCACTGGGCGCATTGAAGAGAAGCCATAGATTGATCGCCATGACTTGAGTCAGGTAGTGGTGCGCCTGCTCTTGGGAAATAAGGGGATGGGGGTAATCGCCTTTAGCTACGGCCAGTAATCGCAGCTCGCTCAATGCTTCAATGACGACCACATTGGCATCGGCGCTTTTAAGCGAGTAGGTCGTCAATGTGGGAATTAGGTATTGTGGCGTCTCCCAATCCGATCCGGCAAAGATGCCAGCGGATTCAAAATCCGCCGCGCGCTGCTCTAGAGCAGCACAGCCGCCCGCCTGCATGAGCACGCGCCTAGCCGTATCCAATACGCGGGGCAGCTTTGCGGGTTTAGAAAAGGCAGGCGCCTGCGAAAGCAGGCGCACCGCATCATCGAATTTGCTCAGTAATCCATCGAGCTTGCCATCTTCGGTGGAAGTGGCTTCTTGCTTGGTCGTCACGGTGACTCCTTATCCCAGCCTTGGCGGGGATTATACATAGAAGTCGAGATCTTCTTGGCGTTTGAGCAGATCGCGAATCGTATGCGCATCGTCGCCTTTAAAGTAGATCAACCCCCAATGCGTACCAAAGGCGGTGCGTTTCGTGACGGTCTCTTCCACCGGTGGTGTCAGTTCGTGAGACTCGAAGTACGGGTGATCTTCCGTCTCTTCCGGGATTTCCAGACGGCTGACGACCCGGCGGCGCGGGTAAACCCCAAAGCAGCCCGCGAAGCCGTCGGCATCGACGATCTCTTTCGGGAAGAATTCAGCCACTTCTTCTTTAGTGCTTTTCGGATCGAAGACCAGCATAGACGCCTGGTAAGCGTTAAAGCCGTAAACCCGCTCCAGCAGTTCGAACACCTTGAAGCCCGGCGGACGGTAGGCCACTTCGCCAAAGTACATCTCGCCGTCGCTGGTGACGAAGTATTCGGGGTGAATCAGGCCAAACTCAATATCAAACGCCTTGATCAGTTTTTCGATCTGCGCGGTGATCTGCTCACGGTATTTTTCTAGTTCTGGAGAGGCAGGTACGAAGACGGAATAGCCTAGCGTGACGTACTCGGAAATGTTCAGGAAGGCGATTTTGCCGTCATGAATCCACGCCTCTACGGCGAACTCCCAACCGTCCAGGTGCGACTCCATCAACACCGGAAACTCTTCATCCGGGATGGTATCGACTTCGTCAGGGGTTCGAATGACCCGGTGGCCCAGGCAGCCCGCTTTATCAAACGCTTTGAGGTGAATCGGGTCGTTGGGGTCGCCATCGAGTTTCAGCAGCGTCTGGTTGACCCGCTTGAGGAAGCGAATCACGTCCTCTTTGTCATGGGCTTCTTCGAAAATGCCCACGCGAATCCCGCCAAGCTGGGCGCGACGTTTCATCAGCGCTTTGTCACGTAGGAGCAACGATTGTCCGTAAAGACGCGGGTTGTCCAGCAGTACCGAGTTGATGGCGCCCGCCCACTCCACGGTCTCTTCGAACAGGGGGATCGCGACGTCGACGCCTTTCTCTTTCAGCGTCTCGGCGATCTCCATGGAGCGGTCGTTGAGACGCTCGAAGTTCCAGGGGACATAGGGGATGTCGTGCTTTTGGCAGTACTCTTCCGCCCAGTCGGGTGCCACCACAATATATCGACGGTCAAAATTTTCCGCCGCTTCGATCGCATTGAGGCTCCAGCCTAAGAGGGCGATATAGCCCTTATTGGGATCCTTTTGCATGGTGTTGACTCCTCTGGGGTGATGAATGGTCTTGCCAAATACTCTCTTCACCATACACGACCCAAACCATTCTGGGCTAATTAGCAGCTTCTGAAGCGAAAATAGGGGGAATTCGCTGACTTTGGCGATGTCTGCTAAAGGGCAACACGCGAATATGGTAGGCTTGCGGCTTAACGATACGTTCAAGTGGCAAGAGGAATAGGCCAAGATGGCGGCCAAGCCGATCTACCGTGTGGTGGTTCACCAGCAGGGTGAAATTTGGGATTTATACGTCAGAGAGATATTTCAGAGCGAACTCTGGGGCTTTATTGAAGTCGAGGAGTTTGTCTTTGACGATGCGTCGCGGGTGGTGGTGGATCCAGGAGCGGAAAAACTGCAGCGTACCTTCGAGGGGGTCAAGCGTAGCTACCTGCCGTTGAACGCCATTGTGCGGATTGACGAGGTGGAGCGTGAAGGCCCGCTAAAGGCCGTGAAAAGTGATGCCCGCGTCGCAGAGTTTCCTCGTCCCTTCCCGTTACCGCCCCGCGGGGAAGGGTAAGCGCCTAAGACATGCGCAACGCTTTGAGCGACACGCGCGGCGGCTTCGTCGGCCACGCGCGTTTTTTGATCAGGACATGACGTCATGCAAGTAGAAAAATTTCGCAGTAATTGTTACGCCGCCGCGATAGGCGTGCTGTTAAGCGTGAGCAGCCAAGCAGCGCTGGCTCAATCCGATAGCCAAGCCTGGGTCAGCGATGAGCTGAGCACCTATGTACGTAGCGGGCCGACAGATGGCTATCGCATTGTGGGTACGCTCAATGCAGGCGAGCAGGTCGAAGTGCTCGACACCAGCGGTGACTACACACGCGTTCGCAGTAACAGTGGCGATACCGTGTGGGTACTCAGCAACGAGCTGCAGCAAACGCCCAGCGCGCGCCAGCAGCTCCCCGAGCTGCAAGCTCAGGTAGACGAGCTGACCCAAGAGTTGGACGGTATCAACGAAAGCTGGGAACAGCGGGTCTCCTCGATGACCGAAACGCTAGACATCCGCGAGCAGCGCATCGCTGATTTGGAAGCCCGTAACCTCGAGCTGGACAATGAAGCCGAACAGTCGCGCCAACAGGTGCGCGCGTTGCAAGCCCGTCTGGATACGCAAGAGGAAGACTTGCTGATGCGCTACTTCATGTACGGTGGCGGTGTGGCGGGCGCTGGCCTGCTGGTGGGGTTGATCGTGCCGCATTTGCCGCGCCGTCGTAAAAAGCGGGACCGCTGGTTCTAAGCGCGAGTTCCCAGTCATCGAGAGGTAGCTCATGGAGAATCCCTGGCGACAGCGTTGGCAAGAGGGGCGGATCGGCTTTCACCTTGAGGAGGCGCACCCGGCTCTGGTCGAACACTGGCCTACACTTGGCGTGGCAGAGGGGACCAAAGTACTGGTGCCGCTCTGCGGTAAGAGCCTGGATATGCGCTGGCTTGCTGATCGTGGGCATCCGGTGCTAGGAATCGAGCTGGCGCCGGAGGCCATCGAACAGTTCCTGGCCCAGCGCAGCGGCGGCGTTTCGCGCTATCGCCAAGCGGGGTTCGAGGTGTCTCGTCAGGGCAGCATCGAGCTATGGTGCGGTGATTTCTTTCATCTGCATATTCAACAGGCGGCAGAAGTGGGCGCGTTCTATGACCGGGCCTCGCTGATTGCGCTGCCGCCAGCGACCCGTGAGCGCTACGCCTTTCATTTGGCTCAGCTGATTCCGCCCGGAGCGAAGGGGCTATTGGTGGGCCTCACCCATGACGCTGGCGACGCGGGGCCGCCTTTCAGCGTGCCGGATGAGGAGATCGAACGGCTGATGGCGCCTAATTTCCGCATCGAGCGGCTTGCCCATCTGCCTGCCGATGACCGTGGCCGCAGCGAGAGCCTGTGGGCTCTGGAACGCCGCGGGCCACGGGTATGAGGGCTCGCTTGGCGAGCAACTCAACGAGCGAGCAGCTGGCCTAGTTCTGGGTCGCTGAACGCTCGGTTCAAGCCATCGCTGAGTAGGTCATTGAGCATGCGCGTATTGGCATCCTCACCGGGTTTGATCGCATAGCCCTGCGTACGGCGAGAGGTATACGTGCCGGTGTAGGTCGTCCCCTGGTTTTGCGCAATGGCGCGGAACACTCCTTCGATACGCGCTTCGTCGATCAGTGGCTGCCCGCTATCCCCACGCCCATAGTGCAAGCTGGCCAGCTCCAGCGTCAGGCTAGGGCGGTCCTGGGCGGCTTCCCGCGTGGGTGTAAAGCCCATGTCTCTGGCAGCGCGTTCTGCTTCGGCCTGCAGTTGTGGGATCAATTCATGGCTGTTGACGGTGATTTGCGCCGTCGACATGCTGCCGCCCGCTCGGGTACCAATCACTTCACTCGGCCGTGCATCGACGGCCACCACGGTGACCTGCTGGCCAGAGCCGGTTTGCGGCACGTTTGCGCTACGCGTAGGGTTGAGCTGAAGGTATTGAGGGCTGGCACAGCCCGCCAGCAATACGGTGGCCAACAGCGCAGCAGACGCGCGTAAAAAGTGACGCCGACGCATAAAACTCTCCGCAATCATCGTGGTTGTACGAGATAAATGTCTGTCGTAACAAGGCATTGAGGGTGAAAGCCCCAGTATAGCGCTGTGTTAACGCGAGAAGCCAGCAGCGCCTAGGCCACGCGCGCCTGTTGCTCGGGCGTTTTAGCGTCCTCTTTGAAGCGGTGCCACTGGCGTGGATGGGCGAACAAGCGCTGCCCACGGCGCATGTGTAAACGCTCGAAGTCGGCGTGGCGCACGGTGGCTTGCCAAGGTTTTGCCAGCCAGTCGGCCTCGAGCTCTACGCGCACTTCGGCCCCGACCGGGGAGATAGCGGTAATCGTCACCGGCAGGTGGCTCTCGGCGCTGGGCTCTTCCGCTAGACGCACCTCATGGGGGCGCAGCAACAGCTCTTCGTCGCCATCGGGCAAGTCGACGTTCAGGTGCGCGTCACCGCAGGTCAGCACGCCAGCGCGAACGCGCCCCTCTAGGTGATTCACATCCCCCAAGAACTCGAACACGAAGCGGTTCTTCGGCGCGCGGTAAAGGGTATCCGGCGTGTCGATTTGCTCGATGCGACCGTTGCTCATTACCACCACGCGATCAGACAGCTCCAGCGCTTCTTCTTGGTCGTGGGTGACGAAGACGCTGGTAAAGTTCAGCTCGTCGTGCAGACGGCGCAGCCAGCGGCGCAGATCCTGGCGCACCTTGGCATCCAACGCGCCAAACGGCTCATCGAGCAGCAGTACGTCAGGTTCCACGGCGAGCGCGCGAGCCAGCGATACGCGCTGCTGCTGGCCGCCAGAGAGCTGCGCAGGCAGGCGGTTCGCCAAGTGCTCGAGCTGGACCATTTCCAGCAGTCTAAACACCCGTGCCCGAATCTCGCCGTTGGAGGGGCGGCGCTTCTTCGGCATCACCGTAAGGCCAAACGCCACGTTGTCGTAAACGCTCATATGGCGAAACAGGGCGTAGTGCTGAAACACGAAGCCAATACGCCGATCGCGAACGTGCACGTTGGTCACGTCACGGTCGCCAAACAGGATTTTGCCGGGCTGAGGAGAGCGGTCGGCATTCTCCAAACCGGCAATGATCCGCAGCAGGGTGGTTTTGCCCGAACCGGAAGGGCCTAGTAGACCTACTAATTCACCTTCGTGAATATCCAGGTTGATCGGTTCGAGCGCCTGGGTGTTGGCAAAGTGCTTGGCAATATTCTGTAAGCGGATACTCATGAGAATGCCTCCCGGCGCGATGCGCGCCATTCCAGGCCTGCCTTGGCCGCAAGCGTTAACAGGGCAATCAGGGCCAGCAGGGCGGCGCTCGCGAACGCGCCCACGGCGTTGTAATCCTGATAGAGCTGCTCTAGATGCAGCGGTAGCGTATTGGTTTGCCCACGAATGGCCCCTGAGACAACCGAGACCGCGCCAAATTCACCCACCGCGCGGGCGTTGGTGAGGATGATGCCGTAGAGCAGTGCCCAGCGGATGTTGGGTAGTGTGACCCGCCAAAACGTCGTCCAGCCGGAAGCGCCCAGCGTTACAGCGGCTTCTTCTTCCCGTGAGCCTTGGGCCTGCATAAGCGGGATTAATTCACGCGCCACAAACGGGCAGGTGACGAAGATGGTGACCATCAGAATGCCCGGCCACGCGAACATTAGCTGAATATCGTGAGTGTCGAGCCAACTGCCAATCCAGCCGTTGCGGCCATACAGCAGTAGATAGATCAAGCCCGCCACGACGGGAGAAACGGCAAACGGAATATCAATCAGCGTTTGCAGAATGCGCCGCCCAGGGAAGCTAAAGCGCGTCACCAGCCACGCCAGCGCGACGCCAAACACCAAGCAGATGGGGATGGTCATTAACGCGATGACCAGCGTGAGACCAATCGCGTGCAGGGTGAAGGTATTGCTCACGTTCTCCCAAAACACCGCCACACCTTGGGAGAACGCCTGAGCAAAAATAGCCACCAGCGGCAGCAGCAGAAATAGCGCAGACAGCAGTAGGGCTGCGCCAATTAATAAGCGCCGCATTAAAGGCGCATCACCAATCCGGCGCATTATCCTTTCCCTCCATGCAGACGACGCACAAAGCGGCCCTGCCAGATATTGATGGCGAGCAGCAGCGCCAGAGAGACAAACAGCACCACCGAGGCAATGGCAGACGCCCCCGCGTAGTCATACTCCTGCAGTTTGACGAAGATCATCAGCGCGGTGATTTCGGTTTCGTAGGGCATGTTGCCAGCGATAAAAATAATCGCGCCGAACTCACCTAGTGAGCGCACGAAGGCAAGCCCGGTGCCGGTGACAAGCGCGGGCCATAGATGCGGCATAATCACTCGGCGAAACGCCACGCCATCGGTGGCGCCCAGGGACATCGCGGCTTCGTCCACCTCGGCAGGCAAATCTTCAAGCACCGGCTGCACCGTGCGCACCACGAAGGGAATACTGGTGAAAGCCATCGCCAGCGCAATCCCTACCCAGGTATACGCGATCTGAAGCCCCATCGGCTCGATGATACTGCCTACCCAGCCATTACCCGCATAGAGCGTGGCCAGGGTGATGCCAGCCACGGCAGTGGGCAGGGCGAAGGGGAGGTCCATCAAGGCATCGAGCAGGCGCTTGCCAGGAAACTCATAGCGCACGAGCACCCAGGCCAGTAGCAGGCCAAACACCGCATTCACCAGCGCGGCCACCGCCGCTGCGCCGATGGTGACCATGTAACTGGCGACCACGCGGCCCTCGGTGATGATCGCAAGGTACTCGGCCAAGCTCAGTTCGGAAAGCTGACCAAACAGGCCCGTCATTGGTAGTAGCAATACTAGCGAGATGAACAGCACGCTGATGCCCATCGACAGACCAAAACCCGGCAGCACGCGCGTGCTGCCGGATCGCCAAAATGCTAACTGGCTCATGGGATACCGTTAACGACGTTGCAGTTGATCGAGTAGAGCCCCGCCTTCGAAGTGGGTCTCCATCGCTTCTTCCCAGCTACCGAACACGTTTTCGACTTCGAACAGCTCGGTGTCGGGGAACTGGTCGGCAAACTCTTCAACCACCGTCTCGTTATGGACGCGGTAGTTAAAGCCTGCCAATTGGCGCTGGGCCTCTTCGGTGTAGAGGTACTCCAAGTAGCTTTGGGCTAAATCGCTGTTGCCGTTGCGCTCGGCGTTCTCACCCACTACGGCCACCGGGAACTCGGCCAGAATGCTTACCGGCGGGACGACCACTTCGTAGTCATCGCTGCCGTATTCGCTGCGGATGTTGTTCACTTCGGATTCGAAGCTGATTAGCACGTCACCAATGCCGCGCTCGATAAAGCTGGTGGTCGCGCCGCGACCGCCGGTGTCGAACACCGCCACGTTGCCCAGGAACGTGCGCATGAAGTCTTGAATCTGCTCTTCATCGCCATCGAACTCGTTCTCGGCGAAGCCCCAGGCGGCAAGATAGGTATAGCGGCCGTTACCGGAGGTTTTCGGGTTAGGGAAGACCATCTGCACGTCCTCTTTGACGAGGTCGTCCCAGCTCTCGATGCCTTTCGGGTTGCCTTTACGCACCAGGAACGCGGTGGTGGAGTAGTAGGGCGACGCGTTGTTCTCAAACGCATCCTGCCAATCTTCCGCCACCAAGCCAGCATCGGCGAGTACCTGCACGTCGGTAACCTGGTTAAACGTCACTACGTCCGCACGCAGGCCCTGCATGATGGCGCGCGCTTGGGCAGAGGAGCCACCGTGGGACTGGCTGATAGCGATCTCTTCGCCATGCTCTTCTTCCCACCACGCCTGAAACTCAGGGTTGATCGCGGCGAATAGCTCGCGGGCGATGTCGTAGGAGGAGTTCAGCAGCTCGCGCTCTTGGGCGACAGCGGCGCTGGAAAAGGTCATGCCAGAGACGGCGGTGCCCACGGCAGCGGCCAATAGACTGCGGCGAAGGCCGGTACGGAATGCAGAGGATAATGTCATTGCAGACTCCTTAAGGCTGAGGGCGATGTCATCGCGATGCCGATAAGGTTAAACCTAGGATTGGGGAATTACAATTGTGTTTTATATTCTATTTGGAAATATGTCTGGGCATATCGAGACAAGCGATGGGGACTTCTTGGGGAGGCCCTGGGCATAGGGCTTCTGAGTTGGCTCTGGTAAGATGGCCCGCTCGTGATTATCTCCGTTTCTTTCTCCCCGTTCCGCCTACTCGAGGACCCTTTCATGAGCGCTGCACAGGATTTTTTGATTGCCCCGTCGATACTTTCCGCTAATTTTGCGCGGCTGGGCGAGGAGGTCGATAACGTGCTGGCGGCCGGTGCCGATGTGGTGCATTTCGATGTGATGGATAACCACTACGTACCGAATCTGACCATTGGGCCGATGGTATGTAAGGCGCTGCGCGATCATGGCGTGACGGCGCCGATCGATGTGCACCTGATGGTGAAACCGGTGGATCGCATGATCAGCGATTTTATTGATGCCGGGGCCAGCTACATTACCTTCCACCCCGAAGCCTCCGAGCATATCGACCGCTCGCTGCAGCTGATTCGTGACGGTGGTTGTAAGGCGGGGTTGGTGTTCAACCCGGCAACGCCGCTTTCGTATCTTGATTATGTGATGGACAAGGTCGATATGGTGCTGCTGATGAGCGTCAACCCCGGCTTTGGCGGCCAGTCGTTCATTCCCGGTACGCTGGACAAGCTGCGTGAGGCACGGGCACGTATCGACGCTTCGGGCTTGCCCATTCGCTTGGAGATCGATGGGGGCGTCAAAGTCGATAATATCGCGGATATCGCCGCCGCCGGTGCCGATACCTTTGTAGCGGGTTCAGCGATCTTTAACGCCCATCAGGCAAGCGACCCGCACGGCTACGACAGCGTGATTCAGCAGATGCGCGCGGAGCTAGCTAAGGTTCGCTGAGGCGGAAGGCGCGCTAAGACATAAGAGGGGCGGGCTGATCCCCGCCCTTTGCATGTCCTTAGTGAAGTTTCATGCGTGGTTTGAGGTAGCGGTTCAATTTATCCACCAGCCAGGCAAGCCCGGTTTTTGGCGCACCGTGAATAGAGAGTTGATGCATACGGTAGAGCGATGCGTAGGCTTGGCGCGCCAACCAGCCCTCCAAAAACAGCCCCCGCGATGCCGAGCTGCGCATCAAGTTCCCGACCGCATCGTAGCGGGCCAGCGATACCAGCGAGCCGTGGTCGTGGTAGATGAAGTCTTGCAACGGCTTTTTGGTCAGGCATCGCTCAAGGTTCTTCGCCAATAGCTTGGCCTGCTGATGCGCGGCCTGAGCGCGCGGCGGTACCGTGGCCTCATCGCCTTGGGGGCAGCAAGCGCAGTCACCCATCGCAAAAATATGCGGGTCGTCCACGCTTTGCAGCGTCTGCTTGACGTTGATCTGATTGCGTTTGTTGGTGCTCAAGCCTAGCTCGGCCAAAAATGGCGGCGCTTTGATCCCTGCCGCCCACACGTTGAGATCGGTGTCGATCACCTCTCCGTCGCCTGTGACCAGCTGATACTCCTGGGCTTCTTGAATCGCCGTGCCGACATGCACGGTGACGCCCATGCTCTCCAACTCCTGTTGAACGGTCTGGCTGATACGTTCGGATAAACCGGGCAGCAGTCGTGGAGCCGCTTCGATCAAGTGTACGCTGATCGTTTGGTGATCCACCGCCGTGACGCCATAGGCATTGAGCAGGCGCGAGGCGTCTAACAATTCCGCCGAAAGCTCCACCCCCGTCGCACCGCCGCCGACAATCCCAATGGTGAGCTGGGTGTGCTGGCGCAGGTTGGGGTCGGTATAGCGCAGGAAGGTATTGATCATATCCCGCTGGAAGGCTTTGGCCTGCTGGGGGGAGTCGATGAAGTGGCAGTGCTCTGCAACCCCTTGGGTGCCAAAGTCGTTGGAAACGCTGCCCAGCGCCAGCACCAAGTAATCGTAGGTGAGCTGCCGGGCGGGCAGGACCTCCACGCCATCCTCGTCTTCGATGGGGGCCAGGTGAATGACCTTCTGTTCCCGATCCAAACCGTTGAGAGAACCGCGCTGGTAACGGTAGTAGTGGGCCGAGGAGTGCCCACGATAATCCACTTCATCCATGCTGGAGTTGAGCACCCCGGTGGCCAGTTCGTGCAGCAGCGGTTTCCATACGTGGGTGGCGTTGCGGTCGAGTAGGACGATCTCGGCACGCTTTTTTTTACCTAGCGTATGTCCAAGACGCGTGGCTAGGGCTAGCCCGCCCGCACCGCCGCCCACAATCACAATTCGGGGAATGGCCATTACTCTCTCCTTGGCAAATATAGCCACAGCATAGAACTTTCTGCAGTGTATGACGAAGGTCTAAGCGGGTAAGATGACTGAATTAATCGACATTATCGTGAACCAGTAGCTTAGACGCATCAGTGAGGCCAGCTCGTGCATACCATGTTGCAAGGAAAGCGGTTAATTGCCTTTGATTTAGACGGCACGTTAATCGACTCGGTGCCGGATTTGGCCGTTGGCGTACAGCGGGCGCTGCACGACGTGGGGCTGGCTCAACCGAGTGAAGCGCAGGTGCGCGACTGGGTGGGCAATGGGGCGCAGGTGTTGGTGGAGCGAGCACTGAACTGGGCGCTTAGTGTTCCTCCCGAGGCAGCGCTGCAGCAGAGCGCCTATGACGCGTTCATGCGCCATTACGGGGCCGCCCCCAATGCGTTAACCCAACCCTATCCCGGTGCCTTTGAAGCGCTTCATGCGCTGCATGAAGCGGGTTTTGTGCTGGCCTTGATTACCAATAAACCCGAGCGGTTCATCGCGCCTATTTTAAGCCACTTTGGCGTGCTTTCGCTGTTCACGTCGACGGTGGGTGGCGACTCGCTGGCCGAGAAAAAGCCCAGCCCGCTGCCGCTTCTGCACGTTGCCCAGACGCTGGACATTACCCCTTCGGCGAGCGTGATGGTGGGGGATTCCCGTCACGATATCGCAGCGGGCAAGGCGGCGGGCTTCACCACCGTGGCGCTGCCGTATGGCTATAACCACGGCGACCCCATCGAGCAGAGCCACCCGGACCTGCTCGTGGCCTCGCTTCGTGAGCTGGTAAGCTAGCGGCTACTCCCCGGCCCTGGCACCCCCTAGGGCCTCGTGCAGCAGCTCTGCGTTGTAGCGCAGCATGGCAGGGTAGTTATAAGCGGGGCCGTCGGGTTCGCTCAACGTATCCACGTAAAGCGGGCCTGCCAGTGTCAGGCCGGTCTCACGGGCCAGAGCATCCATGTGGATATAGGGCGTCGTGCTCTCATAGAAGAGAGCGGGCGGCCGCTTGTCGGCGAGCCGTTTGCTCATGGCAGCCATGGCATCCGCACTGCCCATCGTTTCGCTATTCATGCCCCAAATGGCAGCGAATTCAAACCCATAAGCGTGGGCGAAATAGCTCAGTGCCGCTTCGCTCGTGGTGAGCAGGCGGTTGGTTTGAGGAATCCCTTCCAAACGCTCGGTGAGTTGCTGGTCGAGCAGCACCAGCGCCTCTTTAGCTTCGGCTGCGCGGGTTTGGAAGGCCGCGGCCTTCTCTGGCGAGTGCACGCTGAGCGTTTGAGTAATGACATCGAGATAGGCCGCCGCGCCTTTAGGGTCCATCCACATATGCGGATCAGGACGCCCCTTATGCTGGCCCTGTTGTAATGCCAGAGTGGGGTAATCGGCGGTTTCGGCCAGGGCCATCAGTGTGAGCGTGTCACTGGCCATCGCTTCGACATGGCGAATCCACGGCTCTAGCCCATGGCCGTTATAGAACACGATATCGGCCTCTTCCACGGCGAGTACGTTAGGCGGGGTAAGCTCCCAGCGGTGTACGTCTTCACCAATCGGTACGATAGTCGTAATGGCGATGTCGTCACCGGCAACGCGTTTGACCAAGTCCTCGATCACTGAAAAAGAGGCAATGATCTTGAGCGACGACGCGGCGAGCGCTGGGGAGGAGGCGAGGAGTGCTGCTAACAAGAGCGTGATGATCCAAGGGGTTCGCTTATCCATGCCACGCTCCTAACTCATTAAAATGACAGCAAATAATAAAGAGAGTCGCGCCCCGTTGCCAGTTTTGCTCTGCTGGGTGAGCTGCTGTGGCAAGTGGCAAGAGACTGAAAGGCGCGATGGTTTCCCCGCTGACGCTTAACCTCTATGCTATGAAAAAGCCGTCAACGCAGGCGTCGCTCGTGGCGGGCTGCCCCATCAAGTCGCTTTCGTAACGTTTGGACGCTTCATTGAGCATAGCGGCTTTGACGGCGGTATTTGTAACGTTCTTTGGCCTAGCTCTGGATGGCGCGTCATGACCTCTCAACCTATTACGTCTTCTCGCCGCCGTCGCGGCTACCCAAAAGGGCGCGATGTGGCCCCTGTGGCGCTGGCGGCGCTTCGCGATTTGTTGGGCGATGAGCGCCAAACGCCCCGCTTGAAACGTCGCGACCTGCTGATAGAGCATTTACACGCCATTCAGGATGCCCACGGCTATTTGTCACTCGTCGAACTGCGTGCTCTAGCAGCCTACATGAACCTGCCTATGGCAGCGGTGTACGAGACGGCGACGTTCTATGCCCATTTCGATGTGGTGCACGACCACCAAGCGCCCCCGCCGGATACGACGATTCGCGTCTGTGATTCTCTTTCCTGCCAATTAGCGGGGGCCAGTGCGCTACACAAAGCGTTGGAAGCCCGCGTCGATCCTGACTGTGTACGGGTGATCCGTGCGCCCTGCATGGGCCGTTGCGATACCGCGCCGGTGGCCGAGGTGGGCCATCACCATGTGCTGTATGCCACCGCAGAAGGCGTCGAGGCCGTAGTGGATACCGGCCACTTTCACCCTGAAGCGATTTTGTGGCAGCGGCTTGACGCCTATCAGCAGGCTGGCGGTTACCAGTTACTGGCCCATGTGCGCAGCGGTAAGGTCAGCATTGATGATGTGCTGCAGGCGCTTGAAGTCTCGGGCCTGCGAGGCTTGGGGGGCGCAGGCTTCCCTACCTTTAAAAAGTGGCAGGCCGTGCGCCAAGCCGCCGGGCCGCGCTACTGCGTGATTAACGCTGATGAGGGCGAGCCGGGGACGTTTAAAGACCGCTACTATTTAGAGCGCGCGCCGCATCAGTTTCTTGAGGGCGCGCTGGTCAGCGCCTGGGCGATAGAGGCCGAGGCGCTCTATATCTATCTGCGCGACGAGTACCCCGGTCTGCACCGCGTGCTCCATGAGGCGATTGCAGAGCTGGAGCAGGCGGGTTTAGTCGCACCTGGATTCATCATCATGCGCCGGGGCGCTGGGGCCTATATCTGCGGCGAAGAGTCGGCGCTAATTGAATCTCTGGAGGGCAAGCCAGGTAAGCCGCGCCACCGCCCACCTTACGTAGCCCAGCAAGGGCTTTTTGGCCGCCCCACGCTGGTCAATAACGTTGAAACCGTCTATTGGATTCCCGCCATTTGGCGCAAAGGGGCGGAGTGGTTTGCCGGGCATGGGCGCAACGGTAGGCGCGGTTTACGCAGTTTTTCCGTCTCCGGGCGAGTGAAAAAGCCCGGCGTGTACTTGGCGCCAGCAGGCATCACGCTGCGCGAGTTGATAGAGGAGTATGCCGGCGGCATGGCGGAAGGGCATAAGCTTGCCGCTTACCTGCCCGGCGGCGCCTCGGGTGGCATTCTGCCCGCCAGCAAAGCCGATGTGCCGCTGGATTTCGACACGCTGCAGGCGCACGGCTGCTTTATTGGGTCAGCGGCGATTATCGTGCTGTCTGATCAGGATAATCTTCAAGCGGTGGCCACCAACCTGCTGGCTTTTTTTGCCGATGAGTCCTGCGGGCAGTGCACGCCTTGCCGGGTAGGCACCGAGAAAATGCTCAGCCTGCTAGAGCGTCCTCAATGGGACGTACAGGCGCTGACTCGACTGGCGCAGGTGATGCAGGACGCCTCGATTTGCGGCCTGGGGCAAGCGGCACCGAACCCCGTGTTAGGGCTGCTCAAGGATTTCCGCCCTGCGCTCGCCCAGCAGCAGATTATCGTCAGCGATGCCGCTGAAGGGAGTGCACCATGACCGCTTCGTTCACTATTGTCTTGGATGATCAAGAAGTCACTGCCTACCCCGGAGAATCCCTTTGGCAGGTAGCCAAGCGCGCCGGAGAGACCATTCCCCACCTCTGTTTCAAAGATGCCCCCGGCTACCGCGCCGATGGCAACTGCCGAGCCTGTATGGTGGAAGTGGAGGGCGAGCGTGTGCTGGCAGCAAGCTGTATCCGCGAGGCCAAACCCGGCATGGTGGTGCGCAGCGCCCACTCGTCCCGTGCCACACAAGCGCGTGAAACGGTATTGGAACTGCTGATGGCCGACCAGCCCAGCCGTGCCCAAAGCCCTGACCGCTCCAGCCACTTCTGGGAAGTAGCCGACCAGTTGGCGGTCGACGAAGCGACCGTTAAGTCGTGGCTGCCGCCACGCCGTAAAGCAGCCGTCAACCATGCAGCGGCGGCGCCAAAGGTGAGCCAGCCAGATACCAGCCACCCGGCGATGCACGTCAACTTGGACGCCTGCATTACCTGCAACCTGTGCGTGCGCGCCTGCCGCGAGGTGCAGAGTAACGATGTCATCGGCATGGCGCAGCGGGGCGCCGCCGCCACCGTGGTATTCGATTTTGCTGACCCGATGGGCCAAAGCACCTGCGTGGGCTGCGGCGAGTGCGTGCAAGCGTGCCCCACCGGGGCGTTAATGCCTGCCACCGTGGTCAATGCCGCAGGTCAGGGCGATTCTCAAAGCCAGCGGCAGGTGGATTCCGTGTGCCCCTACTGCGGGGTGGGCTGCCAGCTGACGTACCATATTAACGACGATGCCCTGGCTTATGTGGTAGGGCGCAACGGCCCCGCTAACCAGAACCGCCTGTGCGTGAAAGGCCGGTTTGGGTTTGATTACGTGAGCCACCCGACACGCCTGACCAAGCCGCTGATACGCTTGCCTGGGATTCCCAAGACTCTCGACCCTACCTTTGACCCTGCCAATCCTTTCAGCCATTTCCGTGAGGCCAGCTGGGACGAAGCGCTGGAAATCGCGGCGGGTGGCCTAATGGCGATTAAGCAGGCGCAAGGCCCCAAAGCATTGGCGGGCTTTGGCAGCGCCAAGTGCTCTAACGAAGAGGCGTGGCTGTTCCAGAAGCTGGTGCGTACCGGTTTTGGCAGCAATAACGTGGACCACTGCACGCGGCTTTGCCATGCCAGTTCCGTCGCAGCGCTGATGGAGTGCCTGGGTTCAGGCGCGGTGACCGCTTCGTTTATGCAGGCGCTGGAGGCCGACGTGGTGATTCTAACCGGCTGCAACCCGGCGGTGAATCACCCCGTGGCGGCGACATTCTTTAAACAGGCAGCCAAGCAGGGTACCGAGATCATCATTCTCGACCCTCGCGGGCAGGCGCTGGATGCTTACGCAAGCATGAGCGTGCGCTTTACACCGGGGGCAGATGTATCGCTGTTCAACGCGCTGCTCCACGTGATCATCGCGGAATGCCTGTATAACCAAGCCTACATCGACGCCCACACCGAAGGCTTTGAAGCGCTCAAGCAGAGCGTGGCTCACAGCACACCGGACGCCATGAGTGCGCTGTGCGGCGTAGCCCCCGACACCATTCGTGAGGTGGCGCGCCGCTACGCTAACGCCGAGAAAGCGATGATTTTCTGGGGCATGGGTATTTCTCAGCACACCCACGGTACCGACAATGCCCGCTGTTTGATCTCGTTGGCACTGGCCTGCGGCCACACCGGTCGCCCCGGAACAGGCCTGCACCCGCTGCGCGGCCAGAATAACGTGCAGGGTGCCTCAGATGCGGGGCTGATTCCCATGGTGCTGCCGGACTACCAGCCTGTGGGCGATAGCCAGCTTCGCGCCGCGTTTGAAGAGCTATGGAACACGCCGCTGAGCGATGAGCCTGGGCTGACGGTGGTGGAAGTGATGAATGCGATTCACGCAGGCGAGGTGCGCGGTATGTACATTTTGGGTGAAAACCCAGCGATGTCTGACCCGGACCTTACCCACGCCCGCGCCGCGCTGGGTAAGCTTGAGCATTTGGTGGTGCAGGATCTGTTTATCACTGAAACCGCTCAGTTCGCCGACGTGATTCTGCCTGCCTCTGCGTGGCCCGAAAAAGACGGCACCGTGACCAACACTAACCGCCAAGTACAGCTGGGCAGGGCGGCATTACCGCTGCCAGGAGACGCTAAGCCGGATTGGTGGATCATCCAAGAGATCGCTAACCGCTTTGGGCTGGGCTGGCGCTATCAGCACCCGCAAGACGTGTTTGCCGAAATGCAGCAGGGCATGCACTCGTTCAACCATATTAGTTGGGAGCGGCTAGCGCGGGAGAACTCCGTCACATACCCCTGCCCAGCCGAGGATGCCCCCGGCCAGGATGTGGTCTTTAGCGACGCCTTTCCGCGCGCTGGCGGGCTGGCTAAATTCGCCCCCACGCGCCCGCTACCGCCGGATGAGCCGGTGGATGATGATTACCCCACGGTACTGACCACTGGCCGCCAGTTGGAGCATTGGCATACGGGCTCCATGACGCGGCGTGCCCAGGTGCTAGACGCCCTAGAGCCAGAAGCGGTCGCCAGCCTCTCACCGGGCGAACTCCATCGCCTGGGGGTGGCACCGGGTGAGAGGCTCACCATAACCACGCGGCGTGGAACGATCACACTGACCGCCAGAGTGGACGATAAAATCCCCGATGGGATGGTCTTCGTGCCGTTTGCCTACGCCGAGGCCGCCGCCAATCTGCTCACCAACCCGGCCCTGGACCCCTACGGCAAAATACCCGAGTTCAAGTACGCCGCTTGCCGCTTGAGCAAGGCAGAGCCAGCCTTAGTTTCCTAAGCGCTGGCAAGCCCTGCAATGAGCCCCTCTGTTGGGGTATCATCCTGGTAATGCGGTTTTATTTATGTGATGGAGTAAGCGGGGCGATGGCGCAAGCGCAGGCAGTGCAACGGGTGTTGATGCTCGATAACTACGACAGCTTCACGTTTAACATCGTCCAGTACCTGGGTGAGCTGGATGCCGAGGTGATGACCTATCGCAACGATGAGATTACCCTGGAGCAGATGCGTGCCCTGGCGCCTACCCATCTGGTGATTTCGCCCGGCCCGTGTACGCCCAATGAGGCGGGCATTTCGCTAGCGGCCATCGAGCATTTTGCGGGCAAACTGCCTATTTTGGGCGTTTGCCTGGGGCATCAGGCCATCGGCCAGGTGTACGGCGGCAAGGTGGTGCGGGCACCCCAGGTGATGCACGGCAAAACCTCGGCCGTGGTACACCGTGGGCAGGGCGTGTTCAGCGGGCTGGAAAACCCGCTGGAAGTGACGCGGTATCACTCACTAGTCGTTGAGCAGGAGAGCCTGCCCGACTGCCTGGAAGTGACCGCCTGGACCGCCGAGGATGACGTAACGCCCGGGCTGATCATGGGCTTTCGTCACCGTACCCTTGATGTGGAAGGGGTACAGTTCCACCCTGAGTCGATACTCACGCGCCAGGGCCATGCGTTATTGGCCAATTTTTTACAACGCGGCTGATCGCCAAATTCATACGCTTTAGGGGCTTTCCTGCTCATGCAAATGCGAGACGCAATTAACGCGGTGATGCGCCGCGAAGACCTCTCTTTCAATGCGATGCACGCACTGATGCGCCAGATCATGACCGGCGAAGCCTCCGACGCGCAAATTGGCGGCCTGCTGGTGGGGCTGGCCATGAAAGGCGAAAGCGCTGAAGAGATTAGCGCCGCCGCCCAGGTGATGCGCGATTTAATGAAACGCGTCGAGCTACACACCGAGAACGTGGTGGATATCGTCGGCACCGGCGGCGATGGCGCGAACCTGTTTAATGTGTCCACGGCGTCTAGTTTTGTGGCCGCCGCTGGCGGTGCCCATGTGGCTAAACATGGCAATCGCAGCGTTTCCTCTTCTTCTGGCAGCGCCGATTTATTCGATATTGCCGGCATCTATCTCGACCTCAAGCCTGAGCAAGTGGCGCGCTGCATTGAGCAGGTAGGCGTTGGCTTTATGTTCGCACCCAACCACCACCCAGCCATGCGCTATGCCATTGGGCCACGGCGGGAAATGGGCGTGCGTACGCTGTTCAATATTCTTGGCCCGTTAACCAACCCCGCCAGTGCGCCCAATCAAGTGCTGGGCGTATATTCCGCGGAGCTAGTGCCTCTGATGGCCGAAGTATTGCGCAAGCTGGGTAGCCGCCATGTCATGGTGGTGCATTCTGAAGATGGACTGGATGAAATCTCCCTGGCAGCACCCACTCTGGTGGCAGAGCTAAAAGAGGGCGAGATTACCCAGTACACGATTACGCCCGAATCCCTGGGCATCGAGCGCCAAAGCCTCGCCACCCTTAAAGCGTCCAGCGCGGAAGATAGCCTGCGTTTGGTGAAAGCCGCACTTAGCGGTGAAGGAGCGGCGGCAGATATGGTGGCACTCAACGCCGGGGCTGCGCTCTACTGCGCGGGCGTGGCCGATAGCTTTAAAGAGGGCGTGATGGTGGCCCAGGATGCCCAGGCCTCCAAACTACCGCTTGAGAAGCTCCGAGAGCTTTCGCACTTCACTAGCGTCTTTAAAGGGTAAAACTTCCAATGAGTGACCAGGCAACGCCGACTATTTTAACGCGCATTTTGGCCCGTAAAGACCAGGAAGTCGCTGAGCGTCAGCAAGCAGTATCTGAAGCGGATCTGCTAGCGCTAGCGGAGAAGCAGAGTGCGCCCCGTGGCTTTATTGAAGCATTGAATCAGCGTATTGCGGCAGGCGACGCGGCAGTCATCGCCGAGGTGAAAAAAGCCTCGCCCTCTAAAGGCGTGATGCGTGAAGAGTTTCACCCAGCGGATATTGCCAAAAGCTACGCCCAGGGCGGCGCAGCGTGCCTTTCCGTGCTTACCGATGCCGACTTCTTTCAGGGCCATGAGGATTACCTGATTGCCGCTCGCGATGCCTGCGACCTGCCGGTGATCCGTAAAGACTTTATTACCCACGGCTATCAGGTCACTGAAGCGCGCGCCATCGGTGCGGACTGCATCCTATTGATTGTGGCGGCGCTCAATGACGCTCAGCTGCGCGACCTGCACCAGCAGGCCAACGCATTGGGGATGGATGTGCTGGTGGAAGTTCACGATGCAGAGGAACTAGAGCGTGCCCTGTCGCTGGACCTAAAGCTGGTTGGTATCAATAACCGCAACCTGCACACCTTTGACACCAGCCTGAATACCACTCTGGACCTGCTGCCGCGTATCCCTGAAGGCGTGACCGTGATTACCGAGTCAGGCATTCACACGCGTGATGACGTAGAGCTAATGCGTGACCACGAGGTCAATGGCTTTTTGGTCGGTGAAGCGTTTATGCGCGAAGAGGACCCTGGTTTGGCCCTCAAGCGGCTGTTTTTCTAAACGCCCACACGGATATCAGCAAGCCTCAGCAGGCCAGCCGCGTTAGCGGCTGGCCTGTTTGATACTGGTCAGCAGAGCTTGCAGAGGGTGGGGCAGGGTTTGCGCCGAGTAGCGTTTCACCTGGCTGCGGCAGGAGTAGCCGGTGGCCAGTAGCTTACCGCTGTTCTCTTCCGCTTCCACCTGGGGCTGCCACGACTGGGCGTAGATCGTTTTCGAGGTAGCGACGTTACGGGTCTCATGGCCGTAGGTACCGGACATACCGCAGCAGCCCGTGGTGGCCAGCTCTAGCTGCAAACCAAACGCTGCAAATACCTGCTGCCACGCTTTTGGGCTGCCCGGCGCATTGGTTTTTTCGGTGCAGTGGGAAAGCAGCTTAAAGCCAGGGTCTTTGAGCGTTAGCTGGCCGGGGGCGAGGGTGTTGACGCGGGTGGCTAGCCACTCCTGCAGCATCAGTACGTTCGGCACTTGCTCAGGGCCCAGCGCTTTGACGTACTCCTGGCGGTAGGTCAGCGTCATGGCGGGGTCGATGCCCACCATGGGCACCTCGAACTCACTAAGCGCGCGAAGGCGTTTGGCCTGCTTTTCTGCCGTGCGCTCAAAAGCACCTAAAAAGCCCTGTACGTGCAGCGGCTTGCCGTTGGCGGAAAACGGCATGACGAACACGCGCAAGTTTAGCCGCGATAGCAGCTCTACCACATCCATCACCAGCTTGGCTTCAAAGTGGGTGGTGAAGGCGTCTTGCACAATCACGACGCTGTTGGCCCGCTGCTGCTCGGTGAGTAGCGCAAGCGATGTGGGCGTGGCTTCCGCAACGCCCCAGGCGCGCAGCTGTTTTTTCACGCTAGCGCGAGATAGCGCGGGGGAATCGCTAATGCCGAGCCCTTTCTGCATGAGTTGCTCTACCCAGCGCTGGCCAAGGGCGGCGTTATACAGCGGAGCCATCTTGGTTAACGCAGGCAGCATAAATTCGGTGCCGCCAATCACGTAATCCCGCAGCGGGCGCAGATAGCGGCCGTGATACACTTCTAAAAACTGCGAGCGGAACTGCGGTACGTTGACTTTGATCGGGCACTGTCCCGCGCAGGACTTACACGCCAAGCAGCCCGCCATGGCGTCGTAGACTTCGTGGGAGTAGTCGTGGTGCTGCTGGCGGCTAACGGTGTTCATCACCCGCTTGGGGAAGCTTTTGATAAAGCCCCAGGTGCGCTCGGCTTTCTTTTTGCGCGACTCTTCCACCACGTCGATGCCCGCTTGCGACTGCAAGCGCAGCCACTCACGAATCAAGCTGGCGCGGCCTTTGGGGGAGTGGCGGCGGTCGCGGGTGGCCTTCCACGATGGGCACATGGGGTCGTCCACATCGTAGTTGTAGCAAGCGCCGTTGCCGTTGCAGTACACCGCTGCGTCATAGGCCTGCCAGGCCCGCTCGTCAATAGTGCGGTCGAGCTGGCCGCGCATGGGCACGCCGTCAACGGTGAGCAGTTCCGGGTCGCTCTCTTTCGCAATCAGCGTGGTACTTTCAGAAGGTGAGGCGATCTTGCCGGGGTTGAGCTGGTTGTGCGGGTCGAACGCCGCCTTGACCTGCTGCAGGCAGGGGTAAAGCTCACCGAAGAACTTCGGCCCGTACTCGGAGCGCACGCCTTTACCGTGTTCGCCCCACAGCAGCCCGCCGTACTTCTGGGTGAGCGCAGCGACTTCATCAGAAATCTCGCGAATCAGCGCTTCCTGGGCGGGGTCTTTCATATCCAGTGCCGGGCGCACATGCAGCACCCCCGCATCCACATGCCCAAACATGCCGTAGGAGAGCTGGCGCGCATCCAGCGCGGCGCGGAACTCGGTAATGAAGTCGGCCAAGTGTTCCGGCGGAACGGCAGTGTCCTCCACGAACGGCAGCGGGCGTTTTTCCCCCTGAACGTTACCCAGCAGACCCACCGAGCGTTTGCGCATGGCGTAGACTTTCTGGATCTGCGGGCGGCCTTCCGCCAGGGTGTAGCCTAATCGCTCTACGGTGGCATCCTGGCTCAGGTGCTGGGTAAACGCCGTTACACGCGCTGCGAGCTGTTCGGGGTCATCGTCGTTGAACTCGATCAGGTTGATGCCCTGAATAGGCGTGCTGCCCGCCGGGAAAAATTCTGCCACGCTGTCCCAAACGAGGTCTTCCATCGCCAGTTGCAGCACGGTGTCGTCCACGGTTTCAATGGACGTTGGCTTCGCGCTGCTGGCCATCAACGCTTTGGCATCCCGCAAGGCATCCATAAAGCTTGGGTAGCGTACGTTGACCAGCGTGGAGTGCTTGGGAATCGGCAGCACGTTGAGCACGGCTTCGTTTAAAAAGCCCAGGGAGCCTTCCGAACCGCACAGCAGACTATTCAGGTTAAGCTGGCCCTCTTCGCGCAGATGCGCTAGGTCGTAGCCGGTCAGGCAGCGGTTGAGCGGCGGGAATGTTGCTTCGATCAGCTCCCGCTGTTGATCGATTATCGTGGCGGCAGTGCGGTGTACATTGCCTAGCACACCCTCTTGCGCCAGCGCCTGCTGCTCCTCTTCCGCGTTGAGTGGGCGGCTGTGTAAATGCTGTCCGCCGAGCAGAATCGTATCCAGCTCTAGCACGTGGTGGCGGGTTTTGCCGTACTGGCAGCTACCCTGGCCACTGGCATCGGTGGAGATCATGCCGCCAATGGTGGCGCGATTCGATGTTGAAAGTTCAGGGGCGAAAAACAGCCCATGGGGTTTCAGCGCGGCGTTGAGCTGGTCTTTGACCACGCCTGCCTGTACCCGCACCCGGCGGGCTGCCACATCAATCTCAATGATTTGGTTCATATGGCGGGAGACATCCACCACGATGCCATCGGTCAGCGACTGGCCGTTGGTACCGGTGCCGCCACCCCGTGGGGTCAGGACGATATCCCGATGGGGCAGTTCGGAGGCAAGCTTGGCAAGGCGCTCTAAGTCTTCGGCGTGTTTGGGAAAAACCGCCGCCTGGGGAAGGCGCTGATAAATCGAGTTATCCGTTGCCAGCACGGTGCGGTTGGCGTAATCCGGCGCTATTTCACCTTCGAACCCACGCGCGCGGAGGGCTTCGAGAAAACGCACATAGTGGCTGCCAATTCGTTCGAAAGGGGCCGTGCGAGAATCCAGGGATGCAATCATAGAGGGTTGAGCCGTCACTGCTGGAAGCGGATAGGGGATAGCGTTACTTTACCGCAGCTGCTGCGCCGGTGCATCTTGACGTGCCGTCTCAGTGACTGCCTAACGCCTCTTTGACGAGCGCTGAACAGGCGTCGTTCATGGGTAGCGCCAGAGCCAGTGTGTGCGCCTGCGGCGACATCTTGCCCCAGGTCTTTTGCACAATGCGCACCATATGGTCGTGCTCTACCTTTCGGGAGAAATCGGCGAAGTAGTTTTCCAAGAACACTAAGCAGGCGCAGTCTTCCAGGGCTTGCACATCGCTATCGCGCCCCAGGCCTTGCTTGCGAATCATGCTGGCCACGCGCTTGGCCTCCTCTTGGGAGTAGCCCGCTTCTTCCATGATTGCCGCCGTGGTATCGCCTGCCTGGGCACTTTGGTCTCGCCGCCAAGTTAAGTAGCCAATGCGGCCTTCTGGGTAATCGCTTCGCGGCAGTTGCCAGCGCTGCAGATGCTGGGCGCGCACGGCAATGCGCAACAGTTCGCTCGGCGTCTCCTGCAGTCGCTCTAGCCACCGGCTCATGCGCTGTGCATAAGCCAGCTCTTTGGGCTGGGCGTCACCATTTGGCAGGGTGGTCGTCTGAGGGTCTTGGGCGTGCAGCGCATCGATAGCGGCAAGGGTCTTTTCAAAGGTGGACGACATGGCGGCTCGCTTGGGGAGAGTGGAAGAGTCGTATCCTAGCAGCTTGCCAGCCACTATAAAAAACGCCCGCTGCCAAGGGCAGCGGGCGTGTGAGGTGGCAGAACCTGGCATCAAGAACGGCTGGTGTTGTAAATCTCCTCGTTGAGCTCGCCCTCGCTTTTACCTACCAGCGTGGTGACCATCAAATCACCGGCTACGTTCACGCTGGTGCGTGCCATGTCTAGAATGCGGTCGATACCCGCCACCACGGCGATGGCTTCCAGCGGCAGGCCAATTTGTGCCATGACGATCGACAGCATGATTAGCCCTGCACCGGGAACGCCCGCTGTGCCAATCGAAGCCAGCGTACCGGTGGCAACGATCATGCCATAGTCCATCATGCTGAGATCGGTGCCGGTCATCTGTGCAATGAACAGCACCACCACGCCTTGATAAAGTGCCGTGCCATCCATATTGATGGTGGCGCCTACGGGCAGTACAAAGCCGGACACCCCTTCGGAGACGCCCAGGTTTTTCTGTGCGCAGCGAATCGAGACGGGCAGGGTGCCTGCCGAGGACGCAGAAGAGAAAGCGACGACAATGGCGTCCAGGCTGCCTTTCAGGTAACGCACGGGATTCAAACGACCCAGCAGGGAGATAAAGCCCGAGTAAATCACCAGAACATGCAGAATGCTGGCCACGTAGACCACGCCGATGAGTTTGGCGAGCGGTAGCAGGATTTCCAATCCGTATTGGCCGGAGACGTGTGCAATCAAACCAAACACCCCGAACGGGGCGAACGCCATCACGAGGCCGGTGAGTTTGTACATGGCCTCTGCGAAGCTATCGAAAACCTTCATGACCGGCTCGCCCTTCTCGCCGATCAGGGTAAGCGAGATTCCCAAGCCAATGGCAAAGACGATGATCTGCATGATATTGCCGTTCGCTAGGGCATCCAGCGGATTTCTCGGCACGAGGTTGACCAAAATAGAGACCAGAGAGGGCGCTTCATTGGCCGAGACCTCGGCATCGAAGCTCAGCCCCACTCCCACCCCAGGCTGTAGCAGAGTGGAAAGGACGAGGCCAATGGTGATGGCAAAGGCAGTGGTCACTAGGTAAAGCGTGATGGTGCGTGCACCGATACGGCCCATCTTTTGTGGATCCCGCATGGAGGTGATGCCCACCACCAGGGTGGAAAATACCAGCGGTACAATCAGCATCATGATGGCATTGATGAAAATATCGCCCAGTGGCTTAAATACACTCGCTGTTTCACCCAGCAGCGCACCGGCCAAGACCCCAAGGGCTAAACCCGCCAGGATTTTTTTCCACAGCGCGATACGCCGCCACCAGCCGAATGTTCCTTTCGTTGCGGTTTCCTGCACAACATTCTCCTTTTCTAAAACCCGTTGTTAGTGGTTCTTGCTATGAAGCGGCGGGCACTCTATCACTTTTGGCTAATGATTGGGGATGGGTATGTGATGTGCTCATGGCGCATGCCTGCGCTTCCTCTGCGCGTTGCTAAGGCCATGCCCCATAGCCCCCTGTCTCGCTTTTGCCTACAATAGCTCTCTTTGCCACGGCGTCGATGTGCCGTGTTCCACAGTATTCAGGCCAAGGGATAATCCATGCTCGATCCGAAACTGCTGCGCGGTGATCTTGATGCGACTGCGCAACAACTGGCCCGCCGGGGCTTCGAACTCGATACAGCAGCGCTGCAGGCGCTAGAGTCGCGCCGTCGTGAGCTGCAAACTCAGACCGAGCAACTGCAGAACGAGCGTAATATGCGCTCCAAAGCGATTGGTAAGGCCAAGGCCAACGGTGAGGACATTCAACCGCTGTTGGACGAGGTGAGTGATCTAGGCGATCGTTTGGACGCGGCCAAGCGCGAGCTGGCCGAGGTGCAGGCCGAGTGGGATGACGCGATTAGCGGTATTCCCAACCTGCCCCATGAGAGCGTGCCGGAAGGCAAGAGCGAAGACGATAACGTCGAGCTGCACCGCTGGGGGACGCCGCGAGAGTTCGATTTCGACGTGCTGGACCATGTGGATTTGGGTAAGAAGTCTGGTTATCTCGATTTTGAGCTGGCGGCCAAGCTGACCGGCGCGCGCTTTGCAGTGATGCGCGGGCCCGTTGCGCGCCTGCATCGCGCGCTGGCGCAGTTCATGCTGGATACACAGACCCAGCAGCACGGCTATGAAGAGTGCTACGTGCCTTACATGGTGAATCGCGATTCGCTGATGGGTACGGGCCAGCTGCCCAAGTTTGGCGAGGATCTGTTCAAGCTGAACGATGAGCGAGAGTACCACTTGATTCCCACATCGGAAGTACCGCTGACCAACTTCGTGCGTGATGAGATCGTCGAGCTGGCTGCGCTGCCGATGAAGCTCACGGCGCATACTCCATGTTTCCGTTCGGAAGCCGGCTCCCATGGGCGCGATACCCGTGGCATGATTCGTCAACACCAGTTCGATAAAGTCGAAATGGTGCAAATTGTAGAGCCGGAGAAGAGCTACGACGCGCTGGAAGAGATGCGTGGCCATGCAGAAGCCATTCTGCAGGCGCTTGAACTTCCGTATCGTGTAGTGACGCTATGTACGGGCGACATGGGGTTTGGCGCGGCAAAAACCTACGACTTGGAAGTGTGGCTACCGAGTCAGAACACGTATCGGGAAATCTCGTCAGTCTCCAACTGCGAAGATTTCCAGGCGCGTCGGATGCAGGCTCGTTACCGTCATCCGGAAGCCAAAAAGCCGCAGCTCCTGCATACGCTCAATGGTTCTGGCCTTGCTGTTGGCCGCTGCCTGCTGGCGGTGCTCGAAAACCACCAGCAGGCGGATGGGTCGATTACTGTTCCGGCTCCCCTGCAACCCTACCTGGGCGGCCTCGAGCGTCTTGCCCTCTAAGCGCCCACTCGACGTTCACCCCGGCATCGATGCGAATGGTGCCGGGGCGGTAGTCGCTGGCTGAACCGCTGCCCATGGCGTCACTTTCGGCGCGCATGGCCATCATGCGGGGTTGAAAGATGGGCGCCTGGGTCTCTTCGATGCGCTGAACGGGGCCAAGCGTGACATCGAGGGTGCTCGCCATGAGATCGGCTTTATGGCGGGCTTTTTCCAGCGCCTTGGTCAGTGCTTCGTCGGTCGCTGCGTCCCGGTCCTGCAGGTCGAACTGCACGCCATCCAGCGCATTGACGCCAGCGCCAATCAGCGCGTCCAGCACATCGCCTAATTGGTCTATATTAGTTAGCTCTACGCTGAAGGGGCGCTCCAAGCGGGTGCGCATCAGAGTATCTTGCTCGCCCCCTTCATTGCGCGGTCCCGCAACATGCTCAGGATAAACGTTCAGTGAACCGGCATTGATCGCGCGTTGCTCGATGCCCATCTCTTCCATGGCGGCGATGAGTTCGCTGGCCCGCTGCTCGAGACGTTCGCGAGCGCTGCCAAGCGCGGCACTGTCCGTATCTTCTAGGGTAGAGACGGCGGGCGTATTCTCCCATAGGCGTGCTGAGAGCGTGGCTTTATCGGGTTCGACTTCTACCCACGACTGCGCTTGAACGCTAAGGCTAGGGGGTGCAGGAGGAGCGGCATGAGCGCCCGGGGCGGCCAAGAGAGCCAATAGAGCGCCACCTATCACACCATGGCGGAGTCGTTTCAAAGGGTGCGTTGCTGTTTTCATTGGTCACTTCCTTGCTGAGAGAGCCAGTACGTTGTGTGCGCTGAATAGCGTGTGATGTCGCTGCTTTGAAGGGGGCGTGGCCATAAAGTTCACAGGCTAAGCTTAGACGAAAAACAGTTGCTGAATGTTTGCATGGTTTGTGCGATACCAGCCAAACCACCATCATGTATAGATAACATGCTAAGGAAAGGGCTATGTCGAAGTTGTCGGATGAGGATTATCGAAGTATTCCGCTCAATGCCACGCTGGCGCTCGCTGCGCTGGTGGTGATCATTGCGGGCATGAAAGTAGGGGCTGATTTATTGGTGCCGCTGTTGCTAGCGGTGTTCATTGCCGTGGTATGTACCTCTCCCGTTCAGTGGCTGCATCACTGCGGCCTCAGCCGACGAATGTCGGCGTTGATTACGCTGTTGGTCTTGGTGGGGTTTCTATCGCTGATTGGCTTACTGGTGGTCAACAGCTTTAGTACCTTCGTCGAGGCGCTGCCGGACATCGAGTCCAGGCTCTATGAGCACTATTGGGATCTGCTCAATACGTTGGCTTCCCATGGATTGGCCATCGACCCCGATCAGCTCAGCTCTATGTTCGCCATGGAAGAGGACGGTTCCTGGGTTGCCACGCTGTTGGGGGAACTTGGTTCGCTGTTCATGCAGGGCAGTATCGTCGCACTGCTGGTGATCTTCATGCTGTTCGAGACGCTGCACTTCCGCGATAAGGTGTCGCGCGCACTCGAGAATCCCGCGCCAAGCCTCAAGCGGTTCAGCGAGTTCAGTTTGACGTTGAAACGCTATTTGGCGGTGAAAACCGTGATTAGTCTGGCGACCGGCGTGCTGGTATGGCTCTCATGCCTGATGGTGGGGGTGGAATTCCCGCTGCTCTGGGGGGTGCTGGCCTTTGCGCTCAATTTCATCCCCAACATCGGTTCGGCACTGGCGGCGATTCCTCCGGTGCTGCTGCTCTTGGTCTCCCAGGATGGCGGTTTGCTGCAGGCATTTTTGTTGGCCTCGGCGTATCTCGTCATCAATTTCATTTTGGGTAACTTGATCGAGCCGCGAGTGATGGGCCAAGCGCTGGGGTTATCCACTTTCGTGGCGTTTCTTTCGCTAGTGGTATGGGGGTGGATCTTTGGTGCAGCGGGTATGTTGCTATCGGTGGTGCTCACCATGACGCTGAAAATCGCGCTGGATAGTCATCCACAAACGCGCTGGATTGCCCACTTGCTGGGGCCTGGCAGGCAACGAAACGTGCAGGTAAGACGACCTGGCGATGCGCGCCGACCGCCATGGCGGCGTGGCGTGTGGTCTAAGCGTGAAGAGAGCGACGTTTGATGACTAGGCGCGGCGCTGGTGAAAGAGAGACGTGAGGAAAGGGGGGAGCGGCGTTACCGCTGGCAGTGCCAGCGGTAACGTGAACGGCTTAGGCGTTCTGGTCGATGAACTGCGTCAGCTGAGACTTGGATTGCGCACCGACCAGAGAGGCAACCTTGGTGCCCGACTTGAACAGCATCACGGTCGGTACACCGCGGACGCCCTGTTCGGCGGCGATTTCCGGGGCATCATCAACGTTCACGCTGACGACTTTCAGATTGTCGCCACGCTCGGCGGCCACTTCATCGACAACAGGTGCCATGACTTTACACGGGCCGCACCAGGGGGCCCAGAATTTCAGCAGGACAGGCTGTTCGGCGTTGAGGACTTCTTGCTCAAAATTGGCGTTGGTGACATCAACATTGGTAGCCATTTGCTTCTCCCGTTTGCGTTGCTCTTGCTGTTTCGTTGCCTCAAATGGAGCAACGGTCATTACGCGATATATTAGCGCACTTTCACCGCGCCAAGTTGCCAGATGTTAGCGGGCGAGAAGGGTGCTGGCAAATTCCTGATGCGATTTGTCCTTAAATAGAAAAAATTAATAGATGTTCATAGTCTCTATTTTTTATACTATAAGGGAATTATAAGCCGTTTTTTTATTCAAAAATGTGCTCATTGAGTCATGGTAACCGGGCGCTTGGCCAAGCACAGAGTTGCAGCGCGAGGATGCGCTTTTACGTGCTTCCTGCATAGATAATAAGGTGAGGATATGAAGCTACAGCAACTTCGCTATATCTGGGAAGTCAATCGACACAATCTCAACGTTTCGGCGACGGCCCAGAGCCTGTTCACGTCCCAGCCGGGCATTTCCAAACAGATTCGCTTGCTTGAGGATGAGTTGGGGGTCGAAATTTTTGCCCGCAGCGGCAAGCACCTGACCCGTGTCACGCCTGCCGGGCAGTCGATCATCGAACTGGCTGGGCAGGTGCTCAAGCTTACTGAGAATATCAAGCAAGTGGCTCAAGAGCACAGCGACGAACGTCGCGGCAGCCTGTCCATTGCGACCACCCATACCCAGGCGCGCTATGCCCTGCCGCCGATCATCAGTGAATTCACCCTGAAATACCCGGAAGTGGCGCTGCACATGCAGCAGGGCACGCCTAAGCAAATTGCGCAGATGGTGAGCGAGGGGCAGGCGGACTTTGCCATTGCCACGGAGTCGTTGGAACTGTTTACCGACTTGGTGCTGCTGCCCTGCTATCGCTGGAATCGCTGCGTGTTGGTGCCGAAAGAGCACCCCTTGGCCACCTTATCAGGCCCGTTGACCCTGGAAGCGTTGGCCGAGCACCCGTTGGTGACGTACGTCTTTGGCTTTACCGGACGTTCACAGCTCGACGATGCCTTCAAAGCAAAAGGTCTGACGCCCAACGTTGTCCTCACCGCTGCCGACGCGGACGTGATCAAGACCTACGTACGTTTGGGAATGGGCGTGGGCATCGTTGCGCACATGGCCGTTGATCCCTCCCTGGATAGCGATTTGGTCGCACTGGATGCTAGCCATCTATTTGCCAGCTCGACGACGAAAATCGGCATTCGGCGCGGAACCTTCATGCGTGGCTACATGTACGACTTCTTGGCGCGTTTTGCGCCGCACTTGACCCGTGACCGGGTGGACGAGGCGCTCATGGCCGGGCCACGCTTCGAACAGGCGCTGTTCGAAGGGGTCGAGCTGCCCGAGTATTGAGCAAAAAAACCTGCTCCGACGCTACGTCGGAGCAGGTGATGTGTCCATGGTTGGCCGCTCAGTGCTGAAGGTGCAAGCCACACTCGCGCTTCTCTTCCACTTTGGTGGGATCGAAGTAGTCGAAGTTGTTAGGCAGGTCGTGGGCTTCTAAGTAGTAGTACATGTCTTTGGCGGTCCACTGCAGCAGTGGGGCCACTTTCAGTAAGCCGTCGCTGTTGCGGCTGACGACCTGCATCTTTGCCCGTTCGGGCGTATCTTCGGCGCGCAGTGCGGTAAACCATACGTCAGGCTGCATCTCACGCAGCGCGCGTTCAAAAGGTTCCAGCTTTACTTCTTGAGTGAAGGCAGCGTGGCGCGGGTCATCGATGCCGGGCATGGGCCCGTCCAGCGCTTCACGATGAGCGCGAGTACGCGTTGGCAAAAAGCTGACGATATTCAAATTCAAGCGCTGAATCAGCGCATCGGCGAACTGGTAAGTCGCTTCGGTGTTATAGCCGCTATCCATCCAGACGATGGGAATGTCCGGACGCACTTGCGTCACCATGTGCAGGATGACGGCTTCGAACGGGCGGAAGTTGGTGGTGCAGATCGGGCGCTCGCCCTGGCTGAACGCCCACTCGATGAGTCCTTGCGGGTCGTTGGCAAAATCACGATTGATCTGTTCAAGCGTTGAGGACATGCGGCCTCCTTTGTGAAAAAGCGTGCAATGTCTCTAGGCTACCAAAGGCGAGGGGCTTCTCCCCAATACCGTTTGGTTAGGCTTTTATATTTCTTTTCGATGTAAGAAGGCAGTGCGCTTATTCCAAAGCGCTGATCAAGTGGCGAATCTTGTCTAGCGTCTCGGTGTACTCTTCGCCTGCCTGCGAATCGGCCACCAATCCGCCGCCGCCCCACACATGTAGGTCACCCCTGTCAGCCACCATCGTGCGTATGGCAATCGACGTATCCATGCTGCCGCGCACGTCGATATAGCCCAAGCTGCCGCAATACACGCTGCGTTGGCAGGGTTCCAGCTCATCGATGATCTGCATCGCTCGTATTTTGGGGGCGCCGGTAATCGAGCCGCCGGGGAAGGCGGCCGTCAGCAATGAAAGCGGTGAGTGTTGAGGTGCCAGGTGACCTTGCACCACGCTGACCAAGTGGTGAACGTTGGGATAGCTCTCTAACTGGCATAGCTGCGGCACGCGAATGGAGCCAGGTACGCACACACGTCCCAAATCGTTACGCAGAAGATCCACGATCATGACGTTTTCGGCACGGTCTTTGGTGCTCTTGAGCAGGTCTTCAGCCAGCACGCGGTCTTCTTCGGGCGTTTTGCCCCGTGGCCGAGTGCCTTTGATGGGGCGCGTTTCCACCAAGCCATCACGACTTTGGATGAAACGCTCGGGAGAAAGCGACAGAACGGCGTGATCGCCCCAGGCCATGAAGCCGGAAAAAGGCGTGGGCGTGGCTTCCCTGAGCTGGAGATAGGCCTGCCACTCGTCGCCTTCGTAACGCGCCGAGAAGCGCTGCGCGAGGTTGATTTGATAGCAATCCCCGGCGCGAATATAGCGCTGCACGGCATCGAATCGCTCGGTGTAGGCCGCTTGGCTGAGCTCTGGCGAAAATCGCCGAGTAAGTTTAAACGGCGCTACCGGCGCATCGGGCGCCGCCAGCCACGCCATCACCTGTTCACGACGCGCCGGATTGCCTACGAACCACGCTTGCTCGTTCACATGGTCAAGTGTAATGCACCAATCAAATAGCCCTACGCGTAATGAGGGTAGGTGAGTGGCTGCCGGGTGTTGGCTAGCAATATCGGCGAGATCGCGGCCCAGGTCGTAGCTCCAATACCCCATCAGCCCGCCCAGAAAAGGCAGTTCGCTCTCCTCGTTAGCGTCAGGTAGCTGCTCGAGCAGCCACTGCTGCTGCGCCGTGACGTCGTTCGCAAGTGAGGCGGGGAGCGTCAGCGTGTCAGATGAGAAAAGCGTGTCGCCCTCTGAGGTGATGGCTAGCGTTGCCAGCGGGTCGCTGCTGACGATGTCGAAACGGCCGGTCGTCGCTTTTGGGCGGCCGCTATCGAGCAGCACAGCGCCTGGGCGGTGTCGCAATTTGGCGAAGATCGCCAAAGGATCGGTAGAGTAGGGCAGGGCTGAAATCGTCAACGCCGTTGTCATGAAGCAAACGCCAAGCCAGAGGGGGCGACGTATTTTAGAGGTCGCGACTTGATGACACCAGTGCCGTCGTCGACGCCTTTCTCACGCAGTCAGGCAGAAAAGGCTTATAAAACGCTGATTGTTGACACTGGTTGGGAGAGAAGGCGGATGCTTGCAACGAAAGGTGAATAAAAACGCCTATTTCGTATGGTTGACGGGGGGAAAGCAGCGGGCTAAAGTCCTTTTATTCTCTAATTGTCGACAATTTGCCATGACGTTACTTGCTACTACTTCCTCGACTTCTGATGAAACCGCTGCCGAGCCGGTATCGCCAGAGGTACGCACGCTCGCGGAGCGCGTGTTTCATCAGCTACAGAGCGCCATAGTGCGCGGCGAGCTAGCGCCAGGCAGTAAAATTACCGAGCCTGGGCTCTCCAAAACCTACGGTATCTCCCGTGGGCCGTTACGAGAAGCCATGCGTCGATTAGAAGCCCACCGTCTGATCGAACGTGTACCCCATGTGGGGGCTCGGGTGGTCAAACTTTCCATGAAAGAGCTATTGGAGCTGTTTGACGTGCGCGAAGCCTTGGAGAGCATGGCGGCCCGCTTGGCCGCCGAGCATATGTCACCAGAGGAGATACAGGGGCTGCGCGACGTGCTGGCACTGCATGAAAGCCAGGGCGATTTAAAACGCGGTGAAGCCTACTACCAGCGGGAAGGCGACCTGGACTTCCATTATCGCATCGTTCAGGGCAGCCACAACAAAATGCTGATGAATTTGTTGTGCGACGACCTTTACTACTTGGTGCGCCTCTACCGTACTCAGTTTAGCGCCAGCGGTACGCGCCCCCAGCGGGCGTTTGTCGAGCACCACCGCATCGTCGATGCCATCGAAGCAGGTGACGCCGAACTGGCCGAGCTATTGATGCGTCGCCATGTCAGCGCTTCCCGTGCCAATGTGGCTGACCGCTACGCCGCTATCCTCGAACAACAATCCACAACAACGTCCGATTAGGAGTCCACACTCATGTCGATCACCTCTTCCACGCTGACCCCCGGGGCACGCTTTCGCGCCGCGCTGGAAGCCAATCGCCCGCTGCCGATTTTAGGCACCATCAACGCCTATACGGCCATGATGGCCGAGCGAGTAGGGCATCAAGCCATCTACCTTTCCGGTGGCGGGGTGGCGAACGCGTCGTTTGGCCTGCCGGATCTGGGCATGACCACCATGAACGACGTGGTGGAAGATGCACACCGTATTTGCGGTGCGACGGACCTGCCGCTGCTGGTAGATATTGATACTGGCTGGGGCGGTGCATTCAACATTGCCCGCACCGTGAAAGAGATGCAGCGGGCGGGCGTGGCCGCCGTTCACCTGGAAGATCAGGTCGCGCAAAAGCGCTGCGGCCACCGGCCGAACAAGGCCATCGTCTCGCAGCAAGAGATGGTAGACCGCATCAAAGCCGCTGCCGATGCCAAGCTGGACCCGGATTTCTACCTGATTGCCCGCACCGATGCGTTCCAAAAAGAGGGGCTGGATGCGGCCATTGAGCGGGCGAATGCCTGCGTGGAAGCGGGTGCTGACGCTATCTTCGCTGAAGCGGTGCATACGTTGGATGACTATCAGGCGTTCTGCCAGCGAGTGAATGCCCCCATTCTGGCCAACATTACCGAGTTCGGCGCGACGCCGCTGTTTACTCAGCAAGAGCTGGGTGAAGTGGGCTGCCGCATGGTGCTCTACCCGCTGTCGGCGTTCCGCGCCATGAACGCGGCCGCGCTGAAGGTGTACCAGAGCATTTTAGAGAATGGCCATCAGCGTGAGGTGGTCGACACCATGCAAACCCGCGATGAGCTATACGACTTTTTGAACTACCACGACTTCGAACAGAAGCTCGACGCGCTGTTCGCCGAGCAGAAAGACGCGTAAGCCGCGCGTTCGGTTGTCACTAGTTTGACCCACCACATTGACCAACAACTCTTATAAATAAGCACGTCAGGAGACATCACATGGCTGATAAACCGTTAGCAGGTGCAGGATTACGAGGGCAGAGTGCTGGCGCCACCGCGCTATGTACCGTGGGTAAAACCGGTTCTGGCCTTACCTATCGTGGTTTCGATATCAAAGAGCTGGCTGAAAAGGCCAAATTTGAAGAGGTCGCTTACCTGCTGCTGAAAGGTAAGCTGCCTAACCAAGCCGAGCTTGACCACTACATTGCCAAGCTAAAAGGCCTGCGTGGCCTGCCTGATGCGCTGAAAACCGTGCTGGAGCAGATTCCTAAAGACGCTCACCCGATGGATGTGATGCGCACGGGGGCCTCCATGCTAGGCAACCTGGAAACCGAAGAGAGCTTTGACGAGCAGCAGGATGTGGCGGACCGCCTGTTAGCCGTGCTGCCCTCGATTATTTGCTACTGGTACCGTTTCAGCCATGACGGCGTGCGTATTGACACCGAAACTGATGACGCCTCGGTAGGCGGCCATTTCCTGCATATGCTGCGCGGCGAACCCGCCTCCGAGCTGCATGCCCGCGTGATGAACGTCTCGCTGATTCTCTATGCCGAGCATGAGTTCAACGCTTCTACCTTTACTGCCCGGGTGTGCGCGTCGACGTTGTCCGACATGCACTCTTGCGTCACCGGCGCGATTGGTTCGCTGCGCGGCCCGCTACACGGCGGTGCCAACGAAGCGGCGATGGCGATGATCGAGAACTGGGCATCGCCAGAGGAAGCAGAGCGGGAAATGCTGGGCATGTTAGAGCGTAAAGAGAAGATCATGGGCTTTGGCCACGCGATCTATCGGGAGTCGGACCCGCGCAACGCCATCATCAAGGAGTGGTCGAAGAAACTAGCGGATGACGTTGGTGACACCGTGCTCTATCCGGTCTCCGTCCGCTGTGAAGAGGTAATGTGGCGGGAGAAGAAGCTGTTCTGCAACGCAGACTTTTTCCATGCCAGCGCCTACCACTTCATGGATATTCCCACCAAGCTGTTCACGCCGATTTTCGTGATGTCGCGAGTGACCGGCTGGGCTGCGCACGTGTTCGAACAGCGCGCCAACAACCGCATTATTCGCCCCAGCGCTGACTACATCGGCCCTGAGAAGAGCGAATGGGTGCCCATCGAAGCGCGTGACTAATGAGTTGCGTGGTGACTAAGTGAGAGGCGTTATGAACACGAATTATCGCAAGCCGCTACCGGGCGTTCTGGTAGAGGGCGAGCCGGTAGAGTTCTTCGATGCACGCCAAGCGGTCGAGGATATCCAGCACGGCGCCTATGCCAAACTGCCCTACACCTCGCGCGTATTGGCCGAACAGCTGGTACGTCGCTGTGACCCTGAGCTGCTCACTGATGCGCTAAAACAGCTCATTGAGCGCAAGCAGGATTTAGATTTTCCCTGGTACCCGGCGCGGGTGGTATGTCACGACATTCTTGGTCAGACCGCACTGGTAGATTTAGCTGGCCTCCGTGACGCCATTGCTGATAAAGGCGGTGACCCGGCCAAGGTCAACCCGGTAGTGCCCACTCAGCTGATCGTCGACCACTCGTTGGCCGTCGAACATGCGGGTTTTGAGAAGGATGCCTTCGAGAAAAACCGCCAAGTGGAGGATCGTCGTAACGATGACCGATTCCACTTTATTAACTGGACCAAGCTGGCGTTTGAAAACGTCGATGTGATTCCCCCCGGCAACGGCATCATGCACCAGATCAACCTGGAGAAGATGTCCCCAGTGGTGCAGTGCCGCCCCGATGAGCAGGGTATGCGTATCGCCTACCCGGATACCTGCGTGGGCACCGATAGCCATACGCCGATGGTGGATGCATTAGGGGTAATCTCCGTGGGGGTCGGCGGCTTGGAAGCGGAAAGCGTCATGCTTGGCCGCGCCTCCATGATGCGCCTGCCGGATATTGTCGGGGTCGAGCTTACCGGCAAACTGCAGCCGGGTATTACCGGCACGGATATGGTGCTGGCGATTACCGAGTTTCTGCGTAAAGAGCGGGTAGTGGGCGCTTACTTGGAGTTTTTCGGGGAGGGGGCTGATGCCTTGACCGTAGGCGACCGCGCCACGATTTCCAACATGACGCCGGAATATGGCGCCACGGCAGCGATGTTCTACATCGACGATCAAACCATTGAGTATCTCAAGCTTACTGGTCGTGAAGATGAACAAGTCGGGCTGGTGGAAGCCTACGCTAAGCATACTGGGCTGTGGGCAGATGATCTCAAGAGTGTCTATTACGAGCGGGTATTGACGTTTGATCTCTCAAGCGTGGCGCGCACGTTGGCTGGCCCCTCTAACCCCCATGCCCACCTGCCTACGTCCGAGCTGGCCAAGCGGGGTATCGCCATCGACCTGGATAAAGCCCGGGCCGATGAGCAGGCAGGCAAAATGCCGGATGGCGCGGTGATTATTGCCGCCATCACCAGCTGCACCAATACGTCTAACCCGCGTAATATGGTGGCGGCTGGGTTGATTGCTCGCAACGCCAACCGGTTAGGGCTGACCCGCAAACCGTGGGTAAAGTCGTCGCTGGCCCCTGGCTCAAAAACCGTCAAGATGTACTTAGAAGAAGCGCACTTGATGGACGAGTTGGAAAACCTCGGCTTTGGTGTGGTGGCCTACGCCTGTACCACCTGTAACGGGATGTCTGGTGCGCTGGAGCCGCACATTCAGCAGGAAATCATTGACCGCGACCTGTACGCCACGGCGGTACTTTCCGGTAACCGTAACTTCGATGGGCGTATTCACCCCTACGCCAAGCAGGCGTTTTTGGCCTCACCGCCGCTGGTCGTGGCGTATGCCATTGCGGGTACCATCCGCTTTGATATCGAAAAAGACGTGCTGGGGTATGACACGCAGGGCAATCCGGTCACGCTTAAGGACATCTGGCCCGACGATAGCGAAATCGATGCTATCGTGAAGTCGGCGGTGAAGCCCGAGCAGTTCCGCCAAACCTACATCCCGATGTTCGATCTGGATAAAAGTGCGCGTACGCAGGTAAGCCCGCTGTATGAATGGCGGCCCCAGAGTACCTACATTCGCCGCCCGCCCTATTGGGAAGGCAATATGGCGAAAGAGCGCGGGCTGAAGGGCATGCGCCCGCTGGCGATTCTGCCGGACAACATCACCACCGACCACCTTTCGCCTTCCAATGCCATCATGCTCGATAGCGCGGCGGGGGAGTACCTGCACAAGATGGGCCTGCCGGAGGAGGACTTTAACTCCTACGCCACCCACCGCGGGGATCACCTGACCGCTCAGCGGGCCACCCTGGCGAATCCGAAACTGTTCAACGAAATGGTCCACGACGAGCAGGGCAAGGTGCTGCAGGGGTCGCTGGCGCGGATCGAGCCGGAGGGCAAGGTGACCCGCATGTGGGAAGCCATCGAGACCTACATGGCCCGCAAGCAGCCGCTGATCATTATCGCCGGTGCGGATTATGGCCAAGGCTCGTCCCGTGACTGGGCCGCCAAAGGCGTCGCGCTCGCAGGAGTGGAAGCCATTGTCGCCGAAGGCTTCGAGCGCATCCACCGCACGAACCTGATCGGTATGGGTGTGATGCCCCTGCAGTTTGAAGCGGGCACCACGCGACAAACGCTTGGGTTGGATGGCACGGAAGTCTTCGATGTGGAAGGCACGCCTGAACCCCGCGCCATGCTCACGCTGGTTATTCACCGCACCAGTGGCAGCACCGAGCGCGTGCCTGTGGTTTGCCGATTGGATACGGCTGAAGAAGTGACCATCTATTCAGCCGGTGGCGTACTGCAGCGGTTTGCTCAGGACTTTTTGGAATCCTCCATTGCCTAGTGGCTACCGCGCGATGGTAAGGGTGTGATGGATAGCGAATAGCCTGGCAGTTGCCAGGCTATTGTTTAAGAGGTGCGTCATGGCTCATAAAGCACAAATCCGTATTCCCGCCACCTATATGCGGGGCGGTACTAGTAAGGGCGTTTTTTTTACCCTGAGCGACCTACCCTCCGCCGCTCAGGTGCCGGGTGAGGCGCGGGATAAGCTGCTGCTGCGGGTGATAGGCAGCCCCGACCCTTATGAAAAACAAATTGATGGCATGGGGGGCGCTACGTCCAGCACCAGCAAAACGGTGATTCTCTCGAAGAGTGAATCGCCCGATCACGATGTGGATTACCTATTCGGCCAAGTCTCCATCGATAAGCCCTTTGTGGACTGGAGCGGTAACTGCGGCAATCTATCCGCGGCGGTAGGGCCTTATGCTATCGCCAACGGCTTAGTTGACCCTGCCAAGGTGCCGCACAACGGCATCGCGGAAGTGCGTATTTGGCAGGTCAATATTCAGAAAACCATTGTTGCCCAAGTGCCTATGACCGATGGTGAGGTACAAGAGACCGGCGATTTTGAGTTGGATGGCGTCACCTTTCCGGCGGCAGAAATCCCCGTCGCGTTTATGGACCCTGCCGACGGCGAGGGCGCGATTTTCCCCACTGGCAACGTGGTCGATGACCTAGAGGTGCCGGGCGTTGGTGTCCTGAAAGCAACGTTGATTAACGCCGGAATCCCAACGGTGTTCGTCAATGCCGAGGCGTTGGGTTATACCGGATGTGAGCTTCAAGAAGCGATCAATGGAGATGCCAAGGCGCTGGCAATGTTTGAGACGATTCGCGCCCATGGGGCCGTCCGCATGGGGCTGATTAACCATGTGGAAGAGGCCGCCAGCCGTCAGCACACCCCTAAAGTGGCGTTTGTAGGCCCCCCGGCCAGTTATACGGCGTCGAGTGGTAAAGCCGTCCATGCGGACGATATTGACCTTGTAGTGCGGGCGCTCTCCATGGGCAAGCTACACCATGCCATGATGGGCACGGCGGCAGTGGCGATTGGCGCAGCAGCGGCGATTCAAGGCACGTTGGTGAATATGGCCGCAGGAAGCGTCGAGCGTGACGCGGTGACGTTTGGGCATCCGTCTGGATCACTGCGGGTTGGGGCGAAAGCCAGTTTGGTCGATGGGCGTTGGCAGATCGATCAGGCGCTGATGAGCCGCAGTGCACGGGTATTGATGGAGGGTGAGGTCCGTATCCCCAGCGATACCTTCTGATCGGTGGCGGCATTCTGCCGCCGCTGGCTAGTGCCAAGCGGCGGCAGAGCACGGCGATGGCTCACGTTACTCGTCGAACGTGACCTGATCGCGCATGCGATCCACCGTGGCAGGCCCAATGCCATTGACGCGAGTCAGATCATCGGCGTCGGTGAAGGCGCCGTTGGTTTCGCGCTCTTCAATGATGGCGGCGGCGCGGCTGGGGCCGATACCCGGTAGTTCGGTCAACAGCTCTTCATCGGCGCTATTGACGTTAATGGGGGCAACGGTTTGCGCTAACGTGGCACTGGACAAGCCCAGGCTTAGGCTGATGAGCAGTGCGATAACAAAGCGTTTGACGGTTGTTGGCATGATTCATGTCCCTTTTTTGGTGCTTCGGAGCCAGCCACGTGCTCAACGTGATGGCGAGTAAACGCGGTCACCTTCATGGTCGCCGCCTTAATGAACTTAATCTTTTCAAAACGTAAGCGCTGTAAGCGATCAACGATAGCATTTGTAAGTCTTTTGCTACGGGAAGATGGCGAATCGCTTACACAGCTCCCTTAGTGAGACTGGTACACTTAGCGCGTATCACCCGTCAAAGACGTCGTTGTCCACCAGCGTTCACGAACACGGAGTAAGCGCGTGCCCACCGATTCCCCCCTGATTATTGCCTTGGATTACCCTTCACTCGATGCGGCGCTCTGCATGGCCGACCAGCTCGACCCGGCCCGTTGCCGCGTCAAAGTCGGTAAAGAGCTATTTACCCGGAGTGGCCCAGCCGTGCTGGAAGCGCTTCATGGTCGCGGCTTTGAGGTGTTTCTGGACCTGAAATTTCATGACATTCCAAACACGGTAGCCAGTGCCGTACAGGCGGCGGCGGAGCAGGGCGTGTGGATGGTGAACGTACACGCTTCGGGTGGGCGCAAGATGATGGAAGCGGCTGCCAAGCGGCTTGCCGACCATCGGCTCACCACGCATCTGATTGCGGTCACGGTGTTGACCAGTATGCAGTCGGAGGACTTGGCAGAGGCCGGCGTTACGGCAAGCCTCGCCGAGCAGGTCATGCGACTGGCCACCCTGACGCAACAGAGTGGCTTGGACGGAGTGGTCTGTTCGGCACAGGAGGCGGCGCACATTCAGGCGCAGTGTGGCAACGCTTTTTTGAAAGTCACCCCTGGCATTCGGCCACGCTTTGCCGCGGCGAACGACCAGCAGCGCATCATGACACCCGCTGACGCGATGCAGGCGGGCAGCACTCACTTGGTAGTAGGGCGTCCGGTGACGCAGGCCGAAGACCCCATGGCCGCGCTGGCAGCCATCGAGGCAGAGCTTGCCGGCGTGTGATTATTCGCCCTCGACGCCAGTGATCGGTTTGATCGTTCCCCAGCGGCGACAGCTCGGGCATTGCCATGCCAGGCTGTCGCTGCTGAAACCACAGCGTCGGCATCGGTGGCGAGGCCTGCCGGTCAGCAGGGCGTGAGTGTGGTGCTTCAGTAGCAACAGTCGCGTATCCGGTGTGTCTTTACCTGCGAGTCGTTCACTCTCGAGGTAAAGGTCCACTAGGTAATCTAGCCCGCCCAAACTCGGTGCCTCGCCCAGCCATTCACCGGTGCGTTCGATGGCACTGTCCACTCCTTCTCGTTGATGCACTAGGGCTCCCAACGCCACGATGACGCTGGTATAGGGGGCTTCCCCTAGCAGTTTGTACAGATGGGTTTCCAGGCTGGGTAGGTCATCGTTGCGAGTGTAAGCACGCTGCAGCGCGGGCAGCATGGTCGGAATGTGGGCAATGTCCTGCTGTGGAATGTGGTCGAGCCGCTCGATGGCTTTGGCGTAGTGGCCATTATCCATCTCCAGCTCGGCCAGCATCAGGGTGGCACGCACACAGCGTTCATCCAACTGCAGTGCTTTCTTGAGGTGTTTACGCGCAAGTGCGCGGCTGGACTGGTCGATCTCTTGCTGCGCAAGTTCGCACAGCCAGTGAGAAGCGGGGCGACGCATGGCCGGTTGCTGTTTCATCAGTGGCTGGACGACTTCTAACGCGTCCTGCCACTCTTTTTCCCGTTCGAGGAGGTCGATCAACAGCCGTTTGGCCTCTAGGCGCAGCCCTTCATGATGGGTGTGTTCCAGCAGAGTGCGCAGTAATCGTTGCGCTCTGTCATGCACGCCTAGGGCGATAAAATCACGTGCGAGTTCGAGCTGAATGGTTTCGTTGGTCGTAGTCGAGAGGGCGGGGCGGGCGAGCAGGTTCTGATGGATGCTCACGGCTTTGTCCGCTTCACCCCGTGAACGAAACAGTTTACCCAAGGCAATGTGGGTGTCGACGGTATCGCTATTGACATCCAATGCATGAATGAAGGTCTTGATGGCTTCGTCGGGCTGCTCGTTCAATAAGTAGTTGAGCCCGACGAAATACTCCCGAGAGAGGCCCGGAGGGCGAGCGGGGCGCTGAGGGCGGCGGTGGGCATAGCGTATCCCCAGGCCAAAGCCGATGGCTATGGCTGCCAAGAGAACGCCTAGCAGCACCGCATCCTGCATTTACGCCAGTTCCTTAAACCCCTGGGTACGTAAACGATCGAGCTCTTTACGCTGCTGCTTGTTGTGACGCTCGCTGCGAGCGAGCTGCGCCTTCAGGCGCACGTAAACGCCCAGCATGGCCAACATGCCCACGATGACGCCGACCGCTAACGTGGCCAGCAACCACACGGACAGCGATACGGCGGGCAGCTCGGCCCAGATCAGGTTCAGGGGAATCGCCTGCTGGTTATTGACGGCAAACAGAATGCCGACCAGCAGCACTACCAATAAAATAACGGCCAGAATCAGCCCTTTGATCCAACGCATGAGAGTTTCCTAGTCAGTGACGTTCACGATGCTGCTATTGTGTCTGAGTCTGGGCGTGGCGTCATCCCGCAGAAGGTCGGATAGCGCTATTCGGACGCTTAATAGCCTAGCGCACGGCTGGCATCGACTTGCTCACGCAGCTCCTTACCCGGTTTGAAGTGCGGCACGTACTTGCCGTCCAGGTCGACCGGATCACCGGTTTTGGGGTTACGCCCCGTGCGTGGCTCGCGATAGTGGAGTGAGAAACTACCAAAACCACGGATCTCCACTCGCCCTCCGTTGGCGAGCGCATCGGTCATATCATCTAAAATAATACGCACCGCCGTTTCGACTTCTTTGGCGGATAGCTCCGGTTGACGCATCGCAATTTGTTCGATTAGTTCAGATTTGGTCATCGGTTGGCTCCCTGCGAACTTTAAAGGCCGTAACGCGCATGCGACCTCGATAACTTCGAAATCAGCATACTGCGCATAACCGCATAAAACAATTCAGATAAAACAAGGTACTAGGTAAGTAAGTACGAAGCTGAATAACAGCATAGGCGATGCTCGGCGCTGGCGCGACCCAACAGCTTCGGTATACTGGCTTTTCATTTCATTTACTCGGAGAGGCTAACGTTGAGCGACGATACTTCCCCTGCTGCCGTTCTGCGAAAGCGGCTTTATTGGCACTCCCGGCGCGGTATGTGGGAGCTGGATCTGCTGTTGATCCCTTTTTTGGAGCAACGCTTCGATACGCTGAGCGAGCAGGAGCAACAGACTTACCAGCGGTTGATCGACGAGGAGGATCAAGATTTGTTCGTGTGGTTGATGCACCGTGAGTGGCCTGAAGATCCGGCGCTGCGCCACCTCGTGCAGATGATCGTTGAACATGCTGAAACCACCGACAACGCTGCATATCGCACGCTCTAAAATGGCTATGGGCGTACAAAGCGCCCTGGTGTCGGGCTTGGTGTTACTCGCCGCGTGGACGTTAGGCGTTTGGCTAGGTGCAATGGTGCTCGCCGCCGGTGTCTGGCTGACCATCAAGGCGTATCGAGCTCAGCCGAGCGGTGAGCTTCGTTTGGTTCAGCGTGGCGGTCAGTGGGAAGGTAGTTGGCTGCAGAGCACAGGAGAGGCAGGGGTGGTGCTGGGTGTCAGCTGCGACTATTTAGGACCCTGGCTGGTGGGTCTGCGCATCGGTTCCCAGCGCCTGTGGGTGTGGCCCGACTCTTCGGCGACTGCCAATCAACGCGCGCTGCGCCGCTGTTTTCATCGGCCGGGTCGCTGAGGCGTCAGTCCAACTGATCCAGTGTTAATTGCGAGGGGCGTGTATCCACGGCACGGTTGGGCCAGTCGGTCGAGTAGTGCAATCCTCGCGATTCGTGGCGCTGTGCGGCAGCCATGACCGTCATTTTGGCCAGCGTCAGTGCCTGCTTGAAACGCACGCTCTCCGGGTGGTTCTTCGTTGAGTTGCTCGTTTCCCACTCCTTCGTTAGTGCGGCCAGTGCTTCATTGGCGGCCGCCAGCCCATGATCGCTTCTGACGATGGAGACGTAGTGGCTCATGATGCCACGCATCGCGCGCCGCCACTCCAGTAGTTGGTGAGTGTTCAGAGGAGCGTCAGGGCGTAGAAGAGTCGCCTTGACGACGTCAGTCGACAGTGTCTTGGGCGGGTGTGATAAAGAAGCGCATAAGTGCTGCGCACAGCTGCGTGCGTATACCAAGCATTCGAGTAGCGAATTGCTAGCCATTCGGTTGGCGCCATGTAAGCCGGTGTAGGCGGTTTCGCCAATCGCATAGAGATTGGCGACCTGCGTGGCCCCCACATGGTTCGTGGCAACGCCGCCGCAGCTATAGTGGGCGGCTGGCACGACGGGGATCGGTTGACGAATGATGTCGATCCCTCGAGTGGCGCAGTGGGCCAAAATCGTTGGGAAGTGATGGCGTATGGCGGCTTCACCCAAGTGGCGAATATCTAGCCAAACGTGCCCGAGTGTGCCCCGTTGAATTTGCGCATCGATGGCTCGGGCCACCACGTCTCTTGGTGCTAACTCGGCGCGGGCATCCAGGTCGGGCATGAAGCGGTGGCCTGCTTCATTGAGCAGGTGTCCCCCTTCGCCGCGCACGGCTTCGCTGATGAGAAAGGCGGGGCCATCGGGGTCGAAGAGGCAGGTTGGGTGGAACTGCTGGAACTCCAGATTGCAGAGCGTTGCACCAAGCTCTGCGGCCATCATCACTCCTTCGCCGCTACTGGGCGAGGGCGTTGTCGTATGACGATAGAGCCCGCTGGCTCCGCCGGTCGCTAGTATCGTCCGGTGGGCGAAAAGCCGTTGTACCCGTTGGGCGCTGTCCACGCCTTGGGCGCCAATGCAGCGGCCGTCAGCATCCTGAAGCAAGTTCACAATGGTGATGTCACTGCGCTGAGTGATGCGAGGGTGCGCCGCGACCTTGCTCACCAGGGTATTGACGACGGCGCGGCCCGTCGCGTCGTCGGCGTGAATGATACGACGGGCATTGTGTCCGCCTTCACGGGTGAGGTGATAGGGATAGCGGGCATTCGGATCGGGGTCGGGAGTAAATGGCACGCCGTTGTCGATGAGCCACTGAATCGCATTCGGCCCGTGCGTCACGGTGAAGCGAACGGCGTCTTCGTCACACAGGCCGTCACCGGCAATCAACGTGTCCTTTATATGATCGTCCAAGCGGTCATCTGGTGATAGTACGGCAGCGATGCCCCCTTGTGCCCAGCGACTGGCGCCTTGGTCATCCTGGGCAGGGCGAACCAGGGTAACTGACAAATGATCAGCAACTTCTAACGCTAAGGTCAGTCCAGCGACGCCGCCACCAATAATCACGATGTCAGATGTTAGCGTGCTCATTCGGCCCGCTCCTTCCAATCACGAATAGAGTAAGAAGAGGCATGATAGCGTGACGACATAGCCCAAGCGATGCGTTTGCGCAAAAAAATCAGCGGGTTGGTAGGCAGTGAGGGGAGAATAGACACAAAAAAAGCCGCGTCGATGTAAACATCTCGCAGCGTCATCTATTCATTATTTCGAGTCAGTCATCAATGGTGCCCGGAGCCGGACTTGAACCGGCACGGAGTTACCTCCGAGAGATTTTAAGTCTCTTGCGTCTACCAATTTCGCCATCCGGGCAGTGTATCGGTGCCATGAGAGTCATCGCTACACTGAAAATGGAGGCTGGAGTCGGAATCGAACCGGCGTACACGGAGTTGCAGTCCGCTGCATAACCACTCTGCCATCCAGCCTAACAAGTCATTGGTATCAACCAAATTGGAGCGGGAAAAGAGATTCGAACTCTCGACCCTCGCCTTGGCAAGGCGATGCTCTACCACTGAGCTATTCCCGCTCGACTCGAGGGCGAATTATACGCATCGCCACGCGCTTGTCAAACAATCAATTTATCAATGGGTTCAAAGAGCTACTTTGCGACTCTGAATCAAGCCGCTCACATGGAGCGGCTCAGGTGTGGCCAAGCGGCCTTTAGGTACTGGGCCATGGACCACAGCGTCAGCGCGGCGGCGACGTACAGAACGACAACGCCTAAGAGGGCAACCTGGTGCCCCGGTGGGAAAGCCAAAAGCACCAAAATGGCGATCATCTGTAGCGTGGTTTTCAGTTTACCGATCCAGGAGACCGCAACCATGCCACGTTTGCCCATTTCGGCCATCCACTCGCGCAGTGCCGAAATGACGATTTCACGCCCGATGATGACCAGAGCGGGAAGCGTAAGGACTAGCGTATCGAAGCGCTCGATAAGCAGGGCAAGGGCCACGGCGACCATCAGTTTATCCGCCACGGGATCCAAGAAGGCGCCGAAGGGCGTAGATTGATTCCAGCGACGGGCGAGGTAGCCGTCCAGCCAGTCCGTCACGGAGGCAAGGGCAAACAAGCCCGCAGCCACTGGCATGCTCCAACTAAACGGTAGATAGAAAAGCACGACCAGTAGTGGAATAAAGACGATTCTTGCCAGTGTTAGTATGTTGGGTATATTCATCGCAGGGCGCGATCCTTGCCGGAGAATCATGAAAGTCGGAGTGTAATGTGCGGGTTATTCTATCCCCCTTAGCGCATTGCATCCATGTTAAGAACAAGTTTATCCGTTCAATGCCGTATAAATGGCTTCTGCGAGCGAGGCGTTGATGCCGGGTACCCTGGCCAGTTCATCGCGGCTCGCCTTTTGTACGCCCTGTAGGCCGCCGAAGAAGCGCAAAAGTTCACGCCGTCGTTTGGGGCCGATGCCTGGAATGTCTTGCAAGGTAGAGGTGCGTCTCGCTTTGTCTCGTGCGGCTCGGTGCCCTGCGATGGCAAAGCGATGCGACTCGTCGCGAATGTGCTGAATCAAATGCAGCGCTGGCGACGCTGGATCCATTGGCAGCGGGTTGTCGCTACTCTCGAGAAAAAGCGTTTCCAGCCCTGCTTTGCGGGTAGTGCCTTTGGCAACGCCCAGAAGCACGATATTGGTGACCGCCAAATCGTTCAGCACGCCGCGTGCCATGTTGAGCTGCCCTTTGCCGCCGTCCACGATGAGGATATCGGGCGCCACGGCTTCGCCACTTTTGACCCGTTTCAACCGCCGGGTGAGTGCTTGCTGCATGGCCGCGTAGTCATCACCGGCGGCAACGCCCTCGATGCGAAAATGGCGATAGTCGCTCTTGCGTGGGCCTTGATGGTCGAAGACGACGCACGAAGCCACCGTCGCCTCGCCTTGACTGTGGCTGATATCGAAGCACTCCAGGCGTTCTGGCACGTGTTCGAGGCCGAGGGCGTTTTGCAACGCTTCGAAGCGTTGCGTCAACTGAGTCTTGTTGGCTAACTGCGACGAGAGCTGCTGCTCGGCGTTGGTCATGGCCAAATGCTGCCACTGAGCGCGGTGCCCGCGGACTTGGCTGGCGACTCTGACTTTTTTGCCCGCCTGTTGAGACAGAGCCTCTGCAATCAGCGCGCTATCCTCCAGCGGATGGCTGGTAATGACTTCGCCAGGGACGTTATGGGGTTGCCCGAAATAGTACTGGCTGACCACTTCGGTCAGTAGCATGTCTGGCGGTAGGTCGAGATCGTTTTTCGGCGTATGGTGCCGGGCGCCTAGAAGGCGGCCATCGCGCACGCTCAGAATGGAGATGCCTAGCGCGCCAGGTCGCTGGGCCAAGGCAAACACATCGGCGTCGCCGCTTTCATTATCGACGAACTGGCGCTGCTGAAGCTGGCGCAACTGCTGGATTTGGTCGCGTAGGCGGGCGGCTTCTTCGAAGTCGAGCGCTTGGCTGGCGGTCTCCATCTCTTGGGTCAGTAACTGCGTAACGTGCTCGCTCTTACCCTCAAGGCACATCACGGCATGCTCTACATCCCGCCGGTACTCCTCCTCGGAGATATAGTCGACACAAGGAGCGCTGCAGCGCTGGATTTGGTACTGCAAACAGGGGCGAGAGCGGTGGGCGAAAACGCTGTCCTCGCAGTTACGGATGCGGAAGATTTTCTGCATCAGTGTGAGGCTCTCTTTGACCGCGCCGCTGCTTGGGTAGGGGCCTAGATAGCGGCCATCGTCACGCCGCTGACGTGCGCGCTTGTACTCAAGGGCAGGGTAGGGGTGGCGGTCAGTGACGAATACGAAGGGGTAGGACTTGTCGTCACGCAGCAGAATGTTGTACGGCGGACGAAGCTCTTTGATCAGCGTCTGTTCGAGCAATAGGGCTTCGGTTTCGCTGCGGGTAACGGTGATTTGGATGTCGGCAATACGCGCCACCATGGCCTGAGTTTTAGCGTTGAGCTGGCCACGGAAGTAGCTTGCCAGCCGTGCTTTCAGGCGCTTCGCCTTGCCCACGTAAAGCGTGTTTTGCTCCTCGTCCAGCATGCGATAAACGCCCGGCGAAGAGCTGACGGAGCTTAAAAACTGCTTGGCATCAAAAGTCATGGCTGGGCATCGGCGCTCTCAAACATCAGAAGAGGCGATGGTAGGTCTATCCCAAGATGGCGTCAAAGCCCTCGACCAGTCCATGGCGTAATGCCAAGTGAGTGAGCTCGACGTCCGTCGCGACCTGTAGCTTGTCAAACAGGCGATAGCGGTATGTGTTTACGGTCTTCGGGCTCAAGTGCAAGCGGTCGGAAATGTCTTGAACGCGTTGGCAGTTGACGATCATCAGCGCGATTTGTAACTCGCGATGTGAAAGGTGGCTGAAAGGGTTGTCTTCGTCGGTGAAGTGCGCCAAGGCGAGGCGCTGGGCAATCTCTTGGCTGACATAGCGGCGGCCATGAAAGACTTGACGGATGGCTTCGGTCATCTCGACGGCATCGGCCCCTTTGCTGAGAAAACCTGAGGCGCCGGCCTCGAGCATCCGTCGTAGTACGCTATCTTCCAAATGCGCAGTGAGAATGATGACTTTGACATCGGCCAAGGTGCGGTGAATGCGCCGTGTGGCTTCGAGTCCACCGATTCCTGGCATGCGAATGTCCATGAGCACGATGTCGGGCTTTAACTGGCGGCACTGGGTGACGGCGCTTTCACCGTCATCGACCTCACCGACGATTTTGATATCGCACTCTTCATTGAGCAGGTGAGCAATACTGGTTCTCACCAGGTGGTGATCATCGGCAATTAAAACGTTGATCAAGGGTCTGGCTCCTGCAGGTAATCATCGTTGGCTCGGGCGATACGCACGCTGCGAATCCATAGAGTGCCACAGCTCTTGGCAAAGGAGAATTAGTTGATGCTTGTTTACTTTAAACCTTGACCTCGTACAGATTGTCACTTACTATTCGCCCCGCTGCAGGCTACTGCAGTTCGTGGGGCCTTAGCTCAGCTGGGAGAGCGCAACACTGGCAGTGTTGAGGTCAGCGGTTCGATCCCGCTAGGCTCCACCAAATTCTAAAACGCCGCGTTATACACGACGCGGCGTTTTTTTGTGTTCGTTTTTTATGCGAAGCCCCCACCCTGCATGGCAGGGTGGGGGAGTGCTACGCGTCGACTTTGCCGAGCAGCAAAAACTCGATTAATGCCTTTTGGGCGTGTAAGCGGTTCCCGGCTTCCTGCCAAACCACCGCCCGCGGGTCGTCTAGCAGCGTGTGGCTGATCTCTTCGCCGCGGTGGGCTGGCAGACAGTGCAGGAAGAGAGCGTCGGGTTTGGCAGTATCGAGCATGGCTTCGGTGACTTGGAATCCAGCGAAGTCCGCTTCGCGCTTGGCTTGTTCTGCCTCTTGGCCCATCGATGCCCACACGTCGGTGGTGATGAGGTCAGCGTCTTTGGCAGCGTCTTTGGGGTCGTGGAGTAGCGTGACGCAGTCGCCAGCCGCTTCCATGATGTCAGCGCGTGGCTCGTATCCTTTCGGGCAACATACCCGCAAATGGAAGCCGAACTGGCGAGCGGCGTTGATCCAGGAGTGGCACATGTTGTTGCCATCGCCCACCCATACGGCCGTACGTCCTTTCACGCTGCCACGAAGCTCGGTCCAGGTCATCACGTCTGCCAGCAGTTGGCAGGGGTGATAGTCGTCGCTGAGCGCGTTGATCACTGGCACGCTGCTGGCGCTGGCGTACGTTTCCAAACCTTCATGGGAGAACGTACGAATCATCACGGCGTCGACCATTTCAGACAGCACACGAGCGGTATCTTCGATCGGCTCGCCGCGACCCAGCTGCGTATCGCGAGGAGAGAGAAACAGTGCATGGCCGCCAAACTGCGCCATCCCTGTCTCGAAAGAGACACGGGTGCGCGTGGAGGATTTTTCAAAGATCATTGCCAGCGTGCGATTAGCCAGGGGCGTATAAACGGGGCCGTTGGCTTTCAAGTCCGTTTTGATCTTGATGGCACGCTGGATCAGGTAAGCCAGCTCATCTGGGGATAAATCCAGCAGGGTAAGGAAATGGCGTGTCGCCATGATGACTGCTCTCCGCGCAAAAACACCATCCTAGCGATGCGGCGGGGGATGCGCAACGCGAGCAGCATGCGTAGAATGGCGGCCACGCGTTAAGGCCGAGTAGTTTGCTCAGGTATTGGCGTTGGCCGCCATACCTTGCAATGCTGGCCATGGGGTTAAAGCCAGTGGACGAATTGCGTAGACTGGCTTGGATCACATCACTTGTTAGGAGCACATCATGAGCACCACTGCCGAAAATATTCAGCGTCAAATCAGCGAAAACCCCATTCTGATCTACATGAAAGGCACGCCTCAGCTGCCCCAGTGTGGTTTCTCTGCTCAAACCGTCCAGGCATTGATGAGCTGTGGCGAGCGCTTCGCCTTCGTCAACGTTCTGGACAACCCGGATATCCGCGCAGAACTGCCGAAAATTGCCAACTGGCCGACCTTCCCTCAGCTGTGGGTCGAAGGCGAGCTGGTGGGCGGCTGCGATATCGTGATGGAGATGCACCAAAACGGCGAGCTGGAAAAGCTGGTGAAAGAAGCCGCTCAGCGTGCTGCGGCCGCCGAAGGTGGCGAAAACGCCTAAGCGTGACGCCACAAGGCGCCTGAGCATCGCCGGGCGGTTGGCGGGCTGCGGTGCAGCCGCTAGAATGGTGCGCAATCACTAAGCGCTTACTCTTAGCAAACGCGGCTCACGATGGGCCGCGTCGCATCGAACGTCAGCCCGCCAAAGGAAGTTTTGCTCAATGAGCTATCAGGTTCTGGCCCGCAAGTGGCGGCCACGTACATTCCACGAGCTCGTGGGCCAGGCCCATGTTCAACGCGCCCTGGTCAATGCCCTTGATCAGGGCCGTTTGCACCATGCCTATCTCTTTACCGGCACGCGAGGTGTCGGCAAAACCACCTTGGCGCGGATTTTGGCAAAGTGCCTCAACTGCACGGCGAATGGGCGCGGCGACGAAGGCATCACCTCGACCCCCTGTGGTCAGTGTGATAGCTGCCAAGCCATCGACGAGGGGCGCTTCGTCGACCTGATCGAAGTCGATGCTGCCTCGCGTACCAAAGTGGAAGACACCCGCGAGCTGCTCGATAATGTCCAGTACGCGCCTACACAAGGGCGCTATAAAGTGTATCTCATCGACGAGGTACACATGCTGTCCACCAGCAGCTTCAACGCGCTGCTGAAAACGCTGGAAGAACCCCCGCCCCACGTCAAGTTCTTGCTGGCGACGACCGACCCGCAGAAACTCCCTGCAACCGTTCTATCCCGCTGTCTGCAGTTTACGCTCAAGCATATGCCGCCTGAGCGTGTCGTCGAGCATTTGACCTACGTGCTGGGGCAGGAGGGCGTCGATTACGACGAGAGCGCGCTGTGGCTACTGGGCAAAGCCGCCGAGGGCTCCATGCGCGATGCCATGAGTCTGACCGACCAAGCCATTGCGTTTGGCCAAGGCGCCGTTCGCCATGCCGATGTGGCTGCCATGCTCGGCACGCTAGATCATCGCCATGTGCTCGCGCTCGTCGATGCGCTGGCGGACGTGGATGTGCAGAAGCTGTTGGCGGAAGTGGCTCAGCTGGCCGAGCAGGGGCCGGATTTTGCTGCCGTGCTGGATGAGTTGACGGCCATCCTCCACCGCTTGGCCGTCGCGCAGATGGTGCCCGATGCAGTGGACAACAGCCATGGAGATCGGGCGCAGATTCAGCAGTTGGCCAGCCGGTTTACCGCCGAGGACATCCAACTCTATTACCAGATTGGTATTCAAGGGCGTGGCGATATGGTGCATGCCCCGGATTTGCGCAGTGCCTTGGAAATGACGCTGTTGCGTATGCTGGCGTTCCGCCCCCAGGGTGTGCCGAAACCGCCGGCAACGCCGCTACCTCTGCGCCGCGAACCCGCCGCCGAGGCAAGCGCGCCAGCCGACGCCGCGACCGACACCGTTGACTCGGTGGATGAGTCAAGCGCAAAAAAGCCTGAGCCTGTACCCGCAGCCGCCGAGGACGAGCCTCCAGCGCCCGCTGAGGTGCAGGCCGCCACGTCACCCAACGATACGCACGTCGAGGTGGCTGAGCAGCATCGGCCAGAGCTCAGCAGTGAAGCACCGCCGCCTTGGTCGCTTGAAGACGTGGAAAGTGCCGCTACCCTCTCGCCAGAGCCAGAGCCAGAGCCAGAGCCAGAGCCAGAGCCAGAGCCAGAGCCAGAGCCAGAGCCAGAGCCAGAGCCAGAGCCAGAGCCTCCAGCCACCCCTTCGACAGCGATGACGCCCAGTGCCGACTCCGTGTCCGAGCATGGCCGCTGGGACCATGCGGCATGGTTAGCCCATTTTGACGCGCTGGGTTTGGGTGGCCTAACGCGCAATTTGGCCGCGCACTGTCAACTGCAGAGCGATGATGGGCAGACCGTGATACTGCGACTCGATCCCAGCCAATCGGCCATGCAAGCCGATGTGCATAACGGTCGAATCGAGCGAGCGCTCAAGGCCCTGGGCATGGCGAGAAACGTTCAGTTCAGTGTGGCCGAGCTAGATACAGCGCTCGAGACGCCCCGTCAGCAGGAAGAGCGTCAGCAGCAGGAGCGTCACGCACAGGCGGTTGATCTATTGCATCACGACCCCAATATTCAGAAGTTACAGCAGGCGTTTGGGGCTACGCTAATTGAGTCCAGTGTCAAACCCACGCCAGCGTCGCGTTCGTAACGGCTAACGGCGACCCAATATTCGTTTCAATATTTGAGGAGAACACCGCATGTTCAAAGGCGGAATGGGCAACATCATGAAGCAAGCCCAAGAGATGCAGGAAAAGATGCAGCGCGTGCAGGAAGAAGTCGCCAAAGCGGAAGTGCATGGCGAAGCGGGCGCTGGCATGGTCAAGATCACCATGAACGGTCGCCATGACGTCAGCGATGTCACCATCGATCCGAGCGTACTGGAAGAAGATAAAGAGCTACTGGAAGACCTGTTAGCGGCCGCCGTCAACGACGCCGTTCGCAAGGTGGAGGCCAATTCCAAGGCGAAGATGGAAGAAGCAACGGCTGGCCTGAACCTGCCACCCGGCTTTAAGATGCCCTTCTAAATCATGCGATTTTCCCCGCTTGTCGAGCAATTGATGGACGCGTTTCGCGTGCTGCCAGGCGTTGGGCCGAAAACGGCCCAACGCATGGCCATGCATTTGTTAGAGCGCGAGCGCCCAGGCGGCCAGCGCCTGGCAGCGGTGATCCAGCAGGCGATTGAAGAGGTCGGTTACTGCCAACGCTGTCGAACGCTGACCGAGGCAGAGATCTGTGCGCTGTGTGAGAGTCCGCGCCGAGACGACGCTTTGCTCTGCGTCGTCGAATCCCCCGCAGACCAGCTAGCGGTCGAAGAGGCCGGCGGTTTCCAAGGTCGCTATTTCGTGCTGCATGGCCATCTTTCGCCGCTCGACGGTATTGGACCCGAGGCCATCGGCCTCGATGTGCTCGAAGGCATCGTCGCAGAGGGCACCGTCCGTGAAGTGGTATTGGCCACCAACCCCACTGTAGAGGGCGAGGCCACGGCCCACTACATCGCTTCACAGCTCGCGCATTACGGTGTCTCTTTCTCGCGCCTCGCCTACGGTGTCCCCATGGGCGGCGAGCTGGAGTATGTCGATGGCGGCACGCTTAGCCGCGCCTTTAACGGTCGCCAACCCTTTGCTGGCGACTAACACTGATAAGAAACGCAAGCGCTGATGCGGTTGTGCCAACCCGGAAAACTGCTTTGTCCTCTTCAAGCTCTTCTTTATATCAATGGATTGATAATGCCGAGGCATTGGACGCCGCCTGCGAAAAGGTGGCCGGTGCCCGCGTCATTGCCCTCGATACCGAGTTTTTCCGCGAGAATACCTTCTTCCCTGTACCTGCGCTGATCCAGTTCGCCAGCGATGACGTCGCCTATTTGGTCGATCCGCTCGCCACCCCCTGTACGGCATCGTTCAAAGCGCTGTTGCAAAATAGCGCGGTGAAACTACTGCATGCCTGCAGTGAAGATTTGGAGGTGTTCCAGCACTGGGCAGGCGTGCTGCCCACGCCGCTGGTAGACACCCAAGTAGCGCAGGCCTTTTTGGGTGAAAACCCGGGGATGGGCTACCAAAAGCTGGTCGAACATTGGATGGGAGAAACGCTTCCCAAGGAAGAGACGCGCTCCAATTGGTTGGAACGTCCGTTGACGCCCTCTCAATGTGAATACGCCGCCCTCGATGTGATTTACTTGCTCAAAGTGTGGCAGCGTCAAGCGGAACAGCTTGACGCATTGGGGCGTCGTGACTGGCTGGAGAGTGAATGCGCAAGCCTGATCGAACAGGCTGGTCGCAGCGTCGAAAGCGATGGTCAGTGGTATACTCGCCAGCGTCAGCTGTGGCGGCTGTCGCCCCGCCAGCTCGAAGCGTACCGGTTGATGACCATCTGGCGCGAAGGCGAAACGCGCCGCCGCGACCTGCCGCGTAACTGGTTAGTGAGCGATAAGCTGCTGTTTGCCGTGGCGGAAAAGATGCCGAAAAACCGCTATGAGTTGGCCGAGGTCGAGGGTGTTAAACCGCCGCTGGTCAAGAAAGAGGGCGACGCCTTGCTGGCCCTCGTTAAGCAGGCGCAACTCTGCCCTGAGAGTGACTTGCCTGCGCGCTGGCCGGACCCCATGCAGCCTGCGTTCAAGCGCCGCTTCAAGGCCATCAAAGGGGTCGTGACCGAACAGGCGTCCGCGTTGAATATTGCCCCGGAAATGTTGCTGCGACGCCGGGATATCGAAGCGCTCGTGATGCAGCGGCTTGCCGAGCAGCCGCTGACGGAGCTCGGCGGCTGGCGTGGCCACTGCCTCACCCAGGCGATTCACCAAGCGCTCGAGGAGGCCTCTTTATGAGCGACAAGTTACTTTGTGAGATTTTCAAAAGCTCACGCAAAGACGAAATGTACCTGTACGTGGACAAGCGTAAGGGCATAGAGAGCGTGCCGGATGCGCTGATGGACACCTTTGGTAAGCCGGTGCCTGTGCTGACCATGATCCTGACCGAGGACAAGACGCTTGCCCGCGTCAAGGCGGCGGATGTCATGGCGGCCATTGACGAGCAGGGCTTTTACCTGCAAATGCCGCCTGCCAAAGAGCCCTATTTACTCGACATTCATCGGGCGCAGTCCGCAGACCGCTCGTGAACGGACGAAGGCGCCGTCGGGGGGCTTTACCATGAATTTTCTGGCCCACGCATGGCTGGCACAGCCAGGAAACGATGGTTTTTTGTACGGTAACTTGATCGCCGATGGGGTGAAGGGCAGTGATCTCTCGGCGTGGTCGCCCAGCGTAGCAAGCGGTATTCGCCATCATCGACGGGTCGATGCCTGGGTAGATCAGCACCCTAGTGTCCTGTTGGCCAAGCGGCGCGCCCCGAAGATGCAACGGCGTTACGCGGGTATTGCACTGGATATCGTTTGGGACCACTTTATTGCCCGCCAGCATGCAGGCACAGAGCAACACGCCTTGGTCGAGCGCTGCTATCGTCTACTGACTGCTTGGCCCGCACCACAGCGCCTGTCGACGATGATGCCGATCCTGATCGAGCAGGACTGGCTACGCCGCTATGCGGATTTCGACTTTACGTGCCGCGCGGTATCGGGGATTGGGCAGCGGCTATCAGGCGCTAATCGCTTGGCCGAGCTCGTCCCTTGGTTGCGCGAAGATTACGCCGCGTTGGAACAAGATTTCAGTCGACTATGGAGCGAATGTCGTGCCGAGCTCACCAGTCAGGGTGACGCACGCTGACACCTTCAACGATGCTATGGTTAACCGAGGTGACGAGAGATGGAAACCGCGCTACGCGAGCGCTTCTGGGAACGCTATCCCCTGGAAGAACTCACCCAGCCCGAATGGGAGGCGCTGTGTGACGGCTGCGGCCAGTGCTGCTTGCTCAAGCTGCACGATGACGAGACGCAAGAGCTGGCCATTCTGAACGTGGCTTGCAGACTGTTGGATACTCATAGCTGTCAGTGCAGTGATTATGAGAACCGCTTTGACAGCGTGCCGGATTGTACGCAGCTAACCCCCGCGCTGGTCAAGGAGTTTACTTGGCTGCCCCACACCTGCGGTTATCGACGCGTAGCGGAAGGGCGTAAGCTGGCAGGTTGGCACCCCTTGTTGAGTAACGATGCCGAGCGGGTGCACCGTAAAGGGGTCAGCGTACGTGGATTTGCCGTGTCGCAAGATGAGGTGCCAGAAAAATACCTCGAAGAGCACATCATTGCCGTGATTCCGATGACGTGATGGGACGCCCGTGTGGCATTGCCATCCTTGGCCATGAAGCCGCTCGCTGCCCTCTGGGTTAGCTGGCGGCTTTACTTTTGGTGCTGTCCCAAATCGTCAAGAACGCTTCTTTCAGCGTCGAGGGCTGCGGTGTGTTGGAACGTTGCTGAACGTTTTGCTTGGCCTTTTTTTGCGCCGCGTTGGTGGCCGGTGCGTCCCAGATGGTCAGAAACTTCTCTTCATAGCTCATGATGTGCCTCGTCAAAATGGTTAGACGTTGGTATATACAACTTATGGCTAGTATGGCGTAAAAAAGGCACGCTGTGAAGTTTTTATGGAAAATGTTTTCATAAAATATGGTGGGGCCGTGCTCGCCAACAAAAAAGCAGCGCCTAGGCGCTGCTCGTTCACCGATGTCATCGCTTAATGTTGGCGGGTGCCACGCTCGGTTAGCCAATGGGTGAGGGCGTCGAACGGCATGGGCTTGGCGAACAAATACCCTTGTAGCACGTCGCACTCCAGCGAGAGGAGCTGCTGCTCCTGTTGGCGGGTTTCTACCCCCTCGGCAACCACGTTGAGTTCCAGATGGTGCGCCAGGGCGATGATGCCTTGCACGACGGCGGCATCTTTGCTGTTGTCTTCGATATTGAGGATAAAGCTGCGATCGATTTTGATTTTGTCGATGGGGAGATGGCGCAGATAGCTAAGGCTCGAGAACCCCGTGCCAAAATCGTCGATCGCAATACTGATGCCCATGCCGCGCAGGGCGTGCAGCGTATCGATGGCGGCGTCGGTGTCGTTCATCAAAATGCCCTCGGTCAGCTCTAGCTCAAGGGCGGTCGGCGGTAATCCCGTGACCTCCAGCGTTTTGCGTAGCGAGCTTAAAAAGCTAGGACGATGAAACTGCATGGGAGAGAGGTTGACCGCCATGCGACAGTCGCTCGATAGCAGCGGCTGCAGCTGTAAGAAATCCTTGGCGGCGCGCTCCATGACCCACTGGCTCAAGCCAATGATCTGTCCCGTCTCTTCGGCAATGGGAATGAACAGCGCAGGCGATATCGGCCCTTTGACGGGGTGGTTCCAGCGCACGAGCGCTTCGAACCCTCGGATATCGCCCGCTCGACCCAGAAGCGGCTGATAGTGGAGTTCGAACTGCTCCTGTGTGATGGCCTCTTGCAGGTCGTTTCTCAGCGTGACGCGCTGCGTCAGCTTTTGATTAATGTCGTGGGTGAAAGTTTGTAGCGTGTTGCGCCCTTGCTGTTTGGCTTTGTACATCGCCATGTCCGCTTGTTGCAGGAGCGCCGCAGGGTTTTCCAGGCCCTCATCGCTCAATGCGATACCAATGCTGGCGGAGAGGTAGAGTTCATGGCGATCAATACGATAGGGCTGGGCCAGCTCCAGGAGCAAGCGCTCGGCCACCTCTTGGGCCTGATGCGGCGCGTCCAAGTCGGGCAGCAGCAGTACGAACTCATCGCCGCCGAAGCGGCAGAGCGTGTCCGAGGGGCGAATCACCTCTTCCAAGCGCCGTGCGACGCTGATCAATACTTGGTCGCCCACCGCATGGCCCAGCGTGTCATTGATCGGCTTGAACTCGTCCAGATCGATGAACAGCACCGCTAGCTGCTGACGGTGGCGTTTGGCGAGATCGACGTCATGGCGCAAACGGTCTTCGAATAGCGCTCGGTTGCCAAGCCCGGTGAGCGCGTCGTGCGTTGCATGAAAGGCCAGTTCGTTTTCGTGATCTTTGCGCTCGGAGATGTCGTTGATGATGCCGACGAAATGCGTGGCCTGCCCGTCTTGCGCCCGTACCGGAGAAATAAAGACGTTGTTCCAGAAGGCGCGACCATCCTTGCGGTAGTTGCGAATCGTCAAGCTGATGTCCCGCTGCTGAAGAAGCGCGTCACAAATCTCCTGCACTTGTTTGGGGTCGGTATCCGGCCCCTGTAAAAAGCGGCAGTTTCGGTGCCGCACGTCATCAAAGTCGTAGCCGGTGATCTCTACGAACGCTGGGTTGACGTAAATGATCGGGAAATCGTCGTTTTGCGCCTCACAAATCAAGACGCCGTTACTGCTCGCCTCTAGGCTGCGTTGAAAAATGCGCAGCTGCGCTTCATTGAAGCGCAGTGCGGTCATCTCTTTCACCACCCCATACACGCCGACCACCGTTTCCATGACCACGGTCGGCAGAAACGAGATATCGACGAAATGTAGCTCGCCCGTTTGGCTGGGCAGTTCGATCTCGAAGCGCTGTGATACGCCGGTGAGGGCTTGGCTAAAAACCTCATTGATCGGCTCGCGCTGTTCAGTCGGCAGCAGGCTGTACAGGTGTTGGCCGATAATATCGGCTTCGCTCATGGACAGCAGGGTCAGCAGCGACTGGTTCACGCTGAGGAAGTAGCCGTCGACATCCAGCGAAAACACGCCGTCCGGGTTTTGGGTAAACAGTGAACGAAAGCGCTGCTCGCTGTCTTGTAGCGTTTGCTGATGGTTATAGCGCTCGATGGCCAGACGCATTAGCCGCAGCGCGCTAGGTAGCAACGATGACTCTACCTCGAGTGCGCGGTGGCCTGATAAGGGCTGGTCCTGTTTCGACAGCAAGACTACCGCCCCTAACGGCAGCGCCTCTCCGCTGCTTAGTATATGAACGGTGGCGCTAACGTAGCCGTACTGGGCGGCCATCTGGCTAAACGCCGTCGACGCGCTGGGGGTTATCGGCAAGTTCGCCGCCATCTCTCCTTGCTGATGCAGCTCGGTCGCCAAGGTGATGAGGCTCTCGTTGAAGGGCATGGATTCCTGCAAGGCAAAGGGAAGGCTGCAGGAGAGCAGCTCCACTCGGTAGGACGCAGCGTTGTCCAGTCGCCATATCGCGGTGTGGCAATGGGGGCTTTGTTGCTCCAACAGTCGGCAAATCTGTAATAGCGTGGCGCTGCACGGCTCGTCGCGGGCAATCATGGCCTGAATGCGGTGCTGGTCCTCCAGTGCCTCTTTGGCTTTGGCAAGTTCCAGCGTGCGCTGTGCCCGTGCGGCAATCAACGCCAGGCTCAGGACTAGCTGGTAGGTGAGCAGCAGGCCCGCCACGCCAATACCGGCGGCAATGAAATTGGCCAGCTCGAACACGGAGGAAGGGGGCGGCCAAAGGCTCAAATGCAGCGCAGCTCCGCCGGGTAACCCCAGGTGCTGCTCACTGAGCGGTGTGCTCTCCTGTAACGCTTCTGGCACTCCAGGCGCGATGCCTGGAGCGAGGATATGCCCATCGGGATGGCTGATCGAAAGCGTGAAGGCTTGATCTGCAATCTGGGTCTCTTTGGCCAGCAGATAAGCGATATCGATAACTGCCACGAGTTGGTAGCGCTGCTCGACGGAAGGCTTCAACGCCAGCAGGGCGATATCGGGACGCTCGGGATCAGGAAAGAGCCACTGGACGGATTGCTGCTGTTGATTGAGCCAGCGTAATACCGGCAGGCTAACGAGCTGATCATCCAGCCATAAAAGATCGCGGCCCTGCTGAGCGCGGCGCCAAACGTCCCGGGCCAAGGGGTTGAAATAGGCCAGCGCCAGGATGCTGGGATAGTCGTTCCAGTAGCGAGCGACTTCCCGTTGGCGGGACGCCTCGTCTTCGAAAACGTCTTGCCAGCGTTCGGCGAGACGCTCGAGTACGATGGTGCGAGAGTTGAACGTTCGTTCGATACTGGTCGTTACGCTGGCGAGCGTATTGTGTGCTTCGGCTCGGGTCGTTTCGTGTTGATTCCAACTGATCAAAAACCACGCGCTCATACTCAGCGCCACCCCCACGATGCCTGCGGCGACAGCGGCTTTGCTCAGGGAGGTCGCCAAATGCGGCACGTGTCGGCTGACCATGATCATGGCCAAACCAAACGAGAAGCACAGTAGCCCCGGTAACAGCGCACTGGCACGGGGGAACCATCTAGGCAGTGGAAGGCCCGCCTGATAGAGCAGCGTCAAGCTGCCAATGCCCCACAGCACGATGCCACCCACTTGCCATACGCGACGCTGCCAAGTGCCCTGGGGGCCTACCCACAAACAGAAGGCCGCCAGCAGTAAGGTCGGCGCGGCTTGAGTGGGAAGTCTGGGCTGGCCGGTGAGCCAGGAGACGCCGGTGTTGCCTGCGATGACGTTATGCACTGCCGTGTAAAACGCCAATATCAATAGGGCAAGGCCTGCGATGCGCCGCCAGCGCGGAGCGTTGGCCATGACGGCACTCAAGCCAAGGCCTGAGAGCAGAATGACCAGCGAGCTGTCGGGCAGGACGGCCAGCGCCTGAGGCTGAGGCAAGCTGGGAACGACGCCGAATACTAGGCTAGCGCCACCGATGATAACGGTGGTGGTTAGCAGCATGAGTAGGCCCGTTTGTAACGCTAGCTCACGGTTGTTTACATCCATTAGGCAGGAATCATCTAAAGCAGGGAGAGAATCAGACTGGCTGTCGCCAAGCCGGGTGGCGTTCGAATAATCTCAGCGAAGTAAGGGGCTGGCAAGGCGCATTAGGTCGTAACCCGCCATATTTTAACGACAGCGTTAAAAGGAGGCAGGCCATGTTAAGGGGTGTAACGACCTTGTCGCCTAGGTCGGCGAAAAGACCTGGCTCATAAATGATAAACAGCGGTCAGGCGGGCAGTTTATCGAGCGAGAACATATAGCTTTGCTATCGAGCTGTGTAGACTGGGGAAAAGACCTATCGATTCGTAAGGGAACCTCATGACGGCTGCAACCTCTGCTCCTCTCTCGCCTATTGTGGTGGGTATTGGTGCCTCGGCGGGCGGGCTCGAAGCCATTTCGAAATTGATCCGCTCGCTTGATCCTGCCTTGCCCATGGCGTTTGTCGTGCTGCAGCATGTCTCCCCTACCCACAAGAGCATGCTGGTGGATATTCTCAGCCGCGAAACGCGCCTAAGGGTGACGCGGCTCGAAAACCTGCAGCGCCCCGAACCGGGGGTGATCTATGTCGTGCCCGCCAATACCAATGCCACGATTAAAGACGGCGTGTTTTACACCACGGCGGCATTGCCCCATGTGGTGCCCAAGCCGTCGGTGAACGATTTCTTCTCCTCGTTGGCCAGTGATGCCCACGAAGCCTCTGTCGGCATCGTGTTGTCAGGCACGGGGTCTGACGGTACCGCCGGGCTGCGGGCGATCTTGGCCGCAGGTGGCATTACCATGGTGCAAACGCCCGGCAGCGCCAAGTATGAGGGAATGCCCCAATCGGCGATCGATGCTGGGGTCATCGATTATATCCTCGACGTCGAAGAGATGGCCCCACGATTGGCAGAGCTGGCGAGGTTGGAGTGCGCGAGTCTTGAAGGCAACCAAGTCGCGGTGCCGCAGCGCTTACTGACGCTATTGAAAGAGCGTCGCCAGCTCGATTTTTCAGGCTATAAACCGGGCACTATCAGCCGTCGGCTTCGCCGCCGTATGGTGGCGACCCAGGTCGCCGACATGCAGCAGTACGTCGCGCTGGTGGAGCAGGACCCCGCTGAGTTGGAGCAGCTTGGGCGCGATATTCTCATCTCTGTCACCGCCTTTTTTCGCGATGCCAGTGCCTTTGACGCGCTCAAGAAAGTCATCCATCCCATGGTGGAGCAAGTCGATAAGGGGCCGCTGCGCATCTGGGTGGCGGGCTGTGCCACTGGCGAGGAGGCTTACTCCATCGCACTGTTGGTGGCCGAGTCGAAACGTGTGCTCGATAGCGAGGCGGTGGTGCAAGTCTTTGCCACGGATATCGACGAGGAAGCGTTGGAAATCGCCCGGCGTGGGCGCTACCTAGGGGCCGCGTTGGAGGCGTTACCCCAACCGCTGTTGGCGCGCTACTTTACGGCCCATGAACACTTCTATGAAGTGAATAAAACGCTGCGCGACATGATCGTGTTTGCCAAGCACAATTTGGTCGATGACCCGCCGTTTTTGCGCTTGAACCTGATTACTTGTCGTAACGTTTTGATCTATTTCGATAATGAGCTCCAGTCTAAAGTTCTGCAGCGGTTTCATTTCGGTCTCAAAGTCAAGGGCGCGCTGTTTCTGGGGCGCTCTGAGAGCATTGGCCACTCCGAGGCGCTGTTCACGCCTATCGATCGACGTGAACGACTGTTTGCCAAGCAGGGCGAAAGTCGCGACGTGCTGGATAACGCACCGACCTCTAGGCGGACGAACTCTCCCCTAAAGCGCAGAGACCGTGATATGCAGCAGCTGCTGGATGCACTGGTAGCGCACATGGGTGCTACCGTGGCCTTGTGTGATGCGCAAGGCAACGTGCAGCACACGGCGGGCGACGTGAAGCGGTTCTTGCGTTTTCCCGCCGGGCGCACCCAGGTGGGCATTCAGGATGTCATGATCGATCCTTTTCGCGGCGAGCTGATGTCGCTACTGCACCAGTTCAACAAGCAGCGGGAGCCCCAGGTGGGGCGGCGTCGACGATTTGACGACGAGTGGATGCGGCTCAGCGTGCGCGGGCTCACCGAACAGGAGGACGACCGGCGTATCCTGATCGTGTTGGCTCCACTGGCTGAGATCGAAAAGCCTGCCAGCCTGCCGCTCGATCAGTTGATGGAGCCACCTCTGCTCGATGGTGCCGATAGTTTGGAAGATGAATTAGAAGCCACCCGGGAACATCTTCAATCACTCATCGAAGAATTGGCGACCGCCAATGAGGAGATGCAGTCGCTCAACGAAGAAGCTCAGGCCTCCAACGAGGAGCTTCAGGCTACGAACGAGGAATTAGAGGCCTCTAACGAGGAGCTCCAAGCGACCAACGAAGAGCTGATCAGCCTAAACGAAGAGCTCAACGTCAAAACGGGCGAATTGACCAAGCTCAACGATGAGTATACCTACCTCTACGACGCGCTCGATTTTCCGCTCATGGTGTTCGATAGCGAGCTGTGTCTCAAACGCTATAACGCCCCCGCCGCGCGCTCGTTCAGCGTCCGCCCAACGGCGCTATTGCGCCATGTGTCGGGGCTACGTCTACCCACCGTCTTCAACGATCTGGAAGAGGCGCTGACAAACGTCTCTCGACAGGCCTCGCCGGTGGAGAACGTCGTCGAGCTAGAGGGGCGGTTACTACAGCGACTGATCACCCCCGGCGTGAACCAGCAAGGGGAGGTGGAGCTGCTCGTGGTGACGCTGATGGACGTGACCGACCTCAGTCAGGTGCAAGCGAAGCTCCGGCAGTCCCAGGCGCAAATGCAGGCGCTGATGGAAAACAGCACGGTAATGATTGCGCTGAAAGACCTCAACGGGCGCTATACCTTTGCCAACCCGCAGTTTCTCACTGCCTTTGGTCTCACCCAAGAGCAACTGATCGGCCGCAACGTGTTCGAGGTGTTTCCCGACGTTTACGCGGGCTCGGTATGGGCGAGGGACATGGACGCGGTGCGTTTTCAGCGGATCGTGGAGGCCGAGCACACGCTTCCCAGCGAGCACGGCACTACGCGGATCCTTTCCTGTGTGCATCAGGTGCTGCGCGACGAGCAGGGGCACCCCTACCTCATCTTGACCGAATCCGAAGACATCACCGCGCGCAAACACGCCGAGCGAGACATGCTGGTCGCCTCCAAAGTGTTTGAACAAGCGGGCGAGGCCATCGTCGTGATCAATGCGCTCGGTGACATTCAATCGGTCAACAACGCCTTTAGCCGTATTACCGGGTACCCCGCCAGCGCCGTCGAGGGGCAGCCAGCGCTGCCTTTGCTGTATTGCGAAGACGAAAACCAGGGCGGGGGGCAGACGCCAGACACCTGCTACGTGCTATGGGAGATCGTCAAACAGCACGGTTATTGGCAAGGCGAAGTGTTCAACAAGCGCCGAGACGGCACGCTGTTTTCCCAGTGGCTAACGCTCAACATGATCGCCCCGGACAGCCAAGACGATGGGCTGTGTGTGGCGGTCTTTTCGGATATTACGCATATCAAGGAGTCTCAGCGCCAGGCTGAGTATCTGGCCACTCACGATGCGCTGACCGGTTTGCCCAATCGCACGCTGTTTCAGGACCGGCTGCAAGTGGCGATTGCCCATGCCAAACGCAGCGAGCAACTCAGCGCGCTGATGTTTTTGGATTTGGATAACTTCAAGAGTATCAACGATACCTTGGGGCATGACGTGGGGGATGAGCTTCTCATCCAAGTGGCCAACCGGCTCAAAGAGTTGGTACGCGATATGGACACCGTTGCCCGACTGGGAGGCGACGAGTTCACGATCATTCTCGTGGATACCTCTATCGAAGGTGCCGAGCAGGTCGCCAAGCGTATTGTCGAGGCGCTTTCCAAGCCCTTCGAAGTACGCCGCCATGCGCTGTTCGTGACGTCCAGTATTGGGCTGGCGTTCTGTCCGGACGACGGTGACGACGTGGCAGGGCTCACCAAAGCCGCCGATACGGCAATGTACCGAGCCAAAGAGAACGGCCGTGACCGCTTCGAGCTGTTCAAACCCGAGTTGCAGGCGCGCTTGATGCGCGATGTCGCTATCGAGCATGCGCTGCGTGAGGGCATGGAGCGCGGCCGTTTGCAGCTGGTATATCAGCCGAAGTTCGTCTGCGTCGACCAGGGCCCGCTATGCGGGGCGGAAGCGCTGCTTCGCTGGACGGATCCCTATTTGGGGCAGGTCAGTCCCGCCGACTTCATCCCGGTGGCCGAGGCGACCGGACTGATTCTGGAGTTGGACCGCTACGTAGCTTTGCAGTTGATCCGCCAACTGGCCAAGTGGCGTGACGAGGGGCTGACGCCGCCGCCGATCGCCATGAACGTGTCGGCGCGCAGCTTTCAGGAAGAGCGCTTCATCACGCACCTGTTCAGCTGCTTGAAGCAGTACCGAGTGCCTTACTCACTGGTTCAGGTAGAAATTACCGAAAGCACGCTGGTGGACCGGTCTAGCTCGGCGCTGGGTAATATTGAAAAACTGCGCGAAGCGGGCATCAAGCTGGCGGTGGATGATTTCGGTACCGGCTACTCGTCGCTGGCCTATTTGAAGCGGCTGCCGCTGGCCGAGCTAAAAATCGATAAGAGCTTCGTGGACGGTTTGGGTGGCAACGATGAGGGGGATCAAGCCATTGCGCTGGCTATTTTGGGGATGGCCAAGGCCTTGGGAATTCGCACCGTAGGAGAAGGGGTGGAAACGTCTGCACAATTAACGTGGTTGATTGAAAATGGCTGTGACTTTGTTCAAGGTTACCTGCTTTCGATGCCGCTACCGCTGGCCGAATTTACGACATTGATCGGCGCCAGCGCCTCTTCTAACGACGACCCCTCCCAGGATGCCTTGTCATGACCCAACCCCGTGGCTTTATCCATCAGTGTGAGCAGGAGGAGCTGCACCTCTCAGGCGCCATTCAGCCGCATGGCGTACTGCTGATCACCGATGCCCAAGGCGTGGTATCTCACTGCTCGGCCAACGCCGAGACCCTGTTGAGCGACGTCGAGCCTCCTGTCGGACTCGGTCAGCCGCTGCCGGATTGTCTGCACGATGTGACCGCTGCGCTGCCTGAACTCGGCCCAGGCGAGCGCTATATTGGCCAGTGCGATACGCCTAAACAGGAGTTCGATGTGGTGGTCACCAGCCATCACGGCAACGGTTGGATCTACGAGCTGTACCCTGTCGATGCCCATGCCGCGCCGATGTCGGCCAGCAGCCATGTGGCTGCCGTGCCCGAGAGTGGGGAGGAGCTGGCGACCCAGTGTCAGACGTTGATGGAGAACTTGCTGGCGCTCAGTGGCTTTGATCGGGTGCTGTACTACCGCTTCATGCCGGAGGGCGATGGGGAGGTGCTGGCCGAGGCGCGTCGCGAAGGCGTGACGGGCAGCTATCAGGGACTGCGTTTTCCAGCCAGCGATATTCCCTACATTGCGCGTCAGCTCTATTTGAAAAACCCTTGGCGCACGATTCCTGATGCCACCGCCGCCCCCGTGCCGATTTACGCGGCGCAGGCCGATGCCACACCCGATTTAAGCTTCGTCGATTTGCGCAGCGCTTCGCCGGTGCATTTGGAGTACATGGCCAACATGGGCGTGGGCGGTGCTATTTCGCTACCCATTATTCAAGGGGGGGAGCTGGATGCGTTGATCTCCTGCCACGCCGCAGCGCCCAAGCAGCTCACGGTCAGCCAGTTGGATTCCATGCGTGCTCTGAGCGAGGGCTTTAACCTTCGCCTGCGTGACTTCAAGGCGCGGCGGCGCCAGCAGGTGATCGACGGTCTTCAGCGCCATTTTGACCACGCCAAAACGGTATTGATGCGGCACGGCGAGCTGGAAAGCGCTTGGGAAGAGTTGAGTGACTGGCTCATGGAGACCTTCGCTGCGGATGGGGTGATGTTGCAGATGGGCGAGGAGTACTACCAGCACGGTATGGGCTTGACGCCTCACGTCATGAGCATGGTGGCGCAGCAGGCAGCGGCCGAGGCTACCCATGTTTGGCTCAGCGACTCTCTGCAGCGTGACTGTCCTGGCATGCCGCTCAGTGAGGTGGCTGGCGTCGCTTTGATCAGCGATCTCCCTCTTGATCAGCACCACACTGTCAATCTCTACTTGTGTCGTGTGGAGCATATTTACGACGTCACGTGGGGGGGCAATCCCGATAAGCCAGTGGACTACCGTGATGGGGGGAGCGTGGTCTCGCCGCGTCGCTCCTTCGAAGCATGGGTCGAGCAGCGCTTGGGCCACAGCCGCCCTTGGACGGCCAGTACCCGCCTTTATCTATTGAAGCTGCGTGCGCTTCTTCAGCAGGCAAAAAATATGCCCTGGCGTCACGATGGCGAGTGAGGCAGCGCCCATGACACTGGCCCGGCGGCTCCGGCAGGCAACGAAAGCCGACCATCACCGCGTCGATCATCACCCGGCGCTGGCGTCGCTGCTGAGCCCCCGGCTGGACATGGCACGCTACGGCGTCGGGCTTGCCGCGCTCTATCCCGCCATTGCCGGGCTAGAGCGGGCGCTGACTCATACGGTGGGTGGTGACCCGGGCCACTACGCATTGACCCTGCGTGAGCCGCTGCTGCGTCATGACATCAGGCGGCTGGGCCAAACAGTGCCTTTAGCGTGGGCGTTCACCGTGCCTGTCAATACGTATGAGCGGGTAGGCATGCTCTACGTGCTGGAAGGCTCGCGGCTGGGCGGCCACTTTATAGGGCGCCATGCTCAGCGCATGCTGGGGGAGCAGGTGCCATGCCGTTTTTTTACCGACATGCCGCTGACTCCCCACGCCTGGGCTGCCTTTTGGCACTATGCAGAGGTTGCGTGTCCTGAGCACGCATGGCCTGACGCCGTGAGAGGCGCTCGGCAGGCCTTCGGCGAGTTCATCCAAGCACTCACAGCGGCGCTGCCCGCCGACTCCGTTACACCAACCCCAGCGCCCATAGAATGAACGCATCCTGGCGCGCGGCATCTCGCCAGGCTTTGAACCTTCCCGAAGCGCCGCCATGACCACTGCTCATGTCGGTATGCAGCAGAATGGGCGCGTCTCCTTGCTGTGCTTGCGTGACACGGGCGTAGAACTTGGCAGGCTCCCAGTAGCTCACCCGGGTATCGAACCAGCTGCCTTCGATCCACAGCGCTGGGTAGTGGCGCGGTTGGATGTTGTCGATAGGCGAGTAGCCCGCGATACGCTGGGCGACCTCTGGCGCTTCCGGGTTTCCCCACTCCGTGTACTCGGCGGTGGTGAGCGGCAGCTCTGGGTTTTGCATGGTGCGCAGCACATCCAGAAAAGGGACATCCAGCACGGCGGCACAGAACGCCTCGGGGGCGCGGTTGAGGCACGTGCCCACCAGTAGCCCACCGGCGCTGGCACCATAGGCGACCATTCGCTCAGGCTGACTGATATTGGCGGTGACAAGGGCGTCACGGGCGGCTAAAAAGTCGTGAAAGCTGTTCTCTTTGTGGGCCAATTTGCCTTTCAAGTACCACGGCTCGCCGCGCTCGCCGCCGCCCCGTACATGGGCCACGGCAAACGCGACGCCGCGCTCCAGAAGCTCCAGTCGGGCAATCGAAAACCAGGGGTCCAGCGCTTCTCCATAGGCGCCGTAGCCGTATAACAGGGTGGGCAGTGGCTGGCCTGCCAAATCTGCTCGCATGACGACCGAGACTGGGACCTGCTCGCCATCATGGCTGGTGGCCCAGACTCGGCGGCTGACTAGCTGCTCTGGGGCGAGGCTGCCATGAACGGGCACCTGTTTTAAGAGCGTGCGTACACCGTTATCTAGGTTTAAGGCATACCAGCTCGGAGGGCGGGTAAACGACTCTTCGCGCAGGTGCAGCGTGCGCGCGTTAAAGTGTGGCGAGTCTTCCAGCAGCTGTGAACAGGGCGTTTCGGGCAGGTCAATGTAGCTATCAAGCAGCGTTTGATGATGACTATCCAGCTCCAAACGTCGCAGCAGTACCTGCGCATCCTGATGGCTTCGCTCAGCGAGTATCAAGCCCCACTCAAACGCATCGACCCCCTCCAGCGTTGCGTCATCGCGATGCGCAATTAGCGGTAGCCAACTAGCGTTATCGCCTTCGGCGCGCATATCCAGTTGAAAGTGGGGGCCTGTCTGATTATGTAGGCGGTAAAACGTGCCTGGCCGATGGTCGATGCTCACCTCGACGCCCGGTTGGCGAGCATGCAAGCACATGGGCTGGGCGCTGGGCTGATCGGCAGGGAGGGCGAGCACTTCCGTGGTCTCTTTCGAGCCCGTCTCGATCATTAACCACGCTTTTGAGCGCGTTTTGCCCACGCCGACCCAGAATTCGGCATCGGCTTCGCGATAGATCACTTCAGGGACTGGCTGTTTCTCTTCCTCGCCAAACGCTACCCATAGCCGCCATAAGCTATCCGGGCGCTGAGTGTCATCGAAGCGAGTGAACAGTAGCGTGGCCCCCTCTGCGCGCTGATCTTCCGCCCAACAAACGCTGGGGCCGATATCACTGAGTAGCTGGCGGGGCGTTCCGCTGGGCAAGGCTTTCAACCATAGCGTAAAGCGCTCGTCGCCCTGAGTATCCTCCGTCCAGGCCAACCACTGCTCGTCGGGGGAGAGCGCCATGTCCCCCATGTCAAAGAAGGGCTGGTCAGCGGCGCGCTCGCGGACGTCGAGAAAACAGGTTTTTTGCTCAGGCTTGCCGTTGGGGTGACGCCACCAGCAGGGGTAATCATCTTCCGCGCCGGTCTCGCTCCAGAACGTAAAGTGGTCAAGTGCTGTCTCTAGACTCTTGACCGCTAACTCTCTGCGTGCCAAATGCGAGCGGTAGAGCGTGTCCGCCAGGGGCGAGAGAGGAGCAAACCAGTCGGCATGCTGCTGGTTGGCGGCCGCGATGAAATCGCTGACCTCAGCGCTATCGCGATTTTCTAACCAGTGCCATTCAGGGTCATCGGCGCGATAATAGCGCGCTACGGGCGAGCCTTCGTGCATACCAGGCTGTGCTTTCATAAATTGATAGGTACCATAACGGGAAATCAACGTCGGGTGCTTCCACCCACATGAGGGGTATTATGCTGTTTGCAGACTCAATGTCACTGCTGTGGTTCAGTTATTACGGTCTTTCACTGCTGGTTCTGCTGGCGGTCTATTTTGCGCTGTCCTTTTTGCCGCGCCTACCAAGATTAGTGATGACGTGGTGCGTGGCGGGGGCCATGTGGATGCCGGCCAACTACCGCTTACCGCTGGTCGACGAGGGTGAGTTCTACACCGGCTGGGCACCTTCGGCGATGGTCGCCGCCGTTGGCTTCTTCGAGCACAGCGCCAGCGCCATGCGTAACGGCCTGCTGTGGGCCGTATTCGGCGTGGCGCTCGGCGCCGGCATCGGCATTGCGCTGTGGTGGCGACGCCGTCCGTCTGCCGTCGAGCCCGCGCCGCGTCGCCAAGCGGAGGAGGAGCCTCAGCCCACGCGTCGCCGCGAACCGGTCATCCGCTAATGCGAGGGACTGCCAAGGAGTGGGCCCATGTGTGAACTGTTGGGCATGAGCGCCAATGTGCCAACCGATATCTGCTTCAGTTTCTCAGGCTTCTTGCATCGCGGTGGGGGCACTGGTCCTCACCGCGATGGCTGGGGCATCGCCTTTTATGAAGAGGGCGGCTATCGTGAATTTAGAGACCCTCACCCCTCCGTGGATTCGCCGATTGCCCGCTTGATTTGTGAGTATCCGATCAAATCCAACGTCGTCATCAGCCACATTCGCCAAGCCAACGTGGGCGGCGTGCGACTGGCCAACACGCACCCGTTTACCCGTGAAATGTGGGGGCGGCCCTGGTGTTATGCTCACAATGGTCAACTCAGCGACTGGCAGACGCTACCTTTAGGGGTCTATACCCCCGTTGGCAACACCGATAGTGAGCACGCGTTTTGTTGGATCATGGGCGAACTGCGCAGTGCGTTTCCTACCCCACCGGCTGCACCGGAGGCGCTATGGGAAATGCTTCACGCACTGTGTGAACAGCTGAGAGGCCTGGGAGTGTTTAATTTACTCCTCTCCGACGGCGTCTATCTTTATAGCTACTGCTCCACCAAGTTGGCGCATATCACTCGGCGCGCCCCCTTTGGTGAGGCGGAGCTATCCGATGCAGAGATGACGGTCAACTTCATCGAGCATACGACGCCCAACGATATCGTGTCGGTGATTGCTACCGAGCCGCTGACCCAAAACGAGGCGTGGCAGCGTATGGAGCCGGGGGAACTATTGGTATGGCGAGAAGGAGAAATCAACGCGCGATACTGTCCAACCCCTAAACCCGCATGACAGGGCATAAGCTAAAGTTGAAACGCAAGTTTCAATCGATCGTTTTACAGTATCATAAACGTCGTATATCGTTGGCGTTTAATCTCTTTATACAACCACACCACAATAACAAGGTCGGTCTCACATCGACACGGATAGCGGAGATAGCCCATGAGCCAACACGCCAACACCCCTATTTTGAGCGGGCCAGCGCTTGAGGGGTTGGAACACTACCACTCTATTACGGACGTTTTTCACTCGGCCGTCTCGCGCTTTAACAGCAAGCCCGCGTTTACCTGCATGGGCAAAACGCTGAGCTTTTCCGACCTTGATCGTCTCTCGGCCCACTTTGCGGCTTGGCTGCAACATGAAACCGACTTGGTGCCGGGCGACAGAATCGCCATTCAGCTGCCGAACGTTTTGCAGTTTCCCGTGGCGGTGTTCGGTGCCTTACGGGCAGGACTGGTGGTGGTCAACACCAATCCGCTGTATACCGAGCGGGAGATGGCGCACCAGTTCAAAGACTCCAACGCTAAAGCCATCGTGATTCTGGTCAATATGGCCGACAAACTGGAAAAAGTGCTTGATAAAACGGACATCAAGCATGTGTTGGTGACACAGCTTGCCGACCTGCACGACGCCCCCAAGCGCTGGCTGATCAATGCGGTAGTGAAGCACGTCAAGAAAATGGTGCCTGCGTACTCGCTGCCGAGTGCCGTCGGTTTCCGAGATGCGCTGAAGAAGGGCGCGTCGCTGAAACACACGCCGGTCGAGCGCAAAATGGACGATCTCGCGGCGCTGCAGTACACCGGCGGTACTACGGGTATGCCCAAAGGGGCGATGCTGACCCACCGCAACCTGGTGGCCAACATGCTGCAAGCGCGCTCGGCCATCGGCGAGCACCTGACCGACGGCGAAGAGCTGGTGATCGCACCGCTGCCCGTGTATCACATTTACACGTTTACCGTGAACTGCCTGTTCCTGATGGAAACCGGCAACCACTCGCTGCTGATCACCAATCCTCGCGATCTGCCCAATTTCGTCAAAGAACTCAAAGGGCTGCCGTTCACGGGGTTTATCGGTCTCAACACGCTGTTTAACGCGCTGTGTAATCGGGACGACTTCAAGCAGCTCGACTTCTCCAAATTGAAGCTGACCATTTCAGGCGGTATGGCGCTGACCAAAGCGGCTGCCCAGCGCTGGGAAGATACCACTGGCTGCCCGATCGCCGAAGGCTATGGCCTAACGGAAACCTCGCCGATTGTCAGCTTCAACCCTAACGATGCGATCCAACTGGGCACCATTGGTAAGCCGGTCGCGGGCACGTCGGTGAAAGTCGTCGATGCTGATGGTAACGATGTACCGTTTGGCGAGCCGGGCGAACTTTGCGTGCAAGGCCCGCAGGTCATGAAAGGGTACTGGCAGCGTGAGGAAGAGACGCGCAACGCCATTGATGAAAACGGCTGGTTCCATACTGGTGATATCGCCGTGCTCCAGAGTGACGGCTACATCAAAATCGTTGATCGTAAAAAAGACATGATTTTGGTGTCGGGCTTCAACGTCTATCCCAATGAAGTGGAAGATGTCGTCGCTGCCCACCCTGACGTCTTGGAAGCGGCGGCCGTCGGCGTGGCCGATGAAAACGCGGGCGAAGCCATTAAGCTGTTTGTGGTCTCCAAAAACAGCCAGCTTGACGCTGACACGCTGCGCGCTTGGTGCAAGAAAGAACTCACGGCCTATAAAGTGCCGAAATACATCGAGTTCCGCGACGAGCTGCCGAAAACCAACGTCGGTAAGGTACTGCGTCGCCAACTGCGCGACCAGGAAGCGACCCCTGCGCCCTAAGGGTTGAACACTCGGTCAAGCAGGCGTTAGGCGTCTCGTTCGCGAAAGCGTTACAATGGTCGGCCCACTTACGAGTGGGCCGACGTTTATTCTGAGATGGAACCGAGCCTAACGTGACCACCGACACGCACTCATCCCGTATCGATACCCCACAAGACAACGCCTCTTCACTCACAGCGCTCCAGGAGTCGCTGGGTTACGTGATGCTGCGTGATCAGGAGCGGCTCTCGCGTCGGGTGGCGGGCCTGCGGCGTCGGCAGCGAGAGAACAAACCGATCGACCGCGGCTTGAACGAGGTGGAGCGGGAGGTCGACAAAGCCAAGCAACTGCTGGCCCAGCGGGAAAGCCTCCGCGTGACGCTGGATTACCCGGCAGAGCTGCCGGTGGTAGAGCGACGTGAGGATATTCTCACTGCGATTCGTGACCACCAGGTGGTGGTGGTGGCGGGGGAAACCGGCTCGGGTAAAACAACGCAGCTGCCCAAGATGTGCCTGGAGCTGGGCCGTGGCCGAAAAGGGCTGATTGGCCATACGCAGCCACGGCGTCTGGCGGCGCGCAGCGTCGCGGGGCGGCTGGCGGAAGAGTTGAGCGTGCCGCTAGGCGAGCAGGTGGGCTATCAGGTGCGCTTTAACGACCAAAGCTCGCCGAGCACCCTCGTCAAACTGATGACCGATGGCATTCTTCTGGCTGAGACGCAGCACGACCCGCTGCTGCTGCGCTACGATACGCTGATCATCGACGAAGCCCACGAACGCAGCCTCAACATCGATTTCTTGCTGGGTTACCTCAAGCGGCTGCTGCCCAAGCGCCCAGATCTGAAAGTCATCATCACCTCCGCCACGATCGACGTGGAGCGCTTTGCGGCCCATTTCGGCTCGCCTAACACGCCTGCGCCGGTGGTCGAGGTGTCTGGCCGCACGTTCCCGGTAGATGTCCACTACCGCCCCCTGGCGCGCAGCGAAGAGGATGAGGATGACCGCACGCTGCAGGAGGGGATTTTGCATGCCGTGCGTGAGATCGAAACAATCGAGCGTGAAAAAGGCTGGCTGCATGGCCCCCGCGATGTGCTGGTGTTTTTACCCGGCGAGCGGGAGATCCGCGAAACCGCCGATACGCTGCGCCGTGCGGATTTAAAAGGCACCGAGATTTTGCCGCTGTACGCGCGCCTCTCTAACGAGGAGCAGAACCGGGTGTTTGCTCCCCACCGGGGACGGCGTATCGTGCTGGCGACTAACGTGGCTGAAACGTCGCTCACCGTGCCGGGAATTCGCTATGTCATCGACCCTGGCCTTGTACGCATTAGCCGCTACAGCTACCGAGCGAAAATCCAGCGGCTGCCCATCGAGCCGGTCAGTCAGGCCAGTGCTAACCAGCGCAAGGGTCGCTGTGGGCGGATTGCGGAAGGCGTGTGTATCCGCCTTTACGACGAAGAGGATTTTCTGTCACGCCCTGCATTCACCGACCCGGAGATTCAGCGCACCAACCTTGCGTCGGTCATCCTGTCGATGCTGGCGCTAAAGCTCGGCAGCATCGAAGACTTCCCCTTCGTCGACCCGCCCGACGGTCGTTTCGTCAAAGATGGTTTCCGGCTTTTGTTCGAGCTCGGCGCCGTCAACGAGAAGCAGCAGCTCAGCGGTTTGGGTCGTAAACTAGCGAAGCTGCCCATTGATCCGCGTTTGGCCCGTATGGTGTTGGCCGGTGCAGAGCGAGGCAGCCTGCGGGATGTGCTGATCGTGGTGTCGGCGCTGGCGATTCAAGACCCCCGTGACCGGCCCGCCGATAAGCGTCAGGCCGCCGATCAAGCGCACCAGCGCTGGCACGACCCGGACTCCGACTTCGTGGCACTGCTGAACCTGTGGCACGGCATCGAAAACGCCCGCGAGGCATTGTCGGGCAACCAGCTGCGCCGCTGGTGTCGTGAGCACTACATTAACTATCTGCGCATGCGCGAGTGGCACGATACCTTCCGCCAGTTGCGCCAACTGCTGCGGGATATGGACATCGAAGTACCCGCGCCGTTGCCTCGTGATGAGAACGAGAGCGAAGAGCAGGCCAAACAGGCCAGACGCAAAACGTCGGGCAAGCTGCATCAGGCGCTGCTGTCTGGCCTGCTCTCCAATTTGGGTACGCTGCTTGAGAACCGAGAGTACCTCGGCGCGCGTAACCGCAAGTTCATGATTCACCCCGGCTCTGGTCTGGCGAAGAAAACGCCCAAGTGGGTCATGGCCTTCGAGCTGATTGAAACCACCAAGCTGTTTGCGCGCACCGTTGCCAAGATCGACCCGCAGTGGATTGAGCCACAAGCGCAACACCTAGTGAAAAGCAGCTACAGCGAGCCTCATTGGGAAATGAAGCGTGCTCAGGTGGTCGCCTTCGAGCAAGTCACCCTGTTTGGCCTGCCGATCGTGGTGCGTCGTCGCGTTCATTACGGGCCCATTGCGCCTCAAGAGTCGCGGGAGCTGTTTATTCGTCGAGCGCTGGTGGAAGGCGAGTTCCAAACCAAAGGAGAATTCTTCGCCCATAACCGTGCGCTGATCGAAGAGGTAGAAGCGCTGGAAGATCGCGCCCGTCGGCGAGATATTCTGGTGGATGAAGAGACGCTATTTGCCTTCTACGATGAGCGAATCCCCGTCGATGTCGTCAATGGCAAGGGTTTCGAACACTGGCGTAAGCAGGCCGAGCGCCAAGAGCCTGAGCTGCTCAAGTTCGATATCGACGCTCTCAAAGCCAGGGACGCCCATGACGTCACTCAGGCGCAGTATCCGGATCATTTAACGCTGTCTGGCGTCGCGTATCCGGTCAGCTACCACTTTGACCCGGACGCCGACGATGATGGCGTGACCCTCACCGTCCCTGCGGCCATGCTGCCGCAGCTACCTGTGCACGCGTTGGAGTGGCTGGTGCCGGGGCTGCTGCGTGAAAAGTGCATTGCGCTGCTGAAATCGCTGCCGAAAAGTATTCGCCGCCAAGTGGTACCCATTCCCGACTGGGTCGATGCCGCGCTTGAGACGCTGGTGCCCGATGAGCGGCCGCTCACCGAAGCGCTGGGCGAGTTCATTCGTCGCCGCACCGCCACCCGCGTTCACCCGGATGATTGGCGTCTCGATCTGCTGCCGCCGCACCTCCTTATGAACGTGCGGGTCGTCGATCATGCGGGCAACACGCTGGGCCAAGGGCGCGACGTGCGTGCGCTGGAGCGGCGTTTCGAAGAGGCGGCGAGTGCAGGCGCCCAGGCGCTGGCCGATCAGGCAAGCCAAGCGCCCACGCTGGACGAGTTACCAGAATCACCGCTGCCAGAGTCGCGGGTGACGACTCAGGCCGGTATCCGCGTGGAGGCCTACCCAGCGCTGGTGGCCGACTCTCATCATTTCAAGGTGGCGCTATTCGACCATCCGGCAAAAGCAACGGCGGCCCACCAACAAGGTGTTGCCCGGTTAGCCATCGCCAAGCGGCCCGAGCAGGTCAAAGCGATCAAGCGCTTACCGGGCGTGGAAAAGTGCGCGTTACTCTTTGCTAAGGTGGGTAGTAAACAGGCGCTCGTGGATGATTTGCTGCTGGCGGTCTTTACGCAAGTGGTCGCCACGGATCCGCTGCCGCGCTCTGCCGGAGAGCTGGCCGAGCGCCTCCAGGTCACCGACGAGGCGCTGGTGCCACACGCGACGTTACTGTTAGAGCGTGTCGAGGCTGCGCTCAAAGGGCACTTGGCCGTGACCAAAGTGCTCAAAGGGAGGCTCAACTTTGCGCTAGCGCTCGTTTATAGCGATGTGAGCGCGCAGATGCAGCGCTTGGTCTATCCTGGCTTCATTCGCGATGCCGGGGAGTGGCTCGATGAGTATCCGCGCTATACCGAGGCAGCGCTGATCCGGCTTGAAAAGGCGGCACGCGAACGCGGCCGTGACCAAATGATGATGCAGGATATCCAAGCGCTCGAAGCACGTTTCGATGCGCGGCGTAACAGCGAGCGACGCGGCGATGCCGAAGACCCGGCGCTGGTGGCCTTCGGCTGGTGGATACAAGAGTTGCGCGTTTCGCTGTTTGCTCAGCAGCTCGGTACGAAGATGCCGGTATCCGTGAAGCGCCTGGAAAAACGTTGGGACGAGATCACTCGTCTTTGACACGCTGGGTGCATCGCACAGCGCGATGCCCCTTAGAGCAGGACGGACACGCCTGCAAGACATTCGTTGATGGATGGTTTCGGCGTGACGCCTTGAGGCCGCCTAAGGAGACAGCATGACCAATGTAGTGATCACCGGTACAGGACTTTATACGCCGGAAAACGCCATCGATAACGCGGCGTTGGTCGCTGCTTTCAATGCCTGGGTCGATCAGCACAACGCCCGGCATGCAGACGCCATCGCGCGTGGAGAGCAAGAGGCACTGGCGTACTCCAGCAGTGAGTTCATCGAGAAAGCGTCGGGGATCAAGAGCCGCTACGTGCTCGATGCCGAGGGCATCCTTGACCCTGAGCGTATGCGACCTAAACTGCCTCAGCGGCACAATGACGAACCCTCTATTCAGTGCGACATGGCCACTCAGGCTGCGCGCCAGGCGCTAGAGGCGGCGCAGGTCGAGGCGGCCGATATCGAGCTGGTGATCGTGGCGTGTTCGAATCTGGAGCGCGCCTATCCGGCGGTGGCGGTAGAAGTGCAGCAAGCGCTGGGAACGTCTGGCTACGGTTTCGATATGAATGTGGCCTGTAGTTCTGCCACGTTTGCGCTGGAAACCGCGGCCAATGCGATTGCGTCAGGCAGCGTCAAGCGGGCGCTGATCGTCAACCCGGAGATCTGTTCGGCGCATTTGAACTTTAGAGACCGTGACAGCCACTTTATTTTCGGCGATGCTTGTACGGCTATGGTATTGGAAAATAGCGATGTGGCCGTGGCTAAAGAGCGTTATGACATTTTAGGTACACGGCTCGTCACCAAGTTTTCCAATGCGATTCGTAATAATGCGGGTTTTTTGAATCGAGTCACCGACAGCGACCCGCAGGCACTGGATAAGCTATTTGTGCAGGAGGGGCGCCGCGTATTCAAAGAGGTGTGCCCCATGGTGGCCAAGCTCATCACTGACCATCTCGCTTCATTAGAGCTGTCGGGGGCGGATTTAACGCGGATGTGGTTACATCAGGCCAACCGTCACATGAACGATTTGATTGCCCGTAAAGTGCTGGGAGAAGAGCCCAGCGAGGCTCAGGCACCGATCATCCTAGATCGCTACGCCAATACCAGCTCGGCAGGCTCGATCATCGCCTTTCATCTTCACCGCGAGGCGTTATCGGAAGGCGATATCGGCGTGATTTGCTCGTTTGGCGCAGGCTACAGCGCGGGAAGCGTGGTCGTTCGTCGCCAGTAATCGGGTGGGTAGTGGGTGAGTGGATGTCTAGAAAAGCGGTCAATGTTGAAGAAGGACAGTGCATGTTGAAGGGGTGGGCAATGCAAACACAGGCGCGAAGTGCATGGCAAAAACTGCTGCCGTTACTGCTGCTTGCGACGTTGAGCATGGGCGGGTGTGCCAGTACGGGGTCGCCGCAAGAGGGCAACGCGTCTGAGCCACCGATGGCGGCTGACCCTCAGGACCCCTGGGAAGGATTCAATCGGCGCGTATTTGAGTTCAATGACGTGCTGGATCGCTACGCGCTCAAACCCGTGGCGCAGGGGTATAACGCCGTTACCCCCGAGCCGGTGCAAACCGGGGTCGGTAACTTTTTCTCTAATTTAGGGGAAATACGCACGGCCCTGAACAGCTTGCTGCAGGGCAAACCTGCCAACGCGGGACTGGCAACGTCACGATTTTTGATCAACTCCACGGTGGGTATCGGTGGCTTGCTCGATTACGCAACGCTGATGGAGATCACCGCCGATAAAGAAGATTTTGGTCAAACGCTGGCCGTATGGGGCTGGGATGATTCGCGCTATTTAGTGTTACCGCTTCTGGGTCCGCGCACCTTGCGGGATGCGTCAGGCCTACCGGTGGACTTTGCCGCGCATCCGATCACGTATATCGACGATCACCAACTGCGTGCAGGTTTGACGGCGCTCGATATCATTCATCTTCGCGCCGACTTGTTGGATCAAGAGTCGTTGATTTCCGGAGACCGCTACCGCTTCGTTCGTGATGCTTATTTGCAGCGGCGACAGTTTCAAGTCAATGACGGGGAGTTAGGCGATGACCCGTTTGCCATGGACGATTTTGATTTCGACGATACCGATGTGGGTGACGACGACTTCGCCGATTGAGGCCTGACATGGATCACGCTAAGCAGTTGATCGCGGTAATCGACGAGCCCGGCCCCGAGCGCGATGCGCTGGCCGAGGCGATTACCTGCGACGGCATGTGGGTGTTTGCCGCCGATAACATTGACCATCTTCCTAGCGGCACCGCGCTGATCGTGGCTCACGCCCGAGCCGTGCCGCGCCAGCAGTGGTCACAGTTGACGCATCGGCTGCCTACGTTGGTCGTCAGCGACTCCCGTCAAGACGCTGACTTGATCAAGGCCATCGATGTAGGCCTGGTGGACTACATCGTTCATCCGCTGCGCCACACCGAACTGCTGCGCAGAATGATCCGTAAAGCGATCGAGCTGCATACCTTGGCCCAGGAGCGTGATCGGGATCGAGCGCGGTTGGCAGAGCTCAATGAGAGCCTCGAAACGCATCTGGCCCTGCTGCGGATGGATCAGCAAAGCGGCGGGCACATCCAGCGACGCCTGCTGCCCGCGCACCCCAAGGTGATCAGCGGTGTGTATTACGACTACTGGTTCGCGCCATCGCTCTATTTGTCGGGCGACTTTCTCGACTATCAGCGCTACAACGACCGTTTCAGCGCGTTCTACTTCGCCGATGTGTCGGGGCACGGCGCATCGTCTGCCTTCGTCACGGTGCTGCTCAAATATTTGTGCAACCGATGGCTCAACGAGTGGGACGGCCAAGCGCCCGAGCAGCTGCCGCCGAACTGGCTCGCTGCCATGAATCGAGAGCTTCAGGATACCGACATCGGAAAACATGCCACTTTATTTGTCGGTGTTATTGACCACGAGCAACAGACTCTTCACTATTCGCTCGGTGCGCAGTTACCCATGCCGCTACTAGCGGCCGACGGTAAGCTGGAGCGCTTAGCAGGGGAAGGAATGCCGGTAGGCCTTTTCCCTGATGTGGAGTATCCTTCGCTTAGCTGTGCTTTACCGGCCAACTTTCGGTTATGGCTGTGTTCAGACGGTGTATTGGAATGCTTGCCGGGTAAAACGCTCGACACGCGGCTCACGGAACTTGAGCAACTCGTTAGCGAAAGTGTCACGCTTGAGCAGTTGCGCGACCGGCTAGCCAGCACCAATTCGCTTCTCAAAGAGGGCGATGAGGATGACGAGGCGAACCAAGACCGCGATGCTTTGCCCGATGACCTGACAATCATGATGGTGAGCGGATTTGGTCATGCTGATTGAAGAGGGCCGCATCAAAGCGGCGTTCAACTCTGGTGTTTTTGTCTTAAAGCTCTGTGGCGACGTGCGGTTGACGCTATGCGCCACGCTCGATACCCAAGCACAACGTCTCGCGGAAACCCCTGGCCTTCAGGCGGTGATGATCGACCTGCGGGAAGCCAGTAACGTGGACTCCACGGCGCTTGGCTTCTTGGCGAAGGTCGCCATGGCTGTCAAAGGGCGTTTGGAGCAACCTCCGACCATCATTGCTGATAACCCGGATGTCAGGCAGATGCTCGACGTCATGGGCTTTGCGCGCTTTTTCACGCTCATGGAAGCACCTTTGCAGCCGAGTTCAACGCTGAACTCATCGATGCAGGACTTGCCCGCCGAGCCTGCCGATGAAGAGGGCCTGCGTACGCGTATACTAGAAGCGCATCGCATTTTGATGCATATGAACGAGCATAATCGCGAGCAGTTCCAGCCGCTGGTCGAAATGCTCGAAGCGCAATCTGCGGTGGCGCATAAATAACGCGCCCCCTTGCCTGGCAGACAAGAGGGCGTCGAGCGAGCGCGGACGATCGCGTCGTCTTAGCCTTGGCGTAGTTGGCTGAGCAGCTCCTCGAGCTTACGCTGGTCGGCCATGAACTTCCGAATACCTTCGGCCAGCTTGTCGGTCGCCATCTCGTCTTCGTTCATTTCCCATCGAAAGTCAGCCTGGGACAGCGCTTGGTCGACAGAGCTGCTGGCTCCCATGGGCGTCAATTGGCGCGGCAGCTCGCCCTGCTGTTCGTCAAGGTCATTGAGTAACGCGGGGGAAATGGTCAAACGGTCACAGCCTGCCAACGCCTGAATTTCACCTACGTTCCGGAAACTGGCACCCATGACGATCGTGGGGTAGCCGTGGCCTTTGTAGTAGTCGTAAATGCGCTTCACTGACTGCACGCCCGGGTCATTGGCGCCGCTAAAGTCGGCTTCCGGCGAACGGGCTTTGTGCCAATCGAGGATACGGCCAACGAACGGTGAAATGAGTGTGGCACCGGCGTCGGCACATGCCTGCGCCTGAGCAAAGCCGAATAGCAAGGTCAGGTTGGTACGAATACCGTCGCGCTCCAACTGGCGGGCGGCCTGAATGCCTTCCCAGGTAGAGGCCATCTTGATCAGAATCCGCTCCGGGCCCACGCCGTGTTGGGCATAGCGTTCGATGAGCGAGTGCGCCTTGGCAATCGTGGCGTCACGGTCAAAAGAGAGGCGGGCGCTGACTTCGGTCGATACGTAGCCGGGTACCAGCTCGCTGATTTCGCTGCCAATATCCACTGCCACACGGTCGACAGCCTCGTCGATGTCGGTGCTCTCTTTGGCAATGCTCGCCAGCCGCGCGCGACGCTCTTCTTGCTGAGCGGCCTGTAGAATCAGTGAGGGGTTGGTCGTGGCATCTTGAGGCTGAAAACGGCGAATCGCATCAAGGTCGCCCGTATCAGCCACCACGGTGGTCATCTCTTTTAATTGGCTTAGTAAGCTCGTGGCCATGCAGTGCTCCTTGGTTGTCTTTGGAGTACTTTAGCAAGGGGCGCGCGCAACGAACAGACACCGACAAATGAATTGAAATCGATTATGATTAGCGGCCTATCTTTTTGGCGGTCTCCTCCGCTCTCTCACGCCCATAGTAAGGAGGCTTATGGAACTTAATCCTCGTCGAGTGGCGCTGCTGGTGGCGGCCAACACCGCGTTGGCGCCGTTTGCGATCGACGCCTATCTGCCTGCCATCGGCGTTCTGGCCGAGAGCATCGATGCCAGCATTCACCATACCGAACTCTCGATCAGTATGTTTTTGTTTGGGTTCGCGCTCGGGCAGCTCTGTTTTGGCCCACTCTCCGATCGAGTAGGGCGCAAGCCAGTGCTGCTCAGCGGTTTGGTCGTGTTCATGCTGGCAAGCCTGATGATCACCACTGCCGACAGCCTGACGTCACTGCTGATTTGGCGCTTTATTCAAGCATTGGGCGGTGGTGCTTGCGTCGTGAATTCGGCGGCCATCGTACGCGACTGTTTTAGCGGGCGGGAGGCGGCCAAGGTCATGTCCACCATGGCCATGATCATGATGCTGGCCCCGCTGGTGGCGCCAGCGGTGGGCAGCTTGCTGCTGCATATCGCGGGGTGGTGGCTGATCTTCGTTTTTCTGGCCGTTTATGCCGGTTTCTTACTCTGGCTGCTAGGAACCCGCTTGCCCGAAACCCGCGATACCAATTTGCCAGCGGCCTCGCCCCGTCAAGTAATTCGCAACTATGCCAGCGTGCTGCGTCATAAAGAGGGCATGGGATACATCTGTGCGGTCGCCGCATCGTTTGCGGGGCTGTTTGCGTTCGTCACCGCATCGCCCTTTCTATATTTGGATTACTTCTCCCTCTCGCCCAGCGTCTACCCTCTGGTGTTTGGGGTGAACGTCGTGGTGATTGCGCTCTCCAACCGCGTCAATATCTATCTGCTGCGAAAACGCACGCCGCAGCAAAATTTGCGCTTGGGATTGGCCGTTCAGTTAGCGGCTGCTCTGGGGTTGGTGCTGGCCGCAGCGCTGAATGTGGCGTCGCTCTATGTGGTGGTGCCGTTGGTCATGATGTTCACCGGTATGATTGGCTTGATCACTCCCAACGCCATCTCATCGCTACTGGATCATTTTGGCCATATCAGTGCCACGGCGACCGCGCTGCTCGGCGGTATCCAGTTTAGCTGTGGGGCGCTGGCGGGCGTCCTGGTGGGCCTGTTCCAAGTAGAGCATGTGTGGCCCATGGTGCTAACCATGTTAGGAGCGGCCTTACTGGGCAACATCGGCGTGAGAGTCCTGACCCAGGCCCCTAAGGCAGACGATGCGTTGTAATGGATAGCCTGCTGCAGTGGTTAGACATGCCATTGACCCATTGGCTTGGCAGCGCCGCCGTACTGCTACTCGGTGCTTTCGTGCAGCGGGCGACGGGGTTTGGCTTGGCAGTGGTGGGCGCACCGCTGCTACTGATGATCGAACCCCGGCTGGTGCCGGTCATTCTGGTGCTGTTTGGTTTCACGGTCTCGTTGATGATGGTTCGCCGTTATTGGCATGAAGTGAGACTAAAAGAGATGAGCGTTGCCTTGGTGGGGCGCTTACCGGGGAACGGTCTGGGGCTTTGGCTGTTGCTGGCCGCGCCAATGGTAGTGCTGGAAAAGCTGATAGCCGCCATCGTACTGTTTGCGGTACTGGTCACGTTATGCCGTTTCGAGCTGCCGGTGAACCGCATCACTCTCTTTATCGCGGGTGTTCTTTCCGGTGTTTTTGGCACGGTAGCGGCCATTGGCGGGCCGCCCATCGTGCTGCTCATGCACGGTTTCTCGCCGGACCGCATGCGCGGCAACCTAGCCGCCTTTTTTGTTCTCACCTCGCTGTTAACTCTGCTGACACTGGCGTTGGCAGGGCAGATCAGCGTTTGGCATTTCAAGCTGGCGCTCACTTTTCTACCTGCCGTCTTGTTGGGTAATGCGCTGGCGGATGCAATCGCACACCGACTGGATAAACCGCTGTTGCAGCGTCTTTCGCTGGGGCTATGCACGTTCGCGGCATTGGGCTTATTGCTTTAGCGCGAGATTTTCTTAAAAAAATGGAGACGTTTTGGGTGATGTCATAAAGATGTCATCGAAGGGGTGCAAAGTACGTCATGCGAAGGCCAGAACCCTACATCGACAGGAGTATTTCGCATGAACCGTATTCTAAAAACTACCGTCATCGCGGCGGCTGTAATGAGCGTTGCCGGTGTGGCACAAGCACGTGACCAGATTCGCATCGTCGGCTCCAGCACTGTTTATCCGTTCGCCAGCTACGTGACTGAAGAGTTCGGCGCGCTGACCAACTACCCGACGCCGGTCATCGAGTCCACAGGTTCTGGCGGTGGTATTCGTCTGTTCTGTAACGGTGTTGGCGAAGGCACGCCGGACATCACCAATGCGTCTCGTCGCATGAAGTCTTCTGAGCTCGAGCGTTGCGAAGAGAACGGCGTTACTGATATCACCGAAGCGAAAATCGGTTCTGACGGTATCGTTCTGGGTCTGGCGGCCACCAACGAGCCGATCGATCTGACGCTTGAGCAAATCTTCCTGGCGGTTGCCGCCCAGGTGCCGGTAGACGGCGAACTGGTTGACAACCCCTACACCAACTGGAGCGACATCGACGCTTCTCTGCCGGACCGCGCCATCTCTATCTATGGCCCGCCCAGCACGTCTGGTACCCGTGACGCGTTCGAAGAACTGGTCATGGAAGCCGCTTCTACCGAGATGGACATCTACGGTGAAGAAGGTTACACCGACATCCGTACCGACGGTGTTTACATCGACGCCGGTGAGAACGACAACCTGATCGTTCAGCGCCTGGCAGAAGACACCGGTGCCTTCGGTATCTTCGGCTACTCCTTCCTGGTGGAGAACCCGGACACCATCATGGGTGCGTCCATCAACGGTGTTGAGCCGGAAGTCGAAGCTATCAGCTCTGGCGAGTACCCGGTAGCTCGTTCACTGTGGTTCTACCTGAAGAACCAGCACGCTGACGAAGTACCGCCGATGTACGAATACGCCAACATGTTCATGGAAGATCAGATGATTGGCGATGACGGTTACCTGGTTGATCTTGGTCTGATTCCGCTGCCGGAAGCCGAGCGTGAGCAAGCTCGTCAGAAAGTGGCTGACCGCACCAAGCTGGTGGCGGCTGACCTGAAATAATCGCTATTCGATAGTGATGAAATGGCCGGTAGCGGATGCTACCGGCCATTTGTTTTGGGGTGCGCTGTCTTTGTCATATTGCTGTCATGTTTTTAATCCAAAGTAGCAGCCAACACGATTTCATTAGGTGATGCGAGAGAAATTCGATGCAAACAAACCAGCTACTTTTACTCTTTTGCACAGTGCTCTTGCTGCTTGGGCTAGTGGCCTTTTTTGTAGGCCGAGCGAAGGCTGCGCGGGTGCGTGCTTCTGGCACGGCGATGTTCGCACAGCCTGATCAGTATGCCTGGTTTGCTGTTCTCTCAACGGCAGGGCCTGCGGTACTGGTGGGCGCGCTAGGGTCGTTGCTACTGCTGTTGTTAGGTGCGGAGATACCGCCCATGTATTTGCTGGCTGCGAGCTTGGTGGTCGCCGCAGCCGGGTTGGCGGTTGGGGTGGCGCAAGTGAAGCCCCACTTTCACGCTCGCCAAGCCATCGAGCGGGTGATTCGCTGGGTGCTGACCGGCGCGGCGATGATCTCGATCTTTACCACGTTCGGTATTCTGTTTTCGATCATCTCGGAAGCGCTGCGTTTCTTCCAAATGCACAGTTTCTGGGACTTCATCACCGGTACAACCTGGAACCCCGGTGCGAGCTTTCTAGCGGCTGCAGGGCGCGGTGACGGCAGCAGCGCTGAGTTCGGTTCGGTGCCACTGTTCGCGGGCACCTTCATGATCACGGCCATTGCGCTGTTGGTCGCGGTGCCTATCGGTCTGTTGTCAGCGATTTACATGTCGGAGTACGCGCCTCAACGGGTGCGCACGATCGCTAAACCGGTGCTCGAAGTGCTGGCAGGTATTCCCACCGTGGTTTACGGCTTCTTCGCCGCCATTACCGTGGCACCGATCATCGTCAATATCGCCGGCTTCTTTGGGCTGGATGCGTCTTACAACAACGCCGTTGCGCCGGGTGTGGTCATGGGCATCATGATCATTCCGTTTATCTCCTCGCTCTCTGACGACGTGATCAACTCGGTGCCCGATAGCATGCGCCAGGGCTCGCTGGCACTGGGAATGACCAAAGGCGAAACCATTCGCGACGTGGTCGTGCCTGCGGCACTGCCCGGTATCATCTCTGCGGCGCTGCTGGGGATGTCCCGAGCGCTGGGTGAAACCATGATCGTGGTCATGGCGGCCGGTATGCGCCCGAACCTGACGGCCAATCCCTTGGAAGACATGACGACAGTGACCGTCCGTATCGTGGCATCGCTGACCGGCGACCAAGAGTTCGAGAGTGCGGAGACGCTGTCAGCCTTTGCACTGGGCCTGGTGCTGTTCGTCGTCACTCTGACGCTCAACCTGGTCTCTGTATTAATGATTCGTCGCTTCCGCGAAAAATACCGCGTGAACAACCTGTAACGCCGAGGAACTGATTCGATGAGCCACTCTTTTGACGAGATCAGCCAGCAGCTTAAGCGGCGTCACCGTAAGTCGGCCCGCCTGAAGTGGGTCTCCATGGGCGCGCTGGGTTTAGCAGGCCTGTTCTTGGTGCTGTTCTTTGCCGACATGCTGAGCAAAGGGTTACCTGCGTTCCAGCAGGCCTATATCAATACCGAGATCAACTACACCGAAGAGGCGAGCCGCGATGGTCGTCAAGCGTTTGACGAGGAGTTGGTGCCGCTGATTAGCCGCACCGAGGTTCGCGTCATTCCGCTGCAGCTGCGCAATAACCCCGACATGATCGGTACCTCCGAGCAGCGCTGGATGCTGGCCAACAGCGAAGTGGACCAGTATTTGAAAGGACACCGCAACAGCTTGAGCGACGAAGAGAAAGCCGAAATCGACGAGCGGGTTGCTTCAGGTCAGGTGGATTTGCGTTTCAATAAAACGTTCTTCGGCTCAGGGGATTCGAAAATCGCCGAGAACGCCGGTATCTTGTCGGCGGTGGTGGGGACGGTCATGACCATGATCGTGACGCTGCTGATCTCTTTCCCCATTGGCGTGATGACGGCCATCTATCTGGAAGAGTTCGCACCGGATAATCGTTTTACCCAGATCATCGAGATCAACATCAACAACTTGGCAGCGATTCCGTCGATTCTGTTTGGTCTGCTAGGTTTGGCGATCTTCATCAACTTCTTTGGCGTGCCGCGCTCATCTCCGCTGGCAGGCGGTATGACGCTGGCGCTGATGACCCTTCCCGTCATCATCATTGCCACCCGTACGGCACTGCGTAGTGTGCCGGACTCCATTCGCCATGCGGCATTTGGCGTAGGCTGCTCGCGCTGGCAAGTGGTTCGTGATCACGTTCTTCCGCTGGCGATGCCCGGTATCATGACCGGTTCGATCATTGGCCTGGCGCAGGCGATGGGTGAAACTGCACCGCTGATCATTGTAGGGATGGTGGCCTTCATTCCGGATGTCAGCGCTTCCTTTACCCAGGCAGCCACGGTCATGCCCGCGCAGATCTTTACCTGGTCAGGCGAGCCGGAGCAGGCCTTCGTTGAAAAAACCGCTGGTGGCATCCTAGTGCTACTGTCTGTGCTGATTTCGCTCAACGCCTTTGCCGTTGTGCTACGCAAGAAATTCGAGCGCCGCTGGTAAGCCGGCGCCCAAGAGGACACCTTATGAATAGCCAAGCACCCGTTATGAATCAGCAGCATGCACCAGACGTTGGCCAGCCCTACACGCGTAACGAGCAAGCATGTCACGATCTCAGCATTCGTGTTCGCGACCTCAACCTGTGGTACGGCAAGAGCCAAGCGCTGAAAGGGCTGAACATCGACCTGTTCCAGAAGAACGTGACCGCGCTGATTGGCCCTTCGGGGTGCGGTAAATCGACCTTTTTGCGCTGCTTGAACCGTATGAACGACTTGATTCCCAGCGTACATATTGAAGGCTTGGTGGAGATGGACGGCCAGGATGTGAATGCTGGCAAGATGGATGAAGTGGCGCTGCGCCGCCGGGTAGGGATGGTGTTTCAGAAGCCTAACCCGTTCCCGAAATCGATCTACGAAAACATCGCTTACGCGCCGCGTATGCACGACCTGGTGAGCCGTAAAGCCGACCAGGACGAGCTGGTCGAGAAGGCTCTGCGCGATGCTGGCTTGTGGAACGAAGTGAAGGACAAGCTGCAAGAGCCGGGCACTTCGCTCTCTGGTGGTCAGCAGCAGCGTTTGTGCATTGCACGAGCCATTGCCGTTCAGCCGGATGTGATTTTGATGGACGAACCGACGTCCGCTCTGGACCCGATCTCCACGGCCACCATCGAAGACCTGATGGACAAGCTGAAAGAGCAGTTCACCATCGTGACCGTGACGCACAACATGCAGCAGGCGGCGCGCGTGGCGGACTACACGGCGTTCTTCCACCTGGGGGAAATCATCGAGTACAACGACACGAAAGTGATGTTCTCGACCCCCGCACAGAAGAAGACCGAAGACTACATCTCAGGCCGTTACGGCTAAATAGACTGCTGTTTGTTGGCCCGCTGTCATGGCGGGCTTTCAAGCAGCGTTTTTTCGACTACCAACATATGTTTTTTCGTATATAAGCGGTAGGCTGGGCCTTTATTGCATATTTGGAGACTTCCCCTATGTCACTTCGCATCGGTATTAATGGATTTGGCCGTATTGGACGCCTAGCGCTGCGCAGCCTTTGGTCGCAGGTGACGACAGGCGAGGTGACCTTGGTGCGTATCAACGACCCTGGTGGTGATGCGGCCACCTTTGCCCATTTATTGGAGTTTGATTCCGTCCACGGCCAATGGACGCCAGGAAAGGGCATGACGTCGCGTCAGGATGCCATCGTCATTGATGGATATGAGGTGGCCTTTAGCACTCATAAAACCATCGCGGAAAGCGATTGGTCCAGCTGCGACGTGGTCATCGAATGCTCCGGTAAAATGAAGAGTACCGACAAGCTGCAGGCTTACCTGGATCAAGGCGTTGGGCGCGTGGTGGTGAGTGCGCCGGTGAAAGAGGAGGGCGTGCTCAATGTGGTGGTGGGCGTGAACGATCACCTGTTTGAGCCAGCCAAGCACCGTATTGTTACGGCCGCTAGCTGCACCACTAACTGCCTAGCGCCGGTCGTTAAAGTGATTCTCGAGCATTTCGGTATCCGTCATGGCTCGATGACCACCGTACACGACATCACCAACACCCAAACCATTCTCGATGCCCCTCATAAAGACCTGCGTCGCGCTCGCGCCTGCGGCATGAGTCTCATCCCTACTACCACGGGCTCGGCGAAAGCCATTACGGCGATTTTTCCTGAGCTAGAAGGCAAGCTCAACGGCCACGCGATCCGTGTGCCGCTGGCCAACGCGTCGCTCACCGATATGGTGTTCGAGCTTGAGCGGGAAGTAACCGTCGAGGAGGTAAATCAAGCGCTCAAGGCGGCCGCCGAAGGGCCGTTGAAAGGCATCCTCGGTTATGAAGAGCGCCCGCTGGTATCGATCGACTACCGCACCGACCCGCGCAGCTCGATCATTGATGCCCTCTCTACCATGGTGGTGAACGGCACTCAGTTAAAGCTCTACGCCTGGTACGACAACGAGTGGGGCTATGCCAATCGTACCGCCGAGCTGGCACGTAAGGTGGGCAAGGAGCCAGTGGGTCGTGGCTGAATCGCTGCTGGATAAAGTCAAGGCGCTACCGTTCGAGGTGCGCCAGTACATGCTGATTACAGGCAACTATTGGGCGTTCACCGTGACCGACGGCGCGCTGCGGATGCTGGTGGTGATGTATTTCCACCAGCTCGGCTACTCGCCGTTGGAAATCGCCATGCTGTTCCTCTTCTACGAAGCGTTTGGCGTGGTGACGAACTTGGTGGGGGGCTGGTTAGGGGCGAGATTGGGCTTGAACCGCACCATGAACGTGGGGTTGGGTCTGCAAATCGTGGCGCTCGCCATGCTCATGGTACCGGCGAGCATGCTGACCGTGGTGTGGGTCATGGCCGCTCAGGCGCTGTCAGGCATTGCCAAAGACCTCAATAAAATGAGCGCAAAAAGCGCTGTGAAGGTGCTGGTGCCGGCCACAAGTGCCAATGCCAACAGCGCCTTATATCGCTGGGTCGCTATGTTGACCGGCTCTAAAAATGCCCTGAAAGGCCTAGGCTTTTTCGTTGGCGGTGTGCTGCTCACGCTGATTGGCTTTCGCGGAGCCGTTATCGCCATGGCGGTGATGCTGGCTGCCGTGCTGTTGCTATCGCTCTGGCGTCTCAAAGCGGATTTGGGCAAGCAAAAAGTCAAACCCAAGTTCACCGAGATCTTTTCTAAATCCCGCGCCATCAACGTGCTCTCGGCCGCGCGGTTTTGCCTGTTTGCCTCGCGCGACGTGTGGTTCGTCGTGGCGCTGCCGGTCTTTCTTTATGATCAGCACGGCTGGAGCCACTGGACCGTCGGCGGGCTATTGGCGGCCTGGATTATTGGGTACGGCGGAGTGCAAACCCAAGCGCCGAAGCTCACTGCCTTACTAAAAGGCGATGCGAGAACCATCACCGCTGGCTGGGCCGCCGCCCTGGCCGTTTTGGCCATTGTGCTAGCGCTACTTCCCTTGGCGCAGGTGGGCTGGCTGGTGGTGGGCCTGTTGGCGTTTGGCGTGCTGTTTGCCGTGAACTCCAGTTGGCACAGTTATCTGATCGTTCACTATGCCCGCGCTGACGGCGTCTCGATGGACGTAGGGTTTTACTATATGGCCAATGCCATGGGGCGCTTGGTCGGCACGCTGCTCTCCGGGTGGCTCTATATGGCATACGGCCTGAGCGCCTGCCTCTGGGTAGCGGCTGCCTTGGTGGCGGCAAGCGCCGTCATGGCCCTCGCGTTGCCCAAGCAGGTGGCGTGAGCAAAGCGCACCACGCCGATTCACGGCGTGGGCGTGTCCTGGTGCCCTGCGCGTAGCGGGGCGCCATCGACGAAGAGTCGCTGGAGTTTCCACCAGCCTTCCACCCGTAGTCGCAAGCCCTGCCGAGCAAGCTCTGGGGCTACCCAGAGCCAGACCCCTTCGAGAAAGTGGCTTTCAAATGCCGATGTGTCGTCAGGTGCATGTGTCTCAGCGATGGCGATACGCGACGTGCCTCCGCAGCAGCCGTGATGGGGGGAGCATCTCACGGTGACCACGCCCCCTTGTTGCTTGATAAACGCAGCCGCTGTTTCTTCTATATCAATGATCGGGTTCATTGCTGCGTGAGTGCCTCTTATTGGGGTGGATAGTCAACACGCTCGCCATCCTCTTTCACAAAGTGCGCCACCGGCCGATCCAGCAGCGCTAGCACCTGTTCGGAAGGTCGGCAGAGTTTTGCCCCTTTGGGGGTGATGACGATTGGGCGATTGATGAGGATCGGGTGGGCCATCATGGCATCGATAAGCTGCTCATCGTCTAGCGTTGGGTCATCCAAGGACAGTTCATCGTAAGGCGTGCCTTTGCGGCGCAGCAGCTTTCGCGGTGGCAGCTTCATCATCGCCAGCAATTCTACCAAGCGCTCTCGGCTTGGCGGTGTTTCCAGGTAGTGGATCACGTCAGGGGACTCCCCTGACGCCTTGATCATGGCTAACGTATTGCGGGACGTTCCACAGTTAGGGTTGTGGTAAATGGTTACTGACATGAGGGGGCGTCACGTTGGCTAGGGGTATGATGAAACGCGGGCGATAGGCGAGTGGGGTCTTGCTCGGCTTTATGTGCGTTGGCGGCGTCGGCCCACCATATGAGCTGCGCGAGCGTCCGACCAAAATAGCTTTCCCAGCGCTCCTGCTCCGCCTGAAATTGTCCATCGCTATCGATGGCTTCGTGGGCCTTCGGGATATGTATCATCGCTGAAACGGGCAAGCAGCCCAGCTCGGATAGAAACGAGCGCATATTCACCGCCGCGCGGGCGCCGCCCCACTGGCCCATGGAGTAGGTCACGATGGCGCTGGGTTTGAACGCAAATAGCGACGCGCCAAAGTGATTCAATAAATGACTCAGCGCCGGGCTCATCGCGTGATTGTACTCTGGGCTGACCATCACGTAGCCGTCTGCCCGGTCGATTTTCGTTGCCAGGGCATCCAAGTCATCCGGTACGGTGGAGGCAGAGTAGGCAAAATGCGGTTTAAACGGACCGCTCAAATCGAATGAGAGCGGGTCAATAATCTCCGCCGTCGTATCGCGCTGGGCGCTGAGTAAGCGCAAGCACGCTTTGGCTACCCGCTCGCCCAGGCGGGCGGGCGCGGGAGGCGTTGACGTTCTGGTCGAGCCGAGAAAAATCAAATAGTGCGCCATCAAGCAGGCTCCTTAAGCATGAGTAGGGAAGTGCTGGCGCGTGTTATTGGCAATGCGCACTAGGGCCAGCATCAGCGGGACTTCTACCAGTACACCCACCACCGTAGCTAGCGCAGCGCCCGACTGAAGGCCGAACAGCGCGATGGCGGCGGCCACGGCAAGCTCGAAAAAGTTGCTGGCACCAATCATCGCCCCAGGTGCCGCAATAGGGTGCGGTACGCGCCACGCTTTTGCCCAGCCATAGGCAATGAAGAAGATCAAAAACGTCTGCAGAATTAGTGGAACGGCGATCAGTACGATATGCAGCGGATTGTCGAGAATGACATCGCCCTGAAACGCGAACAGCAGGACCAGGGTAATGATCAGGCCCATGGGCGTGATAGGTCCAATGCGCTTCATAAAAACGTTGTCGTACCACTGGGCACCGCGCTTGGCGATAAGGGTTTTCCGCGTGAGGTAGCCTGCTGCCAGGGGAATGACGATGTAGAGCACTACCGACAGCAGGACCGTATCCCAGGGCACCTGAATATTAGAGATGCCCAGCAGCAAGACCACGATCGGCGCAAAGGCAAACAGCATAATCAGGTCATTGAGCGCCACTTGCACTAGCGTGTAGGCTGCGTCGCCACGGGTCAGATAGCTCCAGACGAAGACCATCGCGGTGCAGGGCGCCGCACCCAGCAAGATGGCTCCCGCGAGGTATTGGCTGGCTAGGTCATCCGATATCCAAGGTTTAAATATCACCATGAAAAACAGCCATGCCAGGGCAAACATGGTGAAGGGTTTGATGAGCCAGTTTACCGTGGTGGTGATGGCCAGCCCCTTCGGCTGACGGCGAACGCCAGCAATGGCGCTAAAGTCAATTTGCGCCATCATGGGAAAAATCATCGCCCATATCAGGACGGCGATCGGGATCGACACCTGCGCGTATTCAAAGTGTGAAAGAGCCTCGGGAATGGCGGGAGCCCATTGGCCTAACGCAATACCGGCCACAATCGCAGCGGCGACCCAAAGCGACAGATAACGTTCGAAAAGCCCCATGTCAGCACTGCTGGGGGCTGCTTGCTCCTGATGTGACATGCTCGCTCCTTGATTAGATAGCCCGCTGGTTAACGCGCTTGGAGAGCTCTTCGGCACTCTCTTTACGCTCTGAGTATCGATCCGTGAGCAGCTCGCTGCGCTCTCGTACTAGCAGGGTGAATTTCACGAGTTCTTCCATGACATCCACGATGCGGTCGTAAAACGGCGACGGCTTCATACGGTCGTTCTCATCGAACTCCATAAAGGCTTTGGGCACGGAGGATTGATTGGGGATCGTCACCATGCGCATCCAGCGGCCCAAAATGCGCAGCTGGTTCACCGTGTTGAACGATTGTGAACCACCGCAGACCTGCATCACGGCCAGGGTTTTGCCTTGGGTAGGGCGTACGCCGCCAAGCGCTAGGGGAATCCAGTCGATTTGGGCTTTCATGATGCCCGTCATCGCTCCGTGACGCTCCGGCGAGCACCACACCATCCCGTCTGCCCACTGCGCCAGTGAGCGTAGCTCTTCCACCTTGGGGTGGCTGGCATCCTCGGCATCTGGGAGAGGCAGGCCACGCGGGTTAAAAATGTGTGTTTCAGCGCCCATCGCGTTCAGCAGGCGGGCGGCCTCTTCAACCGCCAAGCGGCTAAACGAGCGCTCACGAAGAGAGCCGTATAGCAGTAGCACCTTGGGGGCGGGAAGCGAGGAGGGCGGTAACCCCAATAATTCGAGGCTAGGGGTTTGAAAGCACTCAGGGGCGAGATTGGGTAACTCCTCAAACAGGGCCATTGGGGCTCCTTGGTCGACAATCGATAGGTGGTTTTCATGATATATGTTTTTTCGTATATTTCTAGCCGCCTGTCTGGGTTGCAATATCTCCGTCATCATCGGGGCGTATGGTGACGATGTAAAATTAAATAAGAGGTTGTTGAATTATGTCGAAGCGTCGCGTGCTCTTTCTCTGCAATGCCAACTCTGCGCGCTCTCTCATGGGGGAGGTGCTACTTCGCCATATGGCCGGTGATCGCTTCGAATCCTTCAGTGCGGGCTCGGAACCTGATGAGCCCCATGCGTTAACCCTTGAAGCCTTGAAAAAACAGGGTCTTTCGACAGAGGGGCTGCACAGTAAGTCGCTGGATCAATTCGAGAATGACACGTTCGACGTGGTGATCGTACTGTGTGACAAAGCCCAGCAGGCGTGCCGGGAGTGGCAAGGAAAGGCTGACGAGATTTTATTCTGGGACATCCGTGACCCTCGTCTGATGAGTAAGTTGGATGCTTACGAGCAGGCGCTGTTCGAGATCCGCCACCGTTTACAGCTGTGGCTACCGCTACAAAAAAGCTGATCATTCCTATCTCGACGGAGTGCACCATGAAATTCATCAATAACTTAAGCGTCAAAGCAAGCTGGACGCTGGTACTCGTGACCTTTACCTGCTTGGTGCTAGCCATCGGCGGCTTGGGTCTGTTTGCCAACCAATTTGGGCGCGATGCGTTTACATCGATGCAGCAGCGTGACATGGCCCAGGTGCGTGAGCTGAACAGTGCTTACACGCAGCTACTGCGTGCCCGGGTACAGATGAATCGGGCGGCGGAGTTGATTCGCACGCCGTCGTTCGATCGTCCCGAGCCGCTGCTGGAAGAAGCGGAACGACTGCTGGCTTCGGCGTCCACGCACTTTGATGCTTTCGAGGCGAGCTTCCCAGAGGGGGAGTTGCCGGATCTAGTAGGGCAATTGTCTAACGATTTCCAATCCCTGGTGAATAACAACCTCAGCCTGCAGATGATGATGCTGGAAGAGCGCGACGTGCGCGGCTTTTTATCTGGCGAGTCGCGGGTCGATGACAGCAGCCAACAGTTCGTCAATACGGCGGAAGCCTTCTACGGCTACTCGGTAGCGCGTGGTGCTGGTCTGTCCGAACGCTTCGAAAACGTCTCATCGTTGCTGTTCATGGGTGTGATCGGAGTCGTCGTCCTGGCACTGCTGGTGGTGGGGCTCGTGGTATGGGGCGTGCGTCGTAACGTACTGCGTCCACTGCGCGTCATTACTCAGCACTTCAAACGTATTGCTAAAGGTGATTTATCCTCGCCGGTGGAAGCGCACGCCAATAATGAAATTGGCCTGCTCTTTACCGAGCTGGCGAATATGCAGCGCTCGCTGACCACGACTGTGAATCAGCTCAATAACAGTAGCCAGCAGGTCTATACCGATAGCCAAGCCATGGCGACACAAAGCCAGCAGCTGGCTGGCCAAACCGACTCTCAGGTGTCGGCACTGCAACAAATGGCCGCCAGCCTCGAACAGCTCACCGCCACGGTCAATCAGAATGCGGAAAGTGCTGCCCACGTCAATCGCTCGACCACTGACGTGTCTCACAAGGCGCAGCAGGGAGATGAGGTCATTTCTCAGTTCATCGCCACCATGCGGTCGATCAACCAGCACTCCGAAGAAATCCAAACCATCATTACCGTGATCGAAAGCATTGCTTTCCAAACCAATATTTTGGCATTGAATGCGTCGGTCGAGGCCGCTCGTGCCGGTGAGCATGGTCGCGGCTTTGCGGTCGTCGCCAGCGAAGTGCGAGCGCTCGCCACGCGCAGTGCCGATGCCGCCCACGATATTCGTGCGCGCATCGAGGCATCCCGCAAGAGCGTCGAAGAGGGGAGTGAACTGTCTCAGCAGGCGGGTGAGCACACGCGGGCCATCATGCAGGCGGCGACCGAAGTCGAGCACTTGATGGCACAAATGGCCAAAGCGTCCGAGGAGCAGCGGCGCGGTATCGAAGAGGTCAACGTGGCGGTCACGCAGATCGATGCGACGACGCAAGACACGATGCGGTTGGTGAATCAAACGGCGCAGAGTGCGGAAGGTCTGACACAGGAAGCGCTGCAGATGCGTGAATATGCAGGGCAGTTCCAAATAGCCGAAGGTATCGACAGTGCTGAGGCCAGCGAAGAGTCGGTGGAAGAGTCGCAGCCTCTAGAGCAATTGGATTGGCAGGCCATGGCTAGCGCTGAATCGGAGGATCGTGACTATAAGGACGATATGCGCGCCCTGGCATAAAGCAAAGCCAAGGCACGCGATGGGCGAGCTGTTGGGCGTTTAATCCATCAGCTCAACGGCAACGGCGGTGGCTTCTCCACCGCCAATGCAGAGGCTGGCAATACCGCGTTTTCCTCCCTTGGCGCGTAGTGCATGGATCAGCGTAGCGATGATCCGCGATCCCGTGGAGCCCACCGGGTGGCCTTGAGCGCAAGCACCGCCAAAGACGTTCACTTTGTCATGGGGCAAGCCTAGGTCGTCCATGGCCATGAGCGTCACGACGGCAAAGGCTTCATTGATTTCGAACAAGTCGACATCGTTGACGCCCCAGCCCAGCTTTTTCATCAGTTTATCGATGGCACCCACCGGCGCAATGGTGAATTCGCTTGGGTGACGCGAGTGTGTCGCATGCCCCAGCATTTTTGCCAATGGTTTAACGCCATGGCGCTGCGCGGCTGCATGGCTTGCCAAAATGAGTGCCGACGCGCCATCGGAGATGGAGCTAGCGTTGGCTGCGGTGATGGTGCCATCTTTGGCAAACGCTGGGCGCAGCTGCCGTATCTTGTCTAGCTTGGCTTGAAAGGGTTGCTCATCGTGGGAGACGATCGTCTCACCCTGGCGCGTCGTCACCGTGACTGGCGCCATTTCGGCGTCCAAGTCGCCGTTGTTGGTGGCGGCCATCGCCCGCTCTAAGGACGCAATGGCGAAATCATCCAGCCGCTCGCGCGTATAGCCCCTTTCTGTGGCTACTTCTTGGGCAAAAACGCCCATTAGCTTGCCCGTTTCGGCGTCTTCCAAACCGTCCAAGAACATGTGGTCTTTCAGCTCGCCGTGGCCCAGGCGGTAGCCGCTGCGCGCTTTGGTCAGCACGTGGGGAGCGTTGGACATCGACTCCATGCCGCCTGCCAGCAGAATGTCGCCGGTGCCTGCTTTGATCAAATCATGCGCAAGCATGGCTGCTTTCATCCCCGAGCCACAGAGCTTATTGATGGTCGTGGCACCGTTGGCATCTGGAATGCCTGCCTGGCGCATCGCCTGGCGGGCAGGGCCTTGTTTGACACCAGCAGGCAGCACGCAGCCCATGATGCCCTCTTCGATGGAGGCGGCATCGATACCTGCGCGCTCGATGGCAGCGCGGATTGCCACGGCGGCAAGTTCAGGGGCGCTCATACTGGAAAGGCTGCCCATCATGCCGCCCATCGGGGTGCGAGTGGCGGATAAAAAGACGACGTCGGTAGCGCTACTCATTGTCTATCTCCTGATAGATTTTTTGTGATTATCGGGCTGAGTGTTTAGCGATGCGTTGACCCGTTCGCGGGCCTGTGGTCTTCTCCTACGTAACCAAGCAAGCGCTAGTGTAAATGACATGAATGTAATGAATGCATCTCCTCGCCGCAAGGAATTGACGCGCTTAGCAGCTCAGCTATTCGTCCAAGAGGGCTTTGATCGCACCACGGTGCGCATGCTGGCCCAGGAAATGGGCATCAAGTCCGGCAGCCTGTTTCATCACTTCAAAGATAAGCAGGAAATTCTGGCAGCAGTGATTGAGGAGGGCACCCAGAACGCACTAGGCATCGCAAAAGCCGCGTTGCAATCTTGCCCCGACAGTGCAGAAGCTCGGCTGCATGCCATGGCAAGGGCGCACCTGGAAACGCTGTTTGCAGATCGTAATGCTCACGTGGTGGCGCTGTTTGAATGGCGACGTTTAGACCCCGCCGCCAGCGCCCACCTTAGCCACCTACGCGATGCTTATGAGGCGATGTGGGTTGAGGTGATTGATGACGCTCTGGCGGCAGGGCTGATTCATGGCGACCGCTTCCTCGTTTCTCGCTTTATCTTAGGGGCGTTGAACTGGACTGTTCGTTGGTATGATCCCAACGGCTCGCGCACGCCAGACGACCTTGCTGATGAGCTGGTAGCAATGATTCTATCGCGCTAATGCTTGGCGCTGTCTCTTCCCAATCGACCAACGTCTAACCTCATGGCCGCGCTTGTGGCTTGCGCTCTTGGGTAAATGCTTTTAGCGTTGGTCTATCGGTAGGTTTCCGTTAACGTAAACGCACAATAATGCCAATGCCACGCTGAATCCTGCCTGCCCGAGTGCTCACGACCAACAACATAAGAGAGCCGTCATGACAGCAACATCCACGTCACTTCCCCCGTATTCGACTTTTCTTGAAAGCTTTTCGGTTGATAGCGTTGTCGCCAAACTTGACGACCATCAGGATGGATATTTAAACGCCTTTGAAGCCTGTTGTGGACGGCACGTGCGCCAAGGGCGTGGTGATGTATTGGCGCTAGTACATGAAGATACCCAGGGCCAAACCCATACGCTGACCTATTCCGAACTTGATCAGCAGAGCGGCCAATTAGCGGGCTGGTTCAAAAGCCAAGGGCTCGGTGAAGGCGACCGGATTGCCTGCATGCTGCCCCGTTCTGTTAATTTGCTGATCACCGTGCTGGCAACATGGCGCATTGGGGCTGTCTACCAGCCGCTATTTACTGCCTTTGGGCCGGACGCCGTGGATTATCGGCTTAGCCGAGCAGACACCAAGCTGGTGATTACCGATCGCGTAAACCGCTATAAATTCGACGGTTTGAGCCAGTGTCCACCGGTATTGGCGGTGGGCGGCGCAACCCGAGAGCACCCTAACGATCACGACTGGCAGGCTGCGTTGACGTATACGTCAATGAGCGACAGGCCGCCTAGATTGTCGCCGGATAAGCCGTTTCTACAGATGTTTACTTCGGGCACGGTGGGAAAGCCCAAAGGTGTCGCCGTGCCGCTGTCGGGTATGACCGCATTTGCGCTCTATATGGAGTTGGCGGTCGATCTGCGTGAGGATGACCGGTTCTGGAACATGGCAGACCCAGGCTGGGCCTACGGTCTCTATTACGCTATTGCAGGGCCACTGCTCTTGGGCGTTACCACGCACTTTTGCGAGGCTGGTTTTAGTGCTGAGGGCGCGTTGGCCTTTATGACACGTCATCGCATTACCAACTTCGCGGCGGCACCTACGGCTTACCGATTGATGAAAGCGTCAGGCCTGTTTGACGACGCTCATCAAACGTTGACGCTGCGAGCAGCCAGCTCTGCAGGGGAGCCGCTCAACACCGAGGTCGTCACCTGGGTCGAAAAATCCTTGGGTTGCCCGGTCATGGATCATTATGGCCAAACGGAAACCGGAATGACCTGTAATAACCACCACTCTCTCGAGCACCCTAAGCATGTGGGGGCCATGGGCGTTCCTATGCCGGGCTACCGTCTGGCCATTCTCGATGCGGAATACAATGAGCTGCCACCCGGTGAACCCGGTGTGCTGGCGGTGGATATCAAGAACTCACCCGCTCACTTTTTCCAAGGCTATACCTGGCAGGAGAAAGACCCCTTCGTTAATGGCTACTACCTGACCGGCGATGTGGTGATTCGCAATGAGGATGGTTCGTTCCAGTTTGCAGGCCGTGACGATGACATCATCACGACTGCAGGGTATCGGGTAGGCCCGACAGACGTTGAAAATAGCGTGATGACACATCCAGCGGTGGCGGAATCTGCGGCGGTGGGGCAGCCAGACGAGATTCGTGGCGAAGTGATCAAATCCTATATCGTACTTCGCGATGGTTACGAGCCGAGTGATGCCCTGGCCGAAGAAATTCGCCAGCAGGTGCGCGAACGGCTCTCTACTCACGCTTTCCCTAGGGTGATTGAGTTTGTCGATGAGCTACCTAAAACACCCAGCGGCAAGATTCAGCGCTTCAAGTTACGTGCTCAAGCGGCAGAGCAAGTACGTCATCACTCATAATTCATAGGACATGTGCCATGCAGGTAAAGGATCGTACGTTTTTGATCACCGGGGCTGCCTCAGGTCTTGGTGCGGCCACGGCAGAACGGCTGGTAAGCGCTGGCGCCAATGTGCTGCTGTGCGATATGAGTGATCGCGTGTCGAATCTAGCAGAACAGCTGGGTGTTCAGGCCAAAGCCTGTGTCGCTGATATTACCTCTGCCACCGATATGCAGCAGGCGATAGATAGGGCGGTGGCGTTGGGTGGCGAAAGCGGGCTTTCTGGCGTGGTTCACTGTGCGGGTGTGGTGAGCGTCGCCAAGCTAGTGGATCGAGAAGGCAACCCCGCCGATCTTGATAGCTATGCGCGCACGGTCCATATCAACTTGGTCGGCACTTTTAATGTGATGCGGCTCGCGGCCGCTGCGATGGCTAAAAACCCGCCGGGTGATAGCGGTGAGCGTGGTGTGATTATCAACACAGCGTCTATTGCGGCGTTCGATGGGCAGGTGGGGCAGTGTGCCTACAGCGCCTCTAAGGCGGGGGTCGTGGGAATGAGCCTGCCAGCGGCGAGAGAACTGTCCCGACATGCCATTCGCGTCATGGCCATTGCGCCTGGGGTATTTGAAACGCCGATGATGAGTGAAATCCCTGACGAGGCTGCACAGGCGTTAGCTGCTGCCGTGCCTTTCCCCAAGCGTTTGGGTAAGCCTGAGGAGTTTGCACGGCTAGCAGAGCAGATCATTACCAACCCCATGCTTAATGGAGAGGTAATTCGTTTGGACGGCGGTATCCGAATGCAATAACAGCTTTCAAGTAAGTCTTTCTGGTTAGCCTGCTCGAGGTTTTGAGCAGGCTTTTTTGTATTTAAGAACAAGGGGTTATATAAGTGGCTACCAAAGTAGTAGCGCCTTTGGAGGTTTAATTCAAACGACTGCTTGACTGTGTCGAGCGTGCGCGCTAATTTTCAAACATGTGTTTGAAAGGCGTTGGTGAAGCCCACCCCTTTCAGCCCCCTGTTTAGGAGAAGTGACATGCCCAGCTATCAAGCCCCTCTGCGCGACATGCGTTTCGTGATGGACGAAATGTTTGATTACCCAAGCCACTACGCGGCGCTTCCCCATGGTGATGAAGCGTCTCCTGATGTCGTAGGGGCGATTTTGGAAGAGGGCGCGCGCTTTGCTCGCGAAGTGTTGCTGCCACTCAATCAGAGTGGGGATGAAGAGGGGTGTTTGCTGGAGGGCGGAGAGGTTAAAGCGCCCAAAGGTTTCAAAGAGGCCTATCAGCAGTATGTCGAGGGCGGCTGGCCGAGTTTGGCGGCAGATCCTGAACAGGGTGGTCAGGGCCTTCCTCATTCGCTGGCGATGATGCTTTCCGAAATGATCTGCGCCACCAACCTAGCGTGGGGAATGTACCCGGGCCTGTCACACGGCGCGGCGGATGCGCTGCGTCATCACGGTACCGACGAGCAGAAGGCGACATACCTCACCAAGCTGGTAGAGGGGGTTTGGACAGGCACTATGTGCTTGACGGAGCCACACTGCGGTACTGACCTTGGTTTAATTAAGACTCGTGCGGTGCCCGCTGAAGGTGATGCTTACCAAATTACGGGCACCAAGATTTTCATCTCAGCCGGTGAGCATAATCTTGCTGAGAACATTGTGCATCTCGTGCTGGCCAAGCTGCCGGATGCCCCTGAAGGCTCTAAAGGTATTTCGCTATTCGTGGTGCCCAAATTTCTGCCGGACGCTGCGGGTAATCCAGGCGAGCGCAATGGCGTCAGCTGTGGTTCGCTTGAGCACAAAATGGGTATCCATGGTAATGCCACCTGCGTCATGAACTTTGACGGCGCAACGGGTTACCTAGTGGGCGCGCCCAATAAAGGCCTAGCCTGCATGTTCACCATGATGAACGCTGCTCGCCTAGGCGTAGGTATCCAAGGGCTAGGGTTGATGGAGGCAAGTTTCCAGAACTCGCTGAGCTATGCGCGCGATCGTCTGCAAATGCGCGGGCTGTCGGGTGTCCAAGCACCGGATAAAGTCGCTGACCCCATCATCGTGCACCCTGATGTACGCCGTATGTTGCTCACTCAAAAAGCCTTTGCCGAAGGCGGCCGCATGCTGGTGCTGTATACCGCTCAAATGCTGGATATTGTTGAGCACGGTGCGTCGGGGGCAGAGAAAGAGCGAGCGGAGACGCTGCTCGGTCTATTAACACCCATCGTCAAAGCCTTCCTGACGGAAGTGGGCTTCGAGTGTACCAATGAAGGCGTGCAGGTTTTTGGTGGCCACGGCTTTATTAAAGAGTGGGGCATGGAGCAACTGGTGCGCGATGCGCGCATCACACGCCTCTATGAAGGTACGACCGGTATTCAAGCGCTTGATCTGCTGGGGCGCAAAGTGCTGATGAGTCAAGGTGAGTCGCTGAAAGTATTCACCAAAGAGATTCACAAGTTCTGCAAAGCAGAAGCGGATAACTCCGCATTGAAAGAGTTTATTGAGCCGCTGGCTAAGCTGAACGCCGAGTGGGGCGAGCTCACCATGGGTATCGGTATGAAAGCGATGCAGGACCGTGAAGAGGTAGGAGCTGCCAGCGTCGATTACTTGATGTACTCAGGCTACGTGACGGTTGCTTACCTGTTCGCACGTGCTGCCAAGCAGGCGGCTGCCTCCCAGGACGGTGATGATGCCGCTTTCTATAAGACAAAGTTGAATACAGCGCGGTTCTATTACCAGCGCTTGTTACCGCGCACTAAAGCGCACGCTTCCATGATCCAAGCGGGGGCGGGCAGCTTGATGGCCATTTCAAGCGACGATTTTGGGCTGGGCTTCGAGATTTAAGCCCAAGCATTTACCAGGCACTCTCTGGTCAGGGTACTGATCGGTGGTTTGCGGCAGACTTGCCTTTGGCATCGTCTGCCGCTTTTTTTCAAAACCCT